>DASPMY010000038.1:0-182054 GCA_035626815.1 Croceibacterium sp.
GTCGCGCGGGTCTCGAAGAAGTTGGCGTGCTCGACGCCGTTGAGCAGCGGGGCGAGCCAGGGGAGGGGGTGCTCGTCGACCATGTAGACCGGGGCGAAGCCGAGCTGGCCCAGGCGCCAGTCGGCGATGTAGCGGATGTACTTCTTGATCTCCTTGGGGCTCATCCCCGGAACCGGGCCCTGCTCGAAGGCGAGGTCGATGAACGCGTCCTCGAGCCGCACGGTCTTCTGGCAGCAGTCGATGATGTCTTCCTTGACCGCCTTGGTCAGGCAGCCGCGCTCCTTGACGAAGGTGTGGAACAGCCGGGTGATGCCCTCGCAGTGAAGGCTCTCGTCGCGCACGCTCCAGCTCACGATCTGGCCCATGCCCTTCATCTTGTTGAAGCGCGGGAAGTTCATCAGCATGGCGAAGCTGGCGAACAGCTGCAGCCCTTCGGTGAAGCCGCCGAACATCGCCAGCGTGCGGGCGATGTCCTCGTCGCTGTCGACGCCGAACTCCTGCAGGAAATCGTGCTTGGCCTTCATCTCCTCGTACTCGAGGAACATGCCGTATTCGCTTTCGGGCATGCCGATCGTGTCGAGCAGGTGGCTGTAGGCGGCGATGTGCACCGTCTCCATGTTGGAGAACGCGGCGAGCATCATCTTGATCTCGGTCGGCTTGAACACCCGGCCGTACTTGTCGTGGTAGCAGTCCTGCACCTCGACGTCGGCCTGGGTGAAGAAGCGGAAGATCTGGGTGAGCAGGTTGCGCTCGTGGTCGGACAGCTTCTGCGCCCAGTCGCGGCAGTCCTCGCCGAGCGGCACTTCCTCGGGCATCCAGTGGATCTGCTGCTGGCGCTTCCAGAACTCGTAGGCCCACGGGTATTCGAACGGCTTGTAGGTCTTGCGGGCTTCGAGCAGCGACATCTGGTGGCTCCGTGGGTGACGACGGCGGTTGCGGCGACCCGGCCAATGTAGGGAATCATGCCGCCGATTCGATAGCAAGCGCGAATGATTCGGCGGGGATAACCCGGCCCTTTGGCGCACTCCGGCGGGCGGGTCGAATGGCGGCGTCAGAACAGCATGATCGCGGCGAGCAGGAGCAGCATGACGATGGTCACGGCCGCGGCGAAGCTCAACCCGTTGTCGCGACGAAGGAATTCCGCGCCTTCCCACTCCTCGTCATGTGCCCGCGCCTCCGGAGGGTCGTTGAGCCAGCGCCACAGCCCGTATAGCAGCGCCCCGGCGAGAAGCGCGCCCTCGACCCTATCCCACCAACGGTCGAGGTCGTTCTCGATCAACCAGGCACCGAAGGCGTAGACGAGGCCGGCGACGAGCGAGCGCTTGGCGATCTGCGGCACCTGGAGTGGCCCGAGGTCCTCGCCGATCGCATGCTGGTATTCGTTCATCTCGTCGCGCAAAATGTACGGATCGCGCGCCAGCCGCCGGGCGAGGCGCCATTGGTGAAAGGCCCGCCGCACGTGGCGATGGGTTTGCGCCGCCAGCGCAGCCGCCGCGCCGAACGCCAGGGCGCCCCACACCGCCGTCGTCGGCCAATCCCACCCGGTCACCCGCTCCTCCCCGGCGGCAATCTATATTGTCGCGGCCGCCCGACAAGCGGAACGAATGGCCCGCGCCGCGCATTGCCTTGAGGTGGACCGGCTTTTCCGGCCGGTCGCGCTCGCAAGGACACCGGCCGATGTGGACCTGGCTCAGGCAACAGCAGCAGCGCGGGGCGCAATTCCCGTCGCGCGAACGGGACGGGCGCGCCCCCGGCGAGGCGCCGGCCGAGGCGGTCGAGGGCCGCGCGGCGCAGCAGCACGACGAGGCCGACCAGGACGCCGGCGGGGGCGGCACGCTGCCCCCCGGCGGCGACTACCCGGCGAGCGAGCTGGCCCACCGCGACGGCGATATCACCCCGAGCGCGCCCGAGCCGCGCGTCGAGTGGGACGCTATCGTCCAGCCCGAGCGGCAGGAACGGCAGGCCGGGCGGGCGCGCGGCGCGCCGGGCGACGATCTCCCGCTGCCCGAAGGAAAGTAGCCCCGAGGAGTCATGAGATGGGCGAGTACGAGCCGCACGATTCGCGCAACGTCACCTTGAAGCAGGAGCGCGCGCCCGGCGAGCCGCCGCGCACCGGCCCGCGCGAGGGCGAGACCCCCGCGCAGCCGGCGCAGGCCGAGCTGCAGCAGGACGAGCGCGGCGACGACGCCGAAGCCACCGTCGCCCAGGCCGGCGACGGCAATGCCGAGGCGGCGCTGCGCGAGGCGGCGATGGAGCAGGACGCCGACGAGCTGGCGGCGCCCGGCGACGGCGAGGGCCCCGGCGACCGCAACGACTGAGGCTCAGCGGCGCGGCTTGTTGAAGCGGCGCGAGATCTCCAGCGCGAGCAGCAGCGGGGTCGACCACAGCCAGGTCATCAGCCCGGATTCGACCCACCCGCGCTGGTCGGCCAGCCGCATCGAGCAGCCGTAGATCTCGAGCACGTCGTCCGGCCGGCACGACGACGGCCAGTAGGCGTGGGCGAACAAGTACGCGCCGAGCGCGATCCAGCCGATCTGCGCCAGGTACAGCGCGAAATAGCGGCTGACCGCCACCGGCGTCGCCGCGTGCAAGTGCGGAGTCTGGCCGTTCACACGCATGCCCGGGAGGGTTGCGCGCAACTGGTCAATTTTTCGTTACCGCCCCCGGCTAGCCGCTGGAATCGCTCCCGAAAAAATCCGGCCGCGGCCGCGCCTAGCCGCGCTTGCGCCGCGAGCCGAACATCGACCCGCCGCCGAGCACGGTGATGCCGAGGAAGAAGCCGAAGTCGTACCACCCGCCGTTGTTGGGCACCGCGTAGAAGGCGATGGCGGGGTCGAACAGCGAGCCGATCCAGGCGAACGGGAACACGAACCCGTGCCACAGCCCGTGGAGGAAGCCCGGCGTGCCGGCGGCGTGCTGGACCGTGTCCGCAGCCTGGCGGGCGCACGCGGCGAGCAGCGCGACGAGGCCGACGGTGGCGGCAAGGCGGATCGCGCGCGGCATCGGCTCCTCCCGGTGGGGGTCCTGCATCGTTTCGCTGCTTCGTGCATCGCGCGAGCAGGTCCCCCGCACGCGAGATTAGCCATGCCGGCCGCGAACGCAATCGGCGAGCACAGGGAAGCCGCCGGCGCCCGAGGAAGGGGGAGAGTGACCTTTTCTCCTCTCCCACCGGGAGAGGAAGGGGCCCGCGCCGCGCAGCGGCGTGGGAAGGTGAGGGTGCTATGGCTGCTCACCCTCACCCTGTCGCGCCTTCGGCGCTCCTTCCCTCTCCCCGAGGGAGAGGGAGATTTGCGCCATGACGCCCGCCGTATTCGCCAGGGCGTCGTTGTTCCAGAAGCGCAGCACCGCGAAGCCTTCGCGTTCGAGGTATCGGGTGCGGGCCGCGTCCGTTTCGGGCGTGTGTTGACCGCCGTCGAGTTCGATGACGAGCCGGTGCCGGAAGCTGAGGAAATCCGCGATGTAGGGGCCCACCGGACTTTGCCGGCGGAACTTCGCCTCCGGAAAGGCCTCGCGCAGCGCGCGCCACAGGCGCTTCTCCGCATCGGTCATGTCGCGGCGCAGGCGCCGGGCGCGATCGACGGTGCCGGAGGGGGCCTTGTCGTAGCCCTTCATACCCTCACCCTTTCGCGCCTTCGGCGCTCTTTCCCTCTCCCACCGGGAGAGGACGGGGCCCGCGCCGCGCCGCGGCGTGGGAAGGTGAGGGTGACCGCGCCTGCTACTGGCAGGCGAGGCATTCCTCGTAGTCGGTCTGGCTCGCCAGCTCGTACTTGGGCGCCTCGGCGGTGTTGTCGGCCTCGACCCCGCCGGCGAACCCGGCGCGCTGCACGCTCTTCGAGCGCAAGTAGTAGAGCGACTTGATGCCCTTCTCCCACGCCTGGAAGTGCAGCATCATCAGGTCCCACTTGTCGACGTCGGCCGGGATGAACAGGTTCAGGCTCTGCGCCTGGTCAATGAACGGCGCACGGTCGGCAGCGAACTCGAGCAGCCAGCGCTGGTCGATCTCGAAGCTGGTCTTGTAGGCCGACTTCTCCTCGGCGGTGAGGAAGTCGAGGTGCTGCACCGAGCCGCCGCGCTCGAGGATCGAGTTCCACACCGCGGTCGAATCCTTCGACTTCTTCTGCAGCAGCTTCTCGAGGTACGGGTTCTTGACCACGAAGCTGCCCGACAGCGTCTTGTGGGTGTAGATGTTGGCCGGGATCGGCTCGATGCAGGCGCTCGTGCCGCCGCAGATGATGCTGATCGAGGCGGTCGGGGCGATCGCCATCTTGCAGCTGAAGCGCTCCATCGCGCCGACTTCCTCGGCGTCGGGGCAGGCGCCGCGCTCTTCGGCCAGGACCATCGAGGCCTCGTTGGCCTTGGCGGCGATGTGCTTGAACATCTTGAGGTTCCACGCCTTGGCCATCGCGCTTTCGAAGCCGAGGCCCTTCGCCTGCAGGAACGAGTGGAAGCCCATCACGCCCATGCCGACCGAGCGCTCGCGGCTCGCCGAGTACTTGGCGCGGGCCATCTCGTCGGGCGCGCGGTCGATGTAGTCCTGCAGCACGTTGTCGAGGAAGCGCATGACGTCCTCGATGAACAGCTTGTCGCCGTTCCACTCGTCCCACGTCTCGAGGTTGAGCGAGGACAGGCAGCACACCGCGGTGCGGTCGTTGCCGAGATGGTCGCGGCCGGTCGGCAGGGTGATCTCCGAGCACAAGTTCGAGGTCGAGACCTTCAAGCCCAGCTCGCGGTGATGCTTAGGCATCATCCGGTTCACGGTGTCGGAGAACACGATGTACGGCTCGCCGGTCGCGAGGCGGGTCTCGACTAGCTTCTGGAACAGCGAGCGCGCATCGACCGTGGCGCGGACCGAGCCGTCCTTCGGGCTCTTGAGCTCCCACGGCTCGCCGGCGCGAACCGCCTCCATGAACGCGTCGCTGACGAGCACGCCGTGGTGCAGGTTGAGCGCCTTGCGGTTGAAGTCGCCCGACGGCTTGCGGATCTCGAGGAACTCCTCGATCTCGGGGTGCGAGATGTCGAGATAGCAGGCGGCCGAACCGCGCCGCAGCGAGCCCTGGCTGATCGCGAGGGTCAGCGAATCCATCACGCGCACGAACGGGATGATGCCGCTGGTCTTGCCGTTGAGGCCGACCGGCTCGCCGATCCCGCGCACGTTGCCCCAGTAGGTGCCGATGCCGCCGCCGCGCGAGGCGAGCCAGACGTTCTCGTTCCACGTGCCGACGATGCCTTCGAGGCTGTCGCTGACCGAGTTGAGGTAGCACGAAATCGGCAGGCCGCGGTTGGTGCCGCCGTTCGACAGCACCGGGGTCGCCGGCATGAACCACAGCTTCGAGATGTAGTCGTAAAGCCGCTGCGCGTGCGCCTCGTCGTCGGCGTAGCAATCGGCGACCCGGGCGAACAGGTCCTGGTAGCTTTCGCCGGGCAGCAGGTAGCGGTCGGTCAGCGTTTCCTTGCCGAAATCGGTCAGCAGCGCATCGCGCGATTCGTCGGTGACGACGGCGAAGCGGCGCGCGCGCACCGCCTTCGAATCGTCGCCCGCCGCGGCCGCGGCCACCTTGACCGCTTCCGCCATCGCCCCGGCGATCGCCGCTTCCGCCGCGTCCGCGACGAGCGCCTCGCTGCCCGTATCCTTCCGGTCCATCTTGATCGCCTTGCCTGGTTTCGCCGGGACGTCCGCTTCGAGCGTGGCCGCATTGCCGTTGTCGCCGAGACCCATCGCCGCTTCGTCCCCGTTCCGAAAGTCCATTTCAGCGCCCCCCGCTCATGCCTGATCCGAATGCCGGATCGTGTTCGATGTTCCGCATGTGTTCGAATCGGCGGGCAATGCGCCAGCCTAGCAACTCGCATGCGGCGGCAGGGAAAAACTTATCCCCCGCCTGTCCCCAGCCGGGCTTCCAGGAGGGCTCCGACATGCCCGGTTCCGGGTGACGGCGCGACGGGCGCGCGGTCATGCGGAATCTAGGTATTGTGGGTGCCCCCGGCAACCCAGCCACAAGCCATAGTGAATCGGAGCCGAATCGCGCGCAAGAGGGTAAACGCGCGATTTACTCTCGCGAGCGGCGTCATGCGCGGGTGTGTGAGGCGAGCAACACGCCGCGACGCGTGGTCAAAGCGGCACTGGCGGGGGGCGCAAGAGTCAAAATGACTCTGCGGAAAAAAACCTGTGCGTTGCGCGGCGGTGAATCATCTGAATCGAACCGCGCAGCTTTGCTGCCGGGCGGGCGCGATTAGCTTTCGTCAAGATGGGAACCATGGGCGCGCACGAGGCCTTGGAGACGGGTGCCCCCAACCCAACAGGAGATGTCAGTGGCCCGCGACGATGCCGGCGTCCCCGTGACCCTGAGCGAGCCGCAAGTCTCGCTGCTCGGCCCGGTCGACGAGAAGATGCTCGAATCGCTGGCCTGCCAGCTCGGCGCGATCGACGACGGGACCGATCCGGTGACGCTCGAGCTGACCACGCTCGGCGGCGACGCCGAGCTCGGCCGACGGGCGATGCTCGACATCGAGGGCACGCGCGCGCGGCTCAGGCCGCGGCGGTTCGTGTTCCTCGGCAAGACCGTGGTCTATTCGGCCGGCGTCACGCTGATGTCGGGCTTCCCGCGCGGCGACCGCTACCTCACCCGGGATGCGGTCCTGCTGATCCATTCCCGCCAGCTCGAGCAGGACGTCAAGCTGTCCGGGCCGATCCGCTCGAGCCTGCCACTGCTCAGGGCCAAGTGCCACGAGATCGAAACCGGCATCGACCTGGAGCAACAGGCCTTCGAGAAGCTGATCGCCGGCAGCCAGGTGAGCATGGACGAGCTGCTCGAGAAGGCGCTCTACAACTGGTACGTGCCGGCCGAGGAAGCGCTCAAGCTGGGCCTGGTCGCCGGCATCGTCTGAACCCCGCGGGCGTGCTAGGGGCGCGCGATGGCCTGGAAGCGCGCGGTCCTTCTGCTGCTCACCCCCGTCCTCGTGGGAGCGGACGAACCCGCGCCCGACTTCGCCGCCGACGCGCGCTCGATCGAGCGGCTGGTCAACGAGGACTACGCCTATCTCGACCGCTTCGACGGCGGGCGCATGCCGCTCAGCGACATGCTGCGCGCCGAGGCCGGCCAGGTCGATTCGCAGGAAGAGCTGGTCCGCTATGCCGAGCGCGCGCTGACCGTGCTCGCCGATCATCACGCGATCACCGGCGCCTCGCTGGCCGACAGCTGGGCGCTGGTGCCGAGCTACTCCGACTTGTGGATCGAGCCCGACTTCACCATCGGCGCGGTGCGCGAGGGCTCGCCGGCCGAGCAGGCCGGGATCCGCGCGGGCGACCGGCTGGTGGCGGTCGGCGCGGTCCCGCTCGCCCGCGCGGTGGAGATGTTCTGGGCCGACCTCGGCCTGCCGGTGACCGCCGAGCGCGCCGGCTATGCCGCGCGGGTGCTCGCCGCCGGACGGCGCAACGCGCCGCGGCACCTGACGGTCGCCCGCGGCGGCGAGACGCGCCAGCTCGAGCTGCCCAATCTCTATGTCGGGCAGCTGCTCGATCGCCCGTTGCTGGGCGCCAGCGAGGAGGGCGGCGCGCTCGTCATCCGCTTCCACGATTCGCTCGGCGACAACGGGGCCATCGCGGCGTTCGACGCGGCGATGGCGCGGGCGCGGCCGGGGCAGCCGGTCGTGCTCGACCTGACCGACACCGCCAGCGGCGGCAACACCACCGTGGCGCGCGCGATCATGGGCTGGTTCGTCGCCCGGCCGACCGACTACCAGATGCACACGCTGCCGGCGGAGGAGCGGCAGTACGGCGTCGCCCGGCAATGGATCGAGCAGGTCCTGCCGCGCCCGGGCAAGCACCATCGCGGTCCCGTCACCGTGCGCGTCGGGCGCTGGACCGGGAGCATGGGCGAAGGCCTCGCGCTCGGCTTCGACGCGATCGGCGCGCGGGTCGAGGGCGGGCCGATGGCCGGCCTGCTCGGAGCGATCTACGATTATCGGCTCGAGCAGTCGGGGATGGTCATCAAGTTCCCGGTCGAGCGGCTGTTCCACGTCAACGGCACGCCGCGCGAACGCTTCGTGCCGCGCCCCCGATGAAGCGGAACAATGCCCGGCCGGCGGCTTTCGAATCGCGATGAAGCCGATCACCGAGCAGCACCTGGCGATCTTCCGGCGGCACATGGTCGAGATCGTCGACATGCATTTCGACCTCGCCAGCGACGAGATCGGCAAGGCCGCGCTCGACGCCGACTTGCGCCGCGCCCTGCTCGACGTGCCGCGGCACCTGTTCGTGCCCGCGCAGCTGGCCGCAGCCGCCTACCACGACAGCCCGCTGCCGATCGGCTTCGAGAAGACCATCTCGCAGCCGTTCATCGGCGCGCTGATGCTCGAGTTGCTGCAGGTCGAACCGGAGCTGCGGGTGCTCGAGGTCGGCACCGGGCTCGGCTACCAGGCCGCGGTCCTCGCCGAGCTCGGCGCCGAGGTATTCAGCGTCGAGATCGTCGAGGAGTTCGCCGAGGCCGCCGAGGCGCGCTTCGCCGCGCTCGGCTACGACGTCAGGGTGCGCGCCGGCGACGGCTCGCGCGGGTGGGTCGAGCACGCGCCGTTCGCCGCGGTGCTGGTGACCGCCGCCGCGCCCGAGCCGCCGCCCGAGCTGCTCGGCCAGCTGCGCGAAGGGGGCCGCATGGTCATCCCCCTCGGCGGGCCGGACGTGCAGCAGTTGAGCGTGGTGGTGAAGACCGGCGACCGCACCGCCGAGGTCCGGCCGGTGATGCCGGTGCGCTTCACCCAGCTCGAGCTGAGCTAGGGGACCAGCACCGTGTCGCGCGCGACCGGGTCGGTCTGCGGATAGTCGAGCGTGAAGTGCAGGCCGCGGCTCTCGTGGCGCTTGAGCGCGCTCTGCACGATCAGGTCGGCGCACTGCAGCAGGTTGCGCAGCTCGACCAGATCGGTGGTGACGCGGAAGTGCCCGTAGTAGTCCTCGACCTCGCCGTTGAGCAGCTTGATGCGGTGCGCCGCGCGCTCGAGCCGCCGGGTGGTGCGCACGATGCCGACGTAGTTCCACATGAAGCGGCGGATCTCGGTCCAGTTCTGGCGGATCACGACCTCCTCGTCGGACTGGGTGACGCGGCTTTCGTCCCACTCGCGGATCGGCGGCACCGGGTCGAGATCGTCGAAGCACTCGAGCACGTCGTGCGCGGCGGCCTCGCCGAACACGAAGCATTCGAGCAGGCTGTTGGAGGCGAGGCGGTTGGCGCCGTGGAGGCCGCTCTCGGTGCATTCGCCCGCCGCCCACAGGCCGGGCAGGTCGGTGCGCGCGTCGAGCCCGATGAGGATGCCGCCGCAGGTGTAGTGCTGCGCGGGCACGACCGGGATCGGCTCTTTCGTCATGTCGATGCCGAGGCCGAGCAGCTTCTCGTGGATCGTCGGGAAGTGGCCGATGACGAACTCGGCCGGCATGTGGCTGATGTCGAGGTGGACGTAGTCGAGGCCGAAGCGCTTGATCTGATCGTCGATCGCCCGCGCCACCACGTCGCGCGGGGCGAGCTCGGCGCGCGCGTCGTAGTCGGGCATGAAGCGGTGGCCGGTCTCGGGGTGCTTGAGCTGGCCGCCCTCGCCGCGCACCGCCTCCGTGATGAGGAAGTTCTTGACCTCGAGGTGGTAGAGGCAGGTCGGGTGGAACTGCATCATCTCCATGTTGGAGATGCGGCACCCCGCGCGCCAGGCCATGGCGATGCCGTCGCCGGTCGCGCCGCTCGGGCTGGTCGAGAACTGGTACACCCGCCCGGCCCCGCCCGCCGCGAGGATCGTCGCGCGCGCGACGTGCGCCGCGACTTTGCCGGTGGCGGTGTCGAGCGCGTAGGCGCCCCACACCCGGCCCGACCCCGAATAGCGCTCCTCGTGGCGTCCGGTGATCAGGTCGATGCAGCTCCGGTCGGGCAGCAGGGTGATGTTGGGATTGGCCGCGGCCGCCTTGAGCAGCGCCGCCTGCACCGCCCACCCGGTGGCGTCGGCGACGTGGACGATGCGGCGGTGCGAATGGCCGCCCTCGCGCGTCAGGTGCAGGTCCTTGCCGTCGCGGTTGAACGGCACGCCGAGGTCGCACAGCCGGTCGATCGCCGCCGGCGCGCGCTCGATGACGAACTCGACGGTCTCGCGCCGGTTAAGCCCGGCGCCGGCGATCATCGTGTCCTCGATATGCCGCTCGAACGTGTCGCCGGCATCGAGCACGGCGGCGATGCCGCCCTGCGCCCAGGCGGTCGAGCCGCTGGTCAGCGGGCCCTTGGCGAGCACCAGCACCTTGCGCGTCTCCGCCAGGGTCAACGCCGCGGTGAGCCCGGCGGCGCCGGAACCGATGATCAGAATGTCGTGCGCATCGGACATCGCGGTGGCTTCATGGCGAAGGCGGCGGGGCGCGGCAAGCAAAGCTGGTTGACAGCGCCTCGTGCTGGAAATGACAAAGGTCCATGACCAAGCACACGCCGCTCCTGCTGTCGCTTGCGCTGGTGGCGTGCTCCGGCGGGCAGGCGCAGGACAATGCCGCGGCGCCATCGGGCGACTTTTCCTCCGCGATCGCGCTGCGCGATGCCAGCGAGTGCCGGTTCGACGCGCTGACCGAGCATGCGTTCGAGGGGCTGCTGCTTCTCGGCGGCGATCCGGACGACGCCATCAGTGCGCCCGTGGTGGCGATAGGCGAAGCAAGGCTCGCTCCACAGTCCAAGCGCGCGCCGATGGAAGGAATGCCTGACGGCTACGTGTACACAGCGCACGTCGATCTGCCTGCCAACAGCACTTGGCACGGGCTGAAGATCGAAAGGCTGTGGGTCGAATTCGTCGCTCCGCCCGAAACCGATAGCCTCTACCGGCGCGGAATTCGTTTCGCCGCTTCGCCCGAGGAAGTGCGCGAGGTGCTCGCCGCGCAAGGCGCCGAGGTACCGGTGGCCCCCAAGTATAGCGGACTGTTCGAGTACGCAGCGTTCACCGCGGGTACCTGCGGGGGCGGCATTTTCATCGAGCGGGATTCGGACGGCGCCTCGCTGGTCTGCGAGCGCGGCTGCTAGGCCACTCGGTTCGCTGAGCTCGTCAATTGCACGAACACGTCCTCGAGGTCGGCCTCGCGGGTGGTGACGTCCTCGATCGCGTAACCGTGCTGCTGGACCAGCGCGAGCACCTGGCCGGCGCTCGAGGCGTCGCGGTCGTAAGTCACCTCCAGCGTGCGCGGGTCGATGACCTCGGCCTTGACGAAGGCCGGCTCCATCGGCGGCACCGCCAGGTCCTTGTCGACGGTCACGCGGACGATCTTCTCGCGCGCCATGCCGACCAGCTCGCGGGTCGGCTGGTTGGCGATCAGCTCGCCGTGGTTGATGATTGCGATGCGGTCGCACAGCTGCTCGGCTTCCTCGAGGTAATGCGTGGTGAGGACCACCGTGACGCCCTCGGCGTTGAGCTCGCCGACCAGCTCCCACAGCTGGCGGCGCAATTCGACGTCGACGCCCGCGGTCGGCTCGTCGAGCACCAGCACCGGCGGCGAATGGACCATCGCCTTGGCGATCAGCAGCCGCCGCTTCATCCCGCCCGACAGCGAGCGCGAGTAGGCGTCGCGCTTGTCGGCGAGGTGGACCGCGCGCAGCAATTCCTCCGAGCGGCGCAACGCCTTGGCGACGCCGTACATGCCCGACTGGTTCTCGAGCACCTCGAACGGTGTGAAGAACGGGTCGAACACGATCTCCTGCGGCACGATGCCGATGCACATCTTGGCGTTGCGGTGATCGCGGTCGATGTCGTGGCCCCAGATGCGGATCGTCCCGCCGCTCTTCATCACGAGGCCAGCCATGATGTTGATCAGCGTCGACTTGCCCGCCCCGTTGGGCCCGAGCAGGCCGAACACGCCGCCTTCGGGCACGTCGAAGCTGACCCCGTTGAGCGCCAGCTTGGCCGGCGCGTCGCCTTGCGCCGCATATTCCTTGACGAGGTCACGGATCTCGATGGCGGGCTCGGGCATCGGCGCACCCTTTGGGCCAGCCCACCGGGACCGTAAAGGGGTCATCGCCGGCCGCCGCCGTTGGCACGGATTTAACCCATTATCGTGCGAAGCCTTTCACGGCTCGGGAGCTATCCCCGGCCGATGGGATGCGCGCGTTCGCGAGGGCGGCCCGGGTGGGCGCGTCGTCTGCCGCAGGCCGGCGGCTGCCTTGCCGCGGCCGCGGCGACGCTGATTCTCGCCCCTTCGGCGGCGGCGCAGGACACCGATTCCGCACGCCTGTCCGGCGAAATCCTTCAGCCGGTCACCGTCGGCAACCAGGCGGACATGGATTTCGGCCGGATCGCCCCGCGTGAGGTTCCCGGGACCGTCGTCATGACCGCGAGCGCGACGCCGCAGTGCACTGCCACCAACGGCCTGGTCCACCTCGGCGCCTGCCGCGCGGCGACCTTCACCGGCGCGGTGCGCTTCCTCTACGTGCTGCGCATCACGCGGCCGGTCGGCGGGCAGATCACGCTGACCGGTCCGGCGGGGGCGACCATGCGGGTCAACGGCTTCAGCTTCGCCGCCGGCTCGCCGGCGCTCGCCCTCGGCTCGACCCCGACCGAGCAGCGCTACCTGATCCTCAGCCCCGACGGCAGCTTCACGATCCATGTCGGCGGCACGCTGCAAGTCGGCGCCTACCAGCGGCCGGGCGTGTACAACGGCACCTTCAGCCTGGAGTTCAACTACGATTGACCGCGCGATCGGCCGCGCGGGCGACGTAGTTAGCCTGCGAAGTTAATGCGCCGGTAACCATGTTTTGTGCGGCGCCCTTCATGGCTGACGGGCTAGGGCGAGCGCGATGGGATTGGGGGATTTCCGCCGACTGCGCCTTCGGGGGCGCCTGACGCTGCGCCAGCGCGCGGGCGGCGCGCTGCTCGCCGCGGGCGCCGTGGCGCTGGCGCCGGCGCCGGCCGCCGCGCAGGACACTGCAGGAGCCAGCACCGGGGTGGTGATCCTCGAGCCGGGCTCGGTGATCAACGTCGCCGACATGAACTTCGGCCGGATCGTTCGCCCGACAGCCCCGGGGACAGTGATCCTCACACCGAACCCCACCGCCAGCTGCTCGGTGACCGGCGGCCTGCTGCGCAGCGGGCCGTGCCAGGCGGCGCGGTTCAACATCATGGGCCGCCGCAACCAGCGGGTGCGCATCCGCGAGAATAGCGGCGTGGTCACGCTCAACGGCCCGGGGGCGACGATGACGATGACCAACATCACCATCGGCGTCGGCCAGATGCACTCGGTCAACGGCGCCAACGGCTGGAACCTCGGCAACTACCAGATCGACGCCGCCAACGGCATCTCCGAGTTTCGCCTCGGCGGTCGGCTCAACGTCGGGGCCAACCAGGCGCCCGGCGTGTATACCGGCACGGTGGTCATCCAGATCCTGTTCAACTGATCCCGCCGCGGCGGGCCTGCGGGTTGCGGGAACCGCGCGCCGCCGCTAATCGCCGGGGCGATGGAAGACGTCCCTGAAACGACCGTGGTCGAATCCCCGCGCGTGTGGTGCGACGGCGCCGGCGACATCCGCGGCGGGCCGAACTACCGCCCGGCGGCGCTCGGCCATCCGCGGGTCTACATGCAAATCGACGAGCGCGGCTACGTCGACTGCGGCTACTGCGACCGCCGCTTCATCCTCGCCGGCGGCCCGGCGGAGCGCGGCCTGCACGAGGCATCGCCCGGGCACCTGCCCGAGCCCGACGCCCCGCCGGCCGGCTCGATCCTGCCGTAGCCGAGGCTTGCGGTCAGCCACCGTTCACCCCATTTGCGGCAAGGTCCCCGGAAAGTGGGAGAAAAGCAATGAAGACCATCGCCACCTTCCTCGCCGGCGCAGCGCTGGCGCTGACCGCGGCTTCCGCGGCGAATGCCGAGACGCTCGCCGAAAAGGGCGAGGCGAAGCTCGCCCGCATGCTCGAAGGCCGCGTCGCCGGCGAGCCGGTCAAATGCATCAGCGCGCTGCGCAGCAACCGCATCGAGGTGATCGAGCACGTCGGCATCGTCTATGACGCCGGCGACACGATCTACGTCTCGCGGCCGAGCGACCCGAAGTCGATCGGCCGGATGGACACGATGGTGCTGGAGCGCTTCGGCAGCCAGCTGTGCTCGAGCGACGTCGTCCGCACCGTTGACCGCTACGCCGGGCACGTCACCGGCGTGGTGTTCCTCAACGACTTCGTCCCCTACACGCGGGGCTAGGCCGTTTGGCCGCCCCGGGCAGGCGCTGGGCGGCCGAGCTGCTCCATTTCTGGTTCCACAAGCTGACCCCGCGGGACTGGTTTCGACCCGATCCGCGGGTCGATGCCGTGCTGCGCCGCCGGTTCGAGCGCGAGCTCGGCCGGCTCGGCCGGCGACCGGCGCCTGAGTTCCTCGACGATCCGCCGACGGCGCTGGCCGCGGTGCTGCTGTTCGACCAGCTGCCGCGCAACCTCTACCGCCAGAGTCCGCGCGCCTACGCTTTCGACCGGCTTGCCCGAGCGATCGCCCGTGGCGCGCTCGCGCGCGGCTGGGACGCGGTCCTGACGCGGACCGAGCGCCAGTTCCTGGCGATGCCGCTGATGCACTCGGAGCTCGTCGCCGACCAGCGCCGCAGCCTGGCCTACTACGCCCGCCTCGGTCCGCGCTACGGCTGGCCGTTCGCGGTCAGCCACCACCGCATGATCGCCCGCTTCGGCCGCTTTCCGCATCGCAACCGGATCCTGGGACGCGCGAGCACGGCGGCGGAGCAGCGCGCGGTGGCAGCCGGGTTCGCCTGGTAAGCCGGCGGCAGTCCGCGGCTCGCCGGCGCGCGCGTTGAGGGGACACCCTGCTTCATGATATGACCAGGCCGCCTACGTGGGGGAACTCGGCCATGATTCGAACCCTGCTTGTCGCCGCCTGCCCGCTCGCGCTGGCGGCCATCGCGACGCCGGCCGCCGGCAAGTCTTCCGCCTGCCCGGTCGCGGGTCATTACTGGGTGGCCGGCAAGCTGCCCGGAGCCGACACCGTCTATCGCGGCGAAGCGACCATCTCGGCCCGCCGCGGGGCCTGCCGCATGCGCTGGGGAGCGCCGAACACCAGCGAAGGCAACGGCACTTATCGCGACGGCGTGCTGACGATCAACTTCCGCTTCCGCGACGGCAGCAGCGGCGTGGTCCGCTACACCCGCGCCGCCAACGGCGACATGCACGGCGTGTGGTGGATGGACGCTTCGCCCAACAGCCAGGGCACCGAGACCATCAGCCCGCACGGCCCGCCGCTGTAGCGCCCCGCGTTTTTCCCGTCCGCCCATTTACAACCGCCGGGCGCGGCCTAAGCTCCGCCGCCGAAGCCGGCTGCCGCCGAGCGCCCGGCTTCGTGGAGGGGAGGGCTCCATGAAATACGCCGTATGGTTCGTGCGCCTGATCTACGCCGCGTGGATGATCCCCGCGGGCCTCAACCATTTCATCCGCCTCTACCCGCAGCCGACCGGCAACCAGGAGCTCAGCACCGGGGTGTTCATGGCCCTGCTCGACAGCGGGCTGTTCACGCTGGTCAAGGCGACCGAGCTGGTCGCCGGGCTGTCCGTGCTGCTCGGCTTCCGCCTGCCGCTGTTCCTGCTGGTGGCGCTGCCGGTGTCGTTCAACGTCTGGTACTGGGACACCGAGCTGCAGGGCTGGTGGACCGGCTCGGCGGTCTACGGCTGGGCCGTGCTGGGCTGCAACCTGGTGCTGTGCCTGGCCTACTGGGACAGCTACCGCGCGATGTTCGCCCGGGATGCGAAGCCGGGCCTGAGCCTGCCGGGCTTTTCGGCCCCGGCCGCGCTCGAGCCGGAGGTGGCGCCATGAGCCGCGCTCTCGGCGCCCTCAGGGTCGTGTTCGGCGCCGCGCTGGTGCTCGGCGCGCTGCACTATTTCCTGCCCTCGCTGGTCTCGTTCGTGCCGGGCTACGCGTGGCAGGACCCGATGGCGGTCCGGCTGATGGACCAGTTCGACAAGAGCGGGCTGCTGGCGGTGGCGATGTTCATCCACCTCGTCGCCGGCGCGCTGCTGGTGGTCGACCGCGGCGTGCCGTTCGCGCTCGCGGCGCTGATGCCGGTCAACGTGTGCGGGACCTACATCTCGCTGTTCGTCGAGGGCGGCCCGGCGATCGGCCTCCTCGCGGTGCTGACGATCGCGGTCGACGCGCTGCTGATGCTCGCGTACCTGCCGTATTATCGCGGGGTGCTCGAGCCCGGCCAGCTGGCCGACGGCGAAGCGCCGGAAGCCGGCCGGAACTACGCCAGCCTCTACGTCAATCCACTCAGCCAGGCGCCGGCTTCGGCCTATCCCGGAGCCGCGCTGGTGCTGGCCGCGGCCGCGGCGTTCTACTGGTTCGTCGTCCTCGGCCTCAACAGCACGACCGGCCTCGCGGTGCTGGCGGTCCCGGCGGTGCTGCTGGCGGTCGGCTGGGCCCGGGCGCTGACCGGCAAGGCCTAGAGCTCCTTCGCCAGCCGGACGCTGGTTCGCTCGTAGCCGAGGCGCTCGTAGAACCGGTGCGCCTCGGTGCGGCGGACGTGGCTGGTGACCTCGACCATGTAGCACCCCTGCGCCGCCAGCGCCTGCTCGGCCGCGCGCACCAGCACCGCGCCGATGCCCTGGCTGCGCAGCGCCGCGTCGACGACCATCATCGAGATGCGCCCGACCGGCCTCGGCCGATGGAGCACGCGCATCGTCGACGTGCTCAGGCAGCCGACGACCGCACCGTCGAGCTCGGCGACGAGCACGAGACGATCTTCGGCAGCCATCCTCGCGAGGCGGTCGGCGACCTCATCGGCAGTGGGTTTGTAATCCAGCTGCCCGATCAGACCGGCCAGCGCAGCGCTGTCGCCGGGCTCGGCAGGCCGTAGCGACAGCCCGCTCACTCCCACTCGATCGTCCCGGGCGGTTTGCTGGTGTAGTCGTAGACCACCCGGTTGATGCCCTTGACCTCGTTGACGATCCGCGTCGCCACGCGGGCGAGGAACGCGGCGTCGAACGGGTAGACGTCGGCGGTCATGCCGTCGGTGCTGGTCACCGCGCGCAGGGCGCAGACGTTGTCGTAAGTGCGGTAGTCGCCCATCACGCCGACGGTGCGGACCGGCAGCAGCACCGCGAACGCCTGCCAGATCGCGTCGTAGAGCCCGGCATTGCGGATCTCCTCGAGGTAGATCGTGTCGGCCTTGCGGAGGATGTCGCAGCGCTCCTTGGTCACTTCGCCGGGGATGCGGATGGCGAGGCCGGGGCCGGGGAACGGGTGGCGGCCGACGAACGCCTCGGGCAGTCCGAGCTCGCGGCCCAAGGCGCGGACCTCGTCCTTGAACAGCTCGCGCAAGGGCTCGACGAGGCTCATGTTCATCCGCTCGGGCAGGCCGCCGACATTGTGGTGGCTCTTGATCGTCACCGACGGGCCGCCGGTGAAGCTGACGCTCTCGATCACGTCGGGGTAGAGCGTGCCCTGGGCGAGGAAATCGGCCCCGCCGATCTTGTTCGCCTCGTCCTCGAACACGTCGATGAAGGTCTTGCCGATCAGCTTGCGCTTGGCCTCGGGCTCGTCGAGCCCCTCGAGGCCTTTGAGGAACAGCGTCTCGGCGTCGACGTGGACCAGCGGGATGTTGTACGAATTGCGGAACAGGCTGACCACCTGCTCGGCCTCGCCCTGCCGCATCAGCCCGTGGTCGACGAACACGCAGGTCAGCTGGTCGCCGATCGCCTCGTGAATCAGCACCGCGGCGACGGCGCTGTCGACGCCGCCCGAGAGCCCGCAGATCACCCTGCCCGACCCGACTTGCGCGCGGATCTCCTCGATCTTGGTCTTGCGGAACTCGGCCATCGTCCAGTCGCCGGCGCAGCCGCACACGTGGCGCACGAAGTTGGCGATCAGCTTCGCGCCGTCGGGCGTGTGCGCGACCTCGGGGTGGAACTGGGTGCCGTAGTAGTGCCGCGCCTCGTCGGCGATTACCGCGAACGGCGCGCCGTCGCTGGTGGCGACGATGCGGAAGCCCTCGGCGAAGCGGGTGACCTTGTCGCCGTGGCTCATCCACACCTGGTGCCGCTCGCCGACCTGCCACAGGCCGTCGAACAGCTTGCAGTCCTCGGTGACGGTGAGGAACGCGCGGCCGAACTCGCCGCCTTCGCCGGTCTCGTGCCCCGGCCGCACCTCGCCGCCGAGCTGGTGGCTCATGACCTGCTGGCCGTAGCAGATGCCGAGGACCGGCAGCCCGCTGTCGAACACCGCTTGCGGCGCGCGCGGCGACCCCTCCTCCGGAACCCCGGCCGGCGAGCCCGACAGGATGATCCCTTTGGGCCGAAGCCGGGCGAACGCCGCCTCGGCCATCGAGAACGGGGCGATCTCCGAATAGACCCCCGCCTCGCGCACCCGGCGCGCGATCAGCTGCGTCACCTGGCTGCCGAAATCGACGATCAGGATGGAGTCGGGAAGGTGCTCGGCGCTCATGGCGAGCCGTTAGGGTGCCGCCCGCGAGCTGTCCAGTCGCCCGCCCGGAACCCCGCCGATTCAACGGCTTGCGGCCCCCGCATCGCTCTTGCATAGGAGCGCCGGGGGCCACGGGACGCAAGGGAACGGCGATGGATTCGAACGACGCGGCGGAGCTGATCGCCGAGCTCAAGGAAGAACGCTCGGGGCACGAGGCCGAGGAGCGCTTCAACCGCGGCGCCGCGCTGATGATCGCGGTCATGGCCGCGGTCCTCGCGGTCGGCGGGCTAGGCGGCGGCAACGCCACCGACGACATGATCATCAGCAACATCCGCGCCAGCGACACCTGGGCGTTCTACCAGGCCAAGAACATCCGCCAGGCCGCCTACGAGATCGAGGTCGCCGAGCTGGAGAGCCGGCTGCCCGGCGCCGCGCCCGCCGAGCGCGCGGCGCTCGAGGCGCGCATCGCGGAGTATGCCGCGACGATCGCCCGCTACGACGACGAGCCGGATCCCGAGGCCCCGGACGATCCCTTGCGCGGCGAAGGCAAGAAGCAGCTGATGGCGCAGGCGCAGGCGTTCGAGGCGACCCGCGAGGTTGCGGTGGCCAAGGACGACAATTTCGACCTCGCCGAAGTGGCGCTGCAGCTCGCGCTGGTGCTCGGCTCGGTGGCCATCCTCGCGACCAACCGCGCGATCCTCGTCGCCTCGGGCGTGCTCGGCGCGATCGGCGCGCTGCTGACGCTCAACGGCTTCCTGCTGCTGTTCGCGCTGCCGTTCTAGCCGGAACAACCTTCGTCATGGCGGGCGTAGCGAAGCGATCCAGGGCGTTTGGCGCGCCGGCCCTGGATCGGTTGGCCTTTGTCCGGCTTCGCTTCCGTCGCTTCGCTCCCCGCCATGACGGAGCGGAGGGGTTTCCCGCTTAGCGCTTAGCCGGCGTAGTCCTTGACCAGGTCGTAGAGGTAGTCGCGCCCGACGAAGAGCGAGCGCACCTCCATCCGCTCGTTGAGGCCGTGGGCGCCGTTGCCGTCGGGATCGCCCCAGATGCCGGCGACGCCGTATGTCGGGATGCCGACCGCCGAGAGATAGAGCCCGTCGGTCGCCCCGGTCGACATCGCCGGGATCACCGGCACGCCGGGGAAGTAACGGTGCGACAGCCGCTCCATCGGACCGACGATCGCCGGGTCGAGCGCCGGCGACAGGGCCAGCGGCTTGTCGCTCCGTGCCGGGCGGATGGCGATCGTCTCGTCGCCGATGATATCGGCCAGCGTGGCCTGGACTTCGGCCGGCGTGCCGCCGGGGAAGATGCGGCAGTTGACGTTCGCCTCGACCCGCTGCGGCAATGCGTTCTTGGCGTGGCCGCCATCGACCATCGTCGCCACGCAAGTCGTGCGCAGCAGCGCGTGGAGCCAGCGGTCGCGGTTGACGATCGCCTCGGCCGCCGTGTCGCCCGGGTCGGCCGCCAGCCGCGCCGCCGCTTCGCCGACCTCGCCCGGGCGCAGCACTTTCGCCTGCGCGAACATGGCCCGCGTGGTGTCGTTGAACTGCAGCGGGAACTCGTGCGCGCCGATCTTCGAGAGCGCCGCCGCCATCCGGTAGATCGCGTTGTCCGGCGCCGGGATCGAGCTGTGTCCGCCCGGGTTCGAGACGCTGAGGACGTAATCCTGATAGATCTTCTCGCCGACCTGGATGGTCTGCACCACCAGGTGGCCGTCGCCGTCGGTCTCGCCGCCGCCGCCTTCGTTGAGCGCGAACTCGGCGTCGATCAGCTCGCGCCGGTTCCTGGCCAGCCAGTCGGCGCCGTTGAACGCAAGGTCGCTCTCCTCGCCGCAAGTCAGCGCCAGCTTGACGGTGCGCTGCGGGCGATAGCCCTCCTCGGCGAAGCGGATCAGCAGGTCGGCCCACACTGCCGACATCGCCTTGTCGTCGGCCGAACCGCGGGCGTAGAAGTAGCCGTTCTCCTCGACCAGGGTGAACGGATCGCGCTCCCAGTCGACGCGGTTGGCCTCGACCACATCGATGTGGCCGAGCAGCAGTATCGGCCTGGCGCTGCTCGAGGTGCCCGGATAGACCGCCACCAGCGAGCCTTCCTTCGGATGCTCGGGCACCGTCAGCACGTGGACGTTGCCCTCGGCGATCCCGGCCGCCCTGAGCCGTGCGGCGAGCTGCTCGGCGGCCCGGGTGCAGTCGCCGGCCGACAGCGTGGTGTCGGTCTCGACCAGCTCCTCGTAAAGCGCGCGGAACCGCTGCTGGTCGGGCCGCAAAGTTTCGATCCGCCCGGTGGCGACTTGCGCGCTCGCCGGGCCTGCCAGCAGGGCACTCAGAAGGATCGCCAAGGCCGCTGCGCGCATCGTCTCGTCTCCCGTCCCCAAGCCGACAGATAAATCAGGAATCCGCTGTGGATGGAAGCCCGCGCGGGTTCCTAAATCGCCCCGCGATCCCTATATAATCGCCATGGACGACACCCCCGGCGCCAAGCCCGAAAACACCCCCGACAACGCGCCCAACGCCAATGCCTACGGCGCCGACAGCATCAAGGTCCTCAAGGGCCTCGACGCGGTCCGCAAGCGGCCCGGCATGTACATCGGCGACACCGACGACGGATCGGGCCTGCACCACATGGTGTTCGAGGTTTCCGACAACGCGATCGACGAGGCGCTGGCCGGCCATTGCGACCTGGTGCTGATCGAGCTGAACCCCGATGGCTCGGTCAGCGTCGAGGACAACGGCCGCGGCATCCCGGTCGATATCCACGCCGAGGAGGGCGTCTCCGCTGCCGAGGTCATCATGACCCAGCTCCACGCCGGCGGGAAGTTCGAGAACACCAGCGAGGACAACGCCTACAAGGTCTCGGGCGGCCTCCACGGGGTCGGGGTCAGCGTCGTCAACGCGCTCAGCGAATGGCTCGAGCTGACGGTCTGGCGCGACGGCAAGGAGCACTGGATGCGGTTCCGCAACGGCGATGCCGAGGCGCCGCTCAAGGTGGTCGGCGACGCGCCGGGCCGGAAGGGCACCCGCGTCACCTTCATGCCTTCGGCCGAGACGTTCAAGAACGTCACCGAATTCGATTTCGAGAAGCTCGAGCACCGCTACCGCGAGCTCGCCTTCCTCAACTCGGGCGTGCGCATCGTGCTGCGCGACAAGCGCCACGACAAGCCGGTCGAGCACGACCTGTTCTACGAGGGCGGGATCGCCGCGTTCGTCAAGTACCTCGACCGCAACAAGCAGCCGCTGGTGCCCGAGCCGATCTCGGTCTCGGCCGAGAAGGAAGGCATCGGCATCGACGTCGCGCTCGAGTGGAACGACAGCTACTACGAGAACGTCCTCGCCTTCACCAACAACATCCCGCAGCGCGACGGGGGCACCCACCTCGCCGCGTTCCGCGCGGCGCTGACCCGCACGATCAACAGCTATGCCGAAAAGTCGGGGCTGCTGAAGAAGGAGAAAGTCCAGCTCACCGGCGAGGACATGCGCGAGGGCCTGACGGCGATCGTCTCGGTCAAGCTGCCCGACCCCAAGTTCAGCAGCCAGACCAAAGACAAGCTGGTCAGCTCCGAGGTGCGCCAGCCGCTCGAAAGCCTGATGGGCGAGAAGATGAGCGAGTGGCTCGAGGAGAACCCGGGCGACGCCAAGGCGATCATCCAGAAGATCATCGACGCTGCCGCCGCGCGCGAAGCCGCGCGCAAGGCCCGCGAGATGAGCCGCAAGGGGGCGATGAGCGTCGCCTCACTGCCCGGCAAGCTGAGCGACTGCCGCGAGCGCGACCCGGCCAAGTGCGAGCTGTTCCTGGTCGAAGGCGACAGCGCTGGCGGCTCGGCCAAGAGCGGGCGCGACAGCCAGTACCAGGCGATCCTCCCGCTGCGCGGCAAGATCCTCAACGTCGAGCGCGCGCGGTTCGACCGGATCATCGGCTCCAAGGAAGTCGGCACACTGATCCAGGCGATGGGGACTGGCCTGCGCGACGAGTTCACGCTCGACAAGCTGCGCTACCACAAGATCGTCATCATGACCGACGCCGACGTCGACGGGGCGCACATCCGCACGCTGCTGCTGACGTTCTTCCACCGGCAGATGCCCGAGATCATCAAGGCCGGGCACTTGTTCATCGCCCAGCCGCCGCTGTTCAAGGTCAGCAAGGGGCGCAGCGAGGTCTACCTCAAGGACCAGGCCGCGCTCGACCGCTACCTCGTCGGTGCCGGTCTGCAGGGCCGCGTGCTCGAGACCGCCGGCGGCGCGCGCGGCGGCGCCGAGCTGGCGGCGATGGTCGAGCACGCGCTGCGGATGAACAGCCTGATGGCGTTCGTCCCGCGCAAGTACGACCCGGGAATCGTCGAGGCGATGGCGCTCGCCGGCGCGCTCGATCCGGCGAGCTCGCCCGACCAGCGCCGGGCCGCGCTCGGCCAGGCCGCCGCGCAGCTGCACATGGGCGATCCCGAGGCGCAATGGAGCGCCGAGCTCGACCCGGACGGGACGATCACGTTCGCCCGGGTGTGGCGCGGGGTGACCGACGCGCACCTGATCGAGCCGGGCTTCGTCGGCAGCGCCGAGGCGCGCAAGCTGCACCGGCTGGCGAGGGAGCAGGCCGAGGTCTACCGCTCGCCGGCGAAGCTGACCAAAGGCGGTGCGGAGCCGGCCGCCGAGGCGGAACCGGAACCGGCCGGCGAGGAGGACGATACCGTCGACGAAGCGCGCCCGGTGGCCGCCGATGGCGCGATCACCCGGCCGAGCCAGCTGCTCGAGGCGGTGCTCGCGGGCGGCCGCAAGGGCCTCAGCATCGCGCGCTACAAGGGCCTCGGCGAGATGAACGCCGAGCAGTTGTGGGAGACCACGCTCGACCCGGACAACCGCGTGCTGCTGCAGGTCAAGGTCGAGGACGCCGACGTCACCGACGAGATCTTCACCCGCCTGATGGGCGACATCGTCGAGCCGCGCCGCGAGTTCATCCAGGAGAACGCGCTCAACGTCGCCAACCTGGACGTTTGAGGCGATGGCGCGGCACACCGGCCGCTGCCACTGCGGCGCGCTGAGCGTCGTTTACGAGACCGACAAGCCGCTGGCGCCGCGGGCGTGCCAGTGCCGCTTCTGCCGCAAGCACCACGCGCGCTCGGTGAGCGATCCGGACGGGTCGGCGACGATCACGCTGGGGCCGGGCGCGGTGCGCTACCGCTTCGGCCGCGGCCTCGGCGACTTCCTGGTCTGCGGGCAGTGCGGCGTTTACCTGGGCGCAGTGCAAAAGATCGACGGCCGGCTCTACACGGTGCTCAACCTGACCGCGTTCGAAGATCCGCACGAGGGGCTGGCCGGCGAACCGATGGACTACGACGGCGAGACGGCGGAGCAGCGCACCGCGCGCCGCCGCGCGCGGTGGACGCCGGCGACCATGGTCGAGCGCTAGCGGCGGCGGTGCCGCTCCATCACGCGCTGGTATTCCTCGGCGAAACGATCGCGCAGCGCGTGGGTGCGGCGCCGATTCATGGCCGCGACGACGAACCCGGCGGCAAGCAGCACTACTCCGATCAGCACGAGGACGACATCGGGAAAGTCCATCGGCGTCTCCGCACAGCACGCCTCCCGATAAGTGACTGCATGAACGAGCCCGGCCAGGCGCCGGTTCCCTACATCCGGAACACGCCGAACCGCGGCGTCTCAGGGATCGGCGCCTCCAGGCACGCCGCCAGCGCCAGCCCGAGCACGTCGCGCATCTGCACCGGGTCGATCACGCCGTCGTCCCACAGCCGCGCGGTGGCGTAGTACGGGTTGCCTTCGGCCTCGTACTTGTCGCGGATCGGGGCCTTGAAGGCTTCGGCCTGCTCCTTGCTCCACTTGTCGGCGTCGCGGTGCACGGTGGCCAGCACGCTCGCGGCCTGCTCGCCGCCCATCACGCTGATGCGGGCGTTGGGCCAGGTGAACAGGAAGCGTGGGCTATAGGCGCGGCCGCACATGCCGTAGTTGCCGGCGCCGAAGCTGCCGCCGATGACCACGGTGATCTTGGGCACTTGGGCGGTGGCGACCGCGGTGACGAGCTTGGCGCCGTGCTTGGCAATGCCCTCGGCCTCGTACCTGCCGCCGACCATGAAGCCCGAGATGTTCTGCAGGAACAGCAGCGGAATGCCGCGCTGACAGGCGAGCTCGATGAAGTGCGCGCCCTTGAGCGCGCTTTCCGAGAACAGCACGCCGTTGTTGGCGAGGATCGCCACCGGCTGGCCCCAGATGTGCGCGAAGCCGCACACGAGGGTGGAGCCGAACTGGGCCTTGAACTCGTGGAACTCGCTGCCGTCGACGATACGGGCGATGACCTCGTGCACGTCGTACGGCGCGCGCACGTCCTCGGGGACGATCCCGTAGAGCTCGTCGGCCTCGAACTTCGGCGGGCGCGGCTCGCGCAGCTCCAGCGTAGCGCCCTCGTTCCGGCCGAGATGGCTGACGATGTCGCGCAGGATGGTCAGCGCGTGCTCGTCGTTTTCGGCGAGGTGATCGACCACGCCGGATTTCCTCGCGTGGAGGTCGCCGCCGCCCAGGTCCTCGGCGCTGATCTCCTCGCCGGTCGCGGCTTTCACCAGCGGCGGGCCGGCGAGGAAGATCGTGCCCTGGCCCCGCACGATCACGCTCTCGTCGCTCATCGCCGGGACGTAGGCGCCGCCGGCGGTGCACGACCCCATCACGCAGGCGATCTGCGGGATTTGCAGCGACGACATCTGCGCCTGGTTGTAGAAGATCCGCCCGAAGTGCTCGCGGTCGGGGAACACCTCGGCCTGGTGCGGCAGGTTCGCGCCGCCGCTGTCTACGAGGTACAGGCACGGCAACCGGTTCTCGCGCGCGATCTCCTGCGCGCGCAAGTGCTTCTTGACCGTCAGCGGGTAGTAGGTGCCGCCCTTCACCGTGGCGTCGTTGCAAACGATCATGCACTGCCGGCCCGAGACGCGGCCGATCCCGGCGATCATCCCCGCGCCCGGCACCTCGTCGCCGTACAAGCCGTTCGCGGCGAGCTGGCCGATCTCGAGGAACGGCGAGCCCGGATCGAGCAGCCGCTCGACCCGCTCCCTTGGCAGAAGCTTGCCGCGCGCCGTGTGCCGCTGGCGGCTCGCCTCCGGCCCGCCGAGCGCCGCCTGCGCGACCTTGGCCCGCAGCTCCTCCGCCAGCGCCCGGTTATGCGCCGCGCGCGCCTTCGCTTCGGGGCTTTCGAGGTCGAGCAAGCTGGCGAGGACGGGAGCGCTCACGCGGTCGTCAGCCCCGCTCGCCCGGCCTTGCTGCGGTGGCCGCGTCGAGATGCTCGCCGAAGAACGGCAGCACCACTTCGTCGAAGCGCTGGCCGATCTTGTCGGTGTGGGTGCCGTCGTAAGTCTCCCAGCGGTGCGCTATGCCGAACTTGTCGAGCTCCTCGTGGATCAGCGTGTCGTCGCGGATGAGGCCGTCGCGGGTGCCCACGTCGGCGCCGATCGCATCGAAGCTCTGCAAAGCGCCGACGTGGCTCGCGACCATCGCCAGCGGCGAGTTGTTCGCCCACTTGGCCATCACCAGCGGATCGACCGCGCCGTCCTTGAGCGGGAAATCGGCGTAGAACGGCGGGTTTTGCGGGTTGGGTGACCAGGCGGTCATCGAGGCGAGGCCGGCGCGCATTCCGAAGCCGGACTGGTCGACGCCCTCGATCTTCACCGCCGACATTGCCGTGGCGGATTCGACCGTCTCGGTGCGGGGGGAGACGCAGCACGCGCTCTGCGCCCAGAGGCTGTCGAACACCTCGGGGTAGTCCATGCCGATCACCCAGGTACCGTAGCCGCCCATCGAGTGGCCGACGAGCCCGCGCCCGCCGCGATTAGCGATCGTGCGGTAGTGGCTGTCGATGTAGCCGACCAGGTCCTTGGCGATGAACTTGCGGAAGTCGCCGGTGGTGACCGAGCTCGAGTACATCGAGCCGCCCATCTTGGTCAGCGTGCTCGGCACGACGACGATGAACTCGCGGCCGGCGGCGGCGTTGTGGGCGACCGCCTCGGGCACGCGCATGTAGTTGTAGAAGTTCTTCCCGTCGATGGCGAAGCCGTGGAGGTAATAGACCACCGGGTAGCGCTTGTCGGGGTTCGTCCGGTAGCTCGGCGGCAGCACGACCATGACCTGGCGGTCGACTTCGTTGCCCTCGAGGTTGCCTTCGAGCGAGGCGCCGTGGACCTTGATCTCCTCGACGGTGATGCCCTCGGGGATCGGCGGCGGCGGGGCGGTGATGTTCTGCGCCGCGGCCGGCGCGGCAACGAGCGCGAGCAGAGCGCCTGCGATCAGGGCCTTCATATCCCGGTTCCTCACTTGTCGAGATGCTGGCCGAAGAACGGCAGCACCTCGGTGCGGATGCGCTCGGCGATGCGGTTGCCGTGGTCGCCCTCGTAGAGCTCGAAGTCGTATTTCACGCCGAAGCGGTCGAGCTCGGCGCGGAACTGCCGGTTGCCTTCGAGCAGGAAGTCCTGGTCGCCGATGTCCATGGCGAATGCTTCCAGCGAGTTCAGGGCCGGCAAGTACTGCGGCAACAGCACGAGCGGAGAGTTGGCCGCGAGCCGCTGGTTGACCAGCGGATCGAGCGTGCCGTCGGCCTCGAGTCCGGTGTCGACCTTGAGGAAGTTGTCGGCCGTCGGATCGGGCGACCAGGTCGCCAGCGTCGACACCGCGGCCAATTCGCCGAATTGCGCGTTGGCCAGGTCAGCCTCGGTCATCGCCTCGACGCGGCGCGCGGTGGCAACGTCGATCGGCTGCGGCGGCAGGCAGCAGGCGCTCATCATGTAAATGCTGGAGAACGTCGCCGGGTGCTTCATCGCGATGCGGATGGTGCCGTAGCCGCCCATCGAATGGCCCGCGAGGCCGCGCGAAGCCCGTTCGGCGATGGTGCGGTAGTGGCCGTCGACCCAGCCGACCAGGTCCTCGGCCACGAAGCTCTCGTAGTCGCCGACGGTGGGAGAGCTCGAATAGAACCCGCCGTGCAGCTTCGAGAAGCCGTCGGGCATGACCATGATCAGCGCGTTGCCGGCCTCCGCCGCCGCCTGGACCGCTTCGTGCAGCTTGAAGCCCGCCTGCTGCGCTTCGACCGGCGCCCAGTAGCCGTGCAGGTAGTAGACCACCGGATAGCGCTTGTCGGGGCTTTCGTCGTAGCCCGGCGGCGTGACGACCAGGACCTTGCGGTCCGCGCTGTTGCCTTCGAGGTTGCCGGCGATGGCGGGACTGTGGACTTCGACCCAGTTCAGCCGCGCCTGATCCTGCGCTGCCGCCGGCACCGCGGTGAAAACGGCCAGCGCCGCGGCGCAGGCCCAAAGCTTCCTCGACATCGACCCTCCCGATTGTTCTCACACGCCGATCAGCTCGCGGCCGATCAGCATCCGGCGTATCTCATTGGTTCCGGCGCCGATGTCCAGCAGCTTGGCGTCGCGCAAGTAGCGCTCGACCGGCCAGTCGGTGGTGTAGCCGGCGCCGCCCAGCGCCTGGACCGCCTCGCCGGCGACGCGGAAGGCATTCTCGCTGGCGAGCAGGATCGCGCCGGCGGCGTCGTGGCGAGTGGTCTCGCCGCGGTCGCAGGCCTTGGCGACGGCGTAAGTGTAGGCCCGCGCCGATTGCAGCGCGACGTACATGTCGGCAACCTTGGCCTGGATCAGCTGGAAGCTGCCGATCGCGCGGCCGAACTGCTCGCGTTCGCGGACGTAGGGGATCACCGTGTCGAGGCAGGCTTGCATGATCCCGAGCTGGACCCCGGCGAGCACCGCGCGCTCGTAGTCGAGCCCGCTCATCAGCACCTTGGCTCCGCCGCCGACCGGCCCGAGCACGTTGCCGTCGGGCACCTCGCAGTCCTCGAACACCAGCTCGCTGGTCGGGCTGCCGCGCATCCCGAGCTTGCCGATCTTCTGCGCCGGCTTGAAGCCCGGCATGTCCTGCTCGATCAGGAACGCGGTAATGCCCTTCGAGCCCGCCGCCGGATCGGTCTTGCCGTAGACCACCAGCACTTGCGCCTCGTGCCCGTTGGTGATCCAGAACTTGCTGCCGTTGAGCACGTAGCCGCCCTGCACGGCGTCGGCCTTCAGCTTCATCGAGACCACGTCCGACCCCGCCGCCGGCTCGCTCATCGCCAGCGCCCCGACATGCTCGCCGCTGATCAGTCCGGGCAGGTGCTTCGCCCTCTGCTCGTCGCTGCCCCAGCGGGCGATCTGGTTGATGCAGAGGTTCGAATGCGCGCCGTAGCTCAGGCCCACCGAAGCGCTCGCGCGGCTCACTTCCTCGATCGCGATGACGTGCTCGAGGTAGCCGAGCCCGAGCCCGCCGTCGGCCTCGGGCACGGTGATGCCGTGCAGGCCGAGCGCGCCCATCTGCGGCCACAAGTCGCGCGGGAAGGTGTCGTCGCGGTCGACCGCCTCGGCCCGCGGGGCGATCACCTCGTCGGCGAAGCGCGCCACCGTCTCGCGGATCATCGCGGCGTCCTCGCCGAGGCCGAAATCGAAATCGGGTGTTGCGCGCATCGGGTGTCCTCCGCGGCTGCCATAGCAAAGGCGCCCGGCGCGGCAAACTCGTTACGGTTGAAATCGTATCGGCGGCGATTGTCTTTCTAATGTCGTGCCGGTGAGCTAGACTGGCGTCCGGAGGGTTGCCCGTTTGAACGCTGTCAGCGCCGATCTTCGGTCCGCCGGACCGGTGCCCGCGCCCGATTTCCCGGGTGAGGACGAGCGCATCCGCGTGCTGCGCGACTACGCGCTCGATTCGCTCGAGGACGATCTCGAGCTCGCCTCGATCGCCGGGTTCGCCGCCAAGCTGTGCAAGGCGCCGGTCGCGCTGGTCAGCCTGGTCGAGGAGGAGCGCCAGCGGTTCCTCGCCGCCGAGGGACTCGAGGCCAAGGAGACCCCGCGCAGCATCTCCTTCTGCGGCCATGCCATGCTGGGCGACGCACTGATGGAAGTGCGCGACGCATCGCTCGACGAGCGCTTCGCGGCCAATCCGCTGGTGATCGGCGAGCCGCACATCCGCTTCTACGCCGGGCAGCCGCTCAAGTCCGAGGAAGGCTTGCCGCTGGGCACGCTGTGCGTGATCGACACTGTGGCCCGCCCACAGGGGCTGAATACGTTTCAGCGCGAGGGCCTCGAGGTCCTCGCCCAGGCGACGATGCGCCGGCTGCGCTCGCGCCGCCACAGCACCGCCGCGCGCCGCGAGCACGACGAGCGGGTCGCATACCTGCACACGTTCGCCGATTCGATCCCGGCGATCGCGTGGTCGGCGACACCCGAGGGCGAGTTCGAGTACTTCAACAAACGGATGGTCGATTTCACCGGGGATCCCGACGACAAGGACGGCCACTCGTTCCATCCGGACGACTGGAAGAAGGCCAGCGCGGCCTGGCAGCACTCGCTCGCGACCGGCGAGATCTACGAAATCGAGCACCGGCTGCGGCGCCACGACGGCGAGTACCGCTGGATGATCAGCCGCGCGGTGCCGGTGCGCGATTCGGCCGGCGAGATCGTGCGCTGGTTCGGCACCGCAGTCGACATCCACGACCTTTACGCCGCGTCCGAAAGCCGCGACCTGCTGGCCAAGGAGCTGTCGCACCGGATCAAGAACATCTTCGCCGTGGTCGCCAGCCTGATCTCGCTGTCGGTGCGCAAGCGCCCCGAAGTGCAGGCTTTCGGCGAAGAGCTGATCGACACGATCAAGGCCCTCGGCCGAGCCCACGACTATGTCCGCCCCGCCGAAGGGGCGCGCGGGGGCACGCTGCACGGCGTGCTCGCCGACTTGTTCAGCCCTTACGGCACCGGCGACTGCGCGCGCGTCAGCGTGCGCGGCGACAACCCGGCGATCGTCGCCCGCGCGGCCACGCCGCTGGCGCTGGTGTTCCACGAGCTGGCGACCAATTCGGCCAAGTACGGCGCACTGTCGACCGCGGACGGCACCGTCGAGCTGTCGATCGCCGACCAGGGTGACACGCTGCTGCTGCATTGGGTCGAGCGCGGCGGGCCCAAGGCCAAGCGCAATCCCGTCGACGGCTTCGGCTCGCGGCTGGTCGAGATGAGCGTGACCGGCCAGCTCGGCGGGCGCTGGGAGCGGCGCTTCGAGCCCGACGGAATGGTCTGCGAGCTGACGGTGTCGAAGGCCGCCATCACCCGCTAGGCGCGCGAGTCCGCGGAGCCGTCTCGCGCATCGTCAGGAACACCGGCAGGACCGCGACCGCGACGACCGCGATCATCACGCCTGGCATTTCCGGCGAGCCGGTCCGGTCGACCAGCCGTTGCGCGAGGTAAGGCGTCAGGCCGCCGAAAATCGCCGTCGCCACCGTGTAGCCGAGGCCGAGCCCGCTGGCCCGGCTCTCCTCGGTGAACTGCTCGCCGGTGGCGATCGCGCCGACCGCGCTGACGCCGCCGGCGACGAGGGCCAGCACGACGGCGCCGAGCAAGGCCTGGCCCGCCGAGGCGCCCGCCAGCAGCGCGAACAGCGCGATCGGCAGCGCGGCGCTGAGGATCGCGAGCACGACCAGCGCCGGCTTGCGGCCGTATCGGTCCGACAGCAGGCCGACGACCGGCGTGACGAGGATCACCGCGATGGCCGCGATTGTCGACAGCCACAGCGAATCGGTCTCGCTCATCGATCCGGCCGTCGTCAGGAACGCGGGCACGTAAGTGATCCCGACATAGTAGGTGATCGAACCGAGCGCCGAGATGGCGAAGGCGCGCGCCAGGGCGGCGCGTTGCCGCGAAAGGGCATGGCCGAGCGGATTGCGCACGAGCAAGTTCGCGGCCCGCAGTCGTTCGAAACCAGGCGATTCCTCCATCGCCCGTCGCGCCAGCCAGACCGCGCCCGCCAGCGCCGCGCCGGCGAAGAACGGGATGCGCCAGCCCCAGCTCTGCAGCTCGACTTCGGAGGTCAGGCTGACGGTGAGCGCGGCCACCGCGACCGCCAGCAGCGCGCCGACCTCGCTCGCCGCCGCCGCCAGCGAGGCGACGAGGCCACGCCGGCCGGGCCGCGCGCCTTCGAGGAGGTAGGCGATCACGCCGGTGTACTCGCCGCCGACCGAGAACCCCATCACGCAGCGCAGGGCGATCAGCAGCCACGCAGCGGCCGGGCCGATCTGCGCGTGGGTCGGCAGCAGCGCGGTCGCCAGCATCGCCGCCGACATCACCGCCATCGACAGCAGGAGCATCGGCCGCCGACCCTGGCGGTCGCCGATGTGCCCGAACACGACCGCGCCCACGGGGCGCATCAGGTAGGCGACCGCGAATCCGCCGAGCGTCGCCAGCAGCGAGGCCTCGCCCCCGCCGAAGAACACCCGCGAGAGGATGGTCGCGAAATAGAGGTAGAGCGTGAAGTCGTACCACTCGACCACGGTCGACAGCGCCGCGACCACGATCGAGCGGCGCGCGATGCCGAGGGGCCGGGCGGTCATCGCCGGATCGGCGCGGCGAGGCGGATTAGCGCCGCTCGCAGATCATGTAATACGGCCGGCCGTTGGGCTGCGAGGAGATGCCGACCCGGCCGTCCGGCAGCGTCTCGGCATAATAGGCATCCCACCGGCCACCGGTGACGGTGATGTCCATGTTGCCGGCCGCGCCGCCGGCACAGTGATAGGCGCCCGAAGGAACGGCGCCGGCGCGCGACTCCGCGTCAGCCTGGGCGGCGCCGGTGCCGAGCATCCACGTCAGGTAGTCGCGGTGCGTCCCGTCGGTGAGGCACACGCGGCACGACGCTTCGTCCGGGGCGTCGATCACCGTTCCCTGCCGGCCCTGGCGGTCGACCACCGCGGCGCCCATCCGGCAGACGCCGTTCTCCTGCTGGCGATGGCCGACCCGGCCGCGCGGGGCGTCGGGGCACAACCCACCCGCGGCCTGCTCGCCCGGGCGCGACTGCGGCGGAGGTTCGGCGGCGGGTTGGGCGACGGCCTCGCCGGTGGCGGCAGCGGCGCGGACCCAGCGGGCCTGGACGACGTACTCGGTGCGGCGCGGGCCGCAGGCGACCGCGACGTCGCCGCTGGGGTGGACTGCGGTCACGGTGCATGGCTCCCACCGCGAATTCATCATCAGCGGCGAGGCCTCGACCTGGTCGCCCACGCGCAGCGATTGCGCCGCGGCGCCGCCGCCCGCCAGCGCGATGGCGATAGCCGCCACGCCTGCCGCCAAAGCCCCTGCGATCGTCCGCATCGTCCGCCCCCGGTTGCCTCGTTCGCCAGACTACCGGACCGCCCCCGCCCGGCAAGTTTTTCCGCCGCTGACGATCAGAAGCCGGCGCCGTCCGGCCAGTCGGGGGCCGTGAGGCCCATCACCTTGAACAACTGGCCCATCTGGCCATCGCCCGCGAGCCGCTCGACGGCGCGGGCGAGCGCCTCGCGGTGCTGCGGGGCGAACGTGGCGAGCGCCTCGGCCCGCGCCTCGATGCCGAGCGCGCGCAGCCAGTGGCCTTGCGGCGCCGTGCCGAGCCATCGGGCGCCACGCGAGCGGGCGACGTCGGCGAGGGTAGCGAAATCGACGTGCGCGGTAAGGTCGGCTTCCCCGGGCATCGCCAGCGGGTCGACCTTGCGGTGGCGGGCGACCGCCTGCAGCGTCGAGCCGGTGCGCGGGCTGTCGTGGCCGTAGTCGACGAACAGCGCCGCGCCGCCCTGCTGGGCCAGCCGCCCGGCGGCCTCGAACATGATCGCTGCCGCGGCCGGGCAGGTTTCGAGCACGGTGCCCTCGGGGGCCTCGCGCCGAGCCTCGGGAACCGCCGCCTCCATCGGCCGGCGGCCCGCCACGAACCCGAACCGCCCGGCCTCGTCGACCGCGACCATCACCTCGCTCCACCCGTCGGGAGTCTTGACGAGCTGGCGCACCGGCAGCGCGTCGAGGAACTCGTTGGCGACCAGGAGCACCGGCCCGTCGGCGGGCACCGAAGACACGTCGGCGTGGAACTGCGCCTCGGGCACCGCTTCGAGCTGCAGCCGCTTCAGCTCGGTCGAGCCTTCGATGAGGTGCACCTCGGGCGCCAGCCCGTAGCGCTTCATCGCCCTCAGGGCGTCGCGCGCCAGCGTGCCGCGGCCGGGACCGAGCTCGACGTAGTGCACCGGCTCGGTCCGCCCCGCGCGAATCCACATGTCGGCCAGCCACAGGCCGATCAGCTCGCCGAACATCTGGCTGATCTCCGGCGCGGTGACGAAGTCGCCGGCGGCCCCCAGCGGATCCCTGGAGGCATAGTAGCGGGCGTTCGATTCGCCCATGAACTGGGCCACGCTGATCGGCCCGGTGGCCGCGATCAGCCGCCGGAAGCTGTCCGCCAAACTGCGATCGATCATGCCGCCGCTGGCTTGCGCCCGCTGCCTAGCTCCGGCCGCAGCAGCGCCCACGCGACCAGCCCGAGCCCGGCGAGGATCAGCGGAATGCTCAGCCACTGACCCATGTTGAGCCCGCTTTCGGCGGCGAACTGGGCCAGCTGCTCGTCGGGCTCGCGATAGAACTCGACGACGAACCGCGCCCCGGCGACCAGCGCGGTGAACGCGCCGACCAGCAGACCGGGGCGATAGCGGGCGCGGGTCTTCCAGAACAGCGGCAGCATCACCGCGATCACCAGCGCGCCTTCGAGCAGCGCCTCGTAGAGCTGGCTCGGATGGCGCGCCAGCGGCCCGGCGTGCGGGAACACCATTGCCCACGCGACCTCGCTCTCGACCGGCCGACCCCACAGCTCGCCGTTGATGAAGTTGGCCACGCGGCCGAACATCATCCCGAAGCCGACGTTGACCGCGATGTAGTCGCACACCCGGATGAAGCTCAGCTTGCCGCGCCAGGAAACCCAGGCGATCGCCAGCGTGGTGCCGATGACCCCGCCGTGGAAGCTCATCCCCCCGTCGGTCACCCGCAGCAGCTCCCACTTGACCCACGCGTCGTCGACCCAGCCGGTGAACAGCTCGGGCTTGTAGAACGCCGCGTAGCCGAGCCGCCCGCCGAGAATGATGCCGAGCGTGCAGTAGAAGAACAGATCCTCGGCGTGGCGCTGCGCCATCGGGCTGCCCGGGGCCTTCACCATCCGCGTCAGGTGCCAGTAGCCGAGGACGATCCCGGCGAGGTAGGCCAGCGAGTAATAGCGCAAGGTGAAGAAGCCGAGGTCGATCCCCGGCCTCAGGCCGAGGTCCTCCCAACGGATCGCCTCGTTCGCGGCTACGGCCAGCAGGTCGAACATGGTCTGGTGCGCTCCCCTCTCGGCCCGCGCTTTGGCACGGAAGCGGCCGCCGCGCAAAGATTGCAAGCGGGCGCTTTGCGGTTATGTGCGAAGCGAAGTGAGCGCGCTCCGCATCCCCAACCAGCGCGCGGTGATCGACCGCCGCGAGCTGGCCGCCGCGATCGCCGAGGCGGTCGCCGCCACGGGCGCGCCCCGGGCCCGCCCGCGGATCGTCGCGCTGCTGCGCCAGGCGCTCGAAGCCGGGCGCGAGGAGCTGACCCGGCGCTTCGCCGAACGGCCCACTGCCGGGCACGAAGTGACCCACGGCTACGCGTTCCTGGTCGACCAGCTGATCCGCGTCCTGCACGACCACGTGATCGCCGACCTCTACCCGGCACCGATCCGCTCGAAGGGCGAGCGGCTGACGCTGATCGCGGTCGGCGGCTACGGCCGCGGCGAGATGGCGCCGCATTCGGACGTCGATATCGCCTTCATCACGCCGGGCAAGACCACTGCCTGGTGCGAGCAGGTGATCGAGGCGTTGCTCTATTACTTGTGGGACCTCGGGCTCAAGGTCGGCCATTCGAGCCGCTCGCTCGACGAGATGGTCCGCATGGCCAGGAGCGACCTGACGATCCGCACCGCGATCCTCGAGGGCCGCTACTTGTGGGGCGACCAGGAGCTGTACGCCCAGGCCAGCAAGCGCTTCTGGAGCGATGTCGCAACCGGCTCCGAAGCGCAGTTCGTGTCCGAGAAGCTGGCTGAGCGCAACGCCCGCCACAAGCGGATGGGCGACAGCCGCTACGTCGTCGAGCCTAACGTCAAGGACGGCAAGGGCGGCCTGCGCGACCTGCAGACGCTGTACTGGATCGGCAAGTACATCCACCGCGTGCGCGAGCCGGCCGAGCTGGTCGACGTCGGCCTGTTCACCGACAAGGAATACCGCAGCTTCCGCCGCGCGGAGGCCTTCCTGCTGGCGGTTCGCTGCCACTTGCACACGATCACCCGCCGCGCCGAAGACCGGCTGACGTTCGACATGCAGCGCGAGGTCGCCCGGCGGATGAACTACGCCGACCGCCCGGGGAAAAGCGCGGTCGAGCGGTTCATGCAGTACTACTTCATCCAGGCGCAGCACGTCGGTCACCTGACCGGGGTGTTCCTCGCCCATATCGACGAGCAGATGGGCCAGAGCCGCCGGCCGCGCGGCCTGCTCGCCGGATTCCGCAGCCGCCCACGGTTCCACAAGGGCTATCGCATCGCCGGCGGCAAGATCTGCGCCCCGGCCGACGACTGGTTCCGCAAGGATCCGGTGCAGCTGATCGAGCTGTTCCAGGTCGCCGAGGAGGACGGCCTCGAAATCCACCCCGAGACGATGCGCATGGCGCGCCGCGACGGGGAGCTGATCAAGGACGAGCTGCGCCACGATCCCCGCGCCAACGAGCTGTTCATGAAGCTGCTGACCGGGCGCAACGACCCCGAGACGGTGCTGCGCTGGCTCAACGAGGCCGGCGTGTTCGGCCGCTTCGTCCCCGATTTCGGCAAGGTCAACGCGCAGATGCAGTTCGACATGTACCACCACTACACGGTCGACGAACACACCATCCGCGCGATCGGCCTGTTGGCGCAAATCGAGCGCGGCGAGCTCAAGCAAGACCATCCGCTGTCGAGCGAGCTGATCCACAAGCTCGCCAGCCGGCGGGTGCTATTCGTGGCGACGCTGCTGCACGACATCGCCAAGGGCCGCGGCGGCGACCACTCGGTGCTCGGCGCCGAGATCGCCCGCAAGCTGTGCCCGCGCCTCGGCATGAGCGCCGAGGAGACCGAGCTGACCGCCTGGCTGGTACGCTACCACCTGTTGATGAGCGCGACCGCGTTCAAGCGCGACTTGTCGGACCCCAAGACGATCACCGATTTCGTCGAGCAGGTGCAGACGCTCGAGCGGTTGCGCCAGCTGATGATTCTGACGATCGTCGACATCCGCGCGGTCGGGCCGGGCATCTGGAACAGCTGGAAGCGCCAGCTGCTCGGCGACCTGTACGAGCTCGCCGAGGAGCGCATGCGGCTCGGCCACAAGCGCCATGGCCGCAAGGAGCGGATCGAGGCCAAGAAGGCCCGCGTCGCCGAGCTGCTCGGGCCCGACGCACATTACCTCGACGAGATCGACGACCGCTTCGACGACGCCTACTGGATCGCTGAGCCCGAGGACGTGATCGCCCTCAACGTCCCGCTCTACGCCGAAGCCAAGGCGCGCGAGGACCACTTGTGCATCCACGCGCAATACTACCCGGCGCGCGGGGCGACGCTGGTGACGGTGATCGGCGACGACCACCCCGGCCTGTTCTTCCGCATCGCCGGGGCGATCCACCTCGCCGGCGGCAACATCATCGACGCGCGCATCCACACCACGCGGGTCGGCAAGGCGGTCGACAACTTCCTCGTCCAGGACCCGCTCGGCAAGCCGTTCCGCGAGGACGGCCAGCTCGCGCGCCTGAGGACCACGATCGAGGACGCGCTCGCCGGCAAGATCGAGCTGGTGCCGCAGCTCGCCCGGCGCCCGCTCGCGCGCGCCCGGGCCGAGAGCTTCGAGGTCCGCCCGCAAGTGTTCTTCGACAACCAGGCCTCGGGCCGCTTCACGGTGATCGAGGTCAACGCGCGCGACCGGCCGGCGCTGCTCAACAGGCTCGCCCGGGCGCTGTTCGAATGCCGGCTGATGGTCAACTCGGCGCACGTGACCCAGTTCGGCGAGCGCGCGGTCGACACCTTCTACGTCACCGACCTGCTCGGCGGGAAGGTCACCAGCAAGGACCGGCTCAAGTCGGTCGAGCAGTCGCTGCTTGCCGCCGCGGCGGAGCCGGCCGAAGCGGTCGCCGCCTAGGCGCGGCCGATGTTCTTGCGCAGGATGGCGAGGATGATGAGCAGGAACGCCGCCAGCCGGATCAGGTAGAGCCAGCTGCGCTCCTCGACCGGGATGCCGGTCAGCGCCAGCAACGCCTGGCCGATCGACAGCAGCCAGAACGCCACTGCGAACCACAGGAACAGCGAATCGCGGGTGCGCGACCAGAAGCGCCAGAAGAACAGCCCGCAGACGAGGAAGCCCATCGTGATCGCGCCCGAGAGGAAGTCCAGCAGGGTCATGGTGTGACCGTGCCTTTCCCGACTGCGCACATCGTGACGGAGCCGATTTTCGCCGAGTGCAAGGCGCGAGGAGGGAGCGAGGCTTGCCTCCTCGTGACCGACGAGTAACGCGGCAATTGGCGAAAAGCGGCCCGCCGCTTCGCGGTCGCCTTGGGAGGCCCGCTGGACGGCGTCGCGCCGCTTGCCCGGGGGCCTCCAGGCCCGCGCTGCGCGCCGCTCCTAGCCAGCGGGCCTCCCAAGGCGATCACGATGTGCGCAGTCGGGAAAGGCACGGTCATTACTCCTCCTGGTCCACGATGAAGCCGTACAGCAGCGTCAGGATGCCGGCGATCGCGCAACCGTAGCGAAGCAGGCGCAGATCGACCGAGGAGGGCAGCACCACCAGGTCGATGACCACCAGGAAGTTGTTGAGCGCGAGGAAGCCGAAGCACAGCGCGCTCCACAGCAGCAGCCGGGCGCGCGTGCGCCCGTAGTTGCGGCCGAGCAGCAGCGAGCACGCCGCGCTGGTGAGGAAGCACAGCGTGTAGACCGCCGTGGGGAACAGCTCGCTCATTCCTTGTCCCCTCCCAGGCGGAACGCATCGGCAAACGCCGTCAGGCCCGGGTTGGCCGACCGGATGATGATCCGGCGGACTGCGTCCGGGCTCTTCGAGTAGTGCGCTTCGACCGCGCCGGCGAGGCGGTCGAGGTCGGCGCTGGCGGGGGCGTAGGTGACCTGGCCCTTGCGGTCCATCGAGACCAGCCCGACCGCCATCAGCTCGGCGACGCTGGTTTGGACGACAAGGTCGCTGGCGCGCAGGCTTTCGACCAGCTCCTCGCGCGAGCGCGGCGTCCCGGGATGCTTGCGCAAGTGACACAAGAGCTCGAGCGCCCAGACCGAACGGAACGAGGCACCGATGAACGATACCAGGTCCTCGCCCGATGCCACGGCGCTCACCCCCTTTGCTCGGTCTTCCCGACTTGCGACGTTGAAACGTCCTTAACCCCTATGCCCCGCGGCGCAACCTCGGCTGAACGCCCGTCAGCCACCTCCCGTCGACACGCGCCTCCCGCCAGGCCTCGGTTCATAGCGTAGACAGGAACGCGGCTCGATCCCCCGGAACCGCGCAGCCGCGCGAACTGGGACGGGGTTTCAATGTCATTCATGGGGTTCTTTCCGCTGCGCGGGGCCGATCTGGCGATCGACCTGGGCACGGCCAACACGGTCGTTTTTCTCAAGGGCCACGGCATCGTGCTGGCCGAGCCGTCGGTGGTGACGATGGAGACGGTCAACGGCGTGCGCAGCGTCCGCGCGGTCGGCGACGACGCCAAGCTGATGATGGGCAAGACGCCGGACAACGTCGAGACGATCCGGCCATTGCGCAACGGGGTCATCGCCGACCTCGAGATCGCCGAGCAGATGATCAAGCACTTCGTCGAGAAGGCCAAGGCGCGCGCCGGGGTGCGCATGCGCGGCAGCCCGGAGATCGTGCTGTGCGTGCCGTCGGGCTCGACCGGCGTCGAGCGCCGGGCGATCCGCGACGCGGCCTCGAACGCGGGCGCGCGCAGCGTCTTCCTGATCGACGAGCCGATGGCCGCGGCGATCGGCGCCGACCTGCCGGTGACCAGCCCGATCGGCTCGATGGTGGTCGACATCGGCGGCGGCTCGACCGAGGTCGGGGTGCTCTCGGTCGGCGGGCTGGCGGTGAGCCTGTCGGCGCGCATCGGCGGCGACCGGATGGACGAGGCGATCGCCGCCTACGCCCGGCGCAACCACAACCTGATCATCGGCGAGGCGACCGCCGAGCGGATCAAGCTGGAGATCGGCGCCGCGACGATCGCCGGCGGCGACACGCCGCGCCAGGCCCGTATCCGCGGGCGCGACATCGTCCGCGGCGTGCCGACCGAGAAGTCGATCGGCCAGGAGGAGATCGTCGAAGCGCTCGGCGAGACCGTCGGCCAGATCGTCCACACGGTACGGCGAGCGCTCGAGCTGACCGCGCCCGAGATCGCGGCCGACATCATCGAGGGCGGGATCGTGATGACCGGTGGCGGCTCGCTGCTGCCCGGAATCGAGACCGTGCTGACGCACGAGACCGGCCTGCCGGTGACCCGCGCCGAGGATCCGCTCAACTGCGTCGCCCGCGGCGCCGGCCGCGCGCTCGAGGATCTCGAGTACCGCGGCGTGCTCTACGCGGTCCACTAGAGCGCGATTATCCCGTTCCGGTCGGGTCGAAGCGTGCCGGTGCGCTGTCGTTCGCCGATCACCCGCTCGGCATCGACCCCGAACGCAGTCGGGTTCCCGTCGAGCGCATCCTGCGCGCACGCGAGGCGGGCTAGCCGCGCTCCCCGAACAGCGCCGTGCCCACCCGCACATGCGTTGCGCCGAGCATGATCGCGGTCTCGAAGTCGCTGCTCATGCCCATGCTGCGGCCTGCCAGGCCGTGGTCGCGGGCGAGCTTGTCGAGCAGGGCGAAAAACGGCGCCGGCTCGATGCCGAGCGGCGGCACGGCCATCAGCCCGGCGAGCGGAACATCCGCCGCGCGGGCCTCGGCGAGCAGCGCCGGCAGCGCGGCGGTGGCGACGCCGCCCTTCTGCGCCTCGGCGCCGATGTTGACCTGGACGAAGCACGGCAGGCGCTTGCCGGCCTTGTCCATCGCCTTCGCCAGCGCGGCGACGAGGCTCGGCCGGTCGAGCGAATGGACCGCGTCGAACAGAGCGACGGCATCCTCGGCCTTGTTCGACTGGAGCCGACCGACGAGGTGCAGCTCGACACCCGGATAGCGCTCGCGCAGCGCCGGCCACTTGGCTTGCGCCTCCTGCACCCGGTTCTCGCCGAACGTGCGCTGGCCCGCCTCTATCAGCGGCGCGATGGCCTCGGCCGGATGGGTCTTGCTGACCGCGACCAGCGTCACCTCGTCCCGCTCGCGGCGCCCGACGCGGCAGGCGTGGGCGATCCGCTCCTCGACGGCGCCGAGCAGGGTAGCTGCGCTTTCCATGCGCCGCGCTATAGCGGGGCGATGCGCGCACGCCAGTCTCTGCCCGACTTGTGGCTGCTCTCCGACGAGCGCAACGACGCGGCGCTCGAGCAAGCGCTCGGCCGCCTGCCGCGCGGCTCGGGGTTCATTTATCGTCACTATCACTTGCCCAACGGCGAGCGGATCGCGCGCTGGTTCGATCTGCGCGCCGTGGCCCGTAGGCGCGGACACCTGGTAGTGCTGGCCGATAGTTCGCTGACCGCGCGCGAATGGGGCGCCGATGGCCTCTACGGGGCGCCGCGCGCGCTTTACCCGACCGCCGTCGGCCTCCTGAGGCTGGCCACGGCCCATTCGCTACGCGACATTGGCGAAGCCAATCGGCTAGGAGCCGACGCAATGCTGCTTTCGCCGGTGTTCCCGACCCGGTCGCATCCGGACGCCCGGTTCCTCGGTCCGTTGCGCTTCCGCGCGCTGGCGGCGCGCGCGCGCATGCCGGTGATCGCCCTCGGCGGGGTGACCGCCGATGCCGCTCGCCGGCTCGCGTGGCCCCGCTGGGCCGCGATCGACGGGCTGTCGTGAGAACAAAAAGCGATTCTTGACGGCGAGTCCGCCGAAGAGGATGATGGCGGCGAAGGGACGCACGGGGACACAGGATGGCATCACGCGCTCTTGCGAGGCCGCAGCCCGCCGACTGGCGCGCCGCGTTCCGCCGCTCGCTGGCGCGCGCCGGGCAGCTCGCCGGCGCGGCGGTGCTGACCGCAGCGATGATCTTCCTCGCCCTGGCGCTGGCTTCCTACACCCAGACCGACCCGTCGGCCTCGACCGCCGCCGGCGACGAGGTGCGCAACTGGATGGGCCGCCCCGGCGCGTGGGCCGCCGAGCGCGCGCTGTTCCTGTTCGGGCTCGTCGCGGTGCTGCTGCTGCCGATGCTCTACGCCTTCGCCCGCAAGCTGTGGCGCGACGCCGAGCGCGAGGAGACCCCGCACGGGCGCCGCTGGTGGCGCGCGGTCGCCCTGCTGCTGCTGGCGATGGCGCTGCTGTCGACCGCGCTGACGCTGGCGACCGACGGCTGGGGCAACCTGCCCGCCTCGCTCGGCGGTCTGCTCGGGCTGCTCGGCGCGGGCGCGATCCGCGCGCTGGCCGGGCGCCTGCCCGAGAGCGCGCAGTTCTGGACCATCCTCGGCCTCGGGCTCGCCGCGCTGGCCGCGGGCTCGGGCATCGCCGCGCGCGTACTGGCGTTCGACTGGGCCCGGCTGATGACGCTGCCGCAGGCCTTGCGCCGCGCGCCGCAGCTGCGCGAGCCGAACCCGTTCAAGCCGCGCCGCACGCGCCCGGCGCCGCGCGCCGAGCCGGGGGACGACGACGCGCCGGCGCGCAAGCCGCCCGAGATCACCGATCCGAGCCAGCCGCCGCGCCCGGCCCGCCTCGGGGGCAAGGCGCAGCAGAAGGACCTGTTCGACAGCTATGCGCTGCCGAGCCTCGACCTGCTCGAGGACCCGCCCAAGGACACCGCGCCCAAGCTCGACAAGCTGTCGCTCGAGCGCAACGCGCGGCTGCTCGAGAACGTGCTCGACGACTTCAACGTCAAGGGCGAGATCACCGCCGTCCGCACCGGCCCGGTGGTGACGATGTACGAGCTCGAGCCGGCGCCGGGCATCAAGGCCAGCCGGGTGATCGGCCTCGCCGAGGACATCGCCCGCAACATGAGCGCGATCAGCGCGCGCGTCAGCCCGATCCCCGGCAAGACCGTGATGGGCATCGAGCTGCCCAACGCCGACCGCCAGATGGTCAGCTTCAAGGAGCTCGCCGCGTGCGAGGCGTTCGCCGACAACAAAGGCAACCTGCCGATCGTGCTCGGCAAGGACATCGCCGGCGACCCGGTCGTCGCCGACCTCGCGGCGATGCCGCACCTGCTCGTCGCCGGCACTACCGGCTCGGGCAAGTCCGTCGGCTTGAACGTCATTCTGCTGTCGTTGCTCTATCGCTTCACGCCGAATGAATGCCGCTTGATCCTGATCGACCCGAAGATCCTCGAGCTCAAGAGCTACGACCATATACCGCACCTGTTGTCGCCGGTGGTGACCGAGCCGGCCAAGTCCGTCCGCGCGCTCAAGTGGGCGGTCGAGGAGATGGAGCGCCGCTACCGGATGATGAGCGATATCGGCGCGCGCAACATCAACGGCTTCAACGAGCGCGTCAAAGGCGCGATCGCCAAGGGCAAGCCGCTCGGCCGGCGCATCCAGACCGGGTTCGACCCCGACACCGGCGAGGAGCTGGTCGAGGAGGAGCAGCTCGACTACCAGCCGCTGCCGCAGATCGTCCTGATCGTCGACGAGCTCGCCGACCTGATGGTCACCGTCGGCAAGGAGATCGAGGTGCTGATCCAGCGGCTCAGCCAGAAGAGCCGCGCCGCGGGCATCCACCTGATCATGGCGACGCAGCGCCCCTCGGTCGACGTCATCACCGGCGTCATCAAGGCCAACCTGCCGACGCGCATCAGCTTCCACGTCACCAGCCGGATCGACAGCCGCACGATCCTCGGCGAGCAGGGCGCCGAGCAGCTGCTCGGCAAGGGCGACATGCTCTACAAGCCGAGCAGCGGCGCGCTCAAGCGCGTCCACGGTCCGTTCGTCAGCGACGAGGAGGTCGAGCGCGTCGCCGCCCACTGGCGCGCGCAAGGCGAACCCGATTATGTCGACTCGGTCACCGAGGAGCCCGAGGACGGGTTCTATGCCTTCGAGGACGAGTTCACCGCTTCGGACAACCCCGACGAGCGCAAGTACCGCCAGGCGTGCCAGATCGTGTTCGAGAACCAGAAGGCCAGCGGGTCGTGGCTCCAGCGGCAGATGGGTGTCGGCTACAACACCGCCGCCAAGTGGATCGAGCGCATGGAGCACGACGGCTTCGTCGGCCCCGCCAACCACGTAGGCCGCCGCGACATCTACCGCGACCGCGACGGCAACCCGCTGTGACGGCGCGGCGCACGCTCGCCGCACTCGCCCTGATCGCCTCGCTCGCTTGCGCGCTTCCCGGCGCGGCGCGGACATGGGAGGAGGTCTACCCGCTTCAGGCGCAGAGGACCTTCACGATCGCCGATGACGGGGTGACGGTCTGGGTCACGCCGGCGCCGCCGTACGACGACGAGGCCGAGGACACCCAGGAATCGTTCCGCGACAGCTACGAGGATGCGACGATCGTCGTGCAGTTCCCCGGTGCCGCGCCCTACCACGTCCCGCACGATCCGTACCGCTCAAGCCCTTACGGCATCCGCGTCGGCATCGGCCGGATGGCGCCGGGCGATGCGGCGCCGACGGTGCTCATCGCCGGCTACAGCGGCGGGGCGCACTGCTGCGCGACGCTGCAGGCGGTGAGCCTGGTCGACGGCGTCCCCGTCTCGGCCCTGCTGCCCATGAAGGACGGCGAGCCGCTCGATGCCTTTCCCCGGGACCTCGACGGCGACGGCAGCCGCGAGTTCCGCTGGATCGACGGCAGCCTGCTCTACACCTTCACCTCCTATGCCAGCAGCTGGTCGGTGCCGCGGATCTACCGCTTGCGGCGCGGCGAGCCGGTCGACGTGTCGCGCGAGCCCGGGTTCGCCAAACTGTACCGCGACTACGGCAAGCGCGCCCTCAAAGCATGCCGCGAGGGCGAATCCGAGAGCGCGGGGGCCTGCGCCGCCTACGCCTACACCATGGCGGTGCTCGGCCGGCCGGAAGAGGGCATCCGCACCGCCGCCGAGCTGGCCGGGGAGCCGAGCTGGTATCCGATCGACTGCACGGTCGAGTGGGTCGACGACGGCTGCCCCGAAGGCAAGGAACGGACCTTCACCGGCTTCGAGGACGCGCTGCGCTGGCTGATGCGGGAGCACGGCTATCTCCCTTGATCGCCCGGCGTGGCTGCTCGGGATGTCAGCCGCGATGCTGGTGCTGCTGGCAGCGTGTTCGGGCGGGGGCGAGCGGCGGTTCCGCTATGTCGAAGCGGTCGAGGTTCCCGCCGCGGTCACCGAGCGCGACCGGCTGGCGGCGGTGTTCGCCGGCTTCGCGCAGCGCAACGGGCTGTCGTTCGCCGACACTTCGCCGCGCGCGCAGCGGCTGAGCAACGGTCGCCAGACGCTCGCCTTCGTGCTCCACCGCCGGCTGACCAACGGCCACCAGTGGGCGGAGATCGCGGTGACGGCGACCGGCAACGGGCCGGCGCTGGTGACCTTCGCCCAGCCGCTCGACCCAGGCGTGGCCGCCGATGCCCGCCGCGGGCGCGCGGCGCTGCTCGCCGAGCTGCGCCGCCGGTGGCCGTCGCTGCAGCCGGTGCCGCTGCTGCCCGACGGCGGGATTCCGCGCCAGGAGGACCTGCGGCACACCGCCGATGGCCTCAAGATCGATGCGGCAAAGGCCGGAGACTATCGCCTGCCGCCCGCTTCGCCGCTGCTCGCCCGCTGATTCGGCCTAGCCCTTGTGGCCGACCGGCTTGGGATGGCCGTGGTGGCGCAGGAAGTCCTGGTCGATCTTGGCGATCAGCTTCTCGCCCTTGGCGCCGCCTTGCAGCCGCAGCAGCTCGTCGATCTTGGCTTCGACCCGATCGTCGTTCTCCTTCGAGGTCGGCGAGCCGAGATAGAGGAAATAGGCCAGCCCGACGACCTGCCACAGCAGCTGGAGGAACTCGGACTGCCAGTTCTCGAACGTGTCGCGGCTCATTTGCGTGAGGTATTCGGACACCTCGGGCCGCTGGCCGTGCGCGCGCGCCTCGTCCTGGAACGCTTGCCAGCCGAAATACCAATGGAGGAAGAACGAGACCAGGAAGAACGCCAGCGTCAGCCAGGCATAGCTGTATTTGCCCAGCGCGCCGTACTTGGCCGCTACCCGTTCGGGTTTCTCGGGTTTGTCTACCATCATCGTGCTCCGACGCTCAAAGTGAACCTACAACGCCCACCCCGGGAAAATGGTGCCGTTGCTGACATTTGGCAGAAACCTTGGCGCGCCCGCCGGGTTGTTGCCGCGAAAGGAGAGCGTGCATGTCAGACGACAAATCGCAGACCGCCGGGCAAGATCGCAATCGCGTGGCCGGCGAGCAGGACTACGAGGTGCGACACTTCGCCGAGCGCCACGGCATCTCGATCGAGCAGGCCGAGCAGTTGATCGCCGAGCACGGCAACAGTCGCGATGCGCTCGACGCGGCAGCCCGGCAGATGAAGGGCTGATGACCGTTCCCGACGCCGCGTGACCGCCCCGGACCACCATCCCTGGTGGGAGCGCGGCGTCGTCTACCAGGTCTATCCGCGCTCGTTCCAGGACAGCGACGGCGACGGCGTCGGCGACCTGCGGGGGCTCGCGCGGCGTCTCGACTACATCGTCGAACTGGGCGTCGATGCGGTGTGGCTGTCGCCGATCTTCCCCTCGCCGATGGCCGACTTCGGCTACGACGTGGCCGACTACTGCAACGTCGATCCGCTGTTCGGCACGCTCGCCGATTTCGACCGCCTGCTCGCCGAAGTCCATGCCCGCGGGCTCAAGCTGCTGCTCGACTTCGTGCCCAATCACTCGTCCGACCAGCACCCGTGGTTCGTTGAGAGCCGCGCCAGCCGCGAGAGCCCGAAGCGCAACTGGTACATCTGGCGCGATCCCGCGCCGGGCGGCGGGCCGCCGAACAACTGGATCAGCGACTTCGGCGGCTCGGCATGGACCTGGGACGAGGCGACCGGGCAGTACTACTTGCGCGCGTTCCTGCCGCAGCAGCCCGACCTCAACTGGCGCAATCCGGAAGTGCGCGAGGCAATGCTCGACGTGAAGCGCTTCTGGTTCGACCGCGGGGTCGACGGCTTCCGGATCGATGTGCTGTGGCACATCGTCAAGGCGGAGGGGCTGCCCGACAATCCGGCCAACCCGTACTGGGAGCCGGGGGTCAACGAGCGCGACCGGGTGCTGCAGATCCATTCGACCGACCAGCCCGAAGCCCACGCGATCTCGGCCGAGATGCGCGAGCTGGCCGATGGCTATGGCGCCCGAACCGGCAGGGAACGCGTGCTGATCGGCGAGATCGTCCTGCCCCACGACCGGCTGGCGCGGTGGTACGGCACGCCCGAGCGGCCGCAAGTCCACCTGCCGTTCAACTTCGGCCTGGTCGAGAACCCTTGGGACGCGGCGACGATCGGCGCGCTGATCGCCGACTACGAGGCAAGCCTGCCCGCCTGGGGCTGGCCCAACTGGGTGCTCGGCAGCCACGACGCGCCTCGCATCGCCGCGCGCGTCGGCGAGGCGCAGGCGCGCGTGGCGATGATGCTGCTGCTGACGCTGCGCGGCACGCCGACGCTCTACCAGGGCGACGAGCTGGCCATCGGCCAGGTCGAGATACCGTCCGACCGGGTGCGCGATCCGCGCGAGCTGCGCCAGCCGGCGATCGGCCTCGGCCGCGACCCCAGCCGGACGCCGATGCCGTGGGACCATTCGGCCAACGCCGGCTTCAGCGAGGCCGTGCCGTGGCTGCCGCTCAATGCCGACTGGCCAACGCGCAACGTCGCCGCGCAGGAGGGCGACCCGGCTTCGATGCTCAACCTGACCCGGGCGCTCTTGCGCCTGCGCCGCGCCGAGCCGGCGCTGTCGGTCGGCGGGTACGGGGCGGTCGCGGCCGAGGGCTCGCTGCTGGCCTACGAGCGGTGCTGCGGGGCGTCGCGCCTGCTGGTGGCGCTCAACCTCGGCGAAACGCCGGTGGCCATGCCCGAAGCGGCGCGAGGCGGCAAGCGACTGCTGTCGACCCTGTCCGGCGACGCGGACGACTTGCGCGGGAACGAAGGGCTCGTCGTGAGGCTTCCCTCGCCGACATGAGGGTCGCCATGCTCAGCTCGATCTCGTGGCGCACGCCCCCGCGCGCCTATGGCCCGTGGGAGCTGGTGACCAGCCTGCTGACCGAGGCGCTCGTCGCGCGCGGGGTCGACGTGACGCTGTTCGCCACGCTCGATTCGCGCACCGCCGGCAAGCTCGACGGCGTCGCCCCGCGCGGTTACTCGGAGGACCCGAGCCTCGACGCCAAGGTGTGGGAAGCGCTGCACATCGCCCACCTGTTCGAGCGCGCCGGCGAATTCGACCTGATCCACAACCAAGCCGACTTCATGCCGCTGATCTTCGCCGGCGTGGTCGAAAGGCCGATCGTCACGACGATCCACGGCTTCTCCTCCCCGCGTATCATGCCGGCCTACGAGCGCTACGACGGCCGCGTGCACTACGTCTCGATCAGCGACGCCGACCGCGCGCCCTCGCTGTCCTATGCGGCGACGATCCACCACGGCATCGCCGTAAACGAGTTCCCGTTCGAGCCGAAGGGCGGCGAGGACCTGCTGTTCTTCGGCCGCATCCACCCCGACAAGGGCGCCAGCGAGGCGATCCGCGCGGCGCGGGCGGCGGGCCGTCGCCTGGTCATGTGCGGGCTGGTGCAGGACGAGGGCTACCACGCGCGCGAGGTCGCGCCGTTCATCGACGGCGAGCGGGTGCAGTACCGCGGCGTCGTCGGCGGCGAGGAACGGCTGCGCCTGCTCGGCCACTCGCGCGCGTTGCTCCACCTGATCGGCTTCGACGAGCCGTTCGGCCTGTCGGTGGTCGAGGCGATGGCCTGCGGCACCCCGGTGATCGCCTACCGCCGCGGCTCGATGCCCGAGCTGATCGAGCACGGGGTCACCGGCTTCCTGGTCGACAGCTTCGACGAGGCGGTGGCCGCGATCGCCCGCCTCGGCGAGATCGACCGCGCCGCATGCCGCCGCGCCGTCGAGCGGCGCTTTACCGTCGAGCGCATGGCCGACGACTACCTCGCGCTCTATCGCCGCATCCTCGGTGAGCCATGAGGGACGGGCTCGAGATCTTCCTCGAGGTCATCCTCGCCATCGCCGGCGCGGTGTTCTTCGGCTCGCTGACCGTGGCGGCGGCGGTGTTCGGCATCGGCTGCGTGCTGTGCGGCAGCTGTTGGGGGTTCATGGGCTGGCGCCGCCGGCGCGGGGCGCGCAAGGATCGCGGCTAACGGGATGATGGGCACCAGGGCTTCCCGGCAGCGGGAGCACGGTCCCGCTGCCGGGTGGCGGGGGCTCACTGGCCGCAGCGGCAGTCCGAACCGCACTTGCAGTCGGTGCAGGTGCAGGTGGGCTTGCAGCGGCGGGCTTCGGTGGTCTCGATCGTCATGGCAGTGGTCCTTCGTTGCTGAGGAGCCCCGGTTAGGCCGCCGCGCGGCGGCGCGCTTGAACGCAACGGCTAAACTCGCGTCAGGGTCGTCGCCGGCAGGCCGAAGTAGCGCTTGAACACCCGGCTGAAGTGCGCCGAGTCCGAAAATCCCGCCTCATGCGCCGATTCGGTCAGCGATCGTCCCTCGGAGTAGGTCTCCAGCGCGCGGATCAGGCGCTGCCACAGCATGTAGGTCTTGAAGGCGAGGCCGGTGTGCTCGACGAACAAGTGCCGCAGGCGGCTTTCCGACAGGTACACGCCGGCGCCGGCCGCGGCTTCGTCGAGCGACAGCTCGGGCCGCGCCATCGCGTGGTCGATGATCCGACGGATGCGGCTGTCGGGCAGCGTCGGCGCGGACTCCCCAGCCAGCGCCGCCACGGCGCAGCCGGCGATGGCAAGCATCGCCGCGGCTGTCAGCCCGGGCTCGAACGCCTGGCGCAAGGGCTCGGCCGCCTCGGCGAACGCGGCATCGTCAATCTCCGCCAGCGGCCGGTTTCGCAGCACCGTTTCGGTCAGCGCCCGCCCGGCGTGGCTTTCGGGCTCGACGAAGATGAAGCCGAGGAGGCCGTCGGCTTCGAACCGGTGCAGCGTATCGGTGCCGACCGCGATTAGCGGGCCGACGATCCGCTCCTCTCCACTGATGAGCGCGAGCCGCCCGGAAAACGACACGGTGAGCTGGATCGCATGGTGGGTATGGAACCCGGCGTCGCCGAACCCGTCGGGCGCCTCGAGCACCCAGGCCGCGAGCCCCTCGCCCATCGCCAGCTTCGCGCGGCCGCGGGTCATGGCCGAGCCGCCAGCTCCGCGTAGCGGCTGCGCGCCCCGCGCGCCTCGGCGCACATCTCGCCGGTTGCGCGGCAATGCGCCTCGAGCGCCTCGACCTGCTGCTTCAGCTGCGCGAGCACGTACGGGTCGCCGCGCACGTCGGGCGAGAATACCCGCCGCATCTCCGCCGGCGGCCGGTCGCGCGGCGCTTGCGGGTCGTCGGAGCCGCCGAGCCACAGGCCGGCGGGAAAGGCGATCGCCCCTCCGACCAGCAGCCCGACGGCAAGGCGTGTCAGGTCCTTGCCCGTCATGCTAAGCGCTCCGCTTGCTCCCGATTGCACACCTCCGGTTTCACTCGTAACGAACTCCCCGAGGAGATGCCCATGCTGATCGGCTGTCCGCGCGAGATCAAGAACCAGGAATACCGCGTCGGCCTGACGCCCGAGAGCGCCAAGGAGCTGGCCAGGCACGGTCACGAGGTGTGGATCGAGAGCGGCGCCGGCCTCGGCATCGGCGCCACCGACGAGCAATACCGCGCCGCCGGGGCGCAGATCGTCGACGGGCCGGGGACGATCTTCGAGACATGCGAGATGGTGGTGAAGGTCAAGGAACCGCAACCGGAAGAGCGCGCGCAGCTCCGCGAGGGCCAGGTGCTCTACACCTACCTCCACCTCGCGCCCGATCCCGAGCAGACCGCCGACCTCGTCAAGTCCGGCGTCACCGCGATCGCCTACGAGACGGTCACCGGCCCTGGCGGCACGCTGCCGCTGCTCAAGCCGATGAGCCAGGTCGCCGGGCGGATGAGCATCCAGGCCGGCGCCACCGCCCTGGAGAAGGCGCACGGCGGGCGCGGCGTGCTGCTCGGCGGGGTCCCGGGGGTGATGCCGGGCACGGTGGTGGTGATCGGCGGCGGCGTGGTTGGCTTCAACGCCGCGCAGATGGCGGTCGGTCTCGGCGCCGACGTGACCATCCTCGACCGCGATCCCGAGGTGCTCGAGCGGCTCGGCATCCATTTCGAGAGCCGCGCCAAGACCCGCTTCTCGAACGAGGCCAACCTCGCCGAGATGGTCTGCCAGGCCGATCTCGTGATCGGCGCCGTGCTGGTGCCGGGCGCCGCCGCGCCCAAGCTCGTCGGCCGCGAGATGCTGCGCTGCATGAAGCCGGGCTCGGTGCTGGTCGACGTGGCCATCGACCAGGGCGGCTGCTTCGAGACCAGCCAGCCGACCACGCACGACCACCCGACATACGTGGTCGACGGCATCGTCCACTATTGCGTCGCCAACATGCCCGGCGCCGTCGCCCGCACCAGCACGTACGCGCTCAACAACGTGACGCTGCCACGCGCGCTGAGGATCGCCGACCTCGGCTGGAAGCGGGCGATGCGCGACGACCTGCATCTCGCCGCCGGGCTCAATGTCCATGCCGGCCGGGTGACCTATCCGGCGGTGGCTTCGGAGCTCGGCTACGAGCTGCTGCCGGTCGAGAGCGCCATCGCCGGGTAATTCGCTTCGCTCCGTTGAGGTTGCTTAACGGGCCTTAAAGCATTGCCCGCTAGCGCCTTTTCCCGATGGGACGGGGCCTGCTCAGACTGGTTTGCCTGGCGTGGGCGCTCGCGCTGGGGGCCGCGCCGGCGCACGCCGCGCCGGCGGTGCCGGTCATCGAGGCGAGCTGCCATGCCGCCACCGCCGCCGACGTCTCGCTCGCCGAGATGGCGGCGAGCCCGGAGCGGTGGTCGTGCCGGCCCGACCAATGGGACAACACCCGCGCCGCGGCCTGGCTGAGCTTCGATGCCGAACGCTGGCGCGACGGGCCGGCGCCGGTCGGATTCGTCAGCCACATCACCCGCTTCGACCGCATCACCGTGGCCGCGGTCGGGGCCGACGGAACGGTCCGCAGCCACGCCTATTCCGAGGCCCAGGTCGAGCTGCTCGAGAACGGCCCGCTGTTCACGGTCGCCCTGCCGCCGGTGACCGCCGACACTGCGCGGGTGATCGTGCGGATCGACCGGCCGCACAACCTGACCGTGCTCACCGAAGCGCGCGTCACGCCCAGGCCGCACCTGTCGGGCTGGCCGCCCGCGGCCGTGGCGATGATCGCGGTGATCGCCGGCATGCTGGTGATCCCGCTGGTGTTCGACGTCAGCTTCTACACCGTGCTGCACGAGCGATTCCTCGTGCTCCACGCGGCGATGGTCGCCTCGATGATCGGCTACCTGCTGTTCTCGGGCGGGCTGGTGCTGGCCTTCGTGCGGCCCTCGATCGACCTCGTCGCCATCGCCGGGCCGCTGTTCTTCGCCGCCGGCGCCGCCGCCTCGGCCTTCTTCCTGCTCGAGTTCCTCGAGCGCGAGGCGCTGCCGCGCGCGATGCGCGGGCTGCTCAAGGGCGCCGCGGTGTGGAGCGTGCTGGTCCCGGGAACGATGGCGCTGCAGCTCGACGCCTTCCAGCCGTTCGACAACGCCGGCTTCTTCTACGGCTTCCTGCCGGTGCTGGCGGTGTTCGCTGCAACCCTCGCGGTGGCGCTGTTGCGCGGCAGCCGGGCGGTGAGGCTGGTGGCGCTGGCGTGGATTCCGATCCTGCTGTGCTGCGCCGAGCGCATCCTGCGCGGGATGGGCTTTTACTCAGCCCCCGATTCGCTCGACCGCCTGATGTTCGTCGCCTTCGCGCTCGAGGTCGTGACCGTCTGGCTCGCGGTCAACCAGCGCTTTCTGCGCATGAAGCAGGACCGCGACAAGGCCCGGCTGGAGGCGCGGCTGCTCGCCGAGCTGTCGGAGCGCGATCCGCTGACCGGGCTGATGAACCGGAGGGCGATCGAGTCGCGCTTCGGCGCCTGCCTCGCCAAGGGCTACCGCACGCTCGCCGTGCTCGACCTCGACCGCTTCAAGCAGATCAACGACAGCCACGGCCACGCGACCGGCGACGAGGTGCTGCGGGCGTGCGCGCGGGCGTTCACCGGCATCCCCGACCTGCTGGCCATCCGCATGGGGGGCGAGGAGTTCCTCTTCCTGCTGCGCGGCCCGGCTGCGCAGGAGGTCGCCGAACGGCTGCGCGCCGGCCTCACCGGGCACATCGCGCGCGAAGTCCCGGCGCTCGACCGGGCGGTCACGGCCAGCATGGGCGTGGTGCACCTGGGCGACGCGGCGCTGCCCTCGGCGCGGTTCGACGACGTTTACGCGCGGGCGGACACCCTGCTGTACGAAGCCAAGGCGGCGGGCCGCGACCGCACCTTCAGCGAGGCCGTCGAGCTTGCCAACGGGAGCGGCGTAATCCGCGCCGCCGCCTAGGCGCCTGGCGGCAGGAACGGCGCGGACACTTCCGCCGGCACGCGCGTCAGCTTGCCGGTGGCGCGGTCGATCATCGCCCAGGTGGTCCGGGCGCGGACCAGCTCCTTGCCGCCGGCATCGGTGAAGGTGAAATGCCTGTCGAACCGCGCGCCGCTCGGCCCTTCCCTGATCTCGGTCGTCCCCTCGACCGTGTCGCCGAGGCCGACGTTGCCGCGATAGTCGATCTCGTGGCGCAGCACGAACCAGGCGTAGGCGGCGACATGGCCGGGCTCCGCATCGCGCATCCAGTGCGCGGTGGCGAGGTCCTCCATCCACTTGAGCCAGACCGTGTTGTTGACGTGCCCGTTCTCGTCGATGTGCTCGGGGAGCGCGGTGAAGGTCATCGCGAATCTGTTCATCACCACAACCGTTCGTGTCGAGCGAAGTCGCGACACCTCGCGCGACGCATCTCGACTTCGCTCGATGCGAACGGAGGGTGGGAACACGTCAGGATTCTCTGCCCATCTGCCACAGGATGAAGGCGAATTCCTCGGCGGTCTCCTTGAGGCTCTCGAAGCGGCCCGACTTGCCGCCGTGGCCGGCGCCCATGTTGGTCTTCAGGAGCAGCTCGTTGTCGTCGGTCTTGAGCTCGCGCAGCCGGGCGACCCATTTGGCCGGTTCCCAGTACGTCACTCGCGGGTCGTTGAGCCCGGCGGTGACGAGAAGCGGCGGGTAGGCCTGCGCGCGCACGTTGTCGTAGGGGCTGTAGCTGTGGATCAGCTCGAACGCGGCCTGGTCCTCGATCGGGTTGCCCCATTCGGGCCATTCGCCCGGAGTCAGCGGCAGCGAGGCGTCGAGCATCGTCGCCAGCACGTCGACGAACGGCACGTGGGCCACGACCGCGCCCCACAAGTGCGGGTCCGAGTTGACCACCGCGCCCATCAGCTCGCCCCCGGCGGAGCCGCCCGAGATGCTGATCCGCCCGGCTTCGGTGATCCCGCGCGCGATCAGGCCCTTGGCCACGTCGACGAAATCGTTGAACGCGTTCGTCCGACTCTGCAGCTTGCCCGCCTTGTACCAGGCGCGGCCGAGGTCGTCCCCGCCGCGGATGTGCGCGATGGCATATGCGAAGCCGCGGTCGACCAGGCTCAGGCGCGTCGTCGAGAAGCCGGGCGGGATGGCGATGCCGTAGGCACCGTAGCCGTAGAGGTGCAGCGGACCGGGAGCGGCGCGGTCCCTGCGGACCATCACGCTGACCGGGATCGCCGTGCCGTCGCGCGCGGTAATCTCGAGGCGCTCGGTGGCATACAGCGAACGGTCGTAGCCCGAGGGGATTTCCTGCACCTTGCGCAGCTCGAGCCGCCGCTCGGCGACGTGGTAGTCGTACGTGCTCGCCGGGCTGACCATGCTCTCGTAGCCGAGCCGCAGCGCTTTCGTCTCCCATTCGGGGTTGTTGCCGAGCGAGGCGGTGTAGCTGGCCTCGGGGAAGGCGATCGGCTCGATCCGGGCGGGATCGTCGTAATAGCGGATCTCGATCCGATCGAGCCCGCCGAGCCGCCCGTCGATCGCGTAGAAGTCCCTGAACAGCTCGAACCCGGTCAGGTAGAACGCGTCCGAGCCTTCGATCAGCGTGGTCCACTCGCCCGGCCTGTCCAGCGGCGCGGTGGCCAGGCGGAAGTTCTCGTGCGTGTCGTTGGCGTGGATGAACAGCGTCCCCTGGCGCTCATCGACGTCGTACTCGACGCCTTTCTCGCGCTGGCGGACGAGGATCGGCTCGGCCAGCGGGTCGGCGGCGGGGATCAGCCGCGCCTCGCTGGTCTCGTGGTCGCCGGTCGAGACGATGACCCACTTCTCGTTGGCCGACAGACCGGCGGAGACGCGGAAGCCCTCGTCGTCCTCGTGATACAGCTCGACGTCGTCGGCCAGCGGCCGGCCGAGCCAGTGCAGCCGCGCGTTGTCGGTGCGCCACTGCTCGTTGGCGAGCGAGTAGACGAGGCCGGTGTCGCTGGCGACCCACACCAGCGAGGACAACGTGCCCGGAATCTCGTCTGGCAGGTGCACCCCGCTGGCAAGATTCTTGATCCTGACCGTGAACCGCTCGGACCCGTTGTCGTCGACCGAGTAGGCGAGCAGACGCCCGCTGTTGCTGACCGAGATCGCCCCGAGCCGGAAGTACGCCTTGCCTTCGGCCAGCGCCGGCTCGTCGAGGATCAGCTCGTCGGGGCCGCCGGCGACCGGCTTGCGCCACCACTTCTTGTACTCGGCGCCTTCCTCGAACTCGATCCAGTACAACCAGTCGCCGTCCTTCTGCGGCACCGACTTGTCGGCTTCCTTGATCCGCGCGCGCATCTCCTGGAACAGTGCCTCGACGGTGCCCTGATGCGGCGCCATGCGCGCTTCGAACCAGGCGTTCTCCGCCGCGAGATGAGCGAGCACGTCCTGGTCGGTGACCTCGGGATAGCCGGGGTCGCGCAGCCAGGCGTAGTGATCCTCGACGGTGATGCCGTGGTGCGTGGCGGCGGAGGGCTTGCGCGCGGCGACCGGCGGCGCAAGCGGTGTGCGGGCGGGAGTGGCATCGTCCATCCGGCGGCTCTATGTAGGCCGCGAAAGGACCGCAACCCATGCTGATGCAGACCCACGAAGCCCGCCTCGACGCCTTGCGCAAGGAGCTGGCGCGCCAGGGGCTCGACGGGTTCGTGATCCCGATCTCCGACGAGCACCTCAGCGAATACGTCGGCAGCTATGCCCAGCGGCTCGCCTGGCTGACCGGCTTCGGCGGATCGGCCGGGACCGCTGTCGTGCTCAAGGACAAGGCCGCGATGTTCGTCGACGGGCGCTATACGCTGCAAGTGCGCGACCAGGTCGACGGGCGGCTCTACGAGTACCGCTCGGTGCCGAAGGATTCGATCGCCGCGTGGCTCGCCGCCAACGCCGTCGAGGGGGCGAAGATCGGTTTCGACCCGTGGCTGCATACCGCCGGGTGGGCCAAGGCGGTCGGCAAGGCGCTGGCCGAGGCCGGCGCCGAGCTGGTGCCGGTCGCGGCCAATCCGGTCGACGCGGTGTGGGAGGACCGCCCGGAGCCCTCGGTCGCGCCGGCGTTCGTCCAGGACGAGGCGCTGGCCGGGCGTTCGAGCGCCGACAAGCGGGCCGAGGTGGCCGAATGGCTCAAGGCCGGGAAGCTCGACGCCGCGGTGATCAGCGCGCTCGATTCGGTCGCCTGGCTGCTCAACATCCGCGGCGCCGATGTCGACCGCACCCCGGTGGCGCTGTCCTACGTCATCGCCCACGCCGACGGCACCGCAGAGCTGTTCATCGCGCCCGAGAAAGTCACGCCCGAGCTGGTCAGGCACCTCGGCAACGCGGTCACGGTGCGCCCGCGCGGCGAATTCGAGAGCGCGCTCGGCGCGCTCGGCGGACGGCGCGTCGCGGTCGATCCCAATTACGGCGTCGCCGCGATCTTCCGTGCGCTCGACGCCGCCGGCGCCACGGCGGTCGCCGAACGCGACCCGACGATCCTCGCCAAGGCGGTCAAGAACCCGGTCGAGCAGCAGGGCCAGCGCGACGCCCAGGCGCGCGACGGCGCGGCGATCGCCCGGTTCCTCCACTGGCTGTCGCTCGCCGCCCCGAACGGAGGCGAGACCGAGCTGAGCGCCGCGGCTCGCCTGCAGGCCTTCCGCGAAGACACCGGCCTGCTGAAGGACCTGTCGTTCGACACGATCTCGGCGGCTGGGCCGCATGCGGCGATTCCGCATTACCGGGTCGACGAGGACAGCAACCTGCCGATCCGGCCGGGCAGCGTCTACCTGGTCGATTCGGGCGGGCAATACGCCGACGGCACCACCGACATCACCCGCACGGTGTGGATCGGTCCCGGCGAGCCTTCGAGCGAGCAGAAGGATCGCTTCACGCGCGTCCTCAAGGGCCACATCGCGCTCGCCGTGCAGACTTTCCCGGCGGGAACCAGCGGCTCGCAGCTCGACACCGTGGCGCGGCAATTCCTGTGGCAAGCCGGCCTCGACTACGCGCACGGCACCGGCCACGGGGTCGGCAGCTTCCTCGCCGTCCACGAAGGGCCGCAGCGCATCGCCAAGCCGCGGGGCGGCCAGGCCGGGACCGAGCAGGAGCTGATGCCCGGCATGATCCTGTCGAACGAGCCCGGCTACTACAAGGCCGGCGAGTACGGCATCCGCATCGAGAACCTGGTGCTGGTCGAGCCGCGCGCCATTCCCGGCGGCGAGGGCGAGTGGCTCGGCTTCGAGACGCTGACGCTGGCGCCGCTCGACGCCGCGCTGCTCGACCGGACGCTGTTGAGCGAGGCGGAGACGGCGTGGTGGAACGCCTACCACGCGCGGGTGCGCAAGGTCCTCGCACCGCAGCTCGAAGGCGCAGCGCTGGAGTGGCTCGAGGCGGCCTGCACGCCCTTGTAGGGGTCGCTGCGTTCCTCTAATGTTCTTCGTCGCGAGTCGCAGCAGGGAGACGCGGCATGATCGGCTATGTCACACTCGGCACCAACGACCTGGCTCGGGCGGCGCGGTTCTATGACGCGATCGCCGCCGAAATGGGCACTTCGCGGATGATGGAAAGCGAAAGCTACATCGCCTGGGGCACGCCGGGTGGCGGCGCGGGAATTGCCGCGACCAGGCCGTTCGACGGAAATGCGGCCAGCGTGGGCAACGGCACGATGGTCGCGCTGGAGGGTCGGGACGAAGCGCAAGTCGACCGGATCCACGCAATCGCCCTTGCCCACGGAGGCACCGATGAAGGCGCGCCCGGAACGCGCGGCGGCGGCTTCTACGCCGCCTATTTCCGCGACCCCGACGGCAACAAGCTCAACGCATTCTGCATGCCGGGCGCCGGCGGCGAGTGAAGCGCCCGGCCCGGCGAGTGGCGCTTGCCGGCCGATGAATGCGCCGCGCGATCCGTGACAAATTGCGACACTTTCGGCTCGCCGCGGCAAAGAGGTGCGACATTGGCCGCCTAGAACGGCGCTTCGAGTGGCGGGGCGCCGATCCCTTTGCTCCCCTTCAGGCCGGCGCCCCGTTGCTCTAGGATACCCCCCCAGGAGCTTTGAACAATGCGTAAGATCATCACCGTTTCGCTTGCCGCGGTTGCGACTCTCGCCGCCAGCGGTGTGGCCTATGCCCAGGCCGAACGCGGCGAGCTGACCCGTGCCGCCGTCGAGCAGCGCACCACCGAGGCCTTCGCCCGGATGGACGCCAACGACGACGGCGTGCTCGACCAGGCCGACCGCGAGGCGCGCCACAAGCAGGCGTTCGACCGCCTCGACGCCGACCATGACGGGGCGATCAGCCTCGCCGAGTTCAGCGCCGGACGCGCCGACCGCGGCGAAGCCCGCGCCGAGCGCCGCGAGCAGCGCGCCGAGCGCCGCGGACCGGGTCGCCCCGGCTTCGCGCTGCGCGGTCTGCGCGGCCCCGATGCCGCCCGCGACGCCGATACCGACCGCGACGGCACCGTCAGCCAGGCCGAGTTCACCGGCGCCGCGCTGGTCCGGTTCGACCGCGCCGACGCCGACAAGGACGGCACCATCAGCCGCGACGAACGTCGCGCGCTGCGTGGCCCGCGTCCCGGCCGCGACGCCGGCTGAGCCACGCAGCGGGGGCGCCGACAGAATGAGCGAACCGGCGCCGACCCGGCTGCTCCTCGTCGATGACGAGGCCAGCCTGAGGCAGCCCCTGGCGGACTACCTGGTCCGCCAGGGGTTCGTCGTGCGCCAGGCCGAGGACGCGGCCAAGGCGCGCTCGGCGCTGCTCGAGGAAGCGCCCGACCTGGTCCTGCTCGACGTGATGATGCCGGGCGAGGACGGCCTCTCGCTGTGCCGCCATCTCAGCGAGGCGCGCGACATTCCGGTTATCCTGCTGACCGCGCGCGGCGAGGCGACCGACCGCATCGTCGGGCTCGAGATCGGCGCCGACGACTACGTCGTCAAGCCGTTCGAGCCGCGCGAGCTGGTTGCGCGCATCCGCTCGGTGCTGCGCCGCGCGGCCAAGCTGCCGGCCGTGATCGAGGAAGATGCGCTCTACGAATTCGAGGGCTGGCGGCTTGATCCGCTGAAGCGCCGGCTGACCGACCCCGAGGGCACCGTGGTGCCGATCTCCTCGGCCGAGTTCCGCCTGCTGCTCGCCTTTCTCACCCACCCGCGCCAGGTGCTCGACCGCGACCGGCTGCTCGACATGGTCCAGGGCCGTGAGGCGCACTTGTTCGATCGCGCGGTCGACAACCAGGTCAGCCGCCTTCGGCGCAAGATCGAGCACGACAGCCGCGACGCCAAGTTGATCCAGACTGTGTGGGGCGGCGGCTATCGCCTCGCCGCCGACGTCCGCCGGGTTGCCCCGGACCGCGACCAGTGAGGCGCGTGCTCCCCCGCAGCCTGCTCGGGCAGATGCTGCTGTCGGTGGCGCTGGCGCTGCTCGTCGCGCAAGGCCTGTCGGCGTTCCTGCTGTTCCGCGCGGCCGAGCAGCGCCGCGAGATGGGCGCGCTCAACGGGCTGGCCTTCCAGCTCGTCGCCGAGCCGCGGGTCGATTTCCGCCAGGCCGATTCGCGCTCCGGCGGCGAAGGGCCGCGGCGGTGGCAGCGGCTGCGCATCGAGCGCACCACGCGCGACCCGCTGCGTCCGGGCGAGCAGCGCGACGCCGAGCGCGAGGCGCAGCTGCGCGCGATCCTGATCGAGCAGGGCATGGACCCGGCGCAACTCGTCGTGACCACCCGCAAGTGGGGCGAGGACCCGTACGTGATGGGCCGCCTGAGCGAGCGCTTCCCCGACCGCCCGCCACCGCAATGGGCGCAAGGCGACATGCTCCTCGCCGGTCTCCAGCGCCCCGGCGAGACGCAGTGGACCGTCGCCCGTGTGCCGCTGTCCGACCGCGAGCCGCGCCAGCTCGGCTCGCTGCTCCTGCAGACGCTGATGCTCTACGCGGTGCTCGTCGGCGGGCTCGCCCTGCTGCTGCGCCGCATCACCCGGCCGCTCGCCGCGCTGACCCGCCGGCTCGAGCATTTCGCCGCCACGCGCGAGATCGACGGGCAGATCGCCCCGACCGGGCCGGACGACACCCGTCGCCTGATCGCCGCGCACAACGCCATGGAAGCGCGCATCGCCGCGCTGCTCAACGAGAAGGACGTCATGCTCGGAGCCATCGGCCATGACCTCAAGACCCCGCTCGCGGCGTTGCGCGTCCGCATCGAATCGGTCGAGGACGCCGGCGAGCGGGCGCGGATGGCGGCCAGCATCGAGGACATCACGCGCTCGCTCGACGACATCCTCTCGCTTGCCCGCGTCGGCCGCCCCAGCGACCCGCTCGAGCGCACCGACCTCGCCGCGCTCGTCGCCGCGGTGGTCGAGGAATACGAGGACATGGACGAGCCCGTCACGCTCGCGGCGACCGAGCGCGTCGCCCTGCCGTTGCGCGCCACCTGGCTGCGCCGGGCGCTGCGCAACCTGATCGAGAACGCGGTCCGCTACGGCGAGCGCGCGCGGGTCTCGCAAGCCCGCGAGGGCGGCGAGGCGGTGATCCGCATCGAGGACGACGGCCCGGGCATCGCCGAGGGCGAGATCGCAGCGATGATGGAGCCGTTCGCGCGCGGCGAAAGCTCGCGCAACCGCGAGACGGGCGGCGCCGGGCTCGGCCTCACGCTCGCCCGCGCCATCGCCGAGCAGCACGGCGGCACCGTGCGGCTGACCAACCGCGCGACAGCGGGCGGCGAGGCTCGCGGGCTGCTCGCCGAACTGCGCTTGCCGCTCGACTGAAGGCATGGCCATCGCGATCGCCTCCCGCTAGGGGCGGTTGCTTTGGAAACCATCGCCGGAGCCCGTGCCTTGAAGCGTCTCGCCGCCACCGCGTTCACCGCCCTGCTGCTCGCGGGGTGCGCCTCGACTCCCGCCGCCGAGGCGCCCGGGGTTGCCCTGACCACCGCGCCGCTGCCCGAATCGGTCACCAGCGACCTGCCGCGCACCGCCCGCCCGCTGCACTACCGGATCGAGGTGATCCCCGACGCGGCCAACCTGACATTCGCCGGCACCACCAGCATCGACATCGAGGTGTTCGAACGCACCGACACGCTCACGCTCCATGCCAACGAGCTTCAGTTCACCATGGCCCGGCTGCTGCGCGCCGACGGGTCCGGCGAGCCGATCCCGCTCGAGACCGAGCTCGACGCGGCCGCGCAGACCGTGCGCCTCGAGGCCCCCGCGCCGATCGCGCCCGGCGCCTACCGCGTGGACCTGTCGTACACCGGCAAGATCCTCACTCAGCCGTCGGGCCTGTTCGCGCTCGATTATCCCGACAAGCGCACCGGCGAGACGGTGCGCGGGCTGTTCACCCAGTTCGAGGCGCCCGACGCCCGGCGTTTCGCGCCGATGTTCGACGAGCCGAGCTACAAGGCGACGTTCGACCTCACGGCGACCGTGCCGGCCGACCGGATGGCGGTCAGCAACATGCCGATCGCCGGCGAGGAGACGCTGCCCGGCGGGCTCAAGCGGGTGACCTTCCGCACCACCCCGAAGATGTCGTCATACCTGCTGTTCTTCGGCCTCGGCGATTTCGAGCGGCTGGCGATGAAGGGTCCGAACGGGATCGACGTCGGCATCGTCAGCCCGTCCGGCAGCGGCGAGCAGGCGCGCTACGCTCTCGAGATGCTGCCGCCGCTGCTCGAATTCTACGGCGACTACTTCGGCGTTCCCTACCCGCTGCCCAAGCTCGACAACGTCGCCGCTCCGGGCCAGTCGCAGTCGTTCGGGGCGATGGAGAACTGGGGCGCGATCCTCACTTTCGAGCGCTACCTGCTGATCGACCCGACGATCACCAGCCCGGCCATCCAGGACTACATGTACACCGCCCAGGCGCACGAAGTGGCGCACCAGTGGTTCGGCGACATCGTCACCATGGCGTGGTGGGACGACCTGTGGCTCAACGAAGGCTTCGCCAGCTGGATGGAGACCAAGGCGACCGACCATTTCCATCCCGAATGGTCGCCGCTGCTGGCGCGGGTCAACGGGCGCGAGGCGGCGATGGCGCTGGATAGCTTCGCCACCACCCATCCGGTGATCCAGCCGATCCGCACCGTCGAGGAGACCAACACCGCGTTCGACGCGATCGCCTATTCGAAGGGCGAGGCGGTGATCTCGATGCTCGAGGCCTATGCCGGCGAGGACGTCTGGCGCGAGGGCATTCGCGCCTACATGCGCCAGCACCAGTACGCCAACACCACCAGCGACGACTTGTGGCGCGCGGTCGAGCAGGCCGGCGCCGACGGGCTGAGCCGGATCGCCCATGACTTCACGCTGCAGCCCGGCGTGCCACTGGTCCACGCGCAAGCCGAATGCCGCGACGGGCGGACCGAGCTGGCGGTGACGCAAGGCGAGTTCAGCCGCGACCGCAAGGTCCAGGTCACCGAAAGCCCGCAGCGCTGGCGCGTGCCGCTGCTGGTCCAGGCCGGGGACGCGGCGCCGGTGCGGCACGTCCTCGAAGGCAGCGCGGTGCTGCGGCTGCCGGGCTGCGGCCCGGTGATCGTCAACGGCGGCCAGCTGGGCTATTTCCGCACGCTTTACTCGCCGGCGATGGCCGCCGAGCTGGCCCGGGCCCTGCCGGGCTTCGCCGCCATCGACCAGCTCGGCCTGCTGCGGGACAGCTTCGCGCTGGCCGAGGCGGACTACCAGCCGCTCGCGCCGGCGCTGGCGATGCTCACCGCCATCCCGGGCAACGCCAATCCGGTCGTGGCGCAAGGGGCCATCGCGCGCTGGGCCGCGCTGCATGGGGTGGCCACCGACGACGACCGCCCGCGCGTCGCCGCTCTGGCGCGCGAGCGCTGGCTGCCCCGCTTGCGCGAGCTCGGTTACGAGCCGAAGCCGAGCGACACGCTGGCCGACGCCAACTTGCGCTCCGACCTGATCTCCACGCTCGGCAACATGGGCGACGAGACCGTGGCGGGCGAGGCCCGCCGCCGCTTCGCCGCGCTCGCCGCCGATCCGCGCGCGCTCGACGGCCCGCTCAAGACGACGTGGCTCGCGGTCGCCGCGCGCAACGCCACCGCGGCGGAGTGGGAGCGGCTGCTCGAGCTCGCCCGCACCTCGTCGAGCACGGTCGAGCGGCAGGCCTATTTCCAGCTGCTCGGCGCGGCGCAGGATCCGGCGCTGGCGCGGCGGGCGCTCGACTTCGCGCTAACCGGCGAGGCGGGCACGACCAGCGCCAACGTGATGACCGCGGTCGCCGCCGAGCACGCCGATCTCGCCTACGACTACGCCATGGCCAATCGGGCGCGCGTCGAGGGGCTGATCGACACGTTCGGCCAGGCCAGCTTCATCGCCGGGCTCGGCGCCACCTCGCGCGACCCGGCGATGATCGGCAAGCTCGAGCAGCTGCGCGATTCGGTACCCGCCGACCAGCGGCGCGCGGTCGAGCGGCGCATAGCGGCGCTGCGCCAGCGCCTCGAAAGCGATCCGCGCCTGAGCCGCGAACTCGCCGCCTGGCTGGCGGCGCGGTAAGCGCCTAGCGCATCAACCCGCCGATCAGGTTGCGCACGAAGCGGCCCATGAACGGCCCAGCGAGGTCGGTTGCGATCGACCCCGCGGCCGAAGTCGCCGCATTGCGCACCGGGTTCGAGCGCGACTTGCGGCCGGTCACCGAGGCGGCGGCGATCGTCGCCGCCGAACCGGCGACCGCGCCCGCAGCGCGCTTGGCGGCCTTGGTCCAGATGCTCGGGCTCAGCCGCTCGCGCCGGGCGACTTCCTCGCGTCCCACGCGCTCGACCTCGCCGGCGGTCGCCGCGGCGTCGGCGGCTTTCCGGGCGATCACCTCCTCGGCGCTCTCGCGGTCGACACGGGTGTCGTACTTGCCGGCGAGCGGGCTGAGCGACTGAATGAGCGCCCGCTCCTTGTCCGTGACCGGGCCCAGCCGCGAGCGCGGTGGCTTGATCAGCGTGCGCTGGACGACCGACGGTGCGCCGTCCTCGCGCAGCGTCGAGACCAGCGCCTCGCCGGTCCTCAGCTCGGTGATCGCGGTGGCGACGTCGAGCCCCGGATTGATGCGGAAGGTCTCCGCCGCCGCGCGGATCGCCTTCTGGTCGCGCGGGGTGAACGCCCGCAGCGCGTGCTGGACGCGGTTGCCGAGCTGGCCGGCGACTTCCTCGGGAATGTCGATCGGGTTCTGCGTCACGAAATAGACCCCGACCCCCTTCGAGCGGATCAGCCGCACGACCTGCTCGATCTTATCCTGCAGCGCTTGCGGCGCGTCGTCGAACAGCAGGTGCGCCTCGTCGAAGAAGAACACCAGCGTCGGCTTCTCCGGGTCACCGACCTCGGGGAGTGCTTCGAACAGCTCGGCCAGCAGCCACAGCAGGAACGTGGCGTAGAGCTTCGGGCTGCGCATCAGCCGGTCGGCGGCGAGCACGTTGATCACCCCGCGGCCCTGCTCGTCGGTGCGGATCATGTCGCCGATCTCGAGCGCGGGCTCGCCGAAGAACAGCGCCCCGCCCTGGCTGTCGAGCGACAGCAGCTGGCGCTGGATCGTGCCGACGGTGGCGCGCGCGACGTGGCCGTAGCGGGCGCTCAGCGCTCCGGCGTTCTCGGCGGTGTGCACCAGCATCGCTTGCAGGTCCTCGAGGTCGAGCAGCAGCAGACCTTCGTCGTCGGCGTAGCGGAAGGCGATGTCGAGCACGCCGGCCTGGGTTTCGTTGAGTCCGAGCAGCCGGGCCAGCAGCAGCGGGCCCATCTCGGAGACGGTGGTGCGAACCGGATGGCCCTGCTCGCCATAGAGGTCCCAGAACACCACCGGGTTGTCGGCATAAGCGTAGTCGCCCATGCCGAGCTCGGCGGCGCGGGCCTCGAGCTTGTCGGCGTTCGGCGCGGCCGGCGAGCCGGGCAGCGCGATGCCGGCGAGGTCGCCCTTCACGTCGGCGAGGAACACCGGCACGCCGGCGGCCGAGAAGTCCTCGGCGAGCCCCTGCAGCGTCACCGTCTTGCCGGTCCCGGTCGCCCCGGCGATCAGCCCGTGGCGGTTGGCGCGGGACAATTCGAGCGTCTGCCGCTCGCCGGTGGCGCCGAGGCCGAGGAAGATGGCCGCCATGCTGTGCTCCTTCGCTCGCGGGTCTGGCGCGCGGGCAGGCGATAGACAAGGGCCGAATAGGAGTTAGAGCGGGGGCCGATGGCCGAGACCCAGCCCTTCGTCCTGCTCGACGACGCGCGCGCGGAGGGCGCCAGCGACGCGCAGCTTTTCGAGCACCCGCGCGAGGTGTTCGTCGCCCACCGGCCGGAGGAGGTCCTGCCGGCGCTCGAGGCGGCCGACGCGGCGCGCGCCGCGACCGGCGGCACGCTCGCCGGCTACCTCGCCTACGAGGCCGGGCTGGCGCTCGAGCCGAAGCTCGCGCCGCGCGCCGAGACCCGCAGCGGCGCCGCCGGGCCGCTGCTATGGTTCGGCCTGTTCGACGGCGCGAGTGCGATCCCCGCGGCCGAGGTGCCGCGCTGGCTGGCCGGGCGCGCCGGCGCCGGCCCGGCGTCGATCGGCCCGCTCGAGCCGCAGCTCTCGACCGGGGCCTATCTCGAGGCGTTCGCCACGCTGACCGAGGCGATCCGCGCCGGCGACATCTACCAGGCCAACCTGACGATCCCGCTCGCCGGGCCCGCGCGCGGCGACCCGCTGGCGATCTACGCCGCGGTCCGCCCGGCCGCGAACGCCGGCTACGGCGGGGTCATCTTCGACGGCTCGCACTGGCTGCTCTCGTTCAGCCCGGAGCTTTTCTTCTCGCTCAAGGGCCGCTCGGCCAAGTGCAAGCCGATGAAGGGTACTCGCCCGCGCGGCCGCGACGACGCCGAGGACCGCGCGCTGGCCGAGGAGCTGGCGGCGAGCGTCAAGGACAAGGCTGAGAACCTGATGATCGTCGACCTGATGCGCAACGACCTGAGCCGCGTCGCCGAGGCGGGCAGCGTGCGGGTCGAGGCGCCGTTTGCGGTCGAGACCTACCCGACGCTGCACACGATGACGACCACGGTGCGCGCGCGGCTGCAGCAAGGGCGCGGGGCGATCGACATGCTCCGCGCGCTGTTCCCGTGCGGCTCGATCACCGGGACGCCGAAGATCCGTGCGATGGAGCTGATCGATGCGGTCGAGCGCGACGCGCGCGGGCCGTATTGCGGTGCGATCGGCCGGATCGACGCGAGCGGCGACGCGGCGTTCAACGTCGCCATCCGGACGATCCGGCTGACCCCGGGCGAGAACCAGCGCCACCACGCGGTGCTCGGCGTCGGCGGGGCCATCGTCGCCGACAGCGACGGCATGGCCGAATGGCGCGAGGCCCAGGTCAAGGGCGGCTTCGCCCGCGGGGCGGCCGGGGGCTACGACCTGATCGAGACGATGCGCTTCGATCCCGCCGAAGGCGTCCCGCTGCTCGAGCGGCACCTCGAGCGGATCAAGGCCAGCGCCGCCGAGCTCGGCTTCGCGTTCGACCGCCACGAGACGCGCAACCGCATCCAGGCGCTGTGCTTCGAGCTCGAGCGCCCCGCGCGGCTGCGCCTGCTGCTGGCGCGCTCGGGCGAGATAACGCTCGAAGCCACGCCGCTGCCCGCCCCGCCCGACGGCCCCGCGGAGTGCATCGCGCTGCCGCTGCCCGTCGTCGCGGGAGACTGGCGGCTGCGCCACAAGACCACCGACCGCGGCTTCCACGAGGAAGCGCTGGCGGTGGCCCAGGGTGGCGGGGCCAGCGAGGCGCTGCTCGTACGCGACGACGGCCTCGTCACCGAGGGCAGCTTCACCAACCTGTTCGTCGAGCGCAGCGGCCGGCTGCTGACCCCGCCCGCCTCGCTCGGCCTGCTGCCCGGTGTGCTGCGCGCCGATCTGCTCGCCCAGGGCCGCGCGGCCGAAGCCGAGCTGACCCTCGCCGATCTCGTCGACGGGTTCTTCATCGGCAACGCGCTGCGCGGCCTGCTGCCGGCGAGGCTGAAGGCATGAGCCGCGAGCACCTCAGCCCGGCGCTGCGCCGCATCGCCGCCTCCGGCACCACGGCGATGACCGACCGTGCCACCGCGCTGCGCGAAGCGGGCCGCGACGTGATCTCGCTGTCGGTCGGCGAGCCCGACTTCGACACCCCGCTGCACGTCCTCGGCGCCGCGCAGGCGGCGCTCGATGCCGGGCAGACCCGCTATACCCCGGTCACCGGCACGCTGCGGCTGAAGCAGGCCGCAGCGCTGCATTTCCGCCGCGACCTCGGCATCGATTGCCGGCCCGAGCAGGTCATCGTCACCGCCGGCGGCAAGCAGGCGATCTTCGAGGCGCTCGCGGCCACGGTCGGCGAGGGCGACGAGGTCATCGTTCCGAGCCCGTGGTGGGTCAGCTACCCGCAGATGGTGCGCTTCGCCGGCGGCAAGGTGGTGCCGTTGATCACCCACCCGCACCACGGCTTCCGCTTCGATCCCGGCGACCTCGAGGCGCTGATCACCCCCGCCACCCAATGGCTGATTCTCAACAGCCCCGGCAACCCGACCGGCGCGGTCTATCCGCGCGAGCTGCTGCAAGGCGTCGCCGAGGTGCTGCGCCGCCACCCGCAAGTGCTGGTGCTGTCGGACGACATCTACGCCCCGCTCGACTACACCGGCGAGCCGCACGTCTCGCTGTCCGCGCTGTGCCCCGACCTCGGCGACCGCGTGTGCACCGTCTCGGGCGTCTCCAAGAGCCACGCGATGACCGGCTTCCGGATCGGCGTCGCGACCGGCCCGGCGTGGCTGATCGAGGCAATGGGGCGGCTGCAGTCGAACGCCGCCGGCAACCCGTCGTCGGTCAGCCAGGCCGCCGCAGTCGCCGCCTTCGAAGGGCCGCAGGACTTCCTCGACGAGTGGCGCGAGCGCTTCCGCCGCCGCCGCGACAAAGTGGTCCAGGCGATCCGCGGCGTGCGCGGCCTGTCGACCCCGGTGCCCGACGGCGCGTTCTATTGCTTCGTCGACGCCAAGCCGCTGATGAAGCGGTTCGCCGACGACGACACCCGGCTCGCGCTGCACCTGCTCGAGCACGGCGTCGCGGTCGTGGCGGCAAGCGCGTTCGGCGGCCGCGACGGCTTCCGCCTCAGCTTCGCCGCCGACGAGGCGGTGCTCGAAGAGGCGCTGAAGCGGATAGCGGCGGCGCTGGGATGACCGTCGCGATCCTCTACGAGGACGGCGAGGCGCTGGTGATCGACAAGCCGGGCGGCCTGCCGATGGACCGCCCGCGCGCTGGCGGCCCGTCGCTCGAGGAGCACCTCGACGACTTGCGCCTCGGCTTCCAGCGGCGCCCGGTGCCGGTCCACCGGCTCGACGCCGACACCTCGGGCTGCCTGCTGCTGGCGCGCAACCCCAAGGCGCTCAAGCGCTTCGCCGCCGCGTTCGAGGCGCGCCAGGTCGCCAAGCGCTATCTCGGCATCCTCGCCGGCATCCCCGAGGAGAAGGAAGGCACGGTCGAACTCGCGCTGGCCAAGATCAGCAGCGCGGCCGAGGGCTGGCGGATGATCCCGGCGAAGAAGGGCAAGCCGGCGCTGACCGAATGGCGTGTTGTTGCCGAGAGCGGCGGGCGCGCGCTCGTCGAGTTTCGCCCGGTCACCGGCCGCACCCACCAGCTGCGCGTCCATTCGGCGTCGGGCATCGGCATCCCGCTGCTCGGCGATCCCGTCTACGGCGACGGCAAGGACGCTTGGCGAACGATGCTCCACGCCGTCGCGCTCGAGGTCGAACGCGATGGCAAAACGCCGATTTCAGCCACGGCCCCTTGGCCGCCCGAGTTCGCGACGCTCGGCTTCGCCGATGGATGAAGTGACCGCCCGGGCGCTCGCGCTCGCCGAGGAGAGCTTCATCGCCGGCACCGGGCCGGGCGGGCAGAACGTCAACAAGGTCGCAACCGCGGTGCAGCTGCGGCTCGATGTGTTCGCGCTGCGGCTCGAACCGGCGGTGTTCCAGCGGCTCAAGGCGCTCGCCGGCAGCCGGATGACCGCCAAGGGCGAGATCGTCATCGCCGCGCGCCGCTTCCGCACCCAGGAGATGAACCGCGAGGACGCCCGCGCGCGGCTCGCGGCGCTCATTGAGCAGGCGCTGGTCGAGCCCAAGAAGCGTGCCAGGACCCGGGTTAATCGCGTCGGCAAGGAGCAGCGCATCAAGGCCAAGAAGGCGCGCGGCACGGTCAAGGCGAACCGCGGCAAGATCGACTGGTAGGTTGACTTTTTGCCTCGGCAGACGCAAAGGCGCGCCCGGATGGGCGGCGCCGCGCGCCGCCTCTGTTGTTTCGGGCCAAACGCGCCCTGTCAGACTTTTTTGGGAATCAGACCATGGCGAAGCCCGCAACCATCAAGATCCGGCTGAACTCGACGGCCGACACCGGGTTCTTCTACGTGACCAAGAAGAACCCCCGCAACACGACCGAGAAGATGAGCTTCCGCAAGTACGATCCGGTCGCCAAGAAGCACGTCGAGTTCAAGGAAGGCAAGATCAAGTAGGCCGCACGGCTTACCTGAACTTCCGGGAACGCCCGGGTTCACAGCCGGTTCAATGCCCCGTACCTAACCCCGGGAGCATGACCATCTTGCCCAGTCTCATCGTTACCCAGCTGCGCGCCGCAATCGCCGGCGCGCTTGCGCTCGCCGTGCCCGCCGCGCTGGCGCTGCCGGCCGCGCCCGCCGCGGCGCAAAGCGGCAACCAGCTCGACGAGGTCGTCGCCGCGCTGCGCGCGATCACCACGATGACCGCGGACTTCACCCAGACCGACCGCACCGGCCAAAGCGTGCACGGGAAGGTCACACTCAAGCGCCCGGGCCGTATCCGCTTCGAGTACGAGAAGGGCGTCGACATGCTGATCGTCTCGAACGGCAGCCGTCTCACGTTCGTCGACTACGACGTCAACCAGGTCCAGAGCTGGCCGATCGGCAACACCCCGCTCGGCGCATTGCTCGATCCTCGGCGCGACGTGAAGCGCTATGGCAAGCTGATGCCGACCGCCAACCCGAACGTCATCAGCGTCGAGGTCAAGGACGCCAAGAAGCCCGAATACGGCACTTTCACGATGATCTTCACCCGCAACGCCAGCGCCCCGGGCGGGCTCGAGCTGGCCAGCTGGGTCCAGCTCGACGCGCAGAACAAGCGCACCACCGTGCGGTTGTCGAACCAGCGTTACGGCATGTCGGTGGCCAACAGCACGTTCACCTATCGCGATCCGCGCCGAACGTCCCGTCGCCCGGGTTGAACGGCTCGCCGCCGAGGCGGGCGGTGGCTGCGACCAACCGCTGCTCACCATTCATTTACCAGCAAGCCGCGAATCCCTAGGGTTTCCGGGCATGGCGGTGAGAGGCGGGTTTCCCCCCTGTTGCCCTGGCCTCGCGAGAGTCGCCGCCAAGCAAGCGTGACGAACGCTCAGAGGAACCCCCGTCCCAATGCCCCCGGGACGGGGGTTTTTCCATGCCTCCCCGTCCGGTCACGCGGGCGGGAACTTGCCGCGCACCCCGCTCATCCCTATCCGGACGCCATGGTCTCGATCGCCACCTGGAACATCAATTCGGTCCGCCTGCGCATCGCCCAGGTCGCCCGCTTCCTGACGCAGGAAGCGCCCGACGTGCTGTGCCTGCAGGAGATCAAGTGCCGCGAGGAGCAGTTCCCGCACGCCGAGTTCGAGTCGCTCGGCTATGTCCACCGGGTGGTCCACGGCCAGAAAGGCTACCACGGCGTCGCCACGGTCAGCCGCGTGCCGCTGCGCGAGATCGGCCGGCACGACTGGCAGGACAACGGCGAGGCCCGCCATGTCGGCGTCGAGCTGCTCGGCGCGGGCGCGGGGATGATCCTCGAGAACGTCTACGTCCCCGCCGGCGGCGACGTGCCCGACCGCACCGTCAACGCCAAGTTCGGCCAGAAGCTCGATTTCCTCGACCGCATGGCGCAGTGGGCCGAGGCGCTCGACCGGCCGACGCTGATTGTCGGCGACTTCAACGTCGCCCCGCTCGACTGCGACGTCTACGACCACAAGGCGCTGCTCAAGGTCGTCAGCCACACCCCGATCGAGTGCGAGGCGCTCGGCCGCTTCCGCGACGCGCACGGCTGGGCCGACCTCGGCCGCGAGCACATTCCGGCACCGCAGCGCAACTACTCGTGGTGGAGCTACCGCGCTTACTGGCGGCAGAAGGACCAGGGGCGCCGGCTCGATCACATGTGGGCCTCGCCCGGCCTCGCGCGGCAGGCGCGATCGCACCGCGTGGTCGAGGAGACGCGGCGGTGGGAGCAGCCGTCGGACCACGTGCCGCTGGTGACGGAGTTCGATCTCTGAGCGAGCGCTCGCCTTCCCGGCGGGCCGCGCAAGCCGTCGATGCGTTGCGCCACGGGTGGCCGCTGGCGATCGGCAACGCGCCCGTGCTGCTGCCGGTCGAAACCGCGCCGAGCGAAGCGCGCTCGGCCCGAGCGCTGATCTCGGCGGCGCGCGCGGCGACGCTCAAACTCGCCAACCAGCGTGAGGCCGCCGACCCGCACGGCGCGGTGCTGATCCGCGCCGGCGAGCCGCTCGACCTGGCCGCCGCGCGGCCGATCGCCGATCCCGCGCTCGACCTCGCCGCGCCGCTCAAGGGCCCGTTCCTCGCCGAGCCGCTCGATTGGCCGGAGGAAGCCGCGGCGGCGCTGGAGCTGGCGCGCATCGCCGGCATCCTGCCCGCGTTCCTGGTCGACCCCGATCCTCCGGCCGAGCCGGTCGCGCTCGAAGCCGCCGATGTCGCCGCGCTGCTCGACCCGGCCGCGCTCGCCGTCGCCACTCGCGCCCGGCTGCCGGTGGCGGCGTGCGAGGAGGCCGAGGTGATCGTCTTCCGCAGCCCCGACGACACCCGCGAGCACGTCGCGCTGGTGCTCGGGCGCCAGACGTCGGAGCGCGTGCCGCTGGTGCGGCTCCATTCCGAGTGCCTGACCGGCGACATCCTCGGCTCGCTGCGCTGCGATTGCGGCCCGCAGCTCGGCAGCGCGCTGGCCCTGATGGCGGCCGAGGCGCAGGCCGGCGGTTGGGGGGCGCTGCTATATTTGCGCCAGGAAGGGCGCGGCATCGGCCTCGTCAACAAGCTGCGCGCCTACCGCCTGCAGGACGAGGGCTTCGACACGCTCGAAGCCAACCGCCGCCTCGGCCTGCCGGAGGAAGCGCGCGACTTCCCGGTCGCCGCGCGGATGCTCGCGCTGTTGGGCACGCGCGAGGTGCGGCTACTGACCAACAACCCGGCCAAGGTCGCCGCGCTCGAGGCCGCCGGCATGCGCGTGGCGGAACGCGTGCCGCACCACTTGCCGGCGGGTCCACACAACGCCGCCTACCTTGCGACCAAACGCGACCGCGCCGGGCACTGGCTCGAGTGACCGACTGGACAATTCGCGGCGAACGCCCCGACGACCACGCCGCGATCGCGGCGCTGACCGAAGCCGCCTTTCGCGAGGCTCGACACGCTGACGGTAGCGAGGGCGCGATCCCCGCGCGCTTGCGCGCCGCAGGCGAGCTGACCGTGTCGCTGGTCGTCGAAGCGGGCGGCGAGCTCGTCGGCCACGTGGCCTTCTCGCCGGTCGCGATCGCCGATGGAACGGAGGGCTGGTATGGACTCGGCCCGGTCTCGGTCATCCCCGCGCGACAGGGCCGGGGCATCGGCACGGCGCTGGTCCGCCAAGGGCTCGAGCGGCTTCGCCGGCTCGGCGCCGGCGGCTGCGTCGTGCTCGGTGAGCCGGCCTACTACGGGCGCTTCGGCTTCCGCCACGATCCGCAGCTGACTTATCCCGGCCCGCCGCCCGATTACTTCCTCACGCTGGTGTTGGCCGGGGCCCCGCCGGCCGGCGAGGTCCGCTACGCGGCCGCTTTCGGCTAGCGCTTCTCGAAGCGCTTGAGGCCCGGGCCGAGGGCGTTCTCGCCGAGCGCCAGCCGGTCGCCCGACCAGTCGGCGACGAACGTCGTGTCGCGCTCGACGCCAGGGGCGAGACGCGCGTCGTTGCCGACGATCGCCAGGCCGGCGCTCGAATGCGCCTTGCCTTCGGCGGCGACGGCGATGAACGCCGAATAGTTCTCCTTGTCGCGGCCTTGCACGAACCAGTTGTTGCTGATCTGGCCGACCGCGCCGCCGGGCAGGTCGATCATGTAGTTGGTCGCCTTGCCGCGGGCGTCGTCGAAGCTCGAGCTGGCGATGTCGACCCGCGCCGCGCGGCTCTTGACGTAGTGCCCGCCGCGGCCTTCCTCGAACCGGCTGCGGGTGACCCGCAAGTGGCCGTAGTCCCCGGTGTAGATCGAATGCGCGCAGCCGCCGGGCCCTTCGCAGGTGCCGAGTCGGCTGAACGTCGAGCGGTCGATGACGATGCGCCCGTTCGGGTCCTCGGCGGTGAGGATGCCCTGCTGGCTGTCGCGGAACCAGCTTTCGGCCACCGTCAGGTCGCCCTGCTCGAGGCGGATGCCGGCGCCGTTAAAGTCGGGCACGCGCATGTTCTGGAACACCAGGCCGGAGACCTCGGCGCCGCTCCCGCGCAGCACCAGCGCCGCCTTGCCTTCGCAAGTCGCGCCGTCGAAGATCGCCGCGCCGGGCTCGGCCGCGAGATAGGACACGAAGCCCGCGGTCTGTACCGCGCAGTCGGCGTGGCGCCCGGGGGCGATAGCGATCGTGCCGCGGCCGTCGCCGATCGCGTCAACCGCCTGCTGCAGCCGGCTGTAGCCCTCGCCGGTCTCGACCACCGTGTAGCGCGGGGCGCTCGGCTGGGCGAGCAACGCGCCCATCGGGATGGCGAGGACGGCGAGCGCGGCGAGCACGCCGGCCAGCGCGAGCGACGGGCGATGCAGCGGCGGAAGCACGGACTGATCCATGCCGCCCGCGCTAGCCGAAACTGGTTAACAGCCGGCTAACTGCCGCCGAGCGCCGGGACGATCTCGCCCGCGAACAGCTCGGCCGAGCGGATCGCGGCGGCGAGCGGCAGGTCGCCGAACGCGAAGCCGGCGACGAAGTAGGTCACGCGGCCGCTCTCGATCTCGCGCTCGACGAACGCGCGCACGGTGGCCGGCGAGCCGGCGCAACCGTGGCCCATCGCCTGCGCCGCGTCCCATTCGCTCGGGAGCTGGGCTTCGAGCGGGAAGCCGGCGCCGCGCTCGTGCCACAGTAGGGCGATGTGGCGGCGCCAGCGCGCGTAAGCCGGGCGGGCGAGCGCGAGGGCCTCCGCGTCGCTGTCGGCGACGACGATGTGGCGGTTGACCCCGAGCAACGGCATGTCCGCCTCGCCGCCGGCCCATTCGGCGCGGTAGAGGTCGGTCATCTGCCGCACCCGAGGCCCAAGCGCGAGGGTGACCGCGTTGACGCCGTTCTGGGCGCACCAGCGGATCGATTCCGCGCTGCCGACGCCGTACCACAGCGGCGGGTGCGGCCGCTGCACCGGGCGTACCGTCATCGGCACGTTGTCGAAGCTGTAGAACTCGCCGCGGTAATCGAGCGTGTCGTTCGACAGCCCCTGCAGCAGCACCTCGAGCGTCTCCTGGTAGCGGCCGCGCTGCTCGGCCATGTCGAGCCGGTAGAAGCCGAGCTCGATCGGCGACACGCCGCGCCCCACGCCAATCTGGAAGCGCCCGTTCGACAGCGCGTCGAGCATCGCCACTTCCTCGATCAGCCGCAGCGGGTGATACAGCGGCAGCAGGAATACCATCGGCCCGAACAGCAGGCGCTGGGTCCGCTGGCTCAGCGCGGCGAACAGGATGCCGGGCGATGGCGACAGCCCGAGCGGCGTGCCGTGGTGCTCGGCGACATGGTAGCCGTGGAAGCCGAGGCGGTCGTAAGTCTCGGCCAGCTGCAACCGCCCCTCGAGATGTTCTGCCAGCGGCAGCCCGCTGTCGTCGACATGGTCGAATACACCGAACTTCACTGCCGCCGTCCCTCCGCGGTTGCTCGCGCCGCTCTAACAGGTCCGCGCGGCAATGCGAGGCTCGCGCCAGCCGCGCGATCGGTGAATTGATTTGACAGGCCGCGCCGCCGGGCGAGAAGTCGGCGCCCGATGGAGGGAACCCGCTCGTGACGGTCCGCTCGGCGCTGGACGGCCCGCTCGCACCGCTCGACGGCCGGACGGTGGTGGTCGGCGCGGGCGCCGTCGGGCTGACTCTGGCGATCGCGCTGGCGCGCTCCGGCTGCCCGGTGACGGTGCTCGAGGGCGGCCCGCGCGAGCCGCGCGCGGACTTCGCCCAAGCCAACGCGGGGCCGCTCCCGGCGCGGCATTACCCGGGGCTGACGCAAGGACGGGTCAAGGCGCTCGGCGGCACCACCCGGGTGTGGGGCGGGCAGCTCGCCGCCTTCGAGCCGGGCGACTTCGAGCGCCGAGACACGCACGGCGAGCCGCTGTGGCCGATTCTCTACGATGAGGTCGCGCGGTGGCTCGAGCGCGCCTTCGACCTGCTCGGCGTGTCGCCCGAGGCGCGCGACGCGCGGGCGATCTGGCAGCGCGCCACCGGGCGCCATCCGGAGTTCGGCGATGGCCTGGCGTTCGGCATGAACGTGTGGTTGCGCCAAGCCGACTTCGCGCGCCTGTTCCGCGCCGAGCTCGACACGCTGCCTGGGCTCGAGGTGATCACCGATTGCCCGGTGACGGCGCTGCGCTTTGCCCCGGGCAGCGCGCGCGTCGCGTGCGACATTTCCCTCTCCGGCGGGTCGAGCCGGCGGATCGTGCCGGCGCGGCTGATCCTCGCCAACGGCACGATCGAGATCGGCGGCCTGCTGCTGCGCGCCGCGGTGAGCGAGCCGCATTGCCCGTTCGCCGGCAACCAGCACCTCGGGCGGTGGTATTTCGACCACCTCCACGGGCTCGTGGGGGAGGTCGAACGCGGCGATGCGCGGGCGCTGCCGGCGATGTTCGACAACGTCTATTTCGAGGGCCGCAAGTACGGCGTGAACATCCGCGCGGTGGGGCAGGCGAGCGCGGCGTTCACGCTCAATCCGGCGATCACGGCGGGCCAGCTCCTGGCCGATGCGAGGAGCCTTGGCGGGCGCATTCTGCAAGGCGGCGGGGTCGGCGCGACGGCTGCGCGCGCGCTGTCGCTGGCGCGGATCCTGCTGCCGGTCGCGTGGCGCTACTGGCGCCATCGGCGGTCGAGCAGCCTGTTCGACCGCGGCACCCAGCTTGGCGTCGCGTTCGAGCAGCTGCCCTCGCCCGAGTGCTTCCTCGTGCTCGACCCAGAGGTCCCGCCGGCACACGCACCGGTGGGGGTCCACTGGTCGATCGATCCGGCCCTGATCGACGACCTGGCAGAGGCCACCGAACGCTTTGCCCGCGCGTTTGCCGCGCACGGGCTCGGGCGGATCGCGCTTGACCCGCGGCTGGCGCGGCGCGACCCCTCACTGCTCGACGATTTCCATGACGCCAGCCACCAGATGGGCGGCGCGCGAATGGCGCGTTCGGCCGAGCACGGCGTGGTCGATAGCGACTTGCGGGTGTTTGGCACTGACAACCTGTTCGTCGCCGGGGCCGCGGTGTTCCCCTCGGGCAGCTTCGCCAACCCGACGCTGACGGCGATCGCGCTCGGCCAGCGCCTCGCCGCGCACCTCGCGGACGCGGGCGAGATCGAGGGCGGCGGCTCGCGGCTGCGCGACCGGCTGGTGTTCGGCTGCTCTCGCCTTGCCGGCGGCGCCTCGGCGCGCAGCTCGGCGCGACTGCTCGGCGCCGCGCTCGACAGCGGCGTGCGCGCGATCGACTGCGCGCCGAGCTATGGCCTCGGGCTGGCCGAGACGGTGGTTGGCCAGGTGCTGCGCCGGCGGGGCGCCGCCGGCGTGACGGTGATCGCCAAGCTCGGCAGCCGCCGCGATCCGCGCGGCTGGATCAAGAGCTGGCTGCGCGAAGCCAAGCGACGGCTACGTCCGGCCGGACCGCGCTCGCTCGCCGGCTTCGCGCCGCAAGCGCCGGTCGCCCGCTACGGCCGGGCCGACTTCACCCCGCAGGCGCTGCGCGAGTCGTTTGCCGTGGCCCGCCGGCGCCTCGGCCGGATCGATCTCCTGCTCCTCCACGATTGCGGGCCGGAGGAGCTCACCCCCGAAGTCGCCGCGGTCGCCGCCGGGCTCGCGCGGTCAGCCGGCGCGCGCCTCGGCTATGCCAACAGCGCGGTGTTCGATCCGGAGACCGAGCGCGAGTTTCCCCCGGGCTCCGTCGCCGAGTGCGCAATCGACCCGCGCTGGCTCACCGGCGAGACCGCGCCGCCCGGGCGCGACGACCTCATCCTGCATTCGATCGTCCCGACCGGCGAGTGGCTGGCGCGGACCGATCCCGCGTTCGCCGCCGGGCTGGACGCCGCCGCGGCGCTGATCCCCGCGGGCGACCCCGCGACCGCGCGGATTGCCGCGCTTTTCGCCCTCGCCGCCGAACGCGTGCGCGGGTCGAGGCTGGTGTTCGCCTCGACCGACCGCCGCCGGCTCGGCGCGCTGCTCGGCGCGTTCGCGGCGATCGACGAGGCCGCGCTCGGCCCGCGCATCGCGGCGGCGTTCGGCCAGCGGCGGGCGGGCTCAGGCGAGCAGGGCTAGCCCGGCCCCCAGCAGCGGCAGCACCTGCCGCGGGTGGATCCTGACGAACATCAGCATCAACCGTCCTCCCCCTTGCGCGGCGGCCGGCCGCGACGCGGAGGCTGGACCGCCGGGAGCCTGATCCCGCGCCGCGCCAGCGCCTCGCGCAGCAGCAGCTCGAGCTCGGCATTGACCGAGCGCAGCTCTTGCGCCGCCAGCCGCTCGACCGCCGCGTGCAGCGCGGGGTCGAGGCGGAGGGGAAAGGCTTTCTTGGTCGCTTGCGGCATGACGCCTGGCCCGGCCCTACTGATAGAGCGTGCCCGCGTTGACCACCGGGGTCACCTCGCGGTCGCCGCACAGCACGACCATCAGGTTGCTGACCATCGCCGCGCGGCGCTCGTCGTCGAGGTGGACCTTGCCGCCCTCGTTGAGCTTGTCGAGGGCCATCTCGACCATCGAGACCGCGCCGAGCACCAGCTTGGCGCGCGCGGCGATCACCGCCTCGGCCTGCTGGCGGCGCAGCATCGCGCCGGCGATCTCCGACGCGTAGGCGAGGTGCGTCAGGCCCGCCTCGTCGACCACGATGCCGGCGTGCGACAGCCGCTCGTTGAGCTCGGTGCGCAACTCGGCGTTGACGATGTCGTGGTCGGACCGCAGCGTGGTCTCGCCATGCTCGATGTCGTCGTACGGGTGGCGGGCGGCGACGGTGCGCAATCCCGCTTCGATCTGGATGTTCACGAACGTCTTGTAGTCGTCGACGTCGAACGCCGCCTGGGCGGTGTCGGCGACGCGCCACACCACGTTGCAGGCGACCTCGATCGGATTGCCGCGCAAGTCGTTGACCTTGACCCGCTCCGAATGAACGTTGTTCTGCCGGACCGAGATCTTCTTGCGGCCCATCCACGGCCACACCCAACGCAAGCCTTCTGAGCGCTCGGTGCCCTTGTACTCGCCGAACAGCGTGATCACCGCCGACATGTTCGGCTGGATCATGAAGAACCCGAACAGCACGAACAGGAACAGGATCGGCGAAGCGATCAGGCTCAGCAGCCATGCGACCGAAGGGTCGCCGGCTTCCACGGAGCCTCCGAACGCCAGGAACGAGAAAAACGACCAGGCCAGCAGGCCCAGCCAGACCAGCAGCATCACGTACCCGTTCGACGTGGTCGCGGGCCGCTCCTGGCTCCGCACCATCGCCTTGTTCCCCTCTGCCATGACGACTCTCCTTCGATATAATTATGATATCATATTTATATCGCGATTCGTCGCCGTCAAGCGAATCCGGCAAGCGCTTCTAATGCTGGCGGATCACCGCCAGGAACGCATCGCCGTAGGCTTCCAGCTTGCTGGCGCCGATCCCGGAGATCGCCCCGAGCGCGGCAGGCGTGAGCGGCCGCGCGGCGGCCATCTCGCGCAGCACCGCATCGTGGAAGATCACGTACGGCGGCACTTGCGCTTCGGCGGCAAGCTCACGGCGCAACGCGCGCAACGCCTCGAACAGCGGGTCGCCGACCGGGTTGGGCGTCCCTTCGCGGCGGCGGCGCTCCTTGCGGGTGACCGGCGGCTGGACGATCTCGACCGTGGCGTCGCCCTTCAGGATGGCCTTGGCATCGCCGGCGAGCTTGAGCCCGCCGTGCTCGGTGGCGACCAGCGTGCCGCGCGCCTGCAAGGCCCGGCTGAGCGGCTGGAGCAACCGGGCCTCGTCGCCACCGACGATGCCGAACACGCTCAGCCGGTCGTGCCCGCGCTGGCGGACGCGCTCGTCGTCGCCGCCCGTGAGCACTTTCTGCAAGTGCCCGAGGCCGAAGCTCTGCCCGGTGCGATAGACCGCCGAGAGCAGCTTGCGGGCGAGCTCGGTGGCATCGATCACGCCCGGCGCCTGGAGGCAGTTGTCGCAATTGCCGCAAGCGGCGGGCGGGTCCTCGCCGAAGTGGCGCAGCAGCACGGCGCGGCGGCAGCCGGGCGTCTCGACCAGGCTGGCGAGCGCGTCGAGCCGCGCCCGCTCGCCGGCCTGGCGCCGTTCCTCGACCTCGCCGAGCCGCTGGCGCGCCTGGGCGAAGTCGCCCGCTGCCCACAGCATCAGCGCCAGCGCCGGATCGCCGTCGCGTCCGGCACGGCCGGTCTCCTGGTAATAAGCCTCGATCGACTTGGGGATGCCGGCGTGGGCGACGAAGCGCACGTCGGGCTTGTCGATGCCCATGCCGAAGGCGACCGTCGCCACCATGACCATGTCCTCGCTGGCGACGAACGCCATCTGGTTGGCGGCGCGCACCGGCGGCTCGAGCCCGGCGTGATACGGCAGCACCGGGCGCCCGCTCGCCCGGCCGAGCGCGTCGGCGAGTTGCTCGACCTTCTTGCGCGTCGGTGCGTAGACGATGCCCGGTCCGGGCTGCTCGGCGAGCAGCTGCGCCAGCTGGCGGGCGGCGTTGTCGCGGTGGCGGATGGCGTAGCGGATGTTCGGCCGATCGAACCCGGCGACGATCAGCCCGTCCGGCGGGATGCCGAGCTGGGCCAGCACGTCCGCCCGGGTGTGGGCGTCGGCGGTGGCGGTCAACGCCAGCCGCGGAACATGCTCGAAGGCGTCCATCAGCGGCCGCAGCTGGCGGTAGTCGGGGCGGAAATCGTGCCCCCACTCGGACACGCAATGCGCTTCGTCGACCGCGAACAGCGCCACCGGGGCGGCGCCAAGCAGCTCGCGGAAATGGGTCTGGCTGGCGCGCTCGGGCGCGACGTAGAGCAGGTCGAGGGCCCCGCCGCGGAACGCCTCGATGGTCGCCATGCGGTCGTCGTCGGCGCTGGTCAGCGTGGCCGCGCGGATGCCGTTCGCCCGGGCCGCGCGCAGCTGATCGTGCATCAATGCGATCAGCGGCGAAATGACGATGCAGGTTCCTTGCAGCATCGTTGCCGGCAACTGGTAGGTCAGCGACTTGCCGGCGCCGGTCGGCATCACCGCCAGCGTCGATCGCCCGGCCAGCACCCGTTCGACCACGTCGCGCTGGACGCCGCGGAACTGCTCGAAGCCGAACACCCGGCGAAGCGCCCGCTCGGCCTCGTCGATCCGGTCCGCTGTCGTCGCCATCGTCGCGAGCTGTGGCAGATCGCCGGGCGCGCGGAAACCGCCGCTGCCAAGATTTTGCCATTTTCTTGAAACCGCGCCTCGGTTACTCTCGTTGGCATCGCGGGGGGAGCGTTCCCCCCTGCCGCCGACAGACCACGAGAGGCCCTGACCGATGAACAAGCTTGCCCTGATCGCCGCCGTTTTCGCCGCCTTCGCGCTGACCGGTTGCGGCGATGCCGACGACGCGTCCGACGACGCGATGGCCGACAACGTCGAGATGCCGGCCGATGCCGCGATGGCCGGCGCGCCCGACCCGGCCGCCGACCAGGCCGCCGATGCCGCCGACGAAGCCGCCGAATCGTCCGAGGAAGCGGTCGATGCGGCCGAAGCCGCCGGCGCCGCGGCCGAGGAAGCAGCGTCCGATGCCGCCGCCGCCGCCGAAGCGGCGACCGAGGCGGCCGAAGACAACGCCGACTGAGTTGTCCGGACCGCGGCTCTTCCGGACGGGCGAGGCGCGGATTCCGGCCGCCCTCGCCGCGTCGCTGCTGCTCGCCGGCTGCGGCGCGAGCGATACCGACCCCGGCCCCGGCGGAGTGACCGTGGGCGAGGCCCGCGCGCTCGACGAGGCGGCCGAGATGCTCGACGCCCAGCAGCCGCCCGCCGCCGAGGTGTCGCCCGGCGGGCAGTCGCCCACGCCGGCACCGGCGGAAACGCCGCCGGCCGCCGCCGAGCGCTAGGCCTTTGTCGCCACCGGCCAGGCGTGGTAAGGTTGCAATTGCAACGATGGCCACGATCGTCGAACCCGCGAGCGACTTCAGCGCGCTGCCCGAGGTGCCCGGGGACGTCTTCACCGCGCCCCTGCAGCGCCCGGCGCATGTCGGCGAGGACTGGCTCGAGCCGGCCCAGCGCGCCTACTCGTCCGCCGACGACGCGATCTGGAACGAATTGTTCGCACGGCAGATGGACCTGCTGCCCGGCCGCGCCTGTGGCGCGTTCATGGCCGGCCTGCAGGAGCTCCACCTGAACCGCGGCGGGGTGCCCGAATTCGCCCGCCTTTCGGCCGAGCTCGGCGCGCTAACCGGATGGAGCGTGGTCCCGGTGCCGATGCTGATCCCCGATCACGTGTTCTTCTGGCACCTCGCCAACCGCCGCTTCCCAGCCGGCAACTTCATCCGCAGCCGTGAATCGTTCGATTACATCCAGGAGCCCGACGTCTTCCACGACGTGTTCGGCCACGTGCCGATGCTGACCGACCCGGTGTTCGCCAACTACATGCATGAGTACGGCAAGGCCGGGTGGAAGGCGATGCGCTACAACCGCCTCAAGGCGCTCGGCGCGCTCTACTGGTACACCGTCGAGTTCGGGTTGATTCGCGAAGGCGGGGACCTGCGCATCTACGGCGCCGGCATCCTGTCGGGCCCGCGCGAGGCGGTGTTCGCGCTCGAAGGGCGCTCGCCCAACCGCATCATGCTCAACGTCGACCGGGTGATGCGCACCGACTACGTGATCGACGACCTGCAGCCGACCTACTTCGTCATCGACAGCTTCGCCGACCTCTACCATCAGACGGTCGAGCGCGACTTCGACCGGCTCTACCGCAGCCTCAATCCCGGCTTCACGTACGCCAATTCGGCGGTGATCGACGTCGACGACGTGCTTCACCGGGGCACGCAGGAATACCACTTGCGCGGCGGGCGCGGCTCGAACGCCGAGCCGGCCTGACACGACGAGGCCGGCCCCGGGCGATCCCGGAGCCGGCCTCGCGCGCCATCGAAACGGCGTTACTGCGGCGTGGCGTCGGCCTCGTCGGCCGCGTCTTCCATGTTGTCCTTGGCTTCCTCGCCGGCGTCCTCGACCGCGTCGGCCTGGGCCTCGCCCGACTCTTCCATCGCGGTGTCGTCGGTGGCTTCCTCGATCGCCTCGCCTTGCGCCTCGGCGGTCTCGTCGATCGCGGTGGCTTGTTCTTCCGCCGCGTTTTCCGCCCCGCTATCGCAGGCGGCCACACCGAGGCCGAGAACCGCGGCCGAGGCGATCGCAATTAGTTTCTTCATCACATTCCCCTTCGTGACTGAATGGCGGCGCCCACTCGCGGATCTCCCTCCGATTGAACGCTCGGCAGTAAACCCCGGCCGGCGGGGTTGGTTCCGCGCGGAGCCGCTAGCGGAGCGCGAGCCACGCCACCGCCGCGGCGCCGACGACGATGCGGTACCACGCGAACGGCGCGAAGCCGTGGCGGCTGACATAAGCCACGAACGCGCGGATCACCGCCAGCGCGACGACGAACGAGACGACGAAGCCGATGGCGATCTCGCCCCAGCCGACATTGCCGGGCGCCCCGCCCAACTGCGCGCCGTTGCGGACCAGCCACAGCGTCGAGGCGCCGATCATCGTCGGCACCGCGAGGAAGAACGAGAACTCGGCGGCGGTCTTGCGGCCGACGCCCATCGCGAGCGCGCCCATGATCGTCGCCCCCGAGCGGCTCACCCCGGGGATCATCGAGACACATTGGGCGAGGCCGACGCCGAGCGCCTGGCGCAGCGGCAGGTCGGCCACGCCGGTTTCCTCGCCCGGCTTGGCGACCCGCTCGATCGCCAGGATGGCGATGCCGCCGGCTATCAGCGCCCAGCCGACGATCTCGGGCGTGCCGAGCATGGCGTCGATGTAGTCCTCGAGGAAGAAGCCTAGCACGGCCGAGGGCAGGAACGCGGCGAGCAGGTTGCGCAGGAACCGCAGTCCGTGCGCCTCGAGCCGGAGCACGCCGATCCCGGCGTCCCAGAACGTCTTCCAGTACTGCACGACGACCGCGAGGATCGCGCCTAGCTGGATGACGACGTTGAACAGCGCCCATTCGGCCGCGTCGTAGCCGAACAGCTCCGAAGCGAGGATCAGGTGCCCGGTCGACGAGACCGGCACGAACTCGGTCAGGCCCTCGACGATGCCGAGCAGGATGGCGGTGAGGGTGAGGCCCATGGGCCGCGCGTGATGAAGGAGCGGGCGGCGAAGTCAAGCGCCGCCCGCCCGCTGTTACCAGATGCGCACGCGCTCCTCGGGCGGCAGGTACAGGTCGTCGTCGGGAGTGACGTTGAACGCCTTGTACCAGGCGTCCTGGTTCCGCACGACCTCGTTGACGCGCGCCTTGGCGAGGCTGTGCGGATCGGTCCGCATCAGCTGGCGCGCGTATTCGTCGCGTTCCGCCGCGCGCCAAACCTGCGCCCAGGCCATGAAGAAGCGCTGGTCGCCGGTGAAGCCGTCGATCACCGGCAGCTCCTTGCCGTCGAGCGACATGCGGTAGGCCCGATAGGCCATCGACAGGCCGCCGACGTCGCCGATGTTCTCGCCCAGCGTGAGCCGGCCGTTGAGGCAGCGCGGCTCGCCCTCGGGGAATGGGCAATAGGCATCGTATTGCGCGGCCAGCCGGTTGCCGAGCGCCTCGAAACGCGCCTTGTCCTCGGGCGTCCACCAGTCGCGCAACAGGCCGGTGCCGTCGGACTTGGCCCCCTGGTCGTCGAACCCGTGGCCCATCTCGTGGCCGATCACGCCGCCGATCGCGCCGTAGTTGACCGCCGGGTCGGCCGTCGGGCTGAAGAACGGCTGCTGCAGGATGCCGCCGGGGAAGGTGATCGAGTTGAAGTTCTGCGAATAGCCGGCGTTGACCGTCTGGGCGAGCATGCCCCATTCGGTCCGGTCGACCGGATGGCCGAGCCGGGCGCGGTCGTAGTCGAGCCCCCAGGCCTGCGCGCGGATGCGGTTGGCGAGCGGTGTCGCGGCGTCGATGGCCAGCCCTTCGTAGGTCTTGGGATTCGACGGATAGCCGATCCGCGGCACGAAGGCGTCGAGCTTGGCCTTCGCCTCGCGCTTGGTCTCGGGCGCCATCCACTCGTTCGTGGCGATGCTTTCGGCCAGCGCGAGGCGCAGGTTGGCGACGAGCTCGTCCATCGCCGCCTTGCTCTCGGGCGGGAAATAGCGCTCGGCATAGAGCGTGCCGAGCAGGTCGCCGAGCTGGCCCTCGACCGAATCGATCGCCCGCTTCCACCGCGGACGCTGCTCGGGCTGGCCCGACAGCAGCGTGCCGTAGAGCGCGAAGTTGGCGTCGTCGATGGCGCGCGGCAGCACCGGCGCGTTGTTCGACAGGAAACGCGAGACCATGAACGCCTTCACCGTCTCGAGCGGGGTTTCGTTCAGCAGCTTCATCATCGCCGGCAGCCCGCCGCCGATCCCGGCCATGTAGTCCGCGTCCAGGCCCAGCCGCTCGACTTCCTCCGCCGTCGGCGGGAGCTGGTTGACGAGAAACTGCGTCTGGGCGCCGTAGCCGCCGGCCTCGAGCAGCGCGGCGACCGGGAATTCGGGCGCCAGCGCCTCGAGCTCAGCGCGCGTCAGCTTGTTGTAGGTGATGTCACGGTTGCGCAGCGCCGGCCGCGCCCATTCGAGCTCGGCGACCTTGTGCTCGAAGGCGTAGACCGCGGCCGCCATCTCGGCCGGGTTGGCGTACCCGGCCTGCTCCAGCGTGAAGGCGACGAACTTGCGGTATTCCTCCTGCAGGCGACGGCTGGCTTCGTTGTCGACCAGGTAATAGTCGCGGTCGGGCAGGCCCATACCGTCGAAGCCGACGCTGACGATGTAGCTGTCGGGCTCCTTCGAATCGATCGCGACGCCGGCCGATACCAGGCCCGGATAGCCGGCCTGCGGGAAAAGCCGGGCCAGCTCGGCCAGGCTCTCGGCGCCGGCGATCGCATCGAGCCACGGCTTCGCCGGAGCGAGCCCGGCCGCGTCGATCGCGGCGGTGTTCATGTAGGCGTTGTAGGCGTCGACGATGCGCCGCTCGGGCGTGCCCGCCGCCGGGTTCGAGGCGACGAGGTCGTCGACCAGCCGCTTGACGTCGCTGGTCGACTTCTCGCCGAGGATGTCGAAGGCGCCGAAGCTGGAATACTCGGCCGGCATCGGGTTCTCGCGCACCCACTTGCCGTTGACGTAGGCGAAGAAGTCGTCGCCCGGATCGACCGCCGGGTCGATCGTCGCCGGGTTGATGCCCCAGGTGCCGAAATCCATCGTCGGCGGGGCGGTCGCCTCGTCCTGGGCCGCCGCCGGAAGCGACAGCGCGAGCGCGGTGGCGGAAACGCCGATGGCGAGAATGCGTCGGATCATGCTGCAAGAACCTTTCGTAGCCGGCCGCGAGCCCCCAAGGCGGCAGCCGAAATGGGATGAAGCGGGTGTAGCGCCGCCGGTCACGCGGGAGGCGCCGTTCGTCGGCTCGGCTTGGGGCTTGGTCGATTAACCGGCCGTGAGTCACGGCGCAGGCAGGCACTTCAGGCCATAGTCACGCGGCGGCGACGTCCTCGAATTGCAGCGCCGCCAGCCGCGCGTAGAGCCCGCCCGCCGCGCTGAGGCGCGCGTGGGTGCCCTCCTCGACGATGCGGCCCTGGTCCATCACCACGATCCGGTCGGCCGCGCGCACGGTCGCCAGCCGGTGGGCGATGACCAGCGTGGTGCGCCCCTCCATCAGCCGCTCGAGCGCCTGCTGCACCAGCCGCTCGCTCTCGGCGTCGAGCGCGCTGGTGGCCTCGTCGAGCAGCAGGATCGGCGCGTCCCGCAGCAACGCCCGGGCGATCGCCACGCGCTGGCGCTGGCCGCCCGAGAGACGCGCGCCGCCTTCGCCGAGGAACGTGTCGAGCCCGTCGGGCAGCGCGCGGAGGAACTGTTCGGCGTTGGCCGCGCGCGCCGCCTCCCAGATCGCCTCCTCGCCGGCCTCCCAGTGGCCATAGCGCAAGTTGTCGCGCGCGCTGGCGGCGAACAGCGTGCCTTCTTGCGGCACCAGCGCCATCCGCCGGCGCACGTCGGCCGGGTCGGCCTGGGTCAGCGGCACGCCGTCGAGCCGGATGGTCCCAGCCTGCGGGTCGTAGAACCGCTCGGCGAGCTGGAACACCGTCGACTTGCCGGCGCCCGAGGGGCCGACGATGGCGACCGTCTCGCCCGGCTCGACCGTCAGGCTGAAATCGATCACCGCCGGGGCATCGGGCCGCGTCGGGTAGCGGAAAGTGACGCTCTGGAACGCGAGGCTGCCGCGCGGCGGTTCGGGCAGCGCCAGCGGGCGCGCCGGCGGGGCGATGGCGGGCTTCTCGAGCAGCAGCTCGTTCAGGCGGCTCGCCGCGCCGGCGCCGCGCAGCAGGTCCCCATAGACCTCGGTGAGCGAGCCCAAGGCGCCCGCGACCATCACCCCGGTCAGCACGAACGCGGCGATCGTGCCGCCGCTGAGCGTCCCTTCGGCCACTTGCACCGCTCCGCGCCACAGCAGCAGCGTGATCGCGCCGAAGATCACCGCGATGACCACCGCGGTCATCGTCGAGCGCAGCAGGATGCGGCGCCGGGCGGTGGCGAAAGTCGCCTCGACCGCCTCGCCGAAGCGCAAGGCCTCGCGCCATTCCTGGTTGAAGCCCTGGACGATCTTCATCGCCCCGAGCACTTCGGCGACGCGCGAGCCGACGCTGGCGACGCGGTCCTGGCTCTCGCGCGACACGCTCCGCAACCGGCGACCGAACCACACGATCGGCCCCAGCACCAGCGGCACGCCGATCAGCAGCATCGCGGTGAGCGCGGGGGCGAGGACCAGCAGGAAGCCGATCCCGCCGATGGCCATCAGCGCGTTGCGCAAGGCGACCGAGATGGTCGTGCCGACAACGTGCTCGATCTGCGCGGTGTCGGCGGTCATCCGCGAGGAGATCTCGCTCGGCGCGTTTTCCTCGAAGAAGCCGGGCGACAGACGCAGCAGGTTCTTCTGCACCGCCAGGCGGATGTCGGCGACCACGCGTTCGCCGAGCCACGAGACGAAGTAGAACCGCGACGCGGTGCCGAGCGCGAGCACCGCGACCAGCAGGAACAGGTAGCGGAACCAGCGGCCGATCTCGCCCGGGTCGACGCCCGCGGCGAAGCCCCGGTCGATGATCAGCTTGAACGCCCACGGGATGCCCAGCGTCGCCGCGGCGGTGATCGCCAGCGCGACCAGCGCCAGCATGACTTTGGCCGGGTAGCGCGCCGCGGCGGCGAAGATCATCCGCAGCGGGCCGAGTGTGGCGGCGGGTTCGACGTGCGGCTTGGTCGGGCGGCGGGCCATGGCGCGCGGCGGTAGCGGATAGTGCCGGCGGTTTGAAGCGCGCATCTCCCCCGTCCCGCCGTCCGGAAAGAAAGGGCTGGGGACGGGGAACCTCTATCGCATTGCAACATACTGCTTATCTTGGTCTAACGCCCGCCAAGGGGCCGGCAGGGGATGCGTATTGCTTTACGACGCCTATGAGTTGCAGCGCTCGTGGTTCAGCAGCGCCAGCAACTGGGCCGCGATCGGGGCCGAGCTGCTGACCAACCCGGCGCTGCCGATGGGCTATTTCGGCACCGGGCCGATCATCGCCAGCGCGCTGCAGGTGTTCGCCCACCTTTGCGAGGAGCGCGGCAAGCCCGCCTTCAACATCGCCCACGTCGTGGTCGACGGCGCCGAGCATCCCGTCAGCGAGACCGTGGTGCTGGAAAAGCCGTTCGGCGCGCTGCGGCATTTCCGGCGCGAGGGCCTGCCGGCGGACGCGCCGCGGTTGTTGATCGTCGCCCCGATGAGCGGCCACTACGCCACGCTGCTGCGCGGCACGGTCGCGCGGATGGCCGAGAACCACGCGGTGTGGATCACCGACTGGGCCGACGCCAAGGCGGTGCCGCCGTTGGCCGGCCGCTTCGACCTCGACGATTATATCGATTACCTGATCGAATTCCTGTGCCACATCGGCCCCGGCACCCACATGCTGGCGGTGTGCCAGCCGTCGGTCCCGGCGTTCGCCGCGACCGCGATCATGGGCGCCGAGGATGACCCGTGCCGCCCGGTCACGCTGACGCTGATGGGCGGGCCGATCGACACCCGCGCCAGCCCGACCTCGGTCAACGACGTGGCGATGGCGCGCCCGCTGGCGTGGTTCCGCGACAACGTCATCGCCGCGGTGCCGCTCAACTACCCGGGCGGCGGACGGCGGGTCTATCCCGGCTTCCTCCAGCTCGCCGGGTTCCTGTCGATGAACATCGAGAGCCACATGATGAGCCACTACGAGATGTTCAAACACCTCACGCTTGGCGACCAGGAAAGCGCCGACGCGACCAAGCGCTTCTACGACGAGTACCTGTCGGTGTGCGACATGACCGCCGAGTTCTACCTGCAGACGATCGAGCACGTGTTCCAGCGGCACTCGCTGCCGAAGGGCGAGTTCGTCCACCGCGGCAAGCCGATCGACCCGGGGGCGATCCGCGACACCGCGATCCTCGCCATCGAGGGCGAGCGCGACGACATCTCCGGGATCGGCCAGACCCGCGCCGCGCTCGGCCTCGCCGCGCGCTTGCCCGCCGGCCGCAAGAAGTACCACCTCGCCAGGGACGTCGGCCACTACGGCATCTTCAACGGCAGCAAGTGGCGGACGCGCATCGCCCCGGTCGTCGAGCAGTGGATCGGCGCGAACGCGCGCGGCTGATCAGCCGGCCTGGGGGAGCGCCGCTTTCGCCTCGTAACGCTTGAACGTCGCCCTGCGCGGCACCGCCTCGGTCCGCTTGACGTAGCTCCACAGCGCGCACTGCAGCCCGACCAGCATGAAGATGAACGGCTGGTAGGCGATGCCGACGAACGCCGCGCCGACGAGATAGACCAGCTGCGCCTGCTGCAGCGCTGTCGCCAGGCCCCATTGCCAGCTGGCCTTGCCGTCCTCGCGTTTGGCGAAGCGCCAGCGGATGCGCTCCATCTGCCACACCCCGAGGCCTTGCAGCCAGAGCCACAGGAACAGCCCGGGCCAGCCCTGCTCGCCGAGCATCTCGAAGTACGACGAGTGATAGGCGCGGGCCTTGTCGGTCACCTCGCGGTGCTCGATCGACTGGTTGTTCGGATCGCCGGTGGTCTTGCTGGTCTGGTAGGTGAAGCTGTTGCCGAGATAGGCGTCGAAGCCGCCCCCCCACGGGTTGGCGCGCACGTAGTCGAGGGTCCATTTCCACACCTCGACGCGGGTCGAGGCGCTTTCGTCGCCCTGGTACTGGGTGATCGTGCTCATCCGCTGGACGTAGCTCTGCGGCAGGAACGGGATCGCCGCGAGCAGCGCCAGCCCGGCGAGCCCGGCATAGACGAAGCGATAGCGGACCGAGCGCAGCAGCAGCGAGCCGAGCACGGCGATGGCGACGAGGCCGGTGCGCGCCGCGGTGCCGACCGGGATCAGCAACGCGGCGAAGATCAGTCCGCCGGCAAAGGTGCTGACCCGCCAGTCGGGCTTGAAGATCGTCCCGTGCCGGGCCAGCCACAGCACCAGCGGGATCGTGGCGATGGCCGCGGTCGACAGGATCGAGCCTTCGTACAGCCCCGAATCCTCGCGCACCAGCAGCGCCAGCGTGCCGTAACCACCGCCGCCGAGCACGGTCTTGATGCCGCCGTTGATGATGATGGTGCCGATCGACAGCACCATGATCAGCGCCGCGGCTTCGATCCTCAGCCGCGTGCGCAGCGTCAGCGGCAGGAACGCGGCGAACACCAGCGCCTTCCACACCCAGTTCCATTTGGTCCACGCGGCCTCGGGGAACGCCGCGCCGAGCGTGGTCACGCCGCAATAGGCGAACAGCGCCAGGATCAGCGCCTGGCGCAGCGAGAAGCGGCTGCCGCGCTTGCTGTCGAGGAACAGGTAGCCGGCGAACGCGGCGGCGAACGCGATCAGCGACACCGGCAGCGACTGGATCGGCCCCCAGCCGATCTTCTGCGGCGAGACCACGTCGATGTAGATGTAGGCCAACACCCAGAAGAACGGGCGTTTGAGGCCGAGCGCCAGCAGAAGGCCGATGAAGCCGATCAGCGCGACGTCAAGCATCGCGCGGCTCCTCGCCGGCCTCGCCCGTCCCGTCCCTCGCCCACGGCCGCGCCGGCGGCGCCGACACGGCGGCCTCGTCGGCGTCGAGGTCGGGCCGGAACAGCAGCCGCCACAGCGCGGCGGCGATCAGCCCGTGGGTCAGCGCAAGGGTGAAATAGTCGATCAAGCCGGTGTCCTGCCGCGCGGATGCGAGGCTCTAGCTCGGGCGCGGTTGACGCGCCGTTAAGTTTGTCGTGGCAGGCAATTCGGCGATGCGCGTGCTCCACGTCCTCGATCATTCGCTGCCGCTGCACAGCGGCTACGCCTTCCGCACGCGCGCGATCATGAAGGCGCAGCTGGCCGACGGGCTCGCGGTGCGCGGGATCACCGGCCTCCGGCACCGCGCCGAGGGGCCGGCCATCGAGACCATCGACGGGCTGACCTTCGACCGCACCGCCGGATCGGTCGCCGGGCCACCGGCGATCCGCGAATGGCGCGAGATGGCGCTGCTCGCCGAGTCGGTGTCGGAGCTGGTCGAGGACTGGCGGCCCGACGTGCTCCACGCCCATTCCCCGGCGCTGTGCGGCCTCGCCGCGCTGCGCGCCGCGCGCCGCCACGGCGTGCCGGTGGTCTACGAGATCCGCGCCTTCTGGGAGGACGCCGCGGTCGGCAACGGCACCGGGCGCGAGAACTCGCTGCGATACCGCCTGACCCGCCGGCTCGAGAACCGCGTCGTGGCCGGCGCCGATACGGTGGTGACGATCTGCCAGGGCTTGCGCGACGACCTCCTCGCCCGGGGCTTCGCGCCCGACAAGATCGGCGTGATGCCCAACGGCGTCGACCTGACGCTGTTCGGCCGGCCGCTGCCGCGCGACCGCGCGCTGGCCGCGGCGCTCGATCTCGGGGATGGGCCGGTGATCGGCTTCATCGGCAGCTTCTACGACTACGAGGGGCTCGACGCGCTGATCGCGGCGATGCCGCTGCTGCTGGCCGCGCAGCCCGAGGCGCGGTTGCTGCTGGTCGGCGGCGGGCCGATGGCCGACGATGTCCGCCGCCGCGCCGAAGCCTCGAGCGCGGCGCACGCGATCCGCCTGGTGGGGCGCGTGCCGCACGGCGAGGTCGAGCGCTACTATTCGCTGTGCGACGTCATGGCCTACCCGCGCAAGGCCGGCCGCCTGACCGAGCTGGTCACCCCGCTCAAGCCGATCGAGGCGATGGCGCAAGGCAAGCTGGTCGCCGCCTCGGCGGTCGGCGGGCACCGCGAGTTAATCACCGACGGCGTCACTGGCACGCTGTTCGCGCCCGGCGACGCCGCCGATTGCGCCCGCGCGCTCGCGGCGCTGCTGGCCGCCCGCGACGGCTGGCCGGCGATGCGCGCCGCCGCCCGCGAGCATGTCTCGAAACGGCACGACTGGGCCGCCAACGCGCGTCGTTATCGGGCCGTTTACCAAGCGCTGCTAGACGGTGGCACCAGCCGCGGGCTTCCGGCCGCGGCGTAACGGCAGGCGTGAGCAGAGGCACAGTGGCGACGATAGCTTTCGACAGCACCGGTGCGCGGCAGGCCGCCAGGCAGCCGGTCAGCGCGCATCCCGCGTTCCCGGCCATCGTGGCGCTGTGGTTCGCCGCGCTGCTCGGGCTCGGCAGCCTGGTGCTGCCCGGCGTCCTGCTCGAACGCGCGCTGGTCGCCACCGGGGTCTCGTCGCTGATACCGGCGGCCGGCCCGCCGCTCGGGTTTACCGCGCGTGGCCTGATCGCGCTCGCCGCCGCGGTGATGGGCGCGTTGACCGGGCTGGCCATCGCCCGCCGAGTCGCCCGCGCCCAGGCCGACGAGCCCGCGCCGCGCTTTTCCAGCGCCACCGGCGGTGTCCGTCGCCCGATCAGCGTCCATGACGAGCTCGGCGGCGAAGGCGTGGTCAACGGCCGCGGCCTGCCGGTCACGCGCCGCCGCGCGCTGGCAATCACCGAGGACGACCGCCCGAGCGACTTCCTCTACACCGCGCCGCTGCCCGGCGAGGTCCCTGCCGACGCCGATTCGGCCCCGGCATCGCGGCTCACTCCGTATATGGCCGACGACGAGCCGCTGGAGCTGCACGAGACGGTCGACGAGCCGGCCGCGAGCGAGGCTTCCGCGCTACCCGAAGCGGATGCCGCCGACACCCTTACCGAGGACGACCCGATGATCGAGAGGCAGGAATTCCGGCGGCTGCCCGAAATCGCCGACGACGAGCCGATGGCGGACGACGCGGCCCCCGAACCGGACGAAATTGAGGACGCCGGGCCGGAGCCGCTGCCGTTCACCGCGCCGTCGCTGTCCCGGAGGCTCGACCATCATCTCGGCGCACCGCCGTGGCAACCGCTCGATATCGCCGCTGACGAGGAGGACGACGACGAGGCCGAGTCCACGGCGGAGCCGGTACCGGCGCCCGAAGCCGTCACCGAGCCGGCCGAGGGACGCGCCGACTGGGCCAACGCCGAACCCGACGCGCTCGGCCTCGTCCAGCTGGTTCAGCGCCTCGGCAGCTCGCTCGAGCGCCGCCGCGCCTGGCTCGCCGAGCGCCCCGCCGTAGCCGATGCGCCGGCGCCGGCCGTGCCGCAGGAGTTCGAAGCGGCTCCGGCGGAGGAAGCGGCGCAGGCGATGGCGCAGTACTTCGGCCGATCGGAGACGCCGCCGGCCTCCCCCGTCGCGCCGGCCGAGCCGCCCGCATCGGAGCACGCCGAGAGGGCTTCGCCTGGCCCGCCGCTGCTGCGGCCGCTGGCGGTGGTGGAGGACGACGACGATCACGACGATTCGTTGGCGGACTTCTCGCTCCCGCTGCGGCGCCCGGTTGCGCTCGCGCCGGTCGCGGCCGAGCCGCAAGCCGACGCGGCCGATGCCGAGCCCGAGGACGAGGCTAGCCACGGCGACGCCGGCTACAGCTCGTTGCTGGCGATGGGCAATCCGTTCGCCGCCGCCAGGACCGAGTTCGTCCGCATCGACGAGCCCGAGGCCGAGGCCGACGCGGTCGAACCGACTGTGGTGTTCCCGGGCAGCGACGCTGCCGCGCCGGCGTTCGTCGCACCCGTCTCCGCTCGGACGATGCCGGCGCCGGCCGCGGGCTACCGGCTGTTCGACCCACCCGGCAATTCGCCGACGCTGGCCGCGGCGCGGCCCACCGCCGACACCGACGCCGCGCTGCGCGCCGCCTTGGCGACGCTTCAGCGGATGAGCGGAGCCGCCTGACGTAAAATTGCTCTATCACTGCCGAATGCGCAATTTTGTGGCGCTGCGCGGCGAACCTTGCCAAATCTGTTTCCTGTCGCCATGGGGAAGCCTCGCGACAAATTGAGGCACCCAGTGCCGGGTGATTCGCGCTTGGTTGCCGGGTCGCTCCGGTGCCTGGGCTCGCTTCGCCCCGACCGGAAACAGGATTGCGAGTGTTGACCGACTACCCCGCTCCCCAGGGCCTGTACGACCCGCGCAACGAGCATGACTCGTGCGGGGTGGGCTTCGTCGCCCACATCAAGGGCGAGAAATCGCACGCGATCGTCGGCCAGGCGCTGGAAATCCTCGCCAACCTCGACCACCGCGGCGCGGTCGGCGCCGACCCGCTGCTCGGCGACGGCGCGGGCATCCTCATGCAGATTCCCGACCCCCTCTATCGCAAGTGGGCGCAAGGCGAGGGCCTGACCCTGCCGCCGCCGGGCGAATACGCGGTGGCGATGTGCTTCCTGCCGCAGCACGCCGAGGCGCGCGAGTTCATCGCCGGGCAGTTCGAGAAGTTCGTCGCCAAGGAAGGCCAGCGGCTGATCGGCTGGCGCGACGTGCCGACGACGTGCGACGGGCTCGGCAAGGCGGTGCTCGCCTCGATGCCGATGATTCGCCAGTGCTTTGTCGGCCGCGGCGACAACTGCGCCGACCAGGACGCGTTCGAGCGCAAGCTGATCGTCATCCGCAAGCAGACCCAGAACCCGCTCGCCGAGCTCGCCGAGAAGCACGCGATGCCGGAGATCACCCAGCTCTACCTGCCGAGCTTCTCGAGCCGCACGGTGGTCTATAAGGGCCTGCTGCTGGCGAACCAGGTCGGCAGCTTCTACGACGACTTGCGCGATCCCGACTGCACCAGCGCGCTCGGGCTCGTCCACCAGCGTTTCAGCACCAACACCTTTCCCAGCTGGAAGCTGGCGCACCCCTATCGCTTCATGGCGCACAACGGCGAGATCAACACCGTGCGCGGCAACGTCAACTGGATGAACGCCCGCCGCCGGACGATGGAATCGCCGCTGCTCGGCGCCGACCTCGACAAGCTGTGGCCGATCATCCCGCACGGCCAGTCGGACACCGCGTGCCTCGACAACGCGCTCGAGCTGCTGCTGCTCGGCGGCTACTCGCTGACCCACGCGATGATGATGCTCATCCCGGAAGCGTGGGCCGGCAACCCCCTGATGGATCCGGCCCGCCGCGCGTTCTACGAATACCACGCCGCGCTGATGGAGCCGTGGGACGGCCCGGCCGCGGTCGCCTTCACCGACGGCCGCCAGATCGCCGCCACCCTCGACCGCAACGGCCTCAGGCCCGCGCGCTTCTGCGTCACCCGCGACGACCTCGTCTGCCTCGCCTCGGAATCGGGCGTGCTGCCGTTCCGCGAGGAGGACATCGTCCGCAAGTGGCGCCTGCAGCCGGGCAAGATGCTGCTGATCGACCTCGAGCAGGGCCGCATCGTCGAAGACGAGGAGCTCAAGGCCGAGCTCGCCAATGCCGAGCCCTACGCCAAGTGGCTCGACAAGGCGCAATACAACCTCAAGGAGCTCGAGGCGATCGAGAGCGACCGCGCGGCGGTGCGCGAGGATACGACCAGCCTGCGCGCCGAAAAGCTTCTCCGGCGCCAGCAGGCGTTCGGCTACACCCAGGAGGACCTGACCAAGTTCCTCGAGCCGATGGCGGTGCTGGCCGACGACCCGATCGGCTCGATGGGCACCGACACCCCGATCGCGGTGCTCAGCCGCCGGCCGCGGCTGCTCTACGATTACTTCAAGCAGAACTTCGCCCAGGTCACCAACCCGCCGATCGACCCGATCCGCGAGGAGCTGGTGATGAGCCTGACCTCGATGATCGGCCCGCGCCCGAACCTGCTCGGCCACGACGCCGGCACGCACAAGCGGCTCGAGGTCGACCAGCCGATCCTGACCAACCGCGATCTCGAGAAGATCCGCTCGGTCGAGGCGAGCCTCGACGGCGCGTTCCGCACCGAGACGATCGACATCACCTGGGACGCCGCCACCGGCGCCGACGGGCTCGAGCTGGCGATCAAGGAGATGTGCTGGGCCGCCACCGAGGCGGTGCTGCAGGACCGCAACATCCTCATCCTCAGCGACCGCGCGCAAGGGCCCGACCGGATACCGATGCCGGCCCTGCTGGCCACCGCGGCCGTCCACCACCACCTCGTCCGCCAGGGCCTGCGGATGCAGACCGGGCTCGTGGTCGAAACCGGCGAGGCGCGCGAGGTGCACCACTTCTGCGTGCTCGCGGGCTACGGCGCCGAAGCGATCAATCCCTATCTCGCGTTCGAGACGCTCGAGGCGATCCGCGCCGAGAAGGTCCCCGACCTCGAGCCGCAGGCCGTGCGCAAGAACTACATCAAGGCGGTCGGCAAGGGCATCATGAAGGTCATGTCCAAGATGGGCATCTCGACCTACCAGTCCTATTGCGGCGCGCAGATCTTCGACGCCGTCGGGCTCGCATCGGCGTTCGTCGGCAAGTACTTCACCGGCACCGCGACGACGATCGAGGGCATCGGCCTGAAGGAAGTGGCCGAGGAGGCGGTGCGCCGCCACGCCGCCGCCTACGGCGACAACCCGGTCTACAAGTCGATGCTCGATGTCGGCGGCATCTACCAGTACCGCCTGCGCGGCGAGGACCACGCCTGGACTCCGACCTCGGTCGCCAACCTGCAGCACGCGGTGCGCGGCAACTCGTGGGCCAATTACGAGGAGTTCGCGAGGTCGATCAACGAGGAGTCCGAGCGGCTGCTGACGATCCGCGGGCTGATGGAGCTGAAGAAAGCCGACCAGCCGCTCACGCTCGACGAGGTCGAGCCGGCCGAGGAGATCGTCAAGCGCTTCGCCACCGGGGCGATGAGTTTCGGCTCGATCAGCCGCGAGGCGCACACCACGCTGGCGATCGCGATGAACCGCATCGGCGGCCGGTCGAACACCGGCGAAGGCGGCGAGGAAGCCGACCGCTTCCAGCCGCTGCCGAACGGCGACTCCATGCGCTCGCGGATCAAGCAGGTCGCATCGGGCCGCTTCGGCGTGACCACCGAGTACCTGGTCAACTCCGACGACATCCAGATCAAGATGGCGCAAGGCGCGAAGCCCGGCGAAGGCGGCCAGCTGCCCGGCCACAAGGTCGACAAGACGATCGGCAAGGTGCGCCATTCGACGCCGGGCGTGGGCCTGATCAGCCCGCCGCCGCACCACGACATATACTCGATCGAGGATCTAGCGCAGCTGATCCACGACCTGAAGAACGTCAATCCGGTCGCGCGCATCTCGGTCAAGCTCGTTTCCGAAGTCGGCGTCGGCACCGTCGCCGCGGGCGTCTCCAAGGCGCGCGCCGACCACGTGACGATCTCGGGCTACGAAGGCGGCACCGGCGCGAGCCCCCTGACCAGCCTGACCCACGCGGGCAGCCCGTGGGAGATCGGCCTCGCCGAGACCCAGCAGACGCTGCTCTTGAACGACCTCAGGAGCCGCATCGCGGTCCAGGTCGACGGCGGCATCCGCACCGGGCGCGACGTCGCCATCGGCGCGCTGCTCGGCGCCGACGAGTTCGGCTTCGCCACCGCGCCGCTGATCGCCGCCGGGTGCATCATGATGCGCAAGTGTCACCTCAACACTTGCCCGGTCGGCGTGGCGACGCAGAACCCCGTGCTGCGCGCGCGCTTCACCGGCCAGCCCGAGCACGTCATCAACTACTTCTTCTTCGTCGCCGAAGAGCTGCGCCGGATCATGGCCGAGATGGGCTTCCGCACCGTCGAGGAGATGATCGGCCGGGTCGACCGGATCGACCTGAAGAAGGCGGTCGATCACTGGAAGGCCGACGGAGTCGACCTCTCGCGGCTGCTGCACCGCGTCGCGCTGGCCGAGGGCGCGCCGCTGCACCAGACGGCCCTGCAGGACCACGGCCTCGGCGCGGCGCTCGACAACGAGCTGATCGAGGCCGCGCGCCCGGCGGTCGAGAACGGCGAGACGATCGTGCTCGAGCGGGCGATCCGCAACGTCAACCGCACCGTCGGGGCGATGCTGTCGGGCGAGATCGCCCGCCGCCACGGCCATGCCGGGCTCAAGCCCGACCAGCTGCGGGTCTCGTTCAAGGGCGTCGCCGGTCAGAGCTTCGGCGCATGGCTGGTCCACGGCGTCACGCTCGACCTCGTCGGCGACGCCAACGACTACGTCGGCAAGGGCCTGTCGGGCGGGCGCGTGATCGTCCGCCAGCCGGCCCACGTCACCCGCGAGCCGACCGACAACATCATCGTCGGCAACACCGTGCTCTACGGCGCGATCGCCGGCGAGGCGTACTTCAACGGCGTCGCCGGCGAGCGTTTCGCGGTCAGGAACTCGGGCGCCGTAGCGGTCGTCGAGGGCACCGGCGACCACGGCTGCGAATACATGACCGGCGGCGTCGTCGCCGTGCTCGGCCGCACCGGGCGCAACTTCGCTGCCGGCATGTCGGGCGGCGTCGCGTACGTCTACGACGAGGACGGCAGCTTCCGCGATCGCTGCAACCTGGCGCAAGTGGACCTGGTGGCCATCTCGCCCGAGCGCGACGAGGAGGACGGGACCGGCCGCCCGCAGCAGCGCGGCCGCAGCGTCGACGACATGGGCATGGGCGACATGCTGCGCCACGACGGCGAGCGGCTGCGCGTGCTCGTCTCGCGCCACAAGCTGTACACCGGTTCGGCGCGCGCCGCTGCGCTGCTCGACGACTGGGACGCGGCGTTGGCCAAGTTCGTCAAGGTCATGCCGCGCGACTACGCGCTGGCGCTGAAGCAGCTCGAGGCCGAGCGCGAGGAAGCCGCTACGGTCGCGGCCGAGTAGGAATCAGGAAATGGGCAAGGACACCGGCTTCCTCGAGATCGAGCGCCAGGACCGCGGCTACGCGGACCCCGCCGAACGCGTGCGCCACTATCGCGAGTTCACCGTCCCGCACACCGAGGAAGGCCTGAAGAACCAGGCCGCGCGGTGCATGAACTGCGGCATCCCTTACTGCCACAACGGCTGCCCGGTGAACAACATGATCCCGGACTGGAACCACCTCGTCTACGAGAGCGACTGGCGCGAGGCGGTCGACAACCTGCACTCGACCAACAACTTCCCCGAGTTCACCGGCCGCGTGTGCCCGGCGCCGTGCGAAGCGGCGTGCACGCTCAACATCATCGACCAGCCGGTGACCATCAAGTCGATCGAATGCGCGATCGCCGACCGCGGGTGGAAGGAAGGGTGGATCGCGCCCCAGCCGCCCGAGCGCAAGACCGGCAAGACCGTCGCCGTCGTCGGATCGGGTCCGGCGGGGCTCGCCTGCGCGCAACAGCTCGCGCGCGCCGGCCATACGGTGACGGTGTTCGAGAAGGCCGACCGGGTCGGCGGGCTGCTGCGCTACGGCATCCCCGACTTCAAGATGGAGAAGCATCTGATCAACCGCCGCGCGGTGCAGATGGAGGCCGAAGGGGTCATCTTCCGCACCAGCACCGAGGTCGGCGTCGACGTCTCGATCAAGTCGCTCAAGGAGAACTTCGACGCGATCGTGCTCGCCGGCGGGGCCGAGGATCCGCGCCCGCTGCAGATCCCCGGCGCCGAGCTGCCCGGGGTGCGGCTGGCGATGGAGTTCCTCACCCAGCAGAACAAGCGCGTCGCCGGCGACGACGAGACCCGCGCCGCGCCGCGCGGCACGCTGACCGCGACCGGCAAGGACGTCATCGTCATCGGCGGCGGCGACACCGGCTCGGACTGCGTCGGCACCTCGAACCGCCAGGGCGCCCGCAGCGTGACCCAGATCGAGATCATGCCCCGGCCGCCCGAGAAGGAGGACAAGGCGCTGACCTGGCCCGACTGGCCGATGAAGCTGCGCACCTCGTCGAGCCACGAGGAAGGCGTCGAGCGCGACTGGGCCGTGCTGACCCGCGAGGTCACCGGCGAGAACGGCCAGGTCACCGGCCTCAAGTGCGTGCGCATCGAATGGGTCGACGGGCGGATGCAGGAAATCCCCGGCAGCGAGTTCGTGCTGCCGGCGGACCTGATCCTACTGGCGATGGGCTTCGTCGGCCCGAAGAAGAGCGGGATGATCGACCAGGCCGGCGTCACCCTCGACGCGCGCGGCAACGTCGCCGCCGACACGCTGGGCTACCGCACCAGCGACCCGGCGATCTTCGCCTGCGGCGACATGCGCCGCGGCCAGTCGCTGATCGTCTGGGCGATCCGCGAAGGCCGCCAGGCGGCGCGCGCGGTCGACGAGGCGCTGATGGGAGTGAGCGAGCTGCCGCGGTAGATCCTCCCCGGCGCGGGGAGGGACTTAGTTGTCCAGCGCCGCGATCGCCCGGTCGAGCAGACCCAGCAGCGCGATCATGTCGCGCTGGCCGAGCGCGTCGCGGATGTCGCGCTCCTCCCGGTCGACCGCGGCGAACAGCGCCCGCATCGTCCGCTCGCCCGCCGGGGTCAGCGAGACGGCGTAGCGCCGCCGGTCGTTCTCGACCCGGCCGCGCTTGACGAGGTCGCGCTGCTCGAGACAGTCGACGATGCCGACGAGCGCCGACTTGTTGAGCCCGGCGCGGCCCGCCAGCGCGGTCTGCGAGCTGCCCGGGTTGGCGGCGAGCAGCGCCAGGACCGTCAGCGAGCCGGTCGGCAGCCCGTGCGGCGCGGATGCGGCGATCGAGCGCGCCGCCAGCGCGTTGCGCAGCAGCCGCACCCGCGGGCCGACCGATCCTTCGAGCATGCCCCAGTCGAGTGCCTTGGCCATCTGCGGGGGCTCGCACTCATCCATTGGCTTTGCAACGGTTGATCCGGTCAACCAATCGCCCGCGCCCCTGCGGGAGCGCCATTACCAGGCGATCGCGCCGCGTCCGTGCGCCTCGAGGAAGGCGTTCGCCCGGCTGAACGGCTTCGAGCCGAAGAACCCCGCATGCGCCGAGAGCGGGCTCGGGTGCGGCGAGGCCAGCACCAGGTGCCGGGTGCCCGGGCCGAGCTCGGGCACTTTCGCCGCCTTGGCGCGCGCATGGTTGCCCCACAGGATGAACACGCTCGGCGGCTCGCGCTGCGCCACCGCCGCCACGGCCGCGTCGGTGATCGCTTCCCAGCCCTTGCCGGCATGGCTCCCCGCGCGCCCCGCTTCGACCGTCAGGCAGGTGTTGAGCAGCAGCACGCCCTGCCGCGCCCAGTGCTCGAGGTTGCCGTGCGCCCGGCGCGGGATGCCGAGGTCGCTTTCGAGCTCCTTGTAGATGTTGACCAGCGACGGCGGGGTCGCGATCCCCTCCGGCACCGAGAAGCACAGACCGTGCGCCTGGCCCGCCCCGTGGTACGGGTCCTGCCCGAGGATCACCACTTTGACCTGGTCGAGCGGGGTCAGCTCGAGCGCGCGCAGCCGCTGGCCGCGCGGCGGATAGACCGCCTTGCCCGCGGCCTCCTCGCGCGTCAGCCACCCGCCCAGGCGTCGCGCCTCGGGGCTATGCAGCGCCGGCTCCAGCGCCGCGCGCCAGCTTGCGGGGACGGCTTCGCTCATCCCCCACGTCCTATGCCCGGCCGCCGAGCCTCGCCACCGCCTCTTTCCCTCTATCCCCAATGGCCCTAAGGCTCGGGGCAATGGCAGTGCATTTCCACGAAGAAGACTTGCCCGCCGGCATGCTCGCCCCCGGGCCGGTCGCCGTCGATACCGAGACGATGGGCCTCGTCACGCCGCGCGACCGCTTGTGCGTGGTGCAGATCGCCGACGGCCAGGGTGACGAGCACCTCGTCCGCTTCGCCGTCGGCAGCCGCTACGACGCGCCCAACCTCACGGCGGTGCTGGCCGATCCGGCGCGGGTCAAGCTGTACCACTTCGCCCGCTTCGACCTCGCCGCGCTCGAGTATTATCTCGGCGTCGTCGCCGCGCCGGTGTTCTGCACCAAGATCGCCAGCAAGCTGACGCGAACCTACACCGACCGCCACGGCCTCAAGCAACTGGTCGGCGAGCTGCTCGGCGAGGACATCTCCAAGCAGCAGCAGTCGAGCGACTGGGGCGCGCCCGAGCTCAACGACGCGCAGCGCGAATACGCCGCCTCCGACGTGCGCTACCTCCACCGCCTCGCCGCAGTGTTCGAGCAGCGGCTGGCGCGCGAAGGGCGCACCGCGATCGCCCAGGCGTGCTTCGACTTCCTGCCGACCCGCGCGCGGCTCGACATCGCCGGCTGGGCCGACCGCGACATCTTCACCCACGACTGACGGGCGCACGAGCAAGGCGATGAGCCAGCAGGCCGACCAGATCCGCGATCGCCGCCGGGCCTTCGCCGCGCCGGGCAGCCCGCTCGACCGCGCGGTCCGGCTGCTCGCGGTGGTGCTGCCGGCGCTGGTCGGCGCGGTCGCCGCGACCATGCTGATTGCGCCGCTCAGCCCGCGCGGCGAGGTCAGCTTCCTGCTCGACCGCAACAAGGTCGCCACCGCCGAGGACCGCCTGCGCGTCGACAACGCGATGTACCGCGGCGAGGACAAGCGCGGGCGGCCGTTCTCGCTGTCCGCCGGCGAAGCGGTCCAGGCCAGCGCCAGTGTCCCAGTCGTGCGGATGCAAGACCTGACCGCGCGGATGCTGCTCAGCGAAGGGCCGGCGGTGCTCAATGCCCCCGCCGGCCGCTACGCCATCGACGACCAGCGGGTGATGGTCGACGGCGTGGTCAGCTTCGTCGCTGCCGACGGCTACCGGATGACGGCACGCAACGTGGCGATCGACCTGCCCGGCCGCAGCCTCGTCGGCGCCGGCCGCGTCGAGGGTGCGGTGCCGGCCGGCACTTTCTCCGCCGACACCATCCGCGCCGACCTCGACGCGCGCACGCTGACGCTCGCCGGCAATGCCCGGCTGAATATGGTCCCCGGCCGGCTGAGGATGCCGTGAGCATGGCTATGCACCGATTTGCCGGAAGGATAAGGTCCGCGCCGATGACCGCCCGTCGCTCCTCGCTTGGCCGCATCGCCGCCCGCTCGTTCGCCGCCGCGTTCGTCGCCGCCGCGCTCGCCGCGCTCGGCTTCTCGTCGCTCGCCGGGGCGCAGGCGATCGCGGGGTTCAACTCGAACCAGCCGGTCAACTACGCCGCCGACCGCATCGAGCTGCAGGACCGGCAGAACCGGGTGGTGCTGTCGGGCGACGTGGTCATCACCCAGGGCGACTTGCGGCTGACCGCGGCGCGCACGACGGTGGCCTACAGCGACGCCGGCAGCTTGCGCATCCAGCGCATCGACGCGACCGGCGGGGTCAGCGTGACCCGCGGCAACGAGGCGGCGCGCGGCTCGGCCGCGGTGTACGACTTCAACCGCCGGGTGATCATCCTGTCGGGCGGGGTGGCGCTGCGCCGCGGCGGCGACACGCTCAACGGCGGGCGGCTGGTGATCGATCTCAACACCGGGCTGTCGAGCGTCGACGGCGGCGGTGGTGCGCCGGGCGCCACCGGCTCGCGCGGCGGACGCGTCACCGGGACCTTCAGCGTTCCCGACAGCGACTAGGCCCGGCGGCACGGCGGTGACGCGCTCCCGGCCCGACGTCGCCCGAGTGCTGCTGGCCCTCGCCTTCGCCCGGCCCTCCGCCGACGAGCTCGCCGGCCTGACGGACGCCGACTGGTCGCACCTCGACGCGCTTGCCGGGCAGCACCGGCTGCGCCCGTGGCTGGCGCATCGGTGGGGCGAGCGCGCGCCAGCCGGCATTCCCGCGCCCGTGCTGGGCCTGTGGGGCGAAGCCAAGCGTGAGGCTGCCTTCGCCGCGCTCGGCCAGCGCGCCGACCTGCTCGAGATCGCCCGGCTGCTGGGCGAAGCCGACATTGCGCTGGTCGCGCTCAAGGGACCGTGGCTCGCCTGGCATGCCTATCCCGCCGCCGCCTTGCGGCCGATGAACGACATCGACCTGCTGGTCGGCCCCGACCGCGCCTTGGCGGCGTTCGCGCTGCTCAAGGCCGCCGGATACGCGCAGACCCGCCCGTTCGAGCGTTCGCCCGAGGAGACGGTGGCGCGCGACAAGCACTTGCCCCAGCTGACCAGCCCCCTCGGCACCGTGATCGAGCTGCACATGCGCTGCTGGGCCGGCGAGCGCCCCCGGCCGCGCGACCTGTTCGCCCGCGCCCGCCGCATGGGCGGCGACGATCCGCTGCTCTACCCGGCCGCGCCCGACATGTTCGCGCACCTGGTGATCCACGCGGCCGACAGCGGCCGGCTCGACAGCGGTCCGCTGGCGCTGGTCGACCTGCACATGCTGCTCGAGCGCGAGGCGCTCGACTGGCCGGCGGTGCTGGGCGAGGCCCGGCGCGAAGGCTGGCTGCGTCACGCGGCGCTGATGCTGACGTTGCTCGACCGCTGGCTGCGGCCGGGCCTGCTGCGCGAAAGCCGCTGTCCGCTGAGCGTCCCCGCAGCCGTGGCGGACACCGCCGAAGACCTGATGCTGCAGGACCTGGCGATCTGCCGCCAGGCCCAGATGCTGGCCGATCTGTCGGCCGCCGCCGCCGATGGCCGGCTGCTGCGCGGCCTCGGCCGCAAGCTGCTCGGCCGATCGCCGCACGGCTCGGCCCGGCCCGGCGAAGCGCGCGATTTCAGCGGCCACGGGGGCTATCTGCCGTGGCTCGCAAGGCGGCTGCGCCACGGCCTGCCCGCCACCTTCGAACGGCGCGTGCGGCAGCAGGCCGCCGCCTACCGCGCGGTCGCGGTGTGGTGCGACGGGGCCGAAGCGGGCCGCTGAGCTTGGCCGACCGCCCGCTCGCCGGCGTCCACGTCGCCTTGCTGACGGCGTCCGCCTCGCGCCTCGGCGGAGGCGTCGCCTCGGCGGTGCGGGTCCATGCCGAGCTGATCCACCGGGCGGGCGGGCGCGTCACAGTGGTGGCGCTCGACGACCGGCACACCGCGGAAGACCGCGCCCTGCTCGGCGCGATCCCGCTGCGGACCGTTCGCGTCGCGGGGCCGGCGTTCTTCGGCTATGCCGGCGCCCTGCTCGAGCAGCTGTTGCACATCGATGCCGACCTGCTGCACCTCCATGGCATCTGGATGTACCCGTCGCGCGCGGCGACACTGTGGGCCCGGCGCACGGGGAAGCCTTACGTGATCTCGCCGCACGGCATGCTCGATCCGTGGATCACCGCGCGCGGGCGCTGGAAGAAGGCGCTCGCCCGCCTCGTCTACGAGCGCGCCAGCTGGCGCCGGGCCGACGCGCTGCACGCGCTGACGGCAGCCGAGGCGGCCGATATCCGCCGCGAGGCCGGCGACCGCCGCATCCTGACGATACCCAATGCCGGACCCGACGCGGCGGCCGGGGTCCACGCCGGGCGACCGGCAAGCGTGCTGTACCTCGGCCGGATCCACCCCAAGAAGAACCTCGCCTCTTTGGTCGCCGGCTGGCGCCAGGCGGACTTGCCGCCCGAGGCCGAGCTGGTCATCGCCGGGTGGGGCGATCCGGCGCACGTCGCCGCGTTCGAGGCGCTGCTGCACGGCGCGCCCCGGTCGATCCGTTTCGTCGGCCCCGCGCACGGCGAGGCGCGGCAGCGGTTGCTCGACGAGGCGCGATTCGTCATCCTGCCGTCGCATAGCGAGGGGCTGCCGATGACCATCCTCGAAGCGTGGGCGGCGGGCACGCCGACGATCATGACCGCCGCCTGCCACTTGCCGGAAGGCTTTGCCGCCGGAGCCGCGCTCGAATGCGGCGCGGACCCGCGCTCGGTCGCCGCCGCACTCGGCCGCGCGCTGGCGCTCGACGAGGCCGGCTGGCGGGCGATGGCGGATGCGGCGCTCGCGCTCGCGCGGGGGCCGTTCTCGGCGAGGCAGGTGGCGGGGCAATGGACGGCGGCCTACCGCACGCTGGTCGCGGGCACCGCGCGGTGAGCGGGCCGGCCGACGGCTTCCGCCCGCTCGGCCGCGGCGCGGCGTTCCCGCTGGCGAACAAGCTCGAGCGGCTGGCCTGGCGCACCGCCTGGCTCCTGCTCGCGCGATTCACCCCGCCGCAGCTCGCCGGCTGGCGCGCGCTGCTGCTGCGGGCGTTCGGCGCCAACGTGGGCCGCGGGACTAAAGTCTACGGCAGTGCGCGCATCTGGCTGCCGCGCAACCTCGCGCTCGGCGAGGGCGCCGTCGTCGGCCCGGGGGCGGAGCTGTACAACCAGGGCCGCATCACGATCGGCCCCCGCTGCGTCGTCAGCCAGCGGGCGTTCCTGTGCGCCAGCACGCACAGCACCTCCGACCCCGGCTTCGCGCTGGTGCTGCGCCCGGTGACGCTTGGCGCGAGCTGCTGGGTGGCGGCCGAAGCCTTCGTCGGCCCCGGCGTGACGATGGCCGACGGCGCGGTGCTGGCGGCGCGCGGCGCGCTGTTCGAGGATGCCGCGGCGATGGCCATCTATCGCGGCAACCCGGCCGAGCTGATCGGCCGGCGCCGGTTCGCCGAGCCCGCCGGCTAGCCGACCCTGGCGAGGCGGATCGAGTCGAGCTCGACCTCCTCGCCGCCCGGACGCAACCACAAGCCGAGCTCAAGCCGCGGGCACGGCGCGACACGCAGCAGCTGGCCGCCGGCGCCGATGTCGCCTTCGACGCGAGTCGGCAACGGCGGAAGCGCGCCGCAGCCGAGCGAGGCCGCCACCCGCCCGCGCGCCACGTCGCCAGTCAGGCGATAGAGGCCCGGCTCGAGCGACACCGCCTGGCGCAGGACCCGCCGGCTGACCGCGGACCGGTTGCGCATCGCCAACGCCCGATCGCCCGGCCGCTTCTCGAACGCGCGGATGCCGACGTCGCCGGACAGCTCGGCCCGCCAGCCGAACGGCGAGGGCCCGGCGCGCCCGAACCGTTCGAAGCCGCCGTCGACCACGCCGCCATCCAGCGAGGCGCCCGGGCAGTGCGCCAGCCACGCCCTTTCCCCCTCCCGGCGCGCGCCTCGCTCGAGCGCGTCTTCGACGAACGGCGCCACCGGCAGGCATCCGAGCCGCGAACCGGCGCGCGCCAACTCCGCGAGCACAAGCGCCCGGCGCGCGAAGATCGCGTCGCTCTGTCCATGCGTCCGCAGGTAACCCGTTAGCCACAGGGGCCTCTGGCGCAGCCTGGCGATCAGCGCCGCGCGGCCTGCGGCGCTGCTTTCGACCGGCGCCAGCAATTGCTCGCTGGCGGGAAAGCCCGGGCGGGTGCGCAGCACCGCGTCGAGCCGCTCGGCCGCGCGCGGCAGGTCGCCCGAGCGCAACGCGGCCTCGTACCAGTAAAGCTGGGTCGCCGGCTCGCGCCAGCCGAACCGGGCGGCGACGCGGAACGCGGTTTCCGCCCCGGCGAGGTCACCATCGACCAGGCGAGCGGTGCCGAGCAGCGCGGTCGAAGCCGGGTGCACCGGGTCCGCCGCGACCGCCGCGCGCGCATGGGCCAGCGCCGCTCCCCGCTGCTGCCGGACGAGCGCCAGCGTCGCGGCCGAGCGTGCCGAGTTCGCCCGCAGCGCGGGAGGAACCAGCCGGCCGGGGCCGGGCGCCTGGAGGCCCAGCCGGTCGAACCCGCTGGCCAGGGCCAACGCGACGAACGCCAGCAGCGAAAGCGTCGCTGCGATCCGGCCGGCCGGCGCAGCCGGGCGGCGCGCCATCAGCCCGGCGCCGGCTCGTGGCTGTCGTAGCGGTAGTATTCGTAGCCGTAGTACGAATAGGCGTTGCCCGCGCGCCGGGGATTGAACTTGGTCAGCACCACGCCGAGCAGCACAGGGTTCGACCCGCGCAGCCGGCGCAGCGCGTTCTTGAGCTGGCCGCCGCGGCCGCGGTCGGCCTCGACCACCAGCATGACCCCGTCGGCCAGCGCCGCCAGCTCGGTCGAATCGGCGAGCCCGAGGACCGGCGCGCTGTCGATGACCACGAGGTCGAACATCCGGTCGAGCTGCTCGAGCACCGCGGCCATCCGCGGCGACGACAGCAGCTCGGCCGGGCTCGGCGGCACCGGCCCCGCCGGCAGCACCTGGAGGCCGTCATGCTCCGAGGGGAAGATCGCCTCGTCGACCTCGGCCTCGCCGACCAGCAGCGACGACAGCCCGACCTGGTTGTTGAGCCCGATCATCCGGTGGATCGACGGGCGCCGTAAGTCGGCGTCCATCAGCAGCACGCGCTTGCCGACGCGGGCGAAGCCGCGCGCCACCGCGTAGCTGGTCGTGGTCTTGCCCTCGGCCGCCTGCGCGCTGGTCACCAGCAGCAGGCCCGGCAGGCCGTCGCGGGTCGAATAGAGCAGCGAGGTGCGCAGCGCGTTGTAGCTTTCCGAGAGCACCGACTTGGGGTCGGACAGCTCGCTCGTCGGGTCGTCGCTCTCCGAGCGCGGGACGACCCCGAGCAGCGGCAGCCCGACCTTGGTTTCGACATCCTCCGGGACGCGCAGCCGGTCGTCGAGCTGGTCGCGCAGGAACACCACCGATCCGGCCAGCGCCAAGCCGAGCAGGATCGCCAGCGCGAGGTTGCGGTTGAGGCTCGGCGACGAGGGCGCCCCCGGGACGAGCGCCTGGTCGACCACCGCAATGTTGCTGGCGGTGATACCGGACGCCGCGTTGAGCTCGCGATAGCGCTGCAGCAGCCCGTCATAGAGCGAGCGGTTGGTGTCGGCCTCGCGCGCCAGCGTGTTGTAGCGCACCGAGCGGTCCTGCTCGGCCAGCGTCCGGCCTTGCAGCGAGCTCACCTGACCGCGCAGGCGGCTCTCGGCGGCAGCGGCCGAGCGGTACTGCGCCTGCACCGAGTTGCGCGCCTCGTTCGCCGCGCGGGTCAGGCTGGCCTCGATCGCTTCGAGCTCGGTTTCGAGCGCGCGCACGCTCGGATGGTCGGCGAGGTAGCGCTCGCGCGCCGTCTGCAGCCGCGCCTGCAGATCGGCGCGGCGCGTCATCAGGTTCTGCACCGCCGGGCTCGACAGCACCGTCTGCGAGGAGAACAGCGGCTGCGCGCGCTCGGCATTCCACCGCGCCTCGGCTTCAATCCGCTGCGCCTGCGCGGCATTGGCCGCCTCGTTGAGCTGCATCAGGCTGGCCGCGGTCATGCTGCCGGCGCTGTTTGCGTCCTCGTTGCTCGGATCGCGCGTGCGAATGAGGCCGGCCTGGCGAGCATAGGCGTTGAGCTCGCGCTCCGACGATTCGAGGCGCGCGCGGGCTTCCTCGAGCTGCTCGGCAACGAACCCGCGGGCATACGCCGAGCGGTCGAACTTGCGTTGCAGGCTCGCCTGGATGAATTCGGCCGCGTAGGCGTTGGCGATCTGCGCCGAGATCTGCGGATCGGTGCTGGTGAACGACACCGCGGCAATGCGCGTCGAGCGCGGCAGCGTGACGGCGAAGTTGCCGCGCACCATGCCGACGGCCGCTTCGCGGCGCGCGGCGTCGGACGGCAGTTCGGCCACCGCCGGGGCCTCCATCGAGGCGAAGAACCGCTCGCTCGAGGCAAGCCCGAGCCGCTGGACGACCCGCTCGGCGATGTCCCGGCTGCGCAGGATCTCGAGCTGGGTGTTGAGGAACAGGTCGATGTCCCAGCTGGAAACCGAATCGGCATCGCTCTGCAGCTCTTCGCCGAGGACGGTTTCGGTCTGCTCGTTGATCTCGATCGTCGAGGTGGCGGTATAGCGCGGCGTCTCGAGCATCGTCAGGACCACCGCCGCGGCGATCATCAAGGCGACGATGGCGCCGATCAGCAGCAGGTTCCGCCGGACCAGCACCAGCGCATAGCGGATCAGCGGGGCGAGGCCGCCTTCCGGCGCGCGCTCGCCCGGCGGGTGGGCCAGGGCCGGTGTCGAGGTGGTCGCGTCCAAGGCCGTCTCGCTCGCGCTAGTTGGTGTTGTTGCGGCTGAGGGCGGCGAACGCGCCGAACAGCGGCGCCGCCTGCAGGATGTCGCGATAGACGCCGCGCAGCGCCGAGAAGCCGACGACCACGACGTCGCCGGCCGCCAGCGGCGGATCGGGCATGCGTCCGGCGCGGACCTCGGTCAGGTCGAACCGGCCGCCGAGGCGCTCCCCGCCGACCGTGCGGAACACCAGCACCTCGTCGAGCTTGGCGTCGGGCGCCGGGCTGCCGGCCAGCGCCATCGCGCCGAGCAAGGTCTGGCCGGGCTGGATCGGATAGACCCCGGGGTTCTTGACCTGGCCTTCAACCGAGACCGTGCGCGGCCGCGCCGTCAGCAGCACCACGTTGGCGTGCGGATCGCGCAGAAAGCGGGCGCCGTAGGCCCGCTCAATCTCGCGCGAGAGCTCGGCCGACGACAGGCCCGCCGCCTGCAGCTCGCCGATCAGCGGGAGCGAGATCGTCCCCGCCTCGTCGAGCTGGATCTCGGCCTGGCTCAACTCCGCTTCCTGGAAGATATTGACGCTGACCTTGTCGCCGGGCGCCAGCCGGTAGGGGCCGGCCAGCTCGGGCTCGCCCGGCGCGATCGTGTCGTAGGCGGCGGGGCCGGCCGGCAGCTCCGATTTCAGCGACGGCTGGCAGCCGGCCAGCGCCAGCGCCCCCGCCAGCACCGCGCAAATGCGGCACAGCCCTCTCGTCAAGTCCCTTCCCCCATCGTTGCGCGGGAGCCGCCGGCCGCCGCGCCTGGCGGGGCGATTCGCCGTCCCGCGGGCACCAGCATGCCCGCGCCCGCCCCGACCAGGCACGACAATGCCATGGAACGGAGCGGATAATCAACGAGCGAATGCAGCGCCACGACCAGCAGCGCGGTCGCTCCACAGGCGATGAGGTGCCGGTCCTGCGGCCGCTCGCCCCACGCCCGCCACGCGAGCCGGACCAGCAGGGCGGCGACCGCCGCGAGCGCCGCCAGGCCCGCGAGGCCCGCCTCTAGCGCCAGCTCGAGATAATCGTTGTGCACCCGGTTGGGCAGCGCCGGGTCGAGGATCTCGAGGCGCTCGGCGGCGATCAGCGCGTACTGGGCGCCGCCCAGGCCGATGCCCCAGGGCCACGCCCGCTCGGTCGCGTACCAGCCGTCGCGCCACAGCTCGCGCCGGAAATCGCCGGAGAAGGCGAACCGGTCGGCGACTTCGCCCAGCGCGGTGTTGCCGACCGCCATGCCGAGCCCGATCAGCAGCATCGCGGCGGCCGCGGCGGCGATCGGCAGCAAGCGCAGCCTGCCGAGATCGCGCAGCGCCGGCCGCACGATCGCGCACACCCCGAGCAGCGCCAGCGGCACGAGCGCGATGCCCGTGCGCGAAGCGGTCAGCACGGTGCCCACGAGCAGCACCGCGACCCAGCCGGTCAGCACCACCCCGGCGGCCCGGCGATCGCTGACGATCACGCGCCCGGAGACCGCCGGGAACCCCTTCGCGCCGAGCGACGGGACGAGGAATGCGGCGGCGGCGGCCATGCCAATCAGCAGCACGTCGGCGGCGGCGTTGCGGTTGGCCTGGAAGCCGGTCACCACGCCGCGGTGGTTCTCGGCGTAGAGATAAGGCGCGCCGGGGCCGAGCGAGAGCTGCAGCGCGCCGAGCAGCACCGTCAGCAGCGCCATCGCGGCTATCGCGCCCATGACCCATTGCCGCCCCCTCGCATCGAGCGCCGCGGCGGCGACGAAGGCGAACAGCGCCGGGATCATCGCCAGCAGCGCCGCGAGCGTCCGCGACGGGGCCTGCGAGAGCGGCTGCCAGCCGTCCGCGCGTCCGATCAGCGCCAGCGCGGCGGCCCGGTCCTGCTGCCCGCCGAGGCCCGTCCACAAGGCTGGCGGCAGCGGGACCAGTTGCGCCAGCGGAACGGCCAGCACGAGCGCGCAGACGAGCCACGCGCTGCGCGAGCGCGGCCATGTGCCGGGCGCCGGCAGAGGCAGCCATAGCCAAGCCAGCGCCGCGATCGCGAAAACCAGCTGCAGCAGCAGCTCGGTCGCCGGATTGGGGCTGCCGCCGCCGCCGAGCATGATGGCGCAGGCGAGGAAGGCCGCCGCGACGGCCGCGTGCCGCGCCGGTAGCTCGCCCTCGCGCGCCGTCACCACACCAGCCCCCTTCCCGCCCGTTCGCGGTTAGTCCGACGAACAAGGCCCGCACATTGCGCGGGCCCGAGCTCGTTTCGCAAGCGGGAAGTGGCCCTCAGCCGGGGCTCTTGCTGCCCATCATCAGCGCAATGAGCCCGCCGAGCAAGAGAGCGATCAGGGCGATGATCAGCGCGCGCGAGGCCCGCCGGTTCAGCTCATCGCCGTCTTCGGTGAGCGCGCCGACCCGCTCGGCCGAAGTGGGCGCCGCGATGCCGTTGGCGGGTAGCGAGTCGGCGGAGCGCGTCGCTGCCGCAGCCGGCTGGGCGAGCGCCATGCTCGACACGGCCATAGCCGCCAGGAGCGTCTTGTTCGTCATCGCGTGTTCCCCCCGTGCCGATCTCGCGATCGGCCCTATAGGAAAATATCCCTAACGAGCGGCAACCGCAATCGGAATCGGAGTGCGGCAACGGGGCGGCGGCGCCGTGCGTCGCGCGCCACCTTTCGGTCCACCGCCGCTTGTGCCATGGGCGCGGGCGACAACGGACCAGACGAAGCCTCATGACCGAACTGCTCAAGATCAGCCTGCCCGACGGATCGGTGCGCGAGATGCCGGAGGGCTCGTCGCCGGCCGACGTCGCCGCGGCGATCGGCCCGGGGCTCGCCAGGGCCGCGCTCGCCGCGCGCGTCGACGGCGAGCTGCGCGACCTTGCCCGGCCGTTCGAGGGCGACGCCGCGCTGGCGCTGGTGACCAGCCGCGACGAGGTCGAGGCGCTCGAGTTGGCCCGCCACGACTACGCCCACGTGCTCGCCGAGGCGGTCCAGGCGCTGTGGCCCGACACGCAGATCACCTTTGGCCCGGCGACCGAGGACGGCTTCTACTACGACTTCGCGCCCGGCGCGCGCGGGCCTTTCGGCGAGGAGGACCTGCCCGTCATCGAGGCGAAGATGCGCGAGATCATCGCCGCCGACAAGCCGCTGACGCGCGAGGTGTGGAGCCGCGACCGGCTGATCGCGTGGTTCGCCGAGCATGGCGAGCGCTTCAAGGCCGAATGGGCGGCGGCGCTGCCCGCGGACGAGGAGCTGACCGTCTATCGCTCCGGCCCGGCGGATTCGCCGGATGCCTGGCTCGACATGTGCCGCGGCCCGCACCTGCCTTCGACCGGGCGGCTTGATCCGCAGGCGTTCAAGCTGACCCGCGTCGCCGGGGCCTATTGGCGCGGCGACCAGAACAACGCGATGCTGAGCCGCATCTACGGCACCGGCTGGCTGAGCAAGAAGCAGCTCGACGCGCACCTCCACCGGCTCGAGGAAGCGGCCAAGCGCGACCACCGCAAGCTCGGCCAGGAGATGGACCTGTTCCACTTCCAGCCCGAGGCGCAGGGGTCGTGCTTCTGGCACCCCAAGGGCTACCTGATCTGGCGCGAGCTCGAGCGCTACATGCGCCGCCGGCTCGACGCGGCCGGCTACGAGGAAGTGAAGACGCCGCAGCTGATGGACGTCAACCAGTGGGAAAAGTCCGGCCACTGGGGCAAGTATTCCGAGAACATGTTCGCCGTCCCCGACGAGGTCCCGCAGGCCGAGGGCGAGGGCCCGGTGATCAGCGGCGAGGGCGGCATGATGGCGCTCAAGCCGATGAACTGCCCAGCGCACATCCTGGTGTTCAAGCAGGGCATCAAGTCGTACCGCGACCTGCCGCTGCGCCTCGCCGAGTTCGGCTGCTGCCACCGCAACGAGCCGCACGGCGCGCTCCACGGGCTGCTGCGGGTGCGCCAGTTCACCCAGGACGACGCGCACATCTTCTGCCGCGAGGACCAGCTGGTCGACGAGGTCGCGCGCTTTTGCGACCTGCTCGACAGCATCTACAGGGAGCTCGGCTTCGCCGAGTACGCGATCAAGCTCGCGCTGCGCCCCGAGAAACGCTTCGGTTCCGAGGCGATGTGGGACTGGGCCGAGCAGAGCTTGCGCGACGCGGTCGCCGCGACCGGGCGCAACACCGCCGAATGGGGCTGGGAGGAGCTGCCCGGCGAAGGCGCGTTCTATGCGCCCAAGCTCGAGTTCCACCTGACCGACGCGATCGGCCGCACCTGGCAGGTCGGCACGCTGCAGACCGACACCGTGCTGCCCGAGCGCCTCGACGCCACTTACATCGGCGAGGACGGCGAGAAGCACCGCCCGGTGATGCTGCACCGGGCGATCCTCGGCACGTTCGAGCGCTTCATCGGCATCATGATCGAGCATTACGCCGGCAAGCTGCCGCTGTGGCTGGCGCCGGTGCAGGCGGTGGTGGCGACGATCGTCTCGGACGCCGACGCCTACGCGCGCGAGGTGACGGCCAAGCTGCAGGCGGCCGGCATCCGCGCCGAGGCCGACCTGCGCAACGAGAAGATCAACTACAAGGTGCGCGAGCACTCGGTCGGCAAGGTCCCGCACCTGCTCGTGGTCGGCAAGCGCGAGGCCGAGGAAGGCACCGTCGCGCTGCGCACGCTCGGCGCCGAGCACCAGAAGGTGATGCCGCTCGGCGCGGCGATCGACCTGCTGCGCGCCGAGGCGACCGCGCCCGATCTGCGCTGAGCGCGCCCGGAAAACGGCTCGCACGGTAGGCAAAGCCCCGAACGACCGTGGCCTTGCGCTGAAGGAAGTCCACGCCGGGAGCCGCCGATGCGGCTCGTTTACGGATGGCGAAGGGCGAAAGCCACGGTGGGTGAAACCGCCGGATATGTCATGCCCCGGCGTGGACTTCAGCCGGCGGCCGAGCGCTAGAACGGCAGCGCCTGGCCGGCGAGGATCAGCGCCGCGGCGCAAGCGAGCACGATCGCCAGCCGCGCATGCTCGATGCGGGCCGTCCGGCGGGTGAGGGCGATCGCTTGGCTCATCGGCGGGACTGTCGGCCCCGACGGTAAAGAAAGCGTTAACCGGCGGCTCGCGGCGCGTGCTGGCTCGAGCAATGGAAGCTGCCGCCGCCGGTGAGCACGGCCTGCGACGGGATGCCCACCGCCGCGCGCCCGGGGAACAGCGCCCCGATCGCCGCCACAGCCTCGTCGTCGCGGTACGAGCCGTAAGTCGGCACGACCACCACCTTGTTGCCGATGGCGAAGTTCATGTAGCTCGCCGGATCGACGATGCCGGCCTCGTCGAGCCGCCCCGGCGAGGGCACGTCGCGCACCGTCAGCCCGAAAGCGAGCGCCCGCGCCCGCGCGTCGGCATAGACCGCCACGTTGGGATCGTCGGGGCCGCTCGGCTGCGGGATCGCCAGCGTTCCCGGGGCGACGAACCGCGCGAGGTTGTCGACGTGCCCGTCGGTATGGTCGCCGAGCAGCCCGTCGCCGAGCCACAGCACGCGCTCGAACCCGAGCTGGTCACGCAGCCGCGCCTCGATGTCGGCCTTGCCCAGGTGCGGGTTGCGGTTGGGGTTGAGCAGGCACTGCTCGGTGGTGACGACGAGGCCGGTGCCGTCGGTATCGATCGCCCCGCCCTCGAGGATCCAGTCCATCCGGTCGGCCGGCAGCCCAGCCGCCGCGGCCATCGTCGCGCCGACCTCCTGGTCGCCTTCCATCTCGTACTTGCCGCCCCAGCCGTTGAAGCCGAACCGCCGGGCAATGCGGCGCCCGTGCCCGTCGAACACGACCAACGGCCCCGAATCGCGCAGCCAGATGTCGCCATAGGCGTGCCGCTCGCAGGCGACCGCGCCGCTGACCAGCTCGCGCGCGCGCGCCTCGTTGGCCGCGTCGCGCACCACCAGCCGCACTTGCTGCCCGCTTTCGGCGACCGCGTTGGCGAACGCGGCGATCTGCTCCTGCGCCGGCACCAGGTCCTCGAGCCACAGCGAGCCATCGTGCGGAAAGCCGATCCACAGCCACTCCTGCGGGTCCCACTCGGCGGGCATGAAATAGTTTCTTGTCACCTCAAAATAGTTCCATTACCTCATGAGCCACTCCAGGAGAACATCGTGGGAAAGTACGAGCCCTTGGCGCACTTCCTGGCCTCGCGCAACGAGGATAGCTGGACCGCGACCTTCGACCAGATCGAGGACAGGCTCGGTTTCACGCTTCCGAAGAGCGCTTACGAGCATCGGGCTTGGTGGTCCAACCAGCACGGTCCGGGTCACAGCCAGAAGGAGGCGTGGCAGGCCGCCGGCTGGGAGACCCGGGAGGTCGATCTTCGCCGCAAGGTTGTCCGTTTCGAGCGCTCGCACCGCCGCCTGCGCAGCGAAGCGAACGCCCCGGAAATCGACGCGCTCTGGCGCAAGGCAGGCGAGATCAGCGGGATTACCGACAGGGACGAGCTCGAAAAGGCAGCGGTCACCAGCTTCATCCGGCGCGAGGCAGCCAGGCGGCTTATCGCCATGGGCGGGACGATGCCCGATTTCCGGCCGGCGCCGCGCGAGCGCCCGTTCGAGTGATCATCGTCGATACCTCGATTTGGGCCGATCATTTTCGCCAAGCCGTCGCCGAGCTGACGACGCTGGTCGCCAACGATCGGGTCCTCCAGCATCCATTCGTCACCGGCGAGCTCGCGATGGGCAATCCAGCCGACCGGCGAGCCATGATCGGCACGCTCGAAGCGCTTCCTCAGGCTTCGGTGACAGAATGGAGCGCGCTCCTCGACTTCGCCGAAAGGCAACGGCTGGCCGGCTCTGGGATCGGCTATGTCGACGCGCACCTGCTCGCGAGCGCGGCGAGGCACGAAGGCGTCCAACTATGGACCCGCGACAAACGGTTGGCAGATCACGCGCTGCGGCTCGGCCTCGCGTTCGAGCCCGAGTAGCGCGTCAGCAGCCCCCGGCCGGAGCGCAGCTTTGGTCGCGGATGCGGCGGAACTCGTCCTGCGGGTACCAGTTGGGCCACGCCTCGGTCTCGGCCAGCATCCGCCCGAGGCGATAGAACAGCTCGAGGTCCTGCATCGTCCCGGCCCAGTTCCAGCCCGGATCATACTCGTCGTCCGGCCCGTGGTAGGCGGTGTCGCGATAGGCCGTTTCCCACGCCTGCCCGGCCGCGCGGCCGCCGTCGACGAGGTCCTGGCCGCTGTCGACGTAGAACATCGGCACGCCGCGCTTGGCGAGGCTGAAGTGGTCCGAACGGTAGTAGTAGCCGGCCTGCGGCGAGGCGTCGGGGGTCGCCGTCCGGCCGAGTGCGGCCAGCGCTTCGGCCAGGTACGCATCGAGCTCGCTCTTGCCGCCCCCGACCACCGTGACGTCGCGCGCCGGGCCGGCCAGCGACAGCGCGTCCATGTTGAGCCCGCCGACCGTCTGCGCCAGCGGGAAGACCGGGTTGGCGCCGTAGTATTCGGAGCCGAGCAGGCCCGATTCCTCGGCGGTCACTGCGAGGAACACCAGCGTCCGCGCCGGCGCGCCGGCCTTGGCGTGCGCCTCGCCGAGCGCGACCAGCGCCGCCGTGCCGGTGGCGTTGTCGATGGCGCCGTTGCAGATGTCGTCGCCGGCGGCGTTGGCGGTGCAACGCCCGAGATGGTCCCAGTGCGCGGTGTGGAGCACGTATTCGTCGGGCCGCTCGCTCCCCGGCAGCACGGCCACGACGTTCCTCGAGGCGAACCGGCGGATCGAGTTGTCGATCGCGGTCGACACGCTGAGGCCGAGCGGCACCGCACGGAAGCCCGGCTGCTCGGCGGCGGCGGACAGCGCCGCGAAGTCCTGCCCGGCCGCCGCCATCAGGCGCTCGGCGACGCCCTTCTGGATCCACCCGTTGACCAGCGTCTGGCTGGCTCCGCCGTCCTCGCGCTGGGCATAGGCCTGCGGCCCGCTCCACGAGCTTTCGACGACGTTCCAGCCGTACGACGCCGGGAACGTGTCGTGGACGATCAGCGCCGCCGCGGCGCCCTGCTTCGCGGCTTCCTCGAACTTGTAGGTCCAGCGCCCGTAATAGGTCATCGCCCGGCCGTTGAACGGGCCGTCGAGGCCGTCGCTGCGATAATCAGGGTCGTTGACCAGGATCACCGCCGTCTTCCCGCGCATGTCGAGGCCGGCGTAGTCGTTCCAGTCCTTTTCCGGGGCGACGATGCCGTAGCCGACGAACACCAGCTCGCTGTGCTCGAGCTCGACGCGCGGCTGCTCGCGGTAGGTCACGCCGATCCAGTCGCGCCCCGGGAGCAGGCGCCCGGCCTCGCCGGTGCCATCGACCGTCAGGTCCCCGAGATTGTCGGCGGTGATCTCGACCAGCGGCACGTCCTGGAACCACGAGCCGCCGTTCCCCGGCTGCAGTCCGGCGCGCTCGAACTGCTCGACCAGGTAGGCGAGCGTCTTGTCCTCGCCCGGCGTCCCCGGCTGGCGCCCCTCGAAGGCGTCGAGCGACAGCGTGCGGGTGACCTCCTTCATCGTCGCCTCGGACAGGGCCGGTCGCGCGCTGGTCGCCGGCGGCGTCGCGGCGCACGCGGCGACGGCGAGCGAGGCGGCCGCGGCGCAGAGCAGTCGTATCATCGGGCGGGTCACCTCCAGCAGGGCAATGCGCGTCTGTGGCAAAGGGTCCGCCCGGCCGCAACCATCGGCCTTGCCCTCGGCACCGGCGCCATGCAGTCAGGCCCGGTGCAGGTGGACTGGCCAGAGGCGATCGAGCGGGCGCGGGCGCATTCGCCGTTCCTCGCGCTCGCGCTCGAGCGCCAGGGCGGGCTCGCCGCGGTGCTCGCGGGCGGCGACGGCGAGGCGGCGCTGGCCGCCGCCGGAATGGCCGGCGGCGACGCCCCCGACGTGGCCGTCGCCTTGCGCCGCGAACGGCTGGCGCTGGCGACGGCCCTGGCGGTCGGCGATCTCGCCGGGGCCTTCCCGCTGGCGCGGGTGATGGCCGAGCTGAGCGGATTTGCCGACCGCGCGCTCGATCTCGCGATCGCCGACGCCATCGCCCGCCGCGCCCCGGACGAGGCGGCGCAGGGTTTCGTTGCCGTCGCCCTCGGCAAGCACGGGGCGGGCGAGCTCAACTACAGCTCGGACATCGATCCGATCCTGCTCTACGACCCCGCGCGCCTGCTGCGGCGCATGCGCGACGACCCGGCCGAAGCCGCGCAGCGCTATGCCCGCACTGTGGTCGAGACGCTGTCGCGCCAGACCGGCGACGGCTACGTCTTCCGCGTCGACCTGCGCTTGCGCCCGGCCTCGGAGATCACCCCGCTGGCGATCTCGTTCGACGCCGCGCTGAGCCATTACGAAAGCTCGGCGCTGGCGTGGGAGCGCGCCGCCTTCATCCGCGCGCGCTCCGCCGGCGGCGACCTCGCGGCGGGCGACGAGTTCCTCGGCGCGATCCGTCCTTTCGTCTGGCGCCGCAGCCTCGATTTCACCGCGCTCGAGGAAATCCGCCGGCTGACCGCGCGCATCCGCCACGCCCACCGCGGCCCGCGCGAGCCCGGGCCCGGGTTCGACCTCAAGCGCGGCCGCGGCGGCATCCGCGAGGTCGAGTTCTTCGCCCAGACGCACCAGCTGATCTACGGCGGGCGGTTGCCCGCGCTGCGCCGCCGCGGCACCCGCGCCGCGCTCGACGCGCTCGCCGCCGAAGGAATCATCGACGGCGCCGACGCGCGCCAGCTGGGCGAGGCCTACGACCGCCTGCGGGTCGTCGAGCACCGGCTGCAGATGGTCGACGACCGCCAGACGCACGCGCTGCCCGCCGAGCCGGCCGCGCTCGACAACGTCGCCCGGCTCGACGGACTCGCCGACGGCGCGGCGCTGGTCGCCGAGCTGCGCGAGGTCTGCGCCGGAGTGGCCGCCCGCTACGACCGGCTGCTCGGCGACGACCGCGTCGCCCCGGCCGCGCGCCCGGCGGCCGATCCGGCGATGCGCGACCGCGTCTCCGAGCGCGCCGCGCACTGGCGCGAGACGATCCGCAGCTTGCGCGGCGGCGAGGCGCGCGCGGCGCTCGAGGCGATGCTGCCCGACCTCGTCGAGGCGCTCACCCGCGCCCCCGAGCCCGACCATGCGCTGGCGCGGTGGGAGACGCTGCTCGCCCGGCTGCCGAGCGCGGTCAACCTGTTCCGCCTGTTCGAGCAGCGCCCGGGGCTGCTCGAGCTGGTGCTGCGCATCCTGACGCTCGCCGGGCCGCTCGCCGACGAGCTCGCCCGCCGCCCGGTGCTGCTCGACCGGCTGATCGACAGCAGCGCGCTCGACCTGCCCGGCCCGGCGGACGCCATCGCCGCGCGCATGCGGCGCGAGGACGACCACGGCTACGAAGAGCGGCTCGGCCGCATCCGCCAAGTCGTCGGCGAGGAACGCTTCGCGCTCGGCGTCCAGCTGGTCGAGGCGCGCCACGACCCGCTGGCAATCGCCGCGGGGCTGTCGCGCGTGGCCGAGGCCGCGCTGGCCACCGCGGCCGACGCGGCTTCGGCCGAGTTCGAGCGCGCCCATGGCCGCGTGCCGGGGGCCCAGCTGCTGGTGCTCGGGCTCGGCCGGCTCGGCGGCGGGGCGCTGACCCACGCCTCCGACCTCGACCTGGTCTACCTGTTCAGCGGCGACACCGGGATCGAATCGGACGGGCCGCGCCCACTGACCGCGTCGCTCTACTTCAACCGCCTGGCGCAGCGCGTCACCGCGGCGCTCAGCGTGCCGACTGCAGAGGGCGCGCTCTACCAGGTCGACACGCGGCTGCGTCCGCTCGGCAACCAGGGCCCGCTCGCGGTCAGCCTCGACAGCTTCGCCCGCTACCAGCGCGAGGACGCGTGGACCTGGGAGCACATGGCGCTGTGCCGCGCCCGGCCGGTGTTCGGCCCGGACGCCGCGCGCGAGGCCCTTGCCGGGGTGGTCGGCGAGGCGCTGGCGGCGCCGCGCGATGCCGGCAAGCTGCGCGCCGACGTGCTGGCGATGCGCGCCGAGATCGCCTCCCACAAGCCGCCGGCCGGCCCGCTCGACGCCAAGCTGCTGCGCGGCGGGCTGGTCGATTGCGAGTTCATCGTCCACTTCCTGCAATTGCGCGAGCGGACCGCGTTGCGCCCGTCGCTGGGCGAGGCGATCGGCGAGCTCGTCGCCGCCGGCCTGCTCGCGCCCGGGTTCGCCGCGCGGCAGGCGCTGATGGCCCGGCTGCTCGTCACGGCGCGCCTGCTCGCGCCCGATGGCGCCCATCCGCCCGAGATCGCGCAGGCGGCCCTGGCCAGGGCCTGCGGCCAACCGGACTACGCCGCGCTCTTGCAAGCCTTGGCCGAAGCGCGCCATGGAGTCGCGCGAACCTGGGCCGACGTGTTCGGCGAGCAACTGGAGATCGAACCATGAGCGACCGGCTCGACGTCGGCGACACAATGCCCGACATCGCGCTCGAAACGCCCGAAGGCGGGGCCGTGCGGCCGTCGGACTTTCGCGGCCGCAAGCTGGTGGTGTTCTTCTACCCGAAGGACGACACCCCCGGCTGCACCGTCGAGAACAAGGACTTCTCCGCGCTGCTGCCGGAATTCGAGGCCGCCGGCGTCGCGGTGCTCGGGGTCAGCAAGGACCCGCCGAAGAAGCACCTGAAGTTCGCCGAGAAGCACGGCCTGACGGTGCCGCTGGCGACCGATGCCGACGGCGGCCTGTCCGACGCGCTCGGCGTGTGGGGCGAGAAGAGCCTCTACGGCCGGCTGTTCATGGGGATGCACCGCACCACCTACCTCGTCGACGCCGACGGCCGCACCGCGCGGGTCTGGCGCAAGGTGAAGGTCAAGGGCCACGCGGCCGAGGTGCTCGAGGCCGCCACGGCGCTGTGAGCACCGTCGCCGGGGCGATCCGTGCGGCGCTGCTGACCGGCGAGCCGCGCGCCAAGGTCGTGTCGACGCGCGCGCTCGTCCGCGCGTGGCGCCGCGGCGTACTGGCGTGGGACTTCGCCGCAGCGATGCCCGAGCGGCCGGCGGCGCCGGCGAGCCTCCAGCTGCTGCCGGCGAATCGCCTGCCCAAGCGCGGGCGCGGCGGCTCGTCGCGCAACCTGGTCGCGCTGTGGCATTCGCTGGCGCACATCGAGTTCGTCGCCATCGACCTCGCGCTCGATATGGCCGGGCGCTTCGGCGCCGGGATGGGCCGGGCGTTCGTCGACGACTTCCTTTCGGTCGCGGCCGACGAGGCGATGCACTTCTCGTTGCTCGACCGGCGGCTGCGCGAGCTCGGCTCCGGTTACGGCGCGCTCCCGGCGCACGATGGCCTGTGGCAAGCGGCGCACGACACGCGGCACGACGTCGCCGCGCGGCTGGCGATCGTGCCGATGGTGCTCGAGGCCCGCGGGCTCGACGTCACCCCGGCCACGCGCGACCGCCTGCTGGCGCTCGGCGACGCGCGCGGGGCGCGCATCCTGCAGCGAATCCTTGACGACGAAATCCGCCACGTCGCCATCGGGACAAAACATTTCGTCGCGCATTGCCGCGCGCGCAACAAATCGCCCCGGAATCACTGGAAAACGCTGGTGAAGCGGCATTTCCGCGGCGCGCTGAAAGCGCCATTCAACGACTCGGCGCGTCTTGCAGCCGGTCTATCGCGGGATTGGTACGCCGGTGTTGCGTAGTTAACTTTTTGCCCGGTAGACCCCAACCCACGAGACGGCGGGGGGTTCCGACCATCTCACAAGATTAAGTTCCGGACCGGAAAAATGCGGTCCGCCACGAAATTCCAGGAGCGCCCCGCGCGACTGTGAGAAGGACGGGAAAACAGGTCGCATGTTTCTCAAGCTCGGTCTCGCCGCTGTAGCCGCACTCGCCGTGACGGCCACTCCGGCCCAGGCCAACGAAACCGCCACGGCCACGCAGATCACCGGTGCGGTCGACGCAGCGAGCGCCGGCAACGCCACCGGCGACCGCGAGTTCGGCGAGCTGTTCGCCAGCTGGAAGTCGATGGACACGACCGGGTTCGCCTCGCCGGCGCCGATCGCCCGCGTCTCGGTTCCGTCGCGGATGCCGCTCGACGACGCCACGCTGACCAGCGACTACGGGATGCGCAACCACCCGGTCCTCGGCGGCCGGCGCAGCCACAAGGGCGTCGACCTGGCGCAGCCGAGCGGCACGCCGGTCTATGCCACCGCCGACGGCGTGGTCAGCAAGGCCGAGCCGTTCAGCAGCTACGGCAACTACATCCAGATCGAGCACGGCGGCGAGCTGCAGACCCGCTATGCGCACCTGTCGGGCTACGCGGTGGCCGCCGGCCAGCAGGTCCAGAAGGGCCAGCTGATCGGCTTCGTCGGCTCGACCGGCCGTTCGACCGGGCCGCACCTGCACTACGAAGTGCGCGTCGCCGGCGAGGCGGTCGATCCGCGGCCGTACATGGTCACGCAGCTGGCCGCGACCGACAACGCCGCGCTGGGCCGCGGCGGCCCCGAGTAACAGGCCCGAACGGAATCACGCGAACGGGCGCCGGGCAACCGGCGCCCTTTTCGTTTGTCCGCCGGTTCAGGCCGGCGCCAGCGTCAGGATCGACTGCGCGTAGTCGCGGCGGCCGAGGTCGCCGTCGGGGAAGATCTCGCGCTCGGCGATCCACGCCTGCGATTCCTCGAACATGGCGCGGCTGTAAGGCTCGAACACGATCCGCTCGCCCGGGCCCCAGCGGCCGGTGTCCATCTGCGCGTGGAAGCGGAGCGGGAATTCCCGCTTGTAGAAGTGGGTGTGGAGCTCGGGCCTGAGGTCGATGTCGTGCTGCGCGCGGCGCAGCGCGGCGTAGTACTTCTTCACGTCCTCGGGGTCCGGATCGCCGGTGACCATCGCCGCCATCATGAAAGTCGTGTCGATGATCTTCCGGAAGCCGAGCTGCTCGAGGAAGTAGTACGGACCGCTGAACAGCGAGGCGGCGGGGATCTGGCGGTCGATCAGCAGCTCGAGCCGGCTGAACAGCATGCCGTCGGCGAAGCTCAGCTCGATCCGCTCGCGCGGCAGGTAGGCCTCGAGCGCCTGGATCGTCGAATAGTGGCTGCCCGACTGGTAGCCGACCGAGATCGGCACGCCCGCCAGGTCCTTCGGCTCGCGGATGTCGGACTCGGGGGCGACGAAGACCGCGCAGGGGCTGACCGAATAGGCGTCGGCGAACAGCCGGCCGTGGCCGGCGGCGGCGGCGACGTTGACGGTCCAGTGGCAGGCGCAGCTGACGTTGCCCTCGCGCCCCTTCTCGAACGTCTGGTAGGCGCCGACCTTGTCGCCCTGCTGATGGCTGCTGGCGTGCTTGGAATCGAACGTCTCGCGGAACTCGTAGTCGAGCCCTTCGGCGGCGAAGTAGCCCTTGTCCTCGGCGACCCACTCGTGGAGCCGGAAGTGCGGCTGGATGATGAACTCGGCCACGGTGCCCTCTCCGTTGATTTTGTCCGGAGACCTAGGCCCGGGGCGGCGTGTTTGGCAAGCGCCGGCCTCGGCCTCCGGGCATTGGATGCGCGATCAGCCCGGACGTTCCGGATCGAGCCCGGCGTCGTGCTCGACCACCTTGGCCATCTCGGTGAAGTCGGCGTCGTCGCCGTACGTGGCGAGCACGCGTTCGAGCAGCGCCTCGAGCCGCTCGCCGGTCGGCAGCGGCACGCCCATCGCGCGCGCCTCGGCGAGTGCGAGGCGGGTGTCTTTGAGGCTGAGCTGGGCCGAGAAGCCGAAGTCGAAGGTGCGCGGCAGAACGCTGCACGGCCACTTGTCGCGGGTCGCCGAGTTGGCGCCGGTGCCGGCGTTCAACACCTCGACCATCCGCGCCGGGTCGATGCCCGCCCTGATCGCCAGCGTCATCGCCTCGGCGGTCACGGCGATCGCGGCGAGGCTGAGCAGGTTGTTGGCGAGCTTGGCCACCTGGCCGGCGCCGGGGGTTTCGCCGAGGTAGAATGGCCTGCCGAGGCGCGACAGCAGCGGCTCGAGCTCCGCCCAGAGCGGCTCCGGACCGCCGGCCATGATCGCCAGCGTCCCCTGCTCGGCGCCGCGAATGCCGCCGGAGACCGGCGCATCGAAGCTGGCGATGCCGCGCGGGCTCAGCAAGTCGTGCAGCTCTTGCGCGAGCTGCGGGCCGGAGGTCGAGAGGTCGCACACGATCCGCGGGCTGCCGCCGGTGATCAGGTCGGCGATGGAATCGCGCACGATCGGCGGCGTCGGCAGGCTGCAGAACACGATGTCGCAGCGTTCGCCGAGCGCGGGGCACGATCCTGCCGCCTCCGCGCCCTTGCCCACCAGACCCGCGACCGCCGCCGGATAGATGTCGTGGACCAGCAGCTTGTCGACGTGCCCGGCGAGGCGCGAGGCCATCGGCGCGCCCATGCGCCCGAGTCCGAGGAATCCGATCGTGGTCATAGCGCCTGCGCGATAGGCACGAGCGGCGGCAGGTCAACGCGGGCGATGGCGTTTTCGCTCGGGAAACAGGTCAGCACCAGCGGATCGTGACCGGGAATCACGTGGTCGAGCGAGCCGCCCGCCAGCCCCATCACCCGCTCCTGCGCGCGGGCATAGTCCGCCTCGTCGATGAAGATCGGAAAGGGGATCGCGCGGGTGATGTTGGCGTAGAGATGCGCCGCGTCGCTGGCGAGCACCACGGTGCCGCGCGCGGTCTCGCAGCACACCACCATCAGACCGGCGGTGTGGCCGTGCGCAAGCCGCAGATCGATGCCCGGCGCGAATTCCTCGTCGCCGGCGTGGAACACGACGTGGTCGGCATAGAGCTTGCGCACCAGCTGCGCGACCGGCTCGCCGTCGAACGGCGCGCGCACCGCGCGGTCGCACACCTGGCGGCCGGTGGCGAACGCCATCTCGGCATCCTGGACGTGAAAGCGCGCGTTGGGAAAGGTGCTCAGCGAGCCGGCATGGTCGTAGTGCAAATGCGTCAGGATCACGTCCTCGACCGAGAGGTGGTCGATCCCGGCATCGCGCAGGCCCTCGAGCAGCGGCCGGGTGATCGTGCGGCCCCGCGCCACCGCCGCATCCTCGCCGAAACCGGTGTCGACGATGACCGGCGGCCCTTCGGCGCGGTGGATCGCCCAGACGAAATAGTCGAGCGGCATCGGCAGGTCGTGGTCGTCGACCGGCCGCGCGAAATTGTTAACGGCGGTGCATTCGTGCCGCGCATACTTGATCGCGTCGATCCGGATCACGGGCGCCGCCATGGTTGACTCAAGCGAACTTGAGGCTGACCGGCTGGCGGATCGGGCCGTGGCCGACGGTGGTCATCCACGGCTCGTACTCTCCGGCTAGCTCGATGCTTTCCACCTGGGCGACGATCTCGCCGAGCAGCGCGCTCGCTTCCATCTGCGCCAGCGTGCGGCCGACGCAGCCGTGCACGCCGTAGCCCCAGCCGAGCGAGTGCCGGGTGTCGCGGTCGAAGCGGTACTCGTCGGGCGCGTCCCAGAAGCGCGGGTCGCGGTTGGCGGCGGCGAACATCAACCCGCAGCGCGTCCCGGCGGGGATGACGTAGTCGTCGACCGTCACCTCGCGCGTGGTGATCCGGCCGGCCATGCGGCTGGGCGAGTCCCAGCGCAGCGATTCGTCGAACGCGGCGCGGACCTTCCTTGGCTCGCTACGGAGTTTTGCGTATTCTTCGGGAAACTCGGCCCAGGCGCGCAAGGCGTTGGCCATGGTGATGAACGTCGTGTCGGCGCCGGCGCTGAGCACCGTCTGCAGCAGCAGCTTGGCTTCAGCGAGCGTGACCTGGCCGCTGTCCGAGGCGGCGTAGATCGTCTCGCCGATGCCGTCGGGATCGAGCGCGCCGCGCTCGCACCGGGTCTCGAGCCACGCGATGACCGCCGAATAGTCGTGCTGCATCGCCTGGTCGAACAGCTCGCCCGGCGGGCCCATCGTCGCCCAGACCATCTCCGAGAAGCCGTGCATGTGCTCGCGGCCTTCCTCGGGCAGGCCGAGGATGTCGGGCAGAACCTGGAACACGTAGGCCTGGCTCACGTCGCCGACGGCATCGACCGGCTCGCCCTCGCGGGCCCGCAACCGTTCGAGCAGCTCCTGCGCACGAGCCGCGAAGATGCCCTTGACCCGCTCGAGCGCGCGCGGGGAGAGAGCGTCGGCGATGACCTTGCGCACCTGGGTGTGCCGCGGCGGATCGTCGGTCAGCAGGATCTCGGGACGCGGGCTGGCCGGGTCGTGCCACGGGCGCGAGGCCGAGGAGAACGCCTTCCAGTCGAGCAGCCCGGCGGCGACGTGCTCGTGGCGGCCGAGCATGTGGGTGCCGTCGGCCAGCCGCACGACGGGCGCGAACTCGCGCAGCGCGTCGTCGACCGCACGCGCGTCGCGCACCGCGTCGGGGGTGAAGATGTCGAGCGGGTACTCGGGGATCGGCCTGGTCATGCGCGGCCTCCTCCGAGACGGGCCTTCGTCTCCGGGCTTCGCCCTCCGCTCAGTCCCTCCTCAGGATGAGCGGACCTTTTTCCGGGCCCGCTCATCCTGAGGAGCGGCTGAGGAGCCGCGAAGCGGCGTCCCGAAGACGCGTCTAGAAGGATCACAGCCCGAGCCCATCGAAGCGCACGTCGCCTTCGCCATGCGTGGTGATGTGCCCCGCGGTCGGCTCGGCGAAATGCGCGCCGATGACCATCACGCCGCTGTCGGCGTACTTCTCGACGAAGCCCATGCGGGTCTGCCGGCCGGCTTCCTTGTCCATGTCGAAGGTTGCGGGGCGATAGGGCATCGCCACCTGCATCGGATGGTGCATCAGGTCGCCGGTGATGACCGCCTCCTCGCCCTGCGAGCTGATGCGCACGTGGACGTGGCCCGGCGTGTGCCCGTGGCTCGGCTCGCAGCGGATGCCCCAATCCTCCCCGCGCGCGATCTGGTGGTCGGCCTCGATGAACTCGGCCATGCCCGCGGCGACGATCGGGTCGACGCATTCGACGAGGTGGGTGTCGGTGTGGATGCCGTCGTGGCGGAGCGTGTTCTGCCAAGCGTCGTACTCGGTCCGGCCGAACAGGTAGCGGGTGTTCGGGAAGGTCGGCCTGTATTCGCCGGTCTCGGGATCGCGATAGGTGTTCCAGCCGACATGGTCGAAGTGCAGGTGCGTGCACATCACCGTGTCGACGTCATGGCGGCTGACGCCGAGGCTCTCGAGGTCTTCGAGGAACCCTTCGGGCAAGTCGCAGAACACGTCGAAGTCGCGCTGCCGCCCGGCGCCGATGCACGAGTCGACGACGATCACCCGCCCCGGCGCCTGGACCACGAAGCCCTGGAAGTTCATCCGCTGCCGCCCGTCGGGCGTCGCGTAGTGGGGGTGCAGCCATTGCATCGCGATGACCTCCTCCGCCGTGGCGTCGGGCATGGTCATCTGGATGTTGTCCTGGAAGTCCCACAGCTCGACGATCCGCGTCACCGTGACGTCGCCGACCTGCCAGGACTTCATGTGTTCGCGGGCCATCGGAACTCCTTAGCTGAGCCCCTCCCCTTCAGGGGAGGGGTTGGGGTGGGGGCTGTCCGCAATGCCCAACGCTTGCCGGATAACGTGCATCACACCCTCGATGTTGGCCATCACATCCTGGTTGGCGATGTGCAGCACCGTGAATCCTAATCCGCGCAAGTAGGCATCGCGGCGTTGATCGCGGGCTGGATCGGCGTGGGTGTCGCCGTCGACTTCGATGATTAGCTTGGCCGACGGGCAGCAGAAGTCGGCAATGGCCCGGCCAATTACTTCCTGGCGGCGGAACTTGAAGCCTTGAAGCTGGGCGCTTGAGAGATGCCGCCAAAGGCGCTTTTCAGGCGCGGTCGGATTGTTGCGCATCTCGCGGGCGCGTTGGTGAAGTTCGGCCAATTGTGGGGCCGACAGGCCCCACCCCTTGCCCCTCCCCTGAAGGGGAGGGGAATCCGGGCGCCAGCCTTTGTCGCCGTGCAGTAGGCTCACGCGGCCTTCTTCCGGCCCTTCGTGGGCTTGTACCTCGCCACGCTCTCGGGCGGCAGCTCGGCGGCGGGGAGCGGCTTCTTGCCGAGCACGAAGTCGGCGCCGCGCTCGCCGATCATCACGCATGGCGCGTTGGTGTTGCCGCCGATGATCGAGGGCATGACCGAGGCGTCAGCCACCCTCAAGCCCTTGATGCCGTTCACGCGCAGCTGCGGATCGACCACCGCGTCCTTGTCCGATCCCATGCGGCAGGTGCCGACCGGGTGGTGCACCGTATAACCGGTTTCGCGGATGTACCGGTCGAACTGCCCGTCGGTTTGCGTGTCCGGCCCTGGCGCGACCTCGGTGCCTTCGTACTCGGCGAAGGCCTCGCTGGCGAACGCGGCGCGGGCGATCCTCAGCGCGCGGATCAGCGGCTTGATGTCGTCGGGGTGCTCGAGCAGGTGCGGGTCGATCAGCGGCGCGGCCATGGGATCGTTGCTGGCGAGCCGCAGCGTCCCGCGGCTCTTGGGATAAAGCGCGACCGGGCTGATGGCGTAGCCGTGGCCGACCGGGAACGGGATCTTCGGATGGGTCAGCCGCTTGGCCGGCTGGAACACGAACTGCACGTCGGGCCGCGCGAGGCTCGGGTCGGTGCGCAGGAAAGCGACGCTCTCGAACACGTTGCCGGCGAGCGGGCCGGTGCGGGTTAGCGCGTACTGGAGCGCACACCACAAGTTGCGCGGGACGGTCTTCCAGCTCCAGCCGTAGCTGGTCCAGTTGTCGGTCTCCATGTGCATCGGGCTGGCCGGGTGGTCGTGGTAGTTCTCGCCGACGCCGGGCAGGTCGAGCACGACGTCGATGCCCATCTCCTTGAGGTGGGCGGCGGGGCCGATGCCGCTGAGCATCAGAATCTGCGGCGTCTGCACGGTGCCGGCCGAGAGGATCACCTCGCGCCGCGCCGCGATCACCCGCCCGTCGGTCAGCTCGACGCCGGTCGCGCGGCCTTTCTCGACCAGCACCCGCGCCACGTGCGCGTCGGTCTGGACATGGATGTTGCCGCGCGCGAGCGCCGGGCGGAGCATGTTCTTGGCGGTGGTCTCGCGCTGGCCGCTGCGCATCAGCCCCTGGCGGCGGCCGTAGCCTTCCGGGTTCGGCCCGTTGAAGTCCGGGCAGGCGGGGAATTGCAGCGACGCGAGCGCGTCCATGAACGCGTAGTTCAGGGCGTTCGGTCCGTCGACGTGCTTGACGTTGATCGGCCCGCCCACCCCATGGAACACGCTCTCGGGATAATTCTCGTTATTCTCGGTGCGGGTGAAGTAGGGCAGCACTTCGGCGTAGGACCAGCCGGTGGCGCCGGCATCGGCCCAGTCGTCGTAGTCCGTCGGGTGGCCGCGAAAATAAACCATGCCGTTGATCGCGCCCGAGCCGCCGAGCACTCTCCCGCGCGGCACCGGGATCTCGCGCCCGGCCATGCCCGGCTGGGGCACGGTCTTGAACCGCCAGTTGGTCGGCGCCCGGTTGATCGCCGCGGCGACGAAGCTCGGGATATGGATGAACGGGTGGGTGTCGGCCCCGCCGGCCTCGATCACGCACGTCGTGCGCTCGGCCGCCTCGCCGAGCCGCGCCGCCAGCGCCGCCCCCGCCGACCCCGCGCCGACGACGATGTAATCGAATTCCGCGGCCGCCATTCGTGTCTCCTGCTTGTCACTGTGCGAAGGGAGAGGATGGTTGGCAAGGGGAAGGTTCGGCCGGTAAGCGTCTTGTTGGGATAGGGAGATCAAGCCGGTGTCTTTAGTGCAGTTCGCCGACAAATGGGGTTCAGGCGACTGTCCCCCGCGTCGCGTCTCGGATGCGGAGCTCGCTGACGTGGAGCACCAATTTAGAATTCGCTTACCGGCTGATTATCGCGATGCATTGCTCGAAGTAGGACTTCCGCATCCCGCCCCCGCCCTCGTGAATGCGATCGTTGAGCGCAAGTTAACCCTGCTCGACCCAAACGACTTTTATGCTCCGGCCGATATTATCAAGCTGACACTGAATTGGCGCGAGGCAGGCATGCCTGCTGAACTGGTTGCTTTCGCAGGCGACGGTTGCGGGAACCAGTTCTGCTTTGATCGGGATCGCTTGGCGGGCCAAGCAGCGGATAGTCAGGCAGTCTTTTTCTGGGATCGTGAATATGAAACGGTCCGTCAAGTTGCACCCAGCTTTGAGGCTTGGATCGAGGCATTGTGTGAAGTCGAGCCATGAGCTGGTGCGACCTGTCCTCTAACCCTCGCTGCCGTCATACTCGATCGCCGCCGCCGCCGCGCCCGACAGGACGAACCCGATCGGCCGCTCGGCTTCCTCGGTGCAGTGCGCGACCAGACCTGCGGTGCGGCACAGCAGGCCGATGCCCTTGAGCGCGGCGAGCGGCCAGCCGAGGTCGAGCAGGATCGCCGGGATCGGGCCGTTGACGTTGACCGGCAGCGCGCGGCCGATCGCGTCGGGGAGCGCGGCCTTGATCGCGTACATCATCTCGACGTGCTCGCCCGCGACGCCGCGCTCGCCGGCAAGCTCGAGCAGCAGGTTGGCGCGCGGGTCGCCCTCGCTGTGCTGCGGGTGGCCGAAGCCGGGGATCGCCTTCTTTTCCCCGCGCAGCCTCGCGATGCCGTCGCGCGCGGCCTGGTCGGCGCCGACCCCGCGCGCGTGCTTGTCGGCAACGCATTCGGCGTAGAACTTGCCGGCCACCTCGGCGCTGCCCAGCACCACGCTGCCGCAGCCGAGCAGCCCGGCCGCGACCGCGCCCTGCAGCGCCTCGGGCGCGGCGGCGAGCGTCATCCGCGCGGCGACCACGCTCGGCACCAGGCCGTGCTCGGCGAGCGCGCAGAGGATGGCATTGAGAAAGAAGGCCTGGTCCTCGTTCGGCTCCTCGCCGGTGACCAGCAGCCAGAAGTAGCTGGTGAAGTCCATCTTGCCGATGATCTCGCCGACCAGGTCGCGGCCGCGCACGGTGATGCTCTCGGCGTCCGAGGTGCAGATGGCGGAATAGGGCGCGTCCTGCTTGCCGATGCGCATCTCTCGTTCTCCTTCCGGGTCGGCGCGCTTCAAGCACACCTTTCCCCTCTTCGTCATGCTGAACTTGTTTCAGCATCCATCCCTCGTCTCGCGCGGAGACCGGCAGGGTGACGCCCACCGCCGCCAGCTATGCTCTCGTATTCTGCACTCCGCTCCGGGCCGCGAAATGGACCCTGAAACAAGTTCAGGGTGACGAAGTGAGTAAGCCGCGGTTAGGGGGATGCCGAGAATTGGGAGACCGTAATGGCCAAACCGCTTGCAGGCGTGCGCGTGCTCGACATGGGCACTTTCATCACCGGCCCGGCCGCGGGCATGCTGCTGGCGGATCTCGGCGCGGAGGTGATCAAGGTCGAGATGCCGGGCACCGGCGACCCGTTCCGCGCCTTCAAGGGCGACCTCTATTCGCCGCACTACCAGACCTACAACCGCAACAAGAAGTCGATCGAGCTCAACACCAAGCTGCCCGAGGACCTCGCCGCGTTCGACGCGCTGGTCTCGACGGCCGACGTGTTCATCCAGAACTTCCGCCCGGGCGTCGCGGAGCGGCTCGGCGTCGGGCCCGAGCGGCTGCAGGGCCTCAACCCGCGGCTGATCTATTGCGGGATCTCCGGCTTCGGCAACGACGGGCCGTGGAAGGACCGCCCAGCGTTCGACACCGTCAGCCAGGCGGTCACCGGGTTCCTGCGGCTGCTGGTCAACCCGGCCAACCCGCGCGTGGTCGGCCCGGCGATCGGCGACGCGGTGAGCGGCTTCTTCGCCGCCCAGGGCGTGCTCGCGGCGCTCTACGAGCGCGAGACGACGGGCAAGGGCCGGCTGGTCGAGACCTCGATGTTCGAGGCGATGAGCTACTTCAACCTCGACGACTTCACGCACTATCTCTCGGTCGACGAGGTCATGGGCCCGTGGTCGCGGCCGCACGTCTCGCAGAGCTACGTGTTCGAGTGTGCGGACCACGGCTGGATCGCGCTGCACATGTCGAGCCCGCCCAAGTTCTGGGAGAACCTCGCCGAGGCGGTCGGCCAGCCCGGCATGCTGCAGCGGCCCGAGTTCGAGAGCCGTCCGGCGCGGATCGCCAATTACGAAAAGGTCGTCGAATTCCTCGCCCCGATCTTCGCGCAGCACCCGCGCGAGTACTGGGAGGAGCGCCTCGCCGCGCTCGAGGTGCCGCATTCGCCGGTCTACACCTCGAAGGAGGTGGTCGAGGGCGAGCTGGCCAAGCACCACAAGCTGGTGGTGGAGGGCGAAGGCGCGCGCGGCACCTTCCGCACGATCCGCTTCCCGGTCCGCTTCGACGGCGAGATCGAGGGCAGCGTGGTGCCGCCGCCCGAGCTCGGCGATGCGAACGAGGAGGTGCTGGGTCCTTCGAGACGGGCCTTCGACAAGCTCAGTCCCTCCTCAGGATGAGCGGACCTCTCCGACGATCGCTCATCCTGAGGAGCGGCTGAGGAGCCGGCGCAGCCGGCGTCTCGAAGACGCGTCTCGAAGGACCGGTTGCCGCGTGCAAATGCTTTGTTAGACTAGCCAGCAAAGCCGCCCAAGAGTCGGGCCGCGATGGGAGATTTTACGATGACCGCCAAGTTGCCGAGCCGGCTGCACCACACGGCCTATGTCGCGAAAGACCTCGAAGCGACGCGCCACTTCTACGAGGACATTCTCGGCTTCCCGCTGGTCGCCACCTGGTGCGAGCAGGAAGAGCTGTTCGGCAAGGAGCGGACGTACTGCCACTGCTTCTTCGGGCTGGCCGACGGGAGCGCGCTGGCTTTCTTCCAGTTCGCCAATGCGGACGATCAGAAGGAATTCGGCCCCGAGCTTCCCGGCAGCCCCTTCCGTCACGTGGCCCTCAACGTCGATGGGGAGGCCCAGGCCGAGCTCGAACGGCGCATCAAGGATGCGGGCCTGGAAGCGACTTACGTGCTCGAGCATGGCTATTGCCGCTCGGTCTACGTGGTCGATCCCGACGGGATGATCGTCGAGTTCACCCGCGATGCCGATCACGCCGACCAGATCAACGCCATCCGCGCCAAGGACGCCCACAGCGAGTTGAAGCGCTGGCTGGCCGGCGATCACACGCCGAACAACGACGTGCGGCCTTCCACGCTCGAAGCCGCGGCCTGAGCCCAATCAAGACCCTCGTCATTGCGAGCGGAGCGAAGCAATCCAGGGGGGATTGCTTTGACGCCCTGGATTGACGCGGGACCTTCGGTCCCTCGCAATGACGAATTGAGAGGATACTGCATGTTCCATACGCTCCTTCCCACCTCGCTGGTCGGATCGTACGCCCAGCCCGACTGGCTGATCGACCGCGAGAAGCTGGCCGGCCGCTTTCCCCCGCGCACGCGCGTGAAGGAATTGTGGCGGGTGCCGGAGGACTGGCTCGAGCAGGCCTGGGACGACGCGACGGTCTACGCGATCGCCGAGCAGGAACGCGCGGGCCTCGACATCATCACCGACGGCGAGATGCGGCGCGAGAGCTACTCGAACCGCTTCGCCACCGCGCTCGACGGGGTCGACATGGACAACCACGGCACCGCGCTCGACCGCAGCGGGGAGCCGGTGCCGGTGCCGCGCGTGGTCGGCCCGATCAAGCGCCGCCACGCGGTGCAGGTGCGCGACGTCGAGTTCCTGCGCGAGCACGCCTCACCGGACAAGAAGATCAAGATCACCGTGCCCGGCCCGTTCACGATGGCGCAGCAGGCGCAGGACGATTTCTACGGCGACGGCGAGGCGCTCGCGGTGGCTTACGCCGGCGCGGTCAACGAGGAGATCAAGGACCTGTTCGCCGCCGGCGCCGACGTCGTCCAGCTCGACGAGCCGTACATGCAGGCGCGGCCGGACAAGGCGCGGCAGTATGGGTTGAAGGCGCTCGAGCGGGCGCTCGAAGGGGTCGAAGGCACCACCGCGCTGCACATTTGCTTCGGCTACGCGCACCTGATCCACGAGCGGCCCGAAGGGTATTCCTTCCTGCCCGAGCTGAGCGGCAGCGAGGTGCAGCAGATCTCGATCGAGACCGCGCAGTCGCACCTCGACACCGCGGTGCTCGAGACGCTGCCCGGCAAGACGATCATCCTCGGGGTGCTCGACCTGTCGACGCACGAGATCGACACGCCCGACGAGGTCGCCGAGCGCATTCGCCGCGCGCTGCCGCACGTCAGCCCCGAGCGGGTCATCGTCGCGCCCGACTGCGGCCTCAAGTACCTCCCGCGCGAGGTCGCGTTCGGCAAGATGAAGGCGATGGCGGACGGGGCCGCCATCGTGCGGGCCGAGCTGGCGTAAGCTCAGACCCATCTCCGTTCGTGTCGAGCGAAGTCGAGACACGTTGCGCACGGCATCTCGACTTCGCTCGATGCGAACGGGAAAGGTAATCGCATGGCGTTTCGCACAACCCACACCGGCAGCCTGCCGCGGCCGGACGACCTGCTCGCGCTGATGTTCGCCCGCGAGGGCGGCGAGGCGGTCGACGAGGCGCAGCTCGACGCGGCGATCGAGCGGGCCACCGCGTACGTCATCGGCCGCCAGCAGCAGGCCGGCATTTCGGTGATCGGCGACGGCGAGATGTCGAAGCCGAGCTACGCCACCTACATCAAGCACCGCCTGTCGGGCTTCGGCGGCGAGGCCGGGCAGTATGCGTTCGAGGACCTCGAGCAGTTCCCGGGCGCCAAGGCGCGGGTGTTCGGCGACACCGGCCGCGCGCGGCGCAGCGCGCCCGCATGCACCGCGCCGATCGAGGTCATCGACATGGAGGCGCCGCGCGAGGATGCCGAGCGGCTGACGCGCCTCGCCGGCGGGCACGAGACCTTCATGAGCGCCGCTTCACCCGGCGTCACCGCGCTGTTCTTCCCGAACCAGCATTACGCCAGCGACGAGGAATACGTCTTCGCGCTCGCCGAGGGCCTCCGGCACGAATACGAGACCATTGCCAACGCCGGGATCACGCTGCAGGTCGATTGCCCGGACCTGGCGATGGGCCGTCACGTGCAGTTCACCGACCTCTCGCTCGAGGAGTTCCGCCAGCGCATCGGCATGAACGTCGCCGCGCTCAACCATGCGCTGCGCAACATCCCGGCCGAGCAGCTCAGGATGCACCTGTGCTGGGGCAACTACCCCGGCCCGCATACCTGCGACGTGGCGCTGGGCGACATCGCCGACATCGTCTGGAGCGCCAAGCCGCAGACGGTGCTGCTCGAAGGCGCCAACCCGCGCCACGCGCACGAATTCGCCTGGTTCGAGGCGAATCCGCTGCCTGAGGGCAAAGTGCTGTGCCCCGGCATGATCGAGCCGCAGAGCCCTTATGTCGAGCATCCCGAGCTGATCGCCCAGCGCATCGGCCGCTACGCCGACTTGCTCGGGCGAGAGCGGGTCATGGCGGGGGTCGACTGCGGCTTCTCGGTCCACGCGGGCAGCGGCGCGCTCGATCCCGAGGTGGTGTGGGCCAAGCTGACGGCGCTGGCCGAGGGCGCGGCGATCGCGAGCGCGCGCTACCGCTAGCCATCCGGTCCGGCCAGAAGCCGGGTCGCGATGCCGAGCAGCAGGGCGGTCAGGCCGACGATCGTGCCGACGATCAGCAGGACCATCGGCACGATCGTTTCGTTGGCGCTCCACCCGGTCGCCTCGGCCATCGCCCAGCCAATCGCGCAGGCGGCCAGGCTGAGCAGGAACACGATCGCGGTCACCCGGTAGGTCTTGCGCGGGTTGCGCAGCGCGATCGCCGGCTTGCGCACCAGCCGGGGAGCGAAAAAGTGGTAGACCCGCGCCGCGTCGCCGCGCGCCGAAGGCGGGAACGGCACCCGCAAGGTGGTCAGCTGCACGCCGCCGTAACGCCCGCGCGGATAGGCGAGCTCGAACTCGAGGCAGTCGGGCGGCTGCCCCGCGACGGACGCATTGTCGAGCCACCCGATCGCGCGCAGCTCGGGCAGGCCGCGCGGCCGCAGCACGTGATAGGAATGGTCGATCAGCAGCGACTTCTCGCCGACGATCACGTCAACTCCTTCACCGGGAGTCCGCTTGCGGATCCACAAGTCGTTGACCAGCCGGTGCAGGTCGATGTCTTGCCGCCGGCCGTCGAACGCGCGGAACTTGTCCCATTGCTCGGCGGTGAGGTGCCATTCGGCCAGCCGCGACTCGCCTGCGAGAAGCTTGGCCTCGCCGCGCACATGCAACGCTGCCATGATACCGAAGACGAGCCCGATCGGACCGAGCGAAAAGCCGACCGCGATCGGCGCGACCGAGGTCCAGTCCGGGCCGTTCGCCGCCTGGCGGGTGGCGCCGAGCCATACCAGCAGCGCGCCGAGCCCGACCATCGCGCAGAAGATGAGCAGTTTGCGGGCCGGATTTCGCACGAGTTCGGCTTTCCCAAGCGTGTCCCGCGCAGCGTAACCGTCAGGAGCGCCACTGGTAAGCTGCCGCGGCGCTCGCTAGTCCTGCTGCGGCGTGCGGGTGTGGCGGAATGGTAGACGCCGGGGACTTAAAATCCCCTGGGCTTTGCCCGTGCCGGTTCGAGTCCGGCCACCCGCACCAGTTCGTCGGCGAGGGCGCAGCCGGGCCCCGGAACGCTCCGAGGCCCGGAACGGTCGTTCAGCGCGGGCCGCGCGGGCCGAGGTTGTCCTCGAGCAGGCCCGGGTTGTGGTCGCCCGAGTTGCCCGGAGGCGGGCCGGATTCGGGGCCGTTGCCGTAGCCGTTGTTGTTCTTGCTCTTGCTCTTGCTCGGCGGGCACGGCGAGCAGCATGAGCCGGCGCCGCTGACGTAAGCCAGCTCGAGTTCGTTCAGGTCGCGCATATCGGGTCTCCAGGGCCAATTCGATCCATCGAAGCGATGGAGCCGCTCTCATGAGCGATCGCCTCGCCGTCGCAACCGCGCCGTTTCCCCCGTCTCGCAGCGGGACGCCGGCGGGGACAAGGGTGAACCGGCGGGCCGTTGCGGGTTAGTCCCTAGGCGCCGGCCAAGGAAACCTTGGCTATCAAAGGGCTAAGTCCGCGGCGTCGACGAGGGGGAGCGGAGACAGCGATATGGCCGCAGATCGAGTCCGCGACGCCGCCGGGCAACGGCAAACCACCGATCCCGTTCGAATTGGGGCATCCGCGGCGGTTCGCCGGCGGCCTCGTGTCCGCTCTTAGCCATTCGGAAACCATCATGGCGCTACATCTGACAGGTTCGAAGCAGCGGATGGGCATGGGGAACGCCCGCCCGCGTATCGTTGGGGATCCTATGCGCGAGTTCGTGCGCCAGGATAACGCCTTGCCCGATCCGCCTGTGGGTGACGGAGACGGGCCCGATCAGCGTAGCGCTCCGCGCTTCACGCTGCTCATCCGCTCGGCCAAGTTGATCAGCCCCGACCGTGAGTTCCTGTGCGTGGTGCGCGACGCCTCGGAAACGGGGGTCAGCGTGCGCCTATTCCACGCGCTGCCGGCCGAAGCTCCGCTCTCGCTCGAGATGCCCAACGGCGACCAGTACCCGCTCGAGCGCGTGTGGGAGGAGGACGGCAAGGCCGGGTTCCGCTTTGCCGCGCCGGTCGACATCGAACGCATCGTCGAGAGCCCGAGCCGCTTCGGCAAGCGCGCGGTGCGCGTGCGGCTCGACGTTCCGTGCGAGCTGTTCGTGGGCGTGCGGCGCGTCCCGGCGATGCTGTGCAATCTGTCGCAGCAGGGGGCCCAGATCCGCACCGAGGAAAAGCTCTCGCTGATCCAGCGAGTCAAGATCAGCGCCGAGGGCATGCCCGAGATCGCCGGCAAGGTCCGCTGGCGCCGCGACGAAAGCTACGGCCTGAGCTTTGAGGACACCTTCCAGTTCGCGCAGCTGGCCGCGCTCGCCTTCGAGCTGCAGCGCGCGGCGTAACCCGGCCGGGCGTTAACCAGCCCATAACCATTTTCCTTCACTCCCGGCGAAGAACACGCGGCGGGGGAATTCATGACTTCACAGGGTAATGCGACGCGCGGGGACATCGCCGTCGACGTGGCGATCATCGGCGCGGGTCCGGCGGGGCTGACCGCGGGCTACCTGCTGTCCAAGGCCGGCAAGAGCGTCGCGATCATCGAGAAGGACGCGACCTACGTCGGCGGCATCAGCCGCACCGTCGAGCACCAGGGTTACCGCTTCGACATCGGCGGCCACCGGTTCTTCTCGAAGAGCCAGGCGGTGGTCGACCTGTGGAACGAGATCCTGCCCGACGACTTCATCCAGCGTCCGCGGATGAGCCGCATCTACTACGAGGGCAAGTTCTACTCCTACCCGCTGCGCGCGTTCGAGGCGCTGCGCAACCTCGGGCTGTGGCGCTCGGGCCTGTGCATGCTCAGCTACGGCTGGAGCAAGCTGTTCCCGATCAAGGACGTCAGGAGCTTCGAGGACTGGACCAGCAACCAGTTCGGCAAGAAGCTCTACTCGATCTTCTTCAAGACCTACACCGAGAAGGTGTGGGGCATGCCGTGCAACGAGATGAGCGCCGACTGGGCCGCGCAGCGGATCAAGGGCCTCAGCCTGTGGGGCGCGGTGACCGACGGGCTCAAGCGCTCGCTCGGGCTCAACAAGCGGCCCAACGACGGGCAGGCGGTCAAGACCCTGCTCGAGACCTTCCGCTACCCGCGGCTCGGCCCGGGCATGATGTGGGACGCGGCGCGCGACCGCATCGTCGAGCGCGGCGGGCAGGTGCTGATGGGCCACGGCCTCAAGCAGCTTGCCGCCGACGGCCAGGGCGGCTGGCGGATGACCGCGAGCGGGCCCGAGGGCGAAGTGACGATCGCCGCCGCGCATGCGATCAGCTCGGCGCCGATGCGCGAGCTCGCCGCGCGGCTCTATCCGCTTCCGCTCTCGACGATCGAGGCGAGCCAGCTCAAGTACCGCGATTTCCTCACCGTGGCGCTGATGATCAAGTCGGATGACTTGTTCCCCGACAACTGGATCTACATCCACGACAGCAAGGTCCAGGTCGGCCGGGTGCAGAACTTCCGCTCGTGGTCGCCCGAGATGGTGCCCGATGCCGAAGTCGCCTGCGTCGGCCTCGAGTACTTCTGCTTCGAGGGTGACGGGCTGTGGGCGATGGCCGACGCCGACCTGGTCGAGCTGGCCAAGCGCGAGATGGATATCCTCGGCCTGGTCTCGCCCGACAAGGTCATCGGCGGCGCGGTGGTGCGCCAGGAGAAGGCCTACCCGGTCTACGACGAGACGTACGCCGCCAACGTCGAGGCAATGCGCCGCGAGCTCGAGGACAAGCACCCGACGCTGCACCTCGTCGGCCGCAACGGCATGCACCGCTACAACAACCAGGACCACGCGATGATGACCGCAATGCTGACGGTCGAGAACATCCTCGCCGGGGAGCGTCGCTACGACACCTGGTGCGTCAACGAGGACGCCGAGTATCACGAGGCGGGCGACGAGGGTGCCGAGAAGGAGATTCCGGCCCGCTCGGTCAGCGCCGACCAGGCCGCAGCGCTCGCCTCGGTGCGCGAAGTGCCGCAGCGCGTCGCCGCGAGCGACCGCAAGGCCGCGTGAGGCCGGCGATGGTCGCGCTGCTCTCGCGCGTCTCGGACGTGCGCCTGGTCCGCTACCTGCTCGCCAGCATCGGCGCGCTGGCGGTCGACATGGGCTGCTTCCTCGCGCTGCTCGCCCTGTCGATGTGGCCGGCGGCTGCTTCGGCGGTCGGCTATTGCGCGGGCATCGTCGCCCACTGGCTAATGTCGAGCCGCGCGGTGTTCGCCGACACAGTCGCGGAGCGCGGCATCGAGCGCACGCGGCAGAAGGCGCTGTTCGTCGGTTCCGCGCTGCTCGGGCTCGGCCTGACCGCGGGCATCGTCTTCGCCGGCGACAACGCCGGGCTCGACCCGCGCGCCGCCAAACTGGTGGCGATCGCCGCCAGCTTCGCCGCCACCTGGCTGCTGCGCAGCAAGATCGTCTTCCGCGGCGCCGCGGCATGAGCGAGGCCCTCGCCGCGCCGGCGCCGGCGCGCTTCCCGTTCGCCCGCGTGGCGCTGGTCTGGGCCGGGCTGTGCGCGATCATTCTGCTGGTCAACCTCGGCGGGATTCTCCAGCGCAAGTTCCCCGATCCCGACGACATGCTGCGGCTGGTCCAGGTCCGCGACTTGCTCGCCGGGCAGGGCTGGTTCGACCTCCACCAGTACCGCATCGATCCGCCCGAAGGGGTGCTGATGCACTGGTCGCGTCTGGTCGACATCCCGCTGGCGGCCACGATCGGCATGCTGACGCCGTTGATCGGCCAGGCGGGCGCGGAGATGACCGCGATGATCGCGGTCCCGCTGCTGACGCTGGGCGCGATCATGTTCGTCGCCGCGCGGATCGCGGCGCGGTTCTTCGATACCGAGGCGGTGACTTTTGTCTGCCTGTCGCTCGGCCTCTCGCCGCTGCTGGTGGCGCAAATCCAGCCGCTGCGGATCGACCATCACGGGTGGCAGATCTTCAGCGTCGTCGTCGCCCTCCTCGGCCTGCTTCCCGGCCGCGGCGCGAAAGGGGCCGCGCTGTCCGGCGCGGCGCTCGCCTTCGGCCTGTCGATCTCGCTCGAGGTGCTGCCGATCATGGCCGCGTTCGGCGGGGCCTTCGGCTTGCGCTGGCTGCTCGAGCGCGACAGCCGCTCTCTGCCGGCGTTCCTCGCCGCGCTGACCGGAAGCCTGGTGGTGCTGTTCCTGGCGACGCGCGGCGTGGCCGACCTCGCCGCGCACTGCGACGCCGTCTCGCCGCCGTACCTCGGCCTGCTCGCGCTCGTCACCGCGCTCGTCGCCGGCATCGCCTGGCTGCGCCCGCGTTCGCCGGCGGTGCTGGTCGGCCTGCTCGGCGCCGCCGGAGCGGCCGGGCTCGCGCTGTTCCTCGCCAGCGCGCCGCAATGTTCGAGCGGCCCGTTCGCCGGACTCGACCCGCTGGTGCGGGAATTCTGGTACGAGAAAGTGCTCGAAGGCCTGCCGTTCTGGCGGATCAACCTGCTGCTCTCGATCCCGGTGGTGATCGGCGGCGCGATCGCGCTCGGGGTGCTGGCGCATTTCGCCCGCCACCGCGCCCCGGCCGAGCGCCGCTGGTGGCTCGAGTACCTGCTGGTCGCGACGATCGCTTACCTGACGGCGCTGCTGGTGTGGCGCTCGCAAGGCTTCGTCGGCGCGCTGTCGGCGATCCCGCTCGGCTGGCTGGCGCTGCAGCTGCTTGCCCGGCTGCGCACCGCCAGCGGAAACTGGCGCAAGCTCGCCGCGGGGCTCACGGTGATCCTGGTGCTGCTGCCGGCGTTCCCGGCCGCGGTCGCCCGCACGCTCGTCAACGAGGAGACCGTCGGCACCGGCAAGCTGAAGAAAGTGTCCGAGTCCGAATGCGAGATGATGGATCACACCGCCAAGCTCGACCGGTTCGCGCCGGCGACGATCTTCGCCCCGCTCGATATCGGCCCGGCGATTGTCGAGATGAGCCATCACCGCGTCGTCGCCACCGGCCACCACCGCGGCGAAGCGGCGATGCGCGACGTGATCGCGGCGTTCACCGGCACGCCCGAGCAGGCACACGCGCAGATCCGCCGGCACGGCGCGCGCTACGTGGTGATCTGCACCGACCTCTACGAAGTCGAGCTGTTCGTCTACAAGTCGCCCGGCAGCTTCGCCGAGGCGCTATCGGAAGAACGGGCGCCCGCCTGGCTCGAGCGCATCGACATCGGCGCGCCCGAAAAGCTCCAGGTGTGGCGGGTAAAGAGCTGAGCGGCGGTCAGGCCGGGCGGAACTTCATCGCCAGGCCGTTCATGCAATAACGCAAGCCTGTCGGCCGCGGCCCGTCGTTGAACACGTGGCCAAGGTGCCCGCCGCAATCGGCGCAATGCACCTCGGTGCGCGGGTAGCCGAGCTTGAGGTCGGTCGAGGTGCCGATCGCGCCCGGCAGCGGGCGGTAGAAGCTCGGCCAGCCGGTGCCGCTCTCGAACTTGGTCTCGCTCGAATAGAGCTGGTTGTTGCAGCCGGCGCAGACGAACGTGCCCTTGCGGTGCTCGCGGTTGAGCGGCGAGCTATAGGGCCGCTCGGTGTCCTCCTCGCGCAGCACGCGGTACACCGCCGGGCTGAGCCGCTTGCGCCATTCGCTGTCGGGGAACGAGACGCGGTAGGTCTTCGCCTCCGCCGCGCCGCCGCACGCGGCGAGCACGGGCACGGCGACGCCGGCAGCGAGCCAGGCGAGGGCGCGGCGGCGAGTCGGGTGGGGCTGGTCGAACATGGCTGTGACCCTATCGCGGTTGCTTCGAACCTTCGCTGAACAATCTAGGAGCGCCCGCCCCCGTCGGCAACCGCCGGCGCGTCGCGCCGCCAGCGCTTCCGCTTGACCCCCTGCGGTCCCGACTTCATCACCCGCTTGCGAAACAGCGCCGCGCCGAGGCGGATCGACAGCGCAACCCACGCCAGCTGCCACGCCAGCGCCAGCGCGTGCGGCCACAGCGCGTCGTCCTGCGCCGCGCGCGCGAGCATGGTGAACGGCGAGCTGAACGGGAACGCCATCGCCGCCCATTCGATCGGCCCGCCGCGATCGCCGATCGCCAGCGTGGCGAACAGGAACAGCAGCACCTGCATCATCGTCACCGGCATCGACAGCGTCTGGACCTCGCGCACCGTCGTCGCCAGCGAGCCGATCGCCAGGAACACCGAGCCGAGCAGCAGGTAGCCCATCGCGAAGTAGGCGATGCCGAGCGCGAGGAACGACGGCCAGCCGACTCCCGGGGTGGGCAGGCCCTGCAGATCGACCGCCCCGCCGATCATCCCTTCGAGCCCCGCCAGGCCCATCAGCCCGCCGATCACCGCCGCCCATACGCCGATGCCGACCAGGGAGATCGCCAGCATGGCGAACAGCTTGCCGAGAAACACCGCGTCCATCGGGATTGCCGCGGCGAGGATCTCGATGATCTTGTTGGCCTTCTCCTCGACCAGGTTGGACAGGACCATTCCGGCGAGCAACATGATCAGCAGGAACAGCAGGACTTGGCCCGCCTGCGCGGTGCGCAGCCTGCCTTGGGTCTGGCTCGCCCCGCTCGCGGCGACCGCGCGAAGCTCGACCTCGGGATAGCTCGCCTGCGGCTGCCCTGCGGTCGCGGCGACCACCGCGACGAGACCCTGCCAGCGCTGCAGCCGCTCCGCATCGGCGGTCAGCACCGGCGCGGCGGGGGTGCCGGTGAGCACCGCTGCGAGGCTGCCCTCGCGGCGACCGAGCACCGCCGCAGGATCGTAGCGGTCGCCCGGATTAAGCCGGCGCAGCACGATCATCTGGGGCACGCCGGGACCAAGCTGCCCGGCCAGGCTTTCGCGCGCGGCGAGCATGCGGTCGACGTCCGCCGCCTGCATGGCGATGCCGATCTGCGGCGCCATCGCCGCGCTGTCGACCCGCTGGCCGATCCCGCCCGCGAGCGCGCCGACGGTGATCGGGAACAGCGGCCCGAGCAGGAAGAAGATGAACGCGCGGCTGAACAAGATCGCGGTGAAATCGCGCCGGGCGATGACATAGGCCGCCTTCAGCAGCGGAAGCCGTTCGGCGGTCATGCCTGGCGTTCCGGCTCGGCCTCGAGCGCCCTCGCCGCCGCCGCGCCGGCAATGGCGACGAACGCGTCGTGCAACCCGGCGCGCTCGATCTGCAGCGACTGGATGCCGGCGTCGCCCTCGATCAGCGCGCGCAGCAGCGGCTCCACGCCGCTTTCGGGCAGCGGGAAATGCCAGAATGCGCCCTCGCGCCAGGCTTCGGCGGGCAGCGCCGCACGCCACGTCCCGTCGGGATTGCGCGTTTCGAGGCGAACTTGCGGCCGGATGCGGTCGCGCGCGGCGTCGACGGAACCCGCGTAGGGCACCTTGCCGCCGGCGATGATCGCCACGTCGTCACACAGGCGTTCGGCGTGGGCGATGACGTGGGTCGAGAAGATCACCGTGGTGCCCTTGGCGGCGAGCTCGCGGATCAGCCGCTCGAGCTTGCCCTGGTTGATCGCGTCGAGCCCCGCGAACGGCTCGTCGAGGATCACCAGCCGCGGCTGGTGCACCAGCGTGCCGAGCAGCTGGACCTGCTGGGCCATGCCTTTCGAGAGCTGGCGGATCTGCCGCTCGGCGGCGTAGCCGAGCCCGTGATTGGCGAGCAACTCGCGCCCGCGCTGGCGCCCTTCGGCCAGCGGCAGCCGCGCAGCGCGCCCATGAAGGCGATCGCCTCGTACGCCTTCATCGACGGATAGAGTCCGCGCTCCTCGGGCAGGTAGCCGACCTGGCGGGCGATCGCCTGGGGGTTGGCGTGCCCGAGCACGCGGCGTTCGCCGGCATCGGGCTCGATGATCCCGAGCAGCATGCGCAAGGTGGTCGTCTTGCCGGCCCCGTTGGGGCCGAGGATGCCGTAGATCGCGCCTTCGGGCACGGCGAGGTCGACGCCGTCGACCGCCAGCGTCCCGTCGAACCGCTTGACGAGGCCGTTTGCCTCGATCGCAAGATTGCCCCGCCCCATGCCGTGGCTTAACCGCCGCGGGTCAACGGGAGCAAGGTGGATTTGGACGAGCCGGGGAACTTGGACAGCTTGAAGTCGCGGCTGATCGAGCAGGCGCGCGCGCTCGGCTTCGCCAGCGTAGGATTCGCCCCGGCGGCCGACGACCCGCTGCGCTCCGAGCGGCTGCGCCAGTGGCTCGCCGACGGCGCGCACGGCGAGATGGAGTGGATGGAAGCGCGCGCCGAGGTCCGCCAGGGGCCGCAGTCGATGTGGCCCGAAGCGAGGAGCGTCATTGCGCTCGGCATGAGCTATGCGCCCGCCGCCGATCCGATGGCGCTCGAGGGCGATCCCGAACGGGCGCGGATCTCGGTCTATGCGCAAGGCGGCGATTACCACGACACCGTCAAGAAAGCGCTCAAGGCGCTGGCCCGCTGGTTGGTCGCCGAAGCGCCCGGGACCGAGCTCAAGGTGTTCGTCGACACCGCGCCGGTGATGGAAAAGCCCCTCGGCGCGGCCGCGGGCCTCGGCTGGCAAGGGAAGCACACCAACCTCGTCAGCCGCGAGCACGGGTCATGGCTGTTCCTCGGGGCGATCTACACCACGCTCCCGTTCGCCCCCGACGAGCCGCACGCCGAGCGCTGCGGCAGCTGCCGCGCGTGCCTCGACGTGTGCCCGACGAACGCCTTCCCGGCTCCGTTCCGGCTCGATGCGCGGCGCTGCATCTCGTACCTGACGATCGAGCACAAAGGGCCGATCCCCGAGGAATTCCGCGAGGCGATCGGCAACCGCATCTACGGCTGCGACGATTGCCTGGCCGTGTGCCCGTGGAACAAGTTCGCCGCGACCGCCGCGCGCCACCGCGCGTTCCTGCCGCGCGCCGAGCTCGCCGCGCCGCGGCTCGCCGAGCTGCTGGCGCTCGACGACGCCGGCTTCCGGCGGCTGTTCTCGGGCTCGCCGGTTAAGCGCATCGGCCGCGACCGGTTCGTGCGCACCTGCCTGATCGCGGCGGGGAACAGCGGCAATGCCGCGCTGGAAGCGCCGGTGCGCGCGCTGATCGCCGACCCCGACCCGGTCGTCGCCGAGGCCGCCGAATGGGCATTGGGCCGGCTTACAGCAGGTCCTTGAGCGGCGTCTCGGCATCGGCCAGCCGCTCGGGCGCGATCACCCCCTTGGCCTCGATCAGCTTGCGGCCCTGGACGTAGTCCTTGGTCTTGTTGACGCAGTCGAGCGCGATGACCTGGCCGCCCTTGAGGTAGATCACCGAGAAGCTGCGGCTGGCCGGGTCGCCGCGCAGCACGGTCGCGTCGTGGCCGAGGCTGAGCCCGACGGTCTGCAGCCTCAGGTCGTACTGGTTGGACCAGAACCACGGCATCGCCTCGTATGCCTGCGGGTCGCCGCAGATCGCCCGCGCCGCGGTGCTGGCCATGTCGTGCGCGTTCTGCACGCTTTCGAGCCGGACGACGGCGCCGCCCGCCCACGCATTGGCGTGTGCGGCGCAGTCGCCGATCGCGTAGACCTCGGGCAGGCTGGTGCGGCAGAACGGATCGACGTCGACCCCGTTGGCGCCGGCTGCGCCGGCGGCGATCAGCGGGCCGACCGCGGGCACGATGCCGATGCCGACGACGACGAGGTCGCAGGCGATGGTCTCGCCGCCGGCGAGGCGCACGCCGGTCACCCGCTCGTCGCCCTCGATCGCCTCGACCTCCGCGCCGAGCTGCAAGGCGACTCCCTGCGCACGGTGCTCGGCCTCGTAGAACCGCGACAGCGCCTCGCCGGCGACGCGGGCGAGCACGCGGTCGAGCATCTCGACCACGACGACCTCGCAACCCAGCTTGGTCAGCACCGCGGCGGTCTCGAGCCCGATGTAGCCGCCGCCGATGACCACCGCCCGCCGCCGCCCCGCGGCGATGTGGGCGCGGATGTGGTCGCTGTCGGCCTTGTCGCGGACCACGTGGACCCCGTCGAGCTGCGCGCCGGGGCACGACAGCCGCCGCGCGTCGCCGCCGGCGGCCCACACCAGCGTGCCGTAGGCCAGCGTATCGCCTCCCGACACCGTCACCGTCCTGGCGGCCGGATCGACCTTGGCGACGTTGGTCTCCAGCAGGAGCCCGATGTCGCGTTCGCCCCAGAACGTCGCCGGGCGGATCAGCAGCCGCTCGAACGGCTTCTCCCCGGCGAGGTATTCCTTCGACAGCGGCGGCCGCTCGTAAGGCGGCACCGAATCGCGGCCGACCAGCACGATCGAGCCGGAAAATCCGTTCTGGCGCAGCGCGAGCGCGGCTTGCGCGCCGCCGTGACCGGTGCCGACGATGACGACGTCCGCGCGCGCCCCGATTGCCGCGGTCACCGGCTCACCGCCGCAGCAGGTTGCGCGCCTGGCTGGCGACTTGCGCCAGCACCGCGGGCGCGAGCGTCGGCGAGGCCTGCGCCCGGGCGATCATCGCGCGGAACTGGCGGATCGCCGGCGCACGGGCCCGGGCCCACTCGTCGATGAGCGCCAGCGGGTCCTTGCCGCGCTTGCGCCCGGCGAGCGAGCGCAGGAACTCGAAGCGCATCTGCTGGAAATCGCGGGCAAGACCCGCAACGAGCAACCGTTCCCACGGATCCGACGGGTTCATCACCGAGGCTTTCTGCTGGGCCCAGTCGAGCCCGAGCCGCTCGCCGAGGTCGCTGAACGCCTGGGTCAGCCGGACCGGCGCGATACCGGTGTCGCGCGACAGCCGGGCGAGCCCGAACGCGCCGTCGACCGCGAACAGCTGCGCGACGATCGCCGCCAGCTCCGCCGGCGCGCCCGCCGCCAGCAGCCCGGCGGCGATCGCCGCCGCGTGGCCGCGCGCTTCCTTGGCCAGCAGGTCGTCGACATGGTCCACCAGCTCGGCGACTTCGCCGGCCATCTCGTTCATCAGCCGCGAGGGCGACAGCACCGCGCCCCCCGAGCGCAGCAGATCGGCCATGTGTCCGCGCAGCGCCGAGGCGGCCTGGTCGAACAGCAGCAGCCGCGCCGCCTCGGGCATCGCCGTGGCGTCGATCGCCGCCCAGATCGCTTCCATGCCGAGCAGCCGCGAGGTCGAGACGAACGCCGCGGCGACGTGGTCGAGGCCGGCACCTTCCTCCTCCGCCAGCTCGAACGGGTGGACCAGGCCCATGCGGTTGACGATCCCGTTGGCGATGACCGTGGCGACGATCTGCGGACGCAGCCGATGGCCCAGGATGCGCTTGCGGAACGGACCCTGCATGTCGGCCGGGAAATCTCCGAGCAGCAGCGGCTCGACCGCCGGATCGGCCGCCAGCTCGCTCGTCTCGATGGCGTCCTGCAAGGCCAGCTTGGCGTTCGACAGCAGCACCGCCAGCTCGGGCCGGGTCAGCCCCTGGCCGTCGGCCGCGCGCCGCACGAGCGTCTCGCTGTCGGCCAGCCCTTCGGTGCGGCGGTCGAGCTCGCCCGCTTCCTCGAGCGTTTCGATCAGCCGGGTCTGCGCGGCGACCACCCGGGCCCCGCCGGCCTCGGCGATCGACAGCGCCAGCGCCTGGAGCCGGTTGTCCTCGAGCACCAGCGCGGCGACTTCCTCGGTCATCGCCTCGAGCAGCGCGACGCGGCGTTTCTCCGAAAGCTGCCCGGCCCGCTTGGCCGCCTCGAGCGCGATCTTGATGTTGACCTCGTTGTCGGAGCAATCGACTCCCGCCGAATTGTCGATGAAGTCGGTGTTGATCCGCCCGCCGTGGAGCGCGAACTCGATGCGTCCCGCCTGGGTGACGCCGAGATTGGCCCCCTCACCCACCACCTTCGCCCGGAGCTCCTCGCCGCTGACCCGCAATGCGTCGTTTGCCGGGTCGCCGACCTGCTGGTGGGTCTCCTGGCTCGACTTGACGTACGTGCCGATGCCGCCGAACCAGATGAGGTCCACCGGGCTCTTGAGGATCGCGTTGATCAGGCTGTCGGGATCGAGCTCCGGCACATCGATGCCGAGCGCCGCGCGCGCCTGCGGAGATAGCGGAATGCGCTTCATCGTGCGCGGAAACACGCCGCCGCCTCGTGAGATCAGCTTGTCCGAATAGTCCGCCCAGCTCGACCGCGGCAGGCCGAACAGCCGCTGGCGCTCCTTCCAGCTCGCCGCGGCGTCCGGCTCGGGGTCGATGAACACGTGGCGGTGGTCGAACGCGGCGATGAGCCGGATCGATTGCGACAGCAGCATGCCGTTGCCGAACACGTCGCCCGACATGTCGCCGCAGCCGACGACACGCACCGCATCGCGCTGCACGTCGATGCCCATCTCGAGGAAATGCCGCTGCACCGAGAGCCACGCGCCCTTGGCGGTGATGCCCATCGCCTTGTGGTCGTAGCCTTTCGAGCCGCCGCTGGCGAACGCGTCGCCGAGCCAGAAATCGAACTCCGCGGCGATAGCGTTGGCGGTGTCGGAGAACGCCGCGGTGCCCTTGTCGGCCGCGACGACGAAGTAAGGGTCTTCGCCGTCGTGGATCACGACGCCGGCGGGATGGACCACTTTCTCGCCGACCAGGTTGTCGGTGATCGACAGCAAGGTGCGGATATACAGCTTGTAGCTTTCCTCGCCCTCCGCCGCCCACGCGTCGCGGTCCACCGCGGGGTCGGGCAGGCGCTTGGGATAGAACCCGCCCTTCGCGCCGGTCGGGACGATGACCGCGTTCTTGACCCGCTGCGCCTTCATCAGCCCGAGGACCTCGGTCCGGAAGTCGTCGCGCCGGTCCGACCAGCGGATGCCGCCGCGGGCGACCGGGCCGGCGCGCAAGTGGATGCCTTCGACCCTCCGCGAATAGACGAAGATCTCGCGCCACGGCACCGGCTTGGGCAAGTTCGGCACAAGCGCCGAATCGAGCTTGAGCGCGAGCGCCTCGGCCCCCGCCGGAGCGAACGCGTTGGTCCGCAGGATGGCCCCGATCGTCGCCCAGTAGAGTCTCAACAGCCGGTCGTCGTTGATCGCCGCGACGCCGGCCAGGCCGGCGCGGATCGCCTCTTCCGCGGCGGCCGCCGCGGTCGCCCGGTCTCCCGCGAACGCCGGGTCGTGGCGCACCCGAAACAGCTCGATGAGCCCCCGGGTGACGACCGGTGCCCCGCGCAGCGCGTCGACCACGGTATAGATCGTGAAGGCCACGCTGGCCTGCCGCAAGTAGCGGTACAACGCGCGCAGCCAATCGGCTTCCTGCGCGCTCAGCCCGGTGCCGATGACCAGGCGGTTGAACACGTCGTCCTCGGCCCTGGCATTGAGCACCGCGCAGATCGCCGCTTCGATGGCGCGGCTGCGGGCGAGCAGCGCGTCACCATCCTCGGCGGGCAGCAGCCCCAGGCTGAAGTCGTGGATCGTCCCGGGCTCGTTGCCGGTCAGCTCGGTCGCCCGCTCGGCCAGCACGCGGAAGCCGAAGTTCTCGAGGGCCGGCACCGCGTCGGACAGCGGCAACGCGCCGCCGAGCTGGTAGACCTTCAGCCGCAGCCGGTCGGCCGGATCGCCATCGAGGCGATAGAGGCGGACGTCGCGACGGAGCGGCCGCTCGCGCTCGTCGGCGCCGAGCCGGCGCATTCGTTCGATGTCGCGGGCGGCCTCGGCGGGGCCGTAAGCGGTGCGATAGGCGGGCGGGAAGGCTTCGGCGTAGCGCGCGGCGAGCGCCGCGGCGCGGCCGGCCTCGCCGCCCTCGGCGAGCGCGGCCTCGACCGCGTCGGCCCACCCGCGCAGCATCTCCTGCAGCCGCGCGTCGATTGCCGCGCCGTCGGGCTCGCGGCCGACGCCGCGGAAGTCGAGCACGAAGCGCAACATCGCCAGATTGCCGCCTTCGACGAGCAGGCTCCAGTCGAGCGTGTCGGCGCCGGTCGAGCTTTCGAGCAGCGTCTGGATTTGCATCCGCACCGCGGTCGACAGCATGTCGCGCGGGAGCCAGACGAAGGCGAACAAGTGCCGGCGGAGCGGCGCCATGACCACCGCGACGCGCGGACGTGGGCGGTCGGCCAGCGCCATCATCGTCGTCGCCACGCGGGCGATATCATCGTCGGTGAAGCCGATCACGAGGTCATGGGGGAGCGCGGTGAGCGCGTGGACCAGCGCCTTGCCGTCGTGGCTGCCCGGCTGGAAGTCGAGCTCGTCCATGATCGCGGCAAGCTTGCGGCGCAGCTTCGGGACCTCGGCGGGGAGCGTTGCCAGCGCGACGCTGGTCCAGATGCCGGCGTGAATCGACAGCGCGGCGATCTTGCCGTCCTCGAGCTGGGGGACGATGAAGACATCGAGCGGCACGCGGCGGTGGACGCGCGAGGCGCGGTTGGCCTTGATGATCAGCGGCGCCGGGCCCTTCCGTCCGCGCTTGCCATCGAACCAGTCGAACGCGCGGGCATATGTTTCCTCGGCGAGCAGCTCGCGCGCGCTCTTGCGGCAGATGCCGAGCAGCTGCGAGCGGCTGCCGTCGCGCCGCACGGTCAGGTGCCCGAGCAGCGTGAGCATCCCGTCGCCGAGCCAGCGCAGCAGCTCCGCGCCTTCGGGATCGTTCACGCGGGCGGCGTCATCCGCGATCAGCTCGCGCATCTTCGGCCAGTCAGCGACCGCGGCACGGACATCGGCCAGCGTCGTCGCCAGCTCGCGCTGGAGCGTGCGACGGTCCTTGGCATCGACGCGCGGGGTCTCGAGATAGATCATCGATTCCGGCCTGGCCTCGCCCGCTTCGTCTTCGGGAAGCGATGTCAGGCGGCCATGGGCGTCGCGCCCCGCCGGGATGATCGGGTGGACCAGCAAGTCGATCGCCAGGCCTTGCGCGGCGATCGTTGCGGCGATCGAATCCACCAGGAACGGCATGTCGCGGTTGACCACCGCGATGCGCGTGATCCGTCGCTCGCCGGAGGCCGAGCGGACCAGCAGCGCCGCCTCGCCTTCCTTTCGCTCGCGCGCGGCCTCGAGCAGGAAGGCGGCGGCCTCGTCGAGCGGCTCGCCGGTCAGCCCGGCCTCGCCGGGCAGCAGCGAATCGGCGATGCGGCCACGCAGCGTGCGCGCCAGCTTGCGTTCGCCGGCAGGCAGCGCAGCCAGCCCCTCGCCGTCGTGCCGCGTCGCCCTCGCCATGCCCAGGTTCTCCCGCCGGCCCCTGCCGATCTCTCAACGGGCGCGATGGCCCGCGTGTTCCTCGCTCGCCCTTACAGCGAACGCCGCCGGCGGACACCCCCAATCCGGTATCTCATGAAACCGCCTCCATCGTCAGCTCGAGCGAGCGGCGCCGGGCCGCGGGATCGAACGTCGCGCCGGAGACGATGATCTCGTCGGCGGCCGTGCGGTCGACGAACCGTTCGATTCGCGTGCGCACCGTCTCGGGCGAGCCGACCGCCCGGGCCTGGCCGAGGTGCTCGAGCATCGCGCGGGCGCTCGGAGGCAATGTCTCGCGGTAGCCGGGCACCGGCGGCGGCAGCTTGCCGGGATCGCCGCTGCGGAGACGGACGAAGGCCTGGTCCTGGCTCGAGGCGAGCAACTCGGCCTCCTCGTCGCTCGGGGCGCAAATCACCGTCATCGCCGCCATCGCGTGCGGCTTGTCGAGCGCGGCGGAGGGACGGAACTGGCTGCGGTAGGCGGCCAGCGCGGCGTCGAGGTGGTCGGGCGCGAAGTGGCTGGCGAACGCATAAGGCAGCCCGAGCCGCGCGGCGAGCTGCGCCCCGAACAGGCTCGATCCGAGCATCCATAGCTGGATCTGCGCCCCAAAACCGGGGGTCGCCGCGATCGGCAGGTCGAGGTCGCCGGTGAGCAGCGCGCGCAGCTCGACCACATCCTGCGGGAAGTACTCCGCCGCCTGGTGCAGGTTCTTGCGCAGCGCCTGCGCCAGAATCCCCGCAGCGCCCGGCGCCCGCCCGAGGCCGAGGTCGACCCGCCCGGGGAACAGCCCGTCAAGCGTGCCGAACTGCTCGGCGATGACGAACGGATTGTGGTTCGGCAGCATGATCCCGCCGGCGCCGATGCGGATGGCCGAGGTTGCGTGGCCGACATGCGCGAGCACGACCGAGGTGGCGCCGCCGGCCACGCCGAGCGTGCCGTGGTGCTCCGCCACCCAGAAGCGCCTGTACCCGGCTTGCTCGGCCGTCGCGGCGAGCTTGCCCGCTTCGGCGAGCGCCTCGGCGACGCCGCTGCCCTCGCGGATCGGCACCAGGTCGAGCACCGAGAGCGGGATCATGGCGCGGCCGGCGGGTCCTGCTCGAGCTGCGCCAGGTACGCGCGCGCGGTGGCGGCGGCCTCGCTGTCGGGCTCGATCGCGATCACCGAGCGCCAGCTCGCCGCGGCGGCTTCCTCGCGCCCGCCGAGCATGGCGATGACGCCGGCCTCGAGCCCCGTCTCCGGGTAGTCCGGGGCCAGCGCAGCAGCGGTCTGGATGAAGTTTTGCGCCTCGTCGAGCTTGCCCAGGCGGCGGGCCAGCGTGGCCGAGAGCAGCCAGGCGTAGGGGCTTTGCGCGTCGAGCGCGCGCGCGCGCGCGAGCACCGCCTCGGCCTCGGCGGTCTCGCCCTGCAACACCAGCGCGCGGGCCCGGTCGATCTGGACGATCGCTTGCAGGCCGGCGTCGCCGGTCGCCTCGGCGTCACCGGTCGCCAGGGCGAGCGCGAGCAGGGCCGCGGCGGCGCGCTCTTCGGCCAGCGCGGCGTTGCCGGCCATCGTCGCCAGCTGCGCGCGGCGGAAACGCGCGGACTCGGGCGCCGCCTCGCGCGCGGCCAGGAAGGCGCGCTCGGCGGCTTCCCAGCGCAGCAGCGCGGTATAGGCGATCCCGAGGCACTGCTGCGGATAGCTCGTCTCCGCCCCGCTCGTCTCGGCGGCCCACCGCCCGGCCTCGGCGATGGCGTTCGCCGGATCGCTGCGCGCCTGGTCCATGCATGCTTCGAGCCGGTCCTCGGCCACGGTGCGCGGCGCGGCGGGCGGTGCGTCGGCGACGGTTTGCGCCAAGGCGAAGAGGACGGCGGCGATCATAAGCGGGCTTTCAGGCGATCGCCCCGACGGTGCGCAGCAGCAGGGCGATGTCGCTGTCGCGCGACAGGCGATGGTCGCCTCCCTTGACCAGCGTCACCTGCACATCGAGTGAACGCACAGCGCGGGCGAGCCGCAGCGAGACTTCGGGGGGCACGTCGGCATCGTCCTGCCCGTGCAGCAGCCACACCGGGCACTCGAGCGCGATCGCGCCGCCGAGCAGACGGTGCGCTTGGCCGTCGGCCCAAAAGCCGGGGTACGTGGGGGTCGGGTCCGGGCCGTAGGGATTGTCCTCGAACACCGTCTCCCCGGCGGCGAGGCGCGCCTTCTGCTCCACGCCGTAGCCCCACTCGGTGAAGTCGGGCGCCGCGGCGATGCCGACGAGCCCGGCGACGCGCGGCCCGAGCGCGCGCGCCACGAGCAGCATCAGCCAGCCGCCCATCGACGAGCCGACGAGCACGAGCGGGCCGGCGACGCGGTGGTCGATCAGCGCTAGGACCTCCTCCGCCCACCGGCTCAGCGTGCCCTGCGCGAAATCACCGGGGCTTTCGCCGCAACCGGAGTAGTCGAGCAGCAGGCACTCGCGCCGCCGGGCCTCGGCCCAGGCGAGCAGGGCGGTCGCCTTGCTCCCCGCCATGTCCGACCGGTAGCCCGGCAGGAAAACGACCGCCGGGCCCTCTCCGGGTTCGTGGCGGTAGGCGATGCGGCGGCCATCGGGCATCGAGTGGAAGCGGGGCGCTGCCATCGCCGGCAGATGGCGGCGCCAACCGCGAAGGGCAACCCCTTGGCCGGCGTCAATAGGCGCGCTCGTGCACCAGCACGCCGAAGGTGCGCAACACGATGGCGATGTCGCGCCACAGCGTCCACCCGGCGAGGTATTCGAGATCGGCCTGCAGCCGTGCAGCCAAGTCCGACTCGCAATCGGTCGCGCCGCGGAAGCCGCGGATCTGCGCCAGGCCGGTGAGGCCGGGGCGGAGCGAATGGCGCTGCCAATAGCGGTTGTCGACCTGCCAGAACAGCTTGTCGCCCGCCTGCGAGCCGAGCGCGTGCGGCCGCGGGCCGACGATGCTCATGTCGCCGCGCAGCACGTTGATCAGCTGCGGCAGCTCGTCGAGGCTGGTGCCGCGCAGAAACCGGCCGATGCGGGTCACACGGTCGTCGCCGCGCCCGACCGAGCGCAGACCTTCCGCGTCGCTCCGGTCGCAACGCATCGTCCGCAACTTGTAGATCGAGAAGAACCGGTTGTGCCGGCCCAGCCGCCGCTGCTTGAACAGGATCGGTCCCCCGTCCTCGAGCTTGATCGCCGCCATGGCGAGCAGCAGCACGGGCGACAGCACGATCAGGCCCAGCCCCGACACGGCGAGGTCGAAGATTCGCTTGGCCGCGCGCGCGCGGATGCCGAGCGGACCGGTCGACACGAGCAGGCTCGAGACGTCGGCGTCCTGCCGGTGGATGACGCCGAGCACGCCGATGTCGCGCACCAGCTCGCTGGTCACTTCGCCATGCACGCCCGAGCCCTTGAGGACCTGCACCCACGCGCCACGATCCCGGTCGGGGCAGTTAACGATCACCTCGTCCATATTGCGCAAGTACCGCGCGAGCCGGTCGAGCGCGTGCGGATCGTCGAGCGCCGGGGTCAAGCCCAGCTCCAGCGCATCGATGCGATAGGCATGGGGCACCGCCACCGGCGGCCCTCCGGCGTCGATCAACAGGCGATTCAGCGGCGTGGGGCCCCATTGCCGGGCGATCCAGCGCGTCACGGCGACGCGGGCCGCGACCATGCCGAACGCGGCGAGGATCAGCCCGGCGGCGAAGATCGCCCGCGACAGGTTGGCGTTGAGCTTGACGAAGAACAGCAGGAAGTTGAGCAACGCGCCCGAAATCAGCAGCGCCGAGATCGCCCGCAAGCTGCTGGCGCGCCAGTCGGTCAGGGCGCTCAGCGAATAAGTCCCGTTGTACAGCGCTATGGTCACGAACACGGGCATCAGCAGCTGGGCGACGATAAACGGCGCCAGCTTCTCGGCGCTGCCGAAATAGAGGTAGCCGGCGAGCGCGCAGGCACCGAACAGCAGCGCGACGTCGGCCAGCATCTGGAACAAGTAGATGCGCAGCCGGCGGCGCTCGAGCGAGGGGGCAAGCCCCGCCTCGGGCGCTGGCTGCGGCGGCGTGCCGAGCTCAATGATTACCGCCGGCGCATTCACCGCTATCCACCCCCCCAGCTGGATTTGGCTGCCGATGCCTTTAACTACGTAGATTCACATAACCGATCAGGCGGCGATTGCCACGCGAATTTGGACGCCTGCGCGAGCCGTCTCGCCATCGGCCTGTGGAAATCTAGCGGCGCGGCGAGGCGAAGCGGGCGATCTCGGCCAGTTCCTGCGCCAGCAGCAGCTCGGCCGCCTGGCTGTTGGCGAGCAGCGCCCGGTGCAGCCCGGCGAGCCGCTGCACCAGCCGCTCGAGCTTGCGCGCGTTCCAGCGCTGGAGTTGCACCGCCAGGTCCTTGCGGTCGCGCCAGAACACCCGGTGGGCCTTCTGCTCGGCGTCGAGCAGGTCGTTGACCCGTCCGCCGAGACCGAGGCGGGCGGAGAGTTGCGCCAGCTGGGCCGCGCGGCGCTCGATCGCCAGCAGCACCCCGACGGGGTTGAGCGACACCTCGCGCAGCCGGCGAAGCTCACCCGGCAGGCGGCCGGCCTCGCCCGACAGCACTGCGTTGACCAGCGGCATGAAGCCGTCCTCCTCGGTCTTGGCGCCGATCGCGTCGACCGCTTCCTCGTCGGCCAGGCGCGGCGCTTGCGGGGAGGCGTCAAGATAGAGCGCGAGCTTGGTGACCTCGGACTGCGCCAGGCGGATGTCGAGCCCGACCGCGCGGGCGATGCGCTCGGCCAGGTCCCCGCCCAAGCGCAGGCCCGCGGCGTCGGCCATGGCCCGGACCTCGCGGGTCACGCTGGCGAGGTCGGGCGGATGGAACATCGCCACCAGCGCATCCGCCCGCTTCTCGAGCAGCTTGGCCGTGCGCGACTTGTCGGTGGCCGAGCTGGCGACGATCAGCACCGGGCAGGCGCCTTCGGCTTCGCCGGCGTCGATCACCTGGAGATAGGTGCTGACCGCGTCGTGCGCCTCGTCGCCGCTCGCGCGCACAAGGATGTGCCGGGTGCCGCCGAACAGCGAGACCGAGCGCGCCTCGTCGCCGAGCCGCACCGGGTCGGAGCGCAAGTCGCCGCCCGACAGCTCGACGCGCTCACCGGAATCGGGCAGCATCGCCGCGAGCTTGGCCGCGGCCGCGGCGGCGCCGGCTTCGTCGGGGCCGCAGAATAGCGCGATGCGGGCTTGCTGCGCGGCGCGCGGCGCGACGGCCGCGAAGTCGCGTTGCGTCGCTTTCACCGCTCCGGGCGCAGGGTCAGCGTCAGCCGGGTGACGATGCGGTCGGCCACGGCGACGGCGAGGTTCTCGAGCGCGGTATCCTCGGCGGCGATCGTCGCGAACTCGGACGAGACCACGTCGATGCCGGCGTCGGAGCCCGCGGTGGCATCGACCATGATGGCGCCGCTCGACAGGTCGACCAGCTGGTAGCGCGCGCGCAGAGTGCGGCGCTCGCGCCCGACCGTCTCGTCGGTCAGCAGGCCAAGCCCTTCGAGGTCGTCGTCGAGCAGCACGTCGAGCCGGTAGCGCGGTGCGGCCGCGGCGCCGCTCTGGGCCAGCCGGTCACGCAGCGCGTTGCGCACGAGCCAGCCGGCGCGGCCCTCGATCGGGGCGACATCGACCGCGGCCAGGCCTTGCGCCACCGCGCCGTCGCCACCGCCGGCATACATCGGCGAGAGACCGCAGCCGCCGAGCCCCACGAGCAGCAGCAGGGGGGCGAGCGCCCTCATGCGACGATGTTGACCAGCCGGTCGGGCACGACGATCACCTTGCGCACTTCGGCTCCCTCGAGGAACCGCTGGACCTTCTCACTCGCCAGCGCAAGCGCCTCCAGCTCCTCTCGCGGCAGGCCCCTGGGCGCCATCAGCGTGTCGCGCAGCTTGCCCTTGACCTGGACGGCGATGGTCACCTCGTCGTCGACGAGCAAGGCCGGGTCGGCCTCGGGCCAGGCCGCTTCGGCGACGAGGCCGAGGCCGAGGCCGATATTGAAATGCTCGCGCGCTTCCTCCGCCAGGTGCGGCATCATCGGCGCGATCAGCAACAGCAGCGTGGAGATCGCGTTCGAGCGGCTGGCTGAAGGCGGCGCTTTCTCGATGGCCGCGGTCAGCTCGTAAATGCGGGCGACCGCCTTGTTGAAGGCGAGCGCTTCGATGTCTGCCGCCACCGCGGCCACCGTTTGATGAACCTTGCGGTCGAGCGCCCTGTCGTCGACGGCGTCCGCGCCCGCGCCGCCCAGCCCACATTGCCCGAACAGACGCCACAGGCGCTGGACGAACCGGCCGCAGCCCTCGATCCCGCTGTCCGACCACGGCAGGTCGCGCTCGGGCGGGCTGTCGGAGAGCATGAACCAGCGCACCGCGTCGGCACCGAAGCGGTCGACCATGTCGTCGGGGTCGACGACGTTCTTCTTCGACTTCGACATCTTCTCGACCCGGCCGACGGTGACCGGCCGGCCATCGGCGATCGCGACCCAGTCGTCGCCGTCCCGGCGCACCTCCCCCGGCGAGAGCCAGCTGCCGTCGCCCGCGCGGTAGGTCTCGTGCGTGACCATGCCCTGGGTGAACAGGCTGGCGAACGGCTCGTTCACGTCGAGCTGACCGATATGGGCGAGCGCCCGGGTCCAGAAGCGGGCGTAGAGCAAGTGCAGGATCGCGTGCTCGATGCCGCCGATGTACTGCTCGACCGGCAGCCATCGGGCGACTTCCGCGCGGTCGAACGGCCTGTCCGCCGGCTGGCTGGCGAAGCGCAGGAAGTACCACGAGCTGTTGACGAACGTATCGAGCGTGTCGGTCTCGCGCTCGGCCGCGGCACCGCATTGCGGGCAGGCCACGTGCTTCCAGGTGGGATGGCGGACGAGCGGGTTGCCGGGGGTCGTGAAATCGACGTCTTCGGGCAAAGTGACCGGCAGCTGGTCCTTGGGCACCGGCACCACCCCGCACGCGGCGCAATGGATGAACGGAATCGGCGTGCCCCAGTAGCGCTGGCGGGAAACGCCCCAGTCGCGCAGCCGCCACACGGTCTTGCCCTCGCCCCAGCCTCCGCCCTGGGCGCGGTCGATGACCGCGCGCTTGGCTTCGGCGACGCCCATCCCGTCGATGAAGCCCGAGTTGACCAGAACGCCGTCGCCCGGCTCGGCTTCGCTCAGCGGCGCGTCCGCTTCGGCAGCCGAGGGGGCGACCACCCGCACGATCGGCAGGCCGTACTTGCGGGCGAAGTCGAAGTCGCGCTGGTCGTGTCCTGGCACCGCCATGATCGCGCCGGTGCCGTATTCCATCAGCACGAAGTTGGCGATGAACACCGGCAGCCTGGCGCCGGTGAACGGATGGATCGCGCCGATGCCGGTATCGAAGCCGAGCTTCTCGGCCGTCTCCAGCTCGGCTGCCGTCGTGCCGCCGCGCTTGCACAGTTCTATGAACTTCGCCGCGTCGCAATTGTACATCGCGACGTCCTGCGCCAGCGGGTGATCGGGCGCGACCGCGACGAAGCTGGCGCCGAACACGGTGTCCGGCCGGGTGGTGTAGACCTCGACGCTGCCACCGTTGGTCAGGTCGAAGCGGAACTGCAGGCCCTCGCTCTTGCCGATCCAGTTCTCCTGCATCAGGCGGACCTTCTCGGGCCAGCCGTCGAGCTCGCCGAGGCCGTCGAGCAGCTCCTGGGCGAACGCGGTTATCTTGAGGAACCACTGGTCGAGCTGCCGCTTTTCGACCAGCGCGCCGGAGCGCCAGCCACGGCCGTCGATGACCTGCTCGTTGGCGAGCACGGTCTGGTCGACCGGATCCCAGTTGACCGCGCTCTGGCGACGATAGACCAGCCCGGCCTGGTAAAGATCGATGAACAGCGCCTGCTCGTGCCCGTAGTAGTTCGGGTCGCAGGTGGCGAGCTCGCGGCTCCAGTCGAGCGCGAAGCCGAGGCGCTTCAGCTGGCCGCGCATGGTGTCGATGTTGTGGTAGGTCCAGCCGGCCGGGTGGACGCCCTTTTCCATCGCCGCGTTCTCGGCCGGCATGCCGAACGCGTCCCAGCCCATCGGATGCAGCACCTCGTGCCCGGTCATCCGCTTGTAGCGCGCCAGCACGTCGCCCATTGTGTAGTTGCGCACGTGGCCGACGTGGATGCGCCCGGACGGGTACGGGAACATCTCGAGCACGTAGCTCTTCGGCTTGTTGCTGGCGCTGTCGGCCGCGAAGCAGCGCGCTTCGTCCCAGGCACGCTGCCAGCGCCCGTCGGCGTGCGACGGATCGAAGCGCTGCTCGGTCATGGCCTGGTTCCTAGGTTAGCCGATCGCGGAGCGGCGCAAGTCGCGCGCCTTGGTGAGGATGATGTCCTCGAGCTTCTGCACGGTGGCGGCCTGGACCGGGGCGGCGACCCACGCGCCGCCCTGCAGCACCTCGCGGCTGGCGGCGACCCGCAGCGCATCGGCGCGCAAGTCCTGGTCGAGGATCGACACCGAGAGCTTCACGCGTTCGCCCGGGTTCTGCGGGTTGGCGTACCAGTCGGTCACGATCACCCCGCCGGCGCTGTCGGCCTGGGTCAGCGGCATGAACGACAGCGTCTCGAGGCTGGCGCGCCACAAGTAGGAGTTGACGCCGATCGCCGTCACTTGCGCGGCGGCGAGATCGGCCTCGGGCCGCTCGTTGCCGCCGCCGCAGCCGGCGAGGCCGAGCCCGAGCGCGCCGAGCAGCAGCCCGCGAGCGCATGCCCGAACCAGGCGCGGGCGGCGGGTATCGGCGGGGAGGGTCTGCAAAGCCATTCTCGGTCCAGTTCCTGTTCGGGGCCGTTGCCTGTTTCGGTGCGCCCGAGAGCGCCTCTATAGCGCAGTTGGGCGGGCGGCAAGGTGGCGCGAGGCCGCTCCGTCGTTGAGCTTGGGCGCGCTGAACGCGGGCTTAATCCACGGCAGGCTGTGGAGAGCCTGCAACAGTTGGGAAAAAGCGACTCCGCCGCCGGGCAGTGGACTCGCAAACGCCCTTGAGAAGGCCTAGCTTCCGGTCGTCGAGAGACTCGGGCGCGAAACCCCGGGAAGGTCAGGAACCGTTAAGGCCCGATCTGCGTCTCTCGGGTGGGAAACGGGGCGCATAGGGGCTCTTCGCCGTGGCTAGGAAATTGGCATCGCGCAAATCGGGCCGGCTGGCAGCGACACTCGCTGCCGGCGCGCTCGTGCTCGCGGGCCTGCCGACCGCCGGTTTTGCCCTCGGCGCCCTGGGCGAAGGCGACAGCCTGGACGGTGCCGGCACTTTCGCCGCGCTGACCCCCGCCTCGGTCGATCCCCAGCTGGCCGCATTCGTCGCCGAGCGGACGACCGGCCATGCGCGGCTGATGCGTTTCACGCCAGCCGGCGTGGCCGACCGGCCCGGCCGCTCGGTCACGGTGGCGGTTCGCGTCGACGACGAGGCGGCGCGGGCGATCTCGGTGCGCGCGGCGATCGAGGCGGCGCAGGAACAGGTCGCCGGCGATCCGGGCGTGCGCATCGCGCCGACGCCGTACAACCTCGGACTGTCGCGCGGATATCGCAGCTTCGCCAAGGCCACCCCGGTGGTCTCGCGGACGCTGTCCGACGCCAGCATTCCCGACCTCGCCGAGTTCCGCCCGAGCCCCGGCGTGCGGGAGGAGCAGAGCCGCTTCGCCGGCCGCATCGCGCTCGACGAGCAGACCAAGACCGGCGCCGCGCCGCGCACGATCGAACGCAGCGACCAGTCCGTCGACTTGGCCGGCAGCTATCGCCTGACCCGCAATCTCGATGTCACCGCCGGCGTGCGCTACTCGCAGGAGCGCGATCGCCTCGCGCCGCTGGCCGATTCCGCCAAGCAGGACAGCCAAGCCGTCTACGTCGGAACCCAGTTCCGCTTCTGAGCCCCCGGCGCTCGTTGCAATGGACCCCGCCACGGCGGGGTTTTTCTTTGGCGCGCGGCAACCGCGGCCTTACGAACACGTTCAAGCCGAGCAACAGCAGAACAGGGGACAGGATATGGCACGCGTAGCGATCGTCACCGGCGGCACCCGCGGCATCGGCCGCGCCATCAGCGAAGCGCTCAAGGCGGAAGGCCTGACGGTGGTCGCCAACTACGCCGGCAACGAAGAGAAAGCGCGCGCCTTCAGCGACGAGACCGGCATCGCGGCGTACAAGTGGGACGTCGGCGATCACCAGGCGACGCTCGCCGGCTGCCGTCAGGTCGAGGACGAGGTCGGCCCGGTCGACGTGCTGGTCAACAACGCCGGCATCACCCGCGACGGCACGCTGCTCAAGATGAGCTTCGAGGACTGGTACGACGTGATGCGCATCAACCTCGGCGGGTGCTTCAACATGGCCAAGGCGTGCTTCCCCGGGATGAAGGAGCGCGGCTGGGGTCGGATCGTCAACATCGGCTCGATCAACGGCCAGGCCGGGCAATACGGCCAGGTCAACTACGCCGCAGCCAAGAGCGGCATCCACGGCTTCACCAAGGCGCTGGCGCAGGAAGGCGCGCGCTTCGGCATCACCGTCAATGCCATTGCCCCGGGCTACATCGACACCGACATGGTTGCCGCGGTGCCCGAGAACGTGCTCGAGAAGATCGTTGCGCGGATTCCGGTCGGCCGGCTTGGCCATGCCGAGGAGATCGCCCGCGCGGTGACGTTCCTCGCCTCGGACAATGCCGGGTTCATCACCGGCTCGACGATGTCGATCAACGGCGGCCAGCACATGTATTGAAGGTGTGACAGCACCGCCGGGCTCGGCCAGCCGGTCGGCGGCGGCTTTGCCGTCGCCGCGCCTGGCTGCTACTCCGCAAGGAATGCCGAGCCCCTACCACCCGCCGGTCAAGCGCTCGGTCGAAATCGCCGGGCACAAGACCTCGATCAGCCTCGAGCCGCTGTTCTGGGAGCTGCTGAAGCGCGCCGCCGAGCGCGAGGGTCTGCCGCTCAACGCGCTGGTCGCGCGGATTGATGCCGAGCGCATCGCCGCCGAGCGGCCGCCGGGCCTGGCCGGGGCGATCCGGCTGTGGCTCGCCGCCTCGCCCGGTCAGTAGGTCGCCGGCGGATCGCTCGCCGGGAAGCTCTCGTCGCTCGCCTGGTCTTCGCGGGACCATTCGCGGCGCGGCTTGTCGGCCATCGCCTCGGGCCCGGCGTCGCGCACTTTGGCGACGTTCTCGCCCGGCTCCTGGCCGGTGGCGAAAGCGGGCGGGCTCTTGTCCTTCGATTTCTCGTAGTACTTGTAGCCGACCCAGCCGAGCGCCCCGAGCGCGGCCATCCTGAGCAATCCCATGGCGCCACCTTCCTTTCCTTGGCGCAACGCACGGGCCCGGCGAAGGTTCATCGCCACGAGGCCGGTTGACCTCGCCGGGCCGCGCTTCGTATTGCAGGCGGGATGAGCGCCCGGAAACCGATCCGCAAAGCGGTTTTTCCCGTCGCCGGGCTCGGCACCCGCTTCCTGCCGGCGACCAAGGCGATCCCCAAGGAGCTGCTGCCGATCGTCGACCGGCCGCTGATCCAGTACGCCGTGGACGAGGCGCGCGAGGCGGGCATCGAGCAGATGATCTTCGTCACCGGCCGCGGCAAGACCGCGCTCGTCGAGCATTTCGACATGGCCTACGAGCTCGAGACCACGATGGGCGAGCGCGGCAGGGACCTGTCGATCCTCGACCCGACGCGGCTGCCTCCGGGGAACCTGATCACCGTGCGCCAGCAAGTGCCGCTCGGGCTCGGCCACGCGATCTGGTGCGCGCGCGCGATCGTCGGCGACGAGCCGTTCGCGATCCTGCTGCCCGACGAGCTGATGGTCGGCGCGCCCGGGTGCATGGCGCAGATGGTCGCGGCTTACGGCGAGGTCGGCGGCAACCTGATCTCGGTGCTCGAGGTCCCGCGCGAGGAGGTCTCGAGCTACGGCGTGATCGATCCCGGCGCGAGCGAGGGGCCGCTGACCGAAGTGCGCGGGCTGGTCGAGAAGCCGCCGGCCGCCGAGGCGCCGTCGAACAAGATCATCTCGGGCCGCTACATCCTCCAGCCCGAAGTCATGCGCACGCTCGAAGGCCAGGAGAAGGGCGCCGGCGGCGAAATCCAGCTGACCGACGCGATGGCGCGGATGATCGGTCGGCAGCCGTTCCACGCGGTGACCTTCGCCGGGCGCCGCTACGATTGCGGCAGCAAGACCGGCTTCATCGAGGCGACGCTGGCGCTCGCGCTCGAGCGCGACGACATGGGCGCCGACGTGCGCCGCATCGCCGAGCGGCTGCTGGCCGGCTAGCGCCGCTGCCGGCAAGGCCTTGTTAGGGCCTCGCCGCTAACCTGACCCGATCTGGTGCGCCGCCCCGCACCCCGCTGGACGACCGGCGGGGGGGATGACAGCCACGCCGCAGCAAATGGGAAAGGGACCGGCCGTGCCCCCGACGACCGCCAACCTGCGAGGCTCCGTCGCGCTTCCCGCGACCACCGTGCTCAAGCTGCTGCTGCTGGCGTTCTATCTGGCGTGGGATTACCAGGCGATCGCCGGGCGCGTCGCCTCGCTCGGGGCATCGCCGGCGCTCGTCGCGTGGCTGGCGCTCTACACGCTGCTGGCGCTGGCGCTCGCCGCGGCGGCGTTCATTCCCGGCCATCTGCTGCGCTTCGCCTTCGCCGCGGTGCTCGCCGCCGGCTCGGTGATGCTGCACAGCTACGAGTGGGCGACCGGCTCGCCGCTGACCTACAACGCCTTCGAGACGATGCTCGCCTCGCGCGGCGACGCCAGCGATGCGGCGAGCCAGCACGGCGACGTGCTGCTCCAGGCGCTCGGCGCGGCGGCGATCCTGCTCGCAGCGATCGCGCTGCCGCCACGGCGACACGCGCTGCGCTTCGGGCTCGGCTGGCTCACGCCGGCGGGGGCCGTGCTGGCGCTCGCCGGCCTGCTCTACGTGCGCGGCGGCGAAGGCGCGCGCGCCCTGCCGGCGCCGTTCTCGCCGATCGCCCAGGCGGGCATCATGGGGGCGCTCTCGCTGACCGAGGAAGGCGGTCCTCGCCAGCCGGTGACGCTGGCGCCCGCCGCGCCGCTCGTCCCGGGCGACGTGGTGCTGGTGATCGACGAAAGCGTCGCCGCCAACTACCTCGACATCAATCACCGCGACGGCGTCCATTCGGGCCTGGCCGAACTGCGGCCAGGGCTGGAGATCGTCAACTACGGCGTCGCCGCCTCGGTGACCAACTGCAGCGCCGGGAGCAACCGCACGCTGCGCTTCGGCGGGACGCGCGAGACCTATCGGCATACCGCCCGGATGGCGCCGTCGATCTGGGCCTATGCCCGCAAGGCCGGCTACCGGACCGTCTATCTCGACGGGCAGCGGCGCAACGGCCGGCTGCAGAACCTGATGGACGAGGCCGAGCGGGCCGAGCTCGACGCGTTCGTCCAGCTCGGCGATCTCGCGGTGCCGCAGCGCGATCTCGAGCTGGCGGCGATGGTCGCCGACCGCCTGCACAACGGCGTCGCCGAGTTCATCCTCGTCAACAAGGTCGGGGCGCATTTCCCGGTGGCCGACAAGTTCCCCGAGGACGCCGCCGAGTTCGCCCCGTTGCCGGCGCGCGGCGAGACCAGCCGGATCATCGACATGGGCCCGGTGCACGGCAGCCATCGCGGCACCGCGGCCGAGTGGCGGCTGTACCGCAACGCCTACCGCAACACGCTGATCTGGAGCACCGGCGGGTTCTTCGACCGCCTGCTGCCCCGCGCCGCGGGCTCGGGCGCGGTGATCCTCTACACCTCCGACCATGGGCAGGACCTCCACGAGCGCGCCAATCCCGGCAAGGGCACGCACTGCGTCAACGACCCGCTGCCCGAGGAAGGCGCGGTGCCGCTGGTGGTGATCGACGCCGCCGGCGGCGCGACGCTCGACTGGCGCGGTTCGGCGGCGGCGCACTTCGACGCGACGAGCCACTTCCGCCTGTTCCCGACGCTGCTGCAGCTGATGGGCTACGCGCCGGAGGACACCGCGGCGATGTACGGTCCGACGCTGGTCGCCGCCGACAAGGACCCGATGACCTTCACCGCCAACTACTTCGCCGCGCTCGGGCGCGATCCCGGCTGGCGGCCGGTCGAGCATGCCAAGCTGGCGGCCCCGCCGCGCTCCGACTTCACCACCCTCGCCGCGCGCTGAGCTAGCGCAGCTGGCTGTCCTTGCTGCCGCGGCGGTTGATCCCGCTGAAGCGGCGCTGGCTGTCGCGGGCGGACTGGCAGGCGACGCATGTGCGCGCACCGGGCAGCGCCTGGCGCCGCGCCTCGGGGATCGGCTCGCCGCATTCGTCACAATGCGTCGCGCTTTCGCCGGCCGGCATGTTGGCGCGCGCCTGCAGCACCGCGTCCTTGACGGTGTCGTCGATCTGGTCCTGCACCGCGCCGTCGCGCGTCCATCCGCCTGCCATGTCCGCTCCTTTCGACGCTAAACGCAGGAGATCAGATGTCGTTGCGGATGGTGGCGAGCGCGCCGCCGTCGATCTCCCACTTGGCGCCGTTGACGTAGCTCGCCTCGTCGCTGAGCAGGAAGCTGACGACGTCGCCGACCTCGCGCGGCTGGCCGACGCGGTTGAGCGTGGCGACCTGGCCGAGCTTATCCATCCCGGCCTGGACGTCGTCGAACATCTGCTCGAGCATGCCGACCAGCAGCGGGGTCTCGATCACGCCCGGCATCACGCAGTTCACGCGCACACCTTTCTGCGCCACCTCGCTCGCCGCGGTGCGGGTCAGGCCCACGGCCCCGTGCTTGGCGGCGTTGTAGGCGCATGCGCCCGCGAGCCCGCGCTCGGAGCCGATCGAGGCGGTGTTGACCACTGCGCCCTTGCCGGCCGCGACCATGTGCGGCAGCACAAAGCGAAGCCCGAGGAACATGCCGCGCAAGTTCACGTGCAGCACGCGGTCGAACATCGCGATGTCGTATTCGTGGGTCGGCGCGAGCTCGCCTTCGATCCCGGCGTTGTTGAAGAACCCGTCGATGCGGCCCCAGGCGTCCATCGCCGCGCGGGCATAGCGCTCGACTTGCGCTTCGTCGGCGCAATCGGCGTGATGGGCGATAACGTCGTAGCCGGCGTCGCGGAGCTGCGTGGTGCGCTCCTCGAGCCGGTCGGCGGCGATATCGATCAGCATGACCTTCGCGCCTTCGCGGGCGAGAATCTCGGCGGTCGCGAAGCCGATCGCGCCGGCGGCGCCGGTCACCACCATGGTCTTGCCTTCGTGGCGCATCATTTGCCTCCCTTGCGAAACGGCAGCGTGAGCAGGAACCACATGAGCTTCGGCGTCAGCAGCTTGCGGAACGCGCGCGCTTCCTCGGGCGTCAGCGTGGCGGCCATCGGCATCGTGCCGAACACCTTGCCCTTGAGCACCAGGTTGTCGCCCTGGCGCTCCACTTTGGTGACCTGCATCAGCTCGGACTTGTCGGCGGCGTAGATCTTCATGGAACGGCGATCCGGTCGAACTCGATGCCGAGGTCCTCGGCCATGACCATCGCGGTCGCGCGGCCTGCTCCGAACACGCCGCCGCCCGGGTGCTGGAACGGGCCGACGAGGTAGAGCCGCTCGATGCCCGGCACGCGGTACTGGCCCAGCTCGGGCGTCGGGCGGTGCGCGCCGGACTGATAGGTCGTGGTGGCGATGCCGTGGAGGTCGCCGCGCAAGAAGCTGGGGCTGGTGCGCTCCATGTCGACCGGGCTGTCGCAGTGGTAGTCGAGGATGCTCATGTCCTCGACGTAGCGGCCCATCCGGGCGATGATCTGGTCGGCGAACTCGCGCTTGGCCTCGTCCCACGGGCGGCCGTCGGGGCGCTCGTAAGGCACGTAGTCCCACGCATGGAAGATCACCTTGCCTTCCGGCGCGCGGCTCGGATCATGCTGGGTCAGCTGGCCGACCCCCACCAGCGGTGTGGGCGACATCTGGCCGTAGCGCAGCTCGTCGAAGGCGCGGCGCAGGTCCTCGTATTCGGCGGGCATCAGCTCGTACATGACCGCCGACAAGTCGCCGGCCTTGAACTTCAGCGGCGCGTCGAGCGCGGCGTGGACGGTGAAGCAGGCGGCGGGCGTGATGTGCGTGCGCAGCGCTTTCTTCGCCACCGTCGGCGACACCGCCGGCACCATCTCGGGGAGCAGGTGCGGGTGGATCGCGCCGATCACCCCGTCGCCGCACGACAGGCGCTCGCCATCGTCGAGCACCACGCCGGTGGCGCGGCTGCCGTCGGTGACCACCTCGCGCACCTGGGCGTTCGCGCGCACCGCGCCGCCATGATCCTCAATGCAGGCGATCAACGCGTTGGTCAGGCTGCCCGAGCCGCCGACCGGCACGCCGAAGCCGAACTTCTCGAGGAAGCCGAGGAACACGTAAGCGCCGATCCCGGTCGCCTTCTCGTCGGGGCTGACCAGGTTCTCGCCGGCGACCCGGCCGAAGTGCGCCTTGACCTTGTCGTGCTCGAACAGCTCTTCCATCAGGTCGAAGGTGCTCATGCCCATCGTGCGCATGATCTCGCGGCCTTCGGCGCTCTGGTCCATCATCGCGGTCTGCGCGCCGACCGGCATCGGCGGCGAGTAGAGCCCGGCCTGGATCATCGGCAGCCATTCGGCCGCCTGGCGCGACAGCTCGAGGAATGTATCCGCGTCCCTGGCGCTGAACTTGCGGATCGCCTCGGCGGATTTGGCCGGATCGCGGTAGAGCGGCAGGGTCGTTCCGTCCTCCCATACGCTCATCATCGGCACTTCGGGGAACACGTACTTGAGGCCGTACTTGCGCTTGAGGCCGAGTTCGTCGTGCAAGAGCAGCGGATTGCCCTGGATGAAGATATGGCTCATCGAATGCTGGTCGTGCTTGAACCCGGCCAGCGTCAGCTCGCGGGTGACGACGCCGCCGCCGAACCACTCGTTGCGCTCGAGCACGAGCACCTTGCGGCCCGCCACCGCGAGATAGGCCGCGGCGACGAGGCCGTTGTGGCCGGATCCGATGACGATGATGTCGGCGTCAGCCATCTAGTCCCCCTCCCCTTCAGGGGAGGGGTCAGGGGTGGGGGCTGTCAGCCCGTGCCAATCCCTTACAGGCCCCACCCCAACCCCTCCCCTGAAGGGGAGGGGCTTGTTCGCTCGTGTCGGCACGCGCTGCATCATACCATCGCACTCAGCGCCAGATCGCTGAGCTTCTGGCAGCGCTCGATGTTGGCCGCCTGGGTCATCACCCCGGCGCTGCACAGCGCGAAGCTGACGTCGCGCGCGGGGTCGACCCAGAACATCGTGCTGCCCGCGCCGTAGTTGCCGTGCGTCTCGGGGCTGGCAAGCGTGCCGAACAAGTGGTGGAACACGCCGCTCCCGCGCACCTGGAAGCCGATGCCCTGGTTGGCCGGCGGGACTTCCCAGCCGGCGTTCTCGGCCACGCGCTTGTAGAGCTGGTTGGGCATGTCGCCGGTGCGGACCTGCCGCGCCAGCGCGAGCGTCGCGGGCGAAAGGAGGCGCACGCCATCGAGCTCGCCGCCGCGGCGGAGCATCTCGGCAAAGCGGTAGAGGTCGCCGCTGGTCGAGGCGCAGCCGACGTGCGGGGCTTCGACCTCCGGATCCTCGAACAGCGCGTGATCGCCGGGGATGTTGCGGGAGAGATGCTGGATCGGCACCGTGCCGCGCATGTCGGGCTTGACGTGGCGCGGGGCGAGGTCCGGGCGCAGACCCATCGAGGTGCTGTCCATCTTGAGCGGGGCGAACAGGTCCTCGTGCAGCAGTGTCCGGTAATCGCGCCCTTTCGGGTCGGTGCGCACCAGCGCGGTGCCCATCAGCACGTGGTTGACCAGCGGCGAGTAGTCGCAGCGTGTGCCCGGCGGGACTTCGCCGTGGACGTGCTCGATCGAGGCCTCGAACAGCTCCTGCAGCCGGTCGAGGTACATCCCCGGCTTCGGCGTCCACACCCCGGGCATTCCCGCGGTGTGGGTCAGCAGGTGATAGAACGTCGCGTCCTCGCGCGGGGCGCCGGTGAACTCGGGCAGCACGTCGCGGACCTTGGTGGTGAGCGCGAAGCGGCCTTCCTCGATGGCCTTGAGGATCAGGACGTTGGTGAACGCCTTGGTGACCGAGAAGATCGAAAAGACGTTGTCGTAGCAGAGCGGCTTCTCGCCCGCGCTATCCTCGGCCCCGATCGCCTCGGCGAACACCACCTCGCCGCCGCGCCCGATCGTCAGCACCGCGCCGAAGTAATCGCCGCGCGCGATGTCGGCGAGGATGACCTCGCGCATCTTGTCCAGCCGTTCCTGCCAGACCGCCATTGCCGTCACCCCGCCGCGATGATGCCGCCATCGACGGCGAGCATGGCGCCATTGATGAACGCGGCGTCGTCGGAAAGCAGGAATGCCACCGCCTTGGCGACGTCGTCGGACGTGCCGTTGCGGCGGAGCGGGATGTTCTTCGCGCGCTGTTCGTACTGCTCGGGCGTCACGAAGCCCTCAGTCGCCGGCGTCGGCACGCTGCCCGGCGCGATCGCGTTGACCCGGATGCCGCGCGGCCCGAGCTCACCGGCGAGCACTTTGGTCAACCCGGCGATACCCGCCTTGATCGTGGTATAGGCCCCGGTGTTCGGCCGCCCGCGATAGGCGACGGGAGACGAGTAATTGAGGATGTTGCCCGGCGCCTCCTCGTCGCGGTGAGCGAGGTAGGCCTGCACCCCCCAGAACACCGACTTGAGCCCCGCCGACAGCATCCTGTCCAGCGTCTCCTCGGTCACCTTCTCGATGGGCTCGTAAACCAGCACCGAAGCGTTGTTGATGACGGCACGCAGTGGGCCTGCATCGCGCTTGAACGCCTCCGCGACGTCGAAGAACGCCTGCCGCCGGCCAAGGTCGGCTTCATAGGCGAAGGCCTTGCCGCCAGCGCCGCCGATTGCCGCCGTGACGTCATGCGCGGTCTGGCCATTGATGTCCGCGACGCCGACCACCGCGCCTTCGCTCGCGAGTTGCCTGGCAATGCCTTCGCCGAGCCCGCGCCCGGCGCCCGAGATCAGGATCGGCTGGCCGGCGAACCGCACTCAGTCCATCCCGAACAGCTTGGCCGTGTAATGGCTGTCCATGTACTCGCGCATCGCGTCGATCTTGCCGTTCGCGACCTCGAACACCCAGCAGTAGTCGTTCTCGTAGACAAGGCCGTCGAGCGTCTTGCCGGTCGAGTAGGACTCGACGCAGACCATCGGCCCGGCGCTGAACATGTTCTGCACGTGGACCTTCGGGTCGCCCGGCTCGAACATCCCCCGGACGGGCGCGAGGAACTTGTCGATGATGTCCATCCCGACGTGCTTGCCGGCGCCGGCGATGTCCTTGACCTTGGGCTCCCACACCGACTTCTCGTGATAGAATTCGCGCAAGGCTTCGAGCTCGCCCGAGCTGAGCACGTCGAAGAAATCGAGCACCAGCTGCTCGTTGGCGTTGGCGGCGGTGACGGTCATTTGAGGCCTCTCGCTTCGTCGCTCGGCACGGGAATGGTCGGCATCGGCCCGCCCTGGTGCAGCACCACGCGGCCGTAGCGGCTCTTGAACCGCCAACCGCCGTCGGTCTTCACATAATGGTCGTCGAACCCGCCGACGTAGAGCGCGCCGGCTTCCTGCGGCGGCTCCGTCGAGGCGTGGCTCGACAGCATCGCCAGGTAGTTTGTGCCGCGCGCCTCGGTCGGGCTGATCGCCTCGACCAGCACGTTGCTGACGATGTGGCGCACGAGGATCGGCGGGCGGTCGCGGAAGATCGCCTGCACGCGCTCGCGGCCATAAAACGGATGGTCGGGCTGGAACGGCCGGGCGAACTCGCAGTCCTCGGTGAACAGCTGCGCCAGGCTGGCGTGGTCGCCATTGTCGGCATAGCGCGCGAACAGCAGCGGCAGGCGGCCGCATTCGCGCTCGATCAGCACGCGCGCCAGGTCGTCCATCAATCGAGCTTCTCCTGCGCTTCGCTGTCGATTTCGGCGAACGCCTCGTTGGCGAGGCGGAAGCTGTCGACCGTGGCCGGGATGCCGCCGTAGATACCGACCTGGAGCAGCACCTCGCGGATTTCCTCGCGGCTGAGCCCGTTGTTGAGCGCGCCGCGGACGTGCGCCTTGAGCTCGTTGTGGCGGTTGAGCACCGCGATCATCGCCAGGTTGATCAGGCTGCGGTCGCGCCGCGCCAAGCCCTCGCGCCCCCAGCACCAGCCCCAGCAGTAGGTCGTGACCAGCTCCTGCAGCGGGTCGTTGAACTCGCCCGACTTCGCCAGCGCGCGGTCGACGTACGCGTCGCCGAGCACCTCGCGGCGGATCTTCATGCCCTTGTCGTAGAGGTCCTGGTCCATCGTCGCTCCTTCATTTCCCCATTTCGTCATTGCGAGCGAAGCGAAGCAATCCAGGGCGGCGCACTCTGCCGCCCCTGGATTGCTTCGTCGCTCCGCTCCTCGCAATGACGAAGGAAAGGCTCATCCCACGACCCCATAAACCGCATCGATCAGGCGCCGCGCGCGCGGGCCGTTGGTGCCGACCGCGTGCATCTGGTTGCAGCAATAGGAGAAGCCGAGCTTCGCGTCCGGGTCGCCGAAGCCGATCGAGCCGCCGAGGCCGTGGTGGCCGAAGCTCCTCATGTTGGGCCCCATGTAGACCGCCTCGGGCGTGTTGAGCAGCACGCCCATCGCCTGGTGGTAGGGCCGCTCCTGCAGCAGCTCGGTCTGGTTGTGCTGCTCGGTGATCATCGCCTCGAGCCGGTCCTGCGACATCAGCGAGATGCCGTCGGCCTCGCCCACGGTGGCGCCGTAGATGCGGGCGACGCCGCGGGCGTTGCCGTGGCCCGAGCCGGAGGCGATCTCGACCTCGCGCCAGCGCGGCGAGTTCATCGTGTCGTACCACGGCTCGGCCGGGTTCTGCAGGAACGCGAAGCTGCGCAGCACCGCGCCGTCCTGCCAGCCTTCGGGCGTGGTCGGCTTCTCGGGCACCGCCGCGTCCTTGGCCGCGAACAGCCGCGCGCCGGTGTTGGGCAGCACCTCGGCGACGTGCGCCTGCTGCTGCTCGTCCATCCCGCCGATGTAGTACTCGGCCGCCAGCGGCTTGGTGACGTGCTCCTTGAGGAACGGGCCGATCGTCATGCCGGTGACCCGGCGCAGGATCTCGCCGAGCAGGAAGCCTTGGTTGTGGACGTGGTAGGCGGCGCGCGTGCCCGGCTGCCACAGCGGGTGCTGCGCCTCGAGCGCGCGGATGTAGGCCGGGTAGTCGAAGAATCCGCCCGGATACATCGTGTCGTCGGTCAGCACCGGGATCGCCGCGGTGTGGTCGAGCACCATGCGGACCGTAATGTCCTCTTTGCCGTTCTGCGCGAACTCGGGCCAGTAGGTCGCGATGCGTTCGTTGGGGTCGATCAGCCCGCGGTCGATGGCCATGTTGAAGCAGATGCCGGTGACGCCCTTGGCGACGCTCATCATGCACACCGTGGTGTGCTCGTCCCACTCCTGCGAGCGGTCGGCGCGGGCCCAGCCGCCCCACAAGTCGACCACGGTCTCGCCGTCGAGCACGACCGAGCAGGCGGCGCCGAGCTCCTCTTCCGAGCGGAAGTTCTCCGCGAAGGCTGCGAAAACGGGCGCGAACCGTTCGTCACCGGTGCCGCGCAGGGTGAACGCGGCGCCCCGGGCAGCGACGGTTTCGTGAAACTCGAAATGCGCCATGCTCTCTCCGAATCCGCGCACCGGCCTAGGCCAGCTTGCGCGCGGGCGGAAGGGGCGGCATCGAGGGCCCATGCATGACGTGATCGTCGTCGGCGGCGGGCCGACCGGCTTCGTGACTGCGCTCGGCCTGGCGCAAGCCGGGGTCGGCGTGTGCCTGATCGAGGCCGGCGCGGCGATCATCTCGAGCCCGCGCGCGTGCGTCTATCACTGGTCGATGCTCGACGGGCTCGAGCGGCTCGGCATCCGCGAGGAGGCGGAGGCGATCGGCTACACCAAGGACGACTACCTGTGGCTGGTGAAGCAGACTGGCGAGCGGCTGCCGTACGACCTCAAGGTGCTGTCCGGCGTCACGCGGTTTCCGTACAACATCCAGCTCGGGCAGGACCGGCTGGCCGAGATCTGCCATCGCCGGCTGGCAGCTTTGCCCAACGCCGAGGTCCACTGGAACACGCCGTTCGCCGGACTCACGGAGGACGCCGACGGGGTGACCGTGCAAGCCGGCGACCGCGAGCTGCGCGGGCGCTGGGCGGTCGGCGCCGACGGCGCCGGCAGCGCGGTGCGGAAGGCGCTCGGGCTGTCGTTCGACGGGATGACCTGGCCCGAGCGGTTCGTCGCCACCAATGTCCGCCACGACTTCGAGAGCGGCGGCTACGGGCAGTCGACGATGGTGGTCGACGCCGAATGGGGCGCGGTGATCGTCAAGATCACCCGCGACGGGCTGTGGCGCTGCACGTTCATGGAGGACGCCGCGCTGCCGGTGGAAAGCTACCTCGAGCGCATCCCCGCGGCCTACCGACACCTGCTCCCCGGGCAGGGCGGCTACGAGCTGGTCCAGGCCTCGCCGTACAGGATGCACCAGCGCTGCGCGGAGGCTTTCCGCCACGGCCGCGTGCTGCTCGCCGGCGACGCCGCGCACGTCACCAACCCGACCGGCGGGTTCGGGCTGACCACCGGCCTGTTCGATGCCTTCGCGCTGTGGCCGACGCTGGCGGCGGTCGTGCTCGACGGCGCCGACCCGGCCCTGCTCGACACCTGGTCCGAGGAGCGGCGGCGCATCTTCCTCGAAAAGACCAGCCCGATGGCCTGCGTCTACAAGGACTTCGTGTTCCACGCCTGCGGCGGCGGGCCGCGGCTGGAGGAAGCGCTCGACGGCATGCGCCGGATGGTGCGCGACCCCGGCTACCGGCTCGAGCGGCTGATGTTCACCAAGGGGCTGGAGACGACGAGCCCGGCCGAGCGGTGAGCCGCTCCACTTTCGTCATGGCGAGCGCAGCGAAGCGATCCAGAGCGGTGCAGAGCCGCCCCTGGATTGCCGCGGGACCTTCGGTCCCTCGCAATGACGGTCATAGGTAGGCGATCGTCCGCACCTCGATGCTCTGCCTCGGCGCGGCGTCGGGCGGGGTGTTGGGGTCCTCGAACGCGCTGTGGGCGGTGTGCTGGACCGCGTCCGGATCGCTGTCGAACAGCTTGAACACCAGCGCTTCCCACGGCTGCATGTGCGGCACCCAGTACCAGCGGTGGCCGGGGTCGTAGGCGAGGTTGAAGCCCCACAGCGAGCGGCGCTTGAAGTCGCCGAGCCCGCCGACGACCTCGCTGTCGAACAAGTCCTCGCGGCGGACGGTGCTGGCGTCGCAGACCGCGAGCGGGGCGCTCTCGACCATCACGATCGGCCGCCACACGTTGATCAGCATGTGGCGGCGCTCGAGCCGCCGCTCGGCCTCGTCCACGGGCAGCATGTCGCGGGTGAAATCCGCGACCGTGCGCGCGCCGTAATCGACGTGGGCGCCGTGCGCCGGCTGGTTATGGCCGTGCGCGCCGGTCGCGTTGGTCCGCAGCATCGGCCCGAAGCTGACCACCCTGGCGGCCCCGGTCAGCCGCTGCACCAGCGCCTCGACCTGGCGCTGGTACCGCTCGAGCTCGCTGTCGGCGAACTCGCTCACGTCGGTCGGCGCGTCGACCAGCACGAAGCCGTTGCGCTCGAAGCTCAGCCGGTCGCGGATCGGGCGCACGTCGTGGATCGTCACCGGGTGCTCGTCGACCGGCCAGTAGCTCTTGGCCCGGTCGCCGGCGTGGAACGTCGCCTTCTCGCCGCGCACGACGTATTTCATCGTGGTCTCGACGTCGCAGACAACCGCGTCGGCTTCGCTCACCGCCACTCTCCCTGCCGGAATCGGGCGACGAAGGCGACACCCTGTCGCTTTCGGCCTGATCGAGAAACGGGCTGGTATTTCAAGATGTTGCGCCTCAAAACAGGGTGCGAAAACCGGGCGACACTTATCCTACGAAACTCCCGTTTTGCAAAAGTCCGCGGGGCGAATCCCGCTTCCCGATCCTGCACCGAATCGCGGCGTGTAGGACAGCGAAAGTTGCCCCGTCAGGCCTTCAGAAACCGCCGCAGCGCCTCGACCGCGGCCGGGAACTCGTCGAGCAGCAGGTGCGAGCCGCCCGGGATCACTTCGAGCTCGGCCTGCGGCAGGACTTCCTGCCAGTCCTGCGCCATGCCGAGCGGAACGATCCGATCGTTCTCGCCCCACAGCAGCAGCGCCGGGCGCTCGAAGCCCCGGAGCCCCTGCCGCAGCGCGCGGTCGGTCGCCGTGACATCCTCGCGCGAGGCGAACGCGGCGCGCGATTCGCGGTCGCGCAGCGCCTGCCATTCGGGCGACGGGCTGGCGGGCCAGTACGGCTCGATCCACGCCGGGTCGGCGACGAACATCTTCGGGATGTCCTGCGGCGCGACCCTGGCGAAATCGGGCAGCGAGGCCCGCTCCGACTTGAGCCCGGCCGCCGAGACCAGCACCAGCTTGTCGATGTCGCCGGGATGGGCCGCGGCATAGCGCGCCGCCATGTGCCCGCCCATCGACGCGCCGGCGAGGTGGAAGGTGTCGAGCCCAAGCGCCGGGAACAGCATCTCGTAGTGCTGGACGTAGTCGGCCATCTGATCGAACGGCGCGTCGCCGCTTTCGCCGAAGTTCGGGTGGTAGGGCGCGTAGACGCGGAAGTCGTCGGCCAGCGCGCGAGCCCATTCGAAGCCGTGGAACGTGCCGCCGCCGTGGAAATAGACCAGCGGCTCGCCCCGGCCGATCGCGTAGACGACCGTCTCGATCCCGTCGATGCGGCGGACGATCCGCTCGAAGCCCTCGGTGCTGTAAGCCCATTTCTGCATGCGGTTGCCTGTCCCGGTCTGCGTGGCGGCGCAAGCCGCAAGAACTGTCGTGGCGGTTCCGGCGCCGAGCCAGGCGAGGGCGTCGCGGCGATTCATGCGGCGACCGGCTCGACCGGCATCGGCGCGCCCTTGATCAGCTCGGCGAGCGAGGAGGCGCGCACGTCGGCGTTGCCGCGATGGGCCTGGGCGAACATCGCCGCCTTGTCCGCAGCGCGGCGCGCGGGATCCGGCTCGGACAGCAGCCGCTTGAAGTTGGTCGACATCGGCGAGGTCACCTCCACGAACACGCGCCGGCGTTCCTGCGCGTAGAAATCAAGCACGCCATCGGCGGCGCGGCCGGCGATCACCGCGCCGAGCGCGTCCGACAGGGTGTCGGCGTCGATCACCCCGCCGGTCAGGCCGAGCCCGCCGCACGGGTTGCAGGCATGCGCCGCGTCGCCGGCGAGCAGCACGCGGCCGGCACGGAAGCTCGGCGCGCAGCGCTGGTGCACGCGATAGGGCGAGAAGTTGTCGATCCGGTAGGGCACCGACGGGTCGGGCAGGATCGCCGCGAACCGCTCGGGCAGGCGCTCGAGGATCGAGGCCTCGTCGAGGCTCGCGTCCTCGCCGTACGTCAGCCGCCACAGGTTCTCGCGCCCGAGCCGGCCGATCACGCACCAGTTGACCGGATCGACGACCATGTTGGCGTTGGCGTAGCCGTAGTCGAGGAACGGGTAGTCGATGTTGGTCGCGACGAACCGGTCGGGCCAGGTGAAGCCTTCGAACGGCAGCCCGAGCAGCTGGCGCACCGTCGAGCGCGCGCCGTCGGCGCCGATGACCCAGTCGGCGGCGAAGCGGACCTCGCCCTCGGGGGTGTCGACCGCGAGGCGGACCTCGCCGTCGTCCTGCGCCAGCGCCTTGAGCGAGTGGCTCCACAGCACTTGCGTGCGCCCCAGCCGGGCGAGGTGGCGCAGGACCAGCTCGGCGAGGATGTGCTGGCCGAAGTGCAGGTTGTGGTCGAACTCCTGCCCCGGCTCGAGCGCGTCGCGCATGTCCGAGCGCATGACCTCGCCGGTCTCGAGCCAGCGCATCTCGAACTCGGTCGAGGCGAGGCCGATGGCGTGCGCCTCGTCCGACAGGCCGAGCTTGCGGAGGATGGCGATGGTGGTGTGGAAATAGACCGCGGCGCGCGGGCTGCGGACGACCGCGGGCTCGCTGTCGAGCACCGTCACCTCGATTCCCTGGCGGGCGAGTCCGAGCGCGGTCAGCAGCCCTACCGGGCCCGCGCCGACGATAACGGCCTGGCGGCGCTCGCTCATGCCGCAGCCGGCGCCGGAGCCCGGCGGGCGAGCACGCGCGGGTTGGTCTCGATCACCAGCAGCGCCGCCAGGCAGGCCAGCAGCGCCAGCCCGCCCTGAATGTAGAGCGCGACCTCGAGCCCGAAGCGGTCGGCGAGTCGACCCGCGAGCGGCGGCCCGAACACCCCGCCGGTCAGCTCGCCGATCATCACCACCAGCCCCATCGCGGTGGCGGCGCGCGCACGGCCGACCGTTTCGGTCGGGATCACGCCCATGAACAGCGGGAAGGTCCCGAGGCCCATCCAGCTCAGGAACATCAGCGCGGTCAGCACCGCCACCGGGCCGTCGAACCACAGCAGCGCGGCCGGCGCGAGGGCCATCATCAGCGTGAACACGACCAGCGGCGGCTTGCGCCCGATCCGGTCCGACCACAGCGCGATGACGATGGCGCCGACCGCCGGACAGAACCCGACGATGGCCATCACGTTGCTCCACGTCAGGTCGTCGTACCCGCGCGGCCCGTCGAGATAGAGCGGCATGAAGATCGAGCCGATGACGATCGAGCCGACCGCGCAGGCGCTGACCAGCGAGCAGGCGACGATGTTGCGGTGCGCGAGCAGTCCGCGCGCGCCCGCTCGGGCCCCGTCGTCCGGCGCGGCCGCCGCGGGCGGCGGAGCGGGCTCGTCGACGAAGCGCCAGATCAGCGCCGCGAGGATCAGGCCCGGGATGCCGGCGACGAAGAACGCCGCCTGCCAGTCGTAGGCCGCGGCGATGCGCACCAGCGCGAACGAGGCGAGCGAGGTGCCGACGATCGGGCCGAACACGTTCTGCACCACGCCGGCGTTGAGCGCCTGGCGCGTCGGCCCCGAGGCGGCGGCCATGATGGCGAGGCAGATCGGCAGGAACGGCCCTTCGGCCGCGCCCATCACCACCCGCGTGGCGAGCAGCGTCTCGAAGCTCCACGCCAGCCCCGACAGCACCGAGCAGGCGGAGAACAGCAGCAGCGCGCCGATCAGGAACGGCTTGCGCCGCCCGATCCGGTCCGACCAGCGGCCGATCAGGAACGCCCCGAGCGCCCAGGTCAGCGACAGGCCGGAGTTGGCCCAGCCGAGCTGCTCGTTGCTGAGCCCGAGATCGGGCTGCACGAACGGCGCCAGGAACGTGAGCGCCATGCGGTCGAAATAGGCGAAGCCGAACGCCAGCCCGAGCAGCACGACGACGCGCAGCTCGTACGCGGCCGGCGGCCTCGCTTGCGCGCCTGCCATCGATCCCGCGTCCATCCCGCTCCCCGCAGCCGTTCTTCCGTGTCGCCCGTGGTAGGATCGCCGCCCGCCGCCGTCCAGCGCGAGATCGCCGCGGGCGGCGCCGGCGCGCAACTTTCCTGCTCGCCCGCTGGCGAACTGTGTTGCGCGATTGCGACACCGGGGCACTTTACGGAGGACAATTGCGCCCGCCGCCCTTTGTTCGGCTCGCGTTCTCCGCTATTGCCGACGCTGGACGAGGGAGTGGGTCGCACCGCCTCCTACAAGTCGGGGTCTCCCTTGACCGCGCTCGAAGCCAGGCCGCACGGACCTTGCGCGGGCACAACGGGATTGGATCGCGGCAGCCGGCCACGGCGCCGCAACGGGAGGACACCTGATGAAGCTCAAGACGCTCGGCGTCGTATCGTCGCTCGCGATCATGGCCAGCCTGGCAACGCCTGCTTACGCGCAGGACGATCCCGCACCCGGCGCGGCCGAGGCCAACGAGGACGGGCGGACGAACGTCATCACGGTCACCGCCGAGTTCCGCGAGGCCAACCTGCAGGACACCCCGATCGCGATCACCGCGGTCAATTCCGAGATGCTCGAGGCGCGCGGCCAGACCGACATCTCGCAAGTCGCCGCGCAGGCGCCGAACGTCTCGCTGACGCCGCAGCCGCAGAACGGCGGCACCGGCCTCATTGCCTACATCCGCGGCGTCGGCCAGACCGACTTCAACTACGCGATGGATCCGGGCGTCGGCATCTACATCGACGACGTGTTCATCCCGACGCTGTCGAGCTCGCTGCTCGAGCTGATGGACCTCGACCGCATCGAGATCCTGCGCGGGCCGCAAGGCACGCTGGCGGGCAAGAACTCGATCGGCGGCGCGATCAAGCTGTTCGCCGCCAAGCCCCGCGGCGACGGCACCGGCTCGCTGCGCGTCGGCTACGGCTCGTTCGACCGGCTCGACTTGCGCGGCATGGCCGACTTCCGCGTGACCGATACCCTGGCCGCGCGCATCTCGGGCGTGTTCAAGGCCCGCGACGGCTATCTCGACCTGCTCGACTACGGGGTGACGCACCCCAACGACGTCGTCCCGTCGAACAACGCGCGCGGCGCCTATGGCGTCGTCGGCACGCAAGGCGGGCAATCGCTTGGCGCCGGACGCATCGCGCTGCGCTGGGAGCCGACCTCGACGATCGAGATCAACCTCTCGGGCGACTACACCCACGAGCGCTCCGAGCCGCAGCCGACCGTGCTACTCGCCGCCGGCCGGCCGCAGAGCGCGACCAATCCGGTGTTCACCCCGTCGGCCTCGCCGGGCGACGCCAATGCCTTCCCGGCCCAGGGCGCCGGGCCGGGCCAGCCGCCGTGGCTTCCCGGCACCGACGGGAGCGCGGTGCCGTTCGACTGCCGCTTCGTACCCGCCGGGCCGTACAGCTGCGATTCGCTGAGCACGGCCGCCTACAGCGGCGACCGGCGCTTCATCAGCTACGCCAACTTCCTCGACGGGACCGCGCCGACCCAGCAATCGCCGTACAAGCCGTACGCCGCGCTGCAGAACCAGGACTTCAACGGCTGGGGCATCCACGCCAACGTCGCCGTCGACCTGACCGACAACCTGCAGCTGTACTACATCGGCTCGTGGCGCGAATACACGACCAAGTTCGGCCAGGACCAGGATGCCTCGCCGGTGCCGATCGCCCAGCTCGACAACCGCCTCGACCACCGCGCGTGGAGCCAGGAGCTGCGCCTGAACGGCGAGTTCGGCGACGGGCTGCTCGAGTACACTCTCGGCGGGTTCTACATGGACCAGGACGGCAGCTACACCGCGCGCGTCGACCTGAACTACGCCGGCATCGACTTCATCCACGGTCCCGACACGACGCCGTCGACCTCGAAGGCGCTGTTCGCCACCGCCACGCTGCACCCGACCGACGCGTGGTCGATCTCGGGCGGCCTGCGCCGCTCGTGGGACGAGAAGACCTACACCTACTTCCGCTCGAATCCGGACGGCACCGTGCCGTTCCGCGAAGCCGACAACCTGTTCATTCCGGGCGTGCCGGCGTGCGAGTTCTTCCTCGGCGCGCCGGTGGCCGGGCCGACGGGCATCGGCAACACGCCGAACTGCCTGCTGACCGGCATCTTCGATCTCGAGGGCGCGTTCAAGGGCAAGCGGTGGGATTGGCGCCTGGTCACCGACTACCGCTTCTCCGACGAGTTCCTCGCCTACGCCTCGGTCGCCACCGGCTACAAGGGCGGCGGCATCAACCCGCGGCCGTTCTTCGGCCCGTCGGCCGGCGTCTGCCCGCCGTTCTCGTTCAATCCGGACGGGACGGTGATCCCGGCCGCGCCGTGCAACCAGATCCTGCCGTTCAACCCGGAAACGCTGATCACCTACGAGCTCGGCTTCAAGAGCGACTTCTTCGATCGCCGCGTGCGGCTGAACGGGGCGGTGTTCTACAACGATTACCAGGACATCATCTTCATCCTGTCGGCCTGCCCGTCGTCGCCGTGCATTCGCCCGACCAACGTCGGCGAGGCGAAAGTGAAGGGCTTCGAGCTCGAAACGACGGTCTATCCGGTGGACGGCCTGTCGATCGACGGCTCGGTCAGCTACATCGACGTCGAATACGATGCAGCGTCGGTCGCTCCGGCCGGCCTCAACGGCTCCGAGACCTTCCCCTACACGCCCGACTGGACCTACAGCTTCGGCATCCAGTACGATCACGACATCGGGCCGGGCACGATCGGCGCCCGCTTCGACGGGTCGTATCGCTCGGCGATCTTCACCGACACGACGAACAGCCCGTGGAGCCGCATCAACGGGCGCTTCCTCGGCAATGCGCGGCTCCAGTACACGACCGCCGACGAGGACTGGCGCCTCGCGCTCGAGGTGCAGAACGTGTTCGACAAGTATCACTTCCTCAGCATCAGCGACATCACCCGGTCGCTGGGCGCGGTCACCGCGGTGCCGGGATTGCCGCGGACGTGGATGCTGTCGGTGACGCGCAACTTCGGCCCGTCGCAGAGCGCCGCCGCGCCGGCGGCGTTCGTCCCGCCGCCCGAGCCGGTGGCGACCTACAAGCAGTGCCTCAACGGCTCGGTCGTGGCGATGGACGCGGCCTGCCCGCCGGCGCCGACCCCGCAGCCGGCGGTGCCGCCGGCGCCGGTGGTCGAGCCGTCGGGCGAGAACGGCTGACGCCGGCCATTCGGCCAACGAGGGCGGCGCGAGCGATCGCGCCGCCCTTTTTCCTGGCTCTC
>DASPMY010000039.1:0-2709 GCA_035626815.1 Croceibacterium sp.
TCGGGCTGGCGTTGGCCGGGTGGGAGGCGTGGGGCCGGCTGGCGCCGTCGGTGGCCGCGGGGGGCCTTGCCTACGCGGCCGTGCTCTACCTGTTCTCGCGCGCGACGCTGCTCGAGCTGGTCGCGCTCGTCGGCCGCCGCGCCGCTCCGCTGCCCGCCGGGCGCTGAGCGCAGCGGGCGTTTGTCGACGGCCCGCGGGCGTGGTATTGTCGATCCGCGCCGAGGCTACCGCGCGCGGCGCTGGGAGAAGCCATGACCTGGCACATGCTCGCCGCCGCCGCGGCGGTTCTAGCGACCCCTCTCACCGCCGTTAGCGACGCACCGGCGACGCCGGACGGCCTGGCGGGGATCGAGACGAGCCCCGAAGCCGAGATCCTCGAGATCGAACGGGAACGGTACCGCCGGATGACGGTGCCGGTGACGATCGGCGAGGAGGGTCCGTTCCGCTTCATGATCGACACCGGCGCGCAGGCCACCGTGCTGTCGCGCGGCCTGGCCGACCGCCTCGAGCTGTTCGACCGCGACAGCGCGCTGCTGGTCGGCATGGCCAGCCAGCGCCACGTCGAGACGACCGCCATCCCCGACTTCGGGCTCGGCACTCGCCGGTTCTACATCCGCACCGCTCCGCTCGTCGAAGGCGCGAACATCGGTGACGCCGACGGCATCCTCGGGCTCGACAGCCTGCAAGACCAGCGCGTGCTGATCGATTTCGTCAAAGAGCAGATTCACGTCGCCGACGCCAAGGAGCTCGGCGGCGATCGCGGCTATGAGATCATCGTCGAGGCCCGCGAGCGGCTCGGGCAGCTGATCATCACCGAAGCGCGGCTCGACGGCATCGACGTGGCGGTGATCGTCGACACCGGCGCGCAGGGAAGCATCGGCAACATGGCTCTGCTGGAGCGGCTGCGGCGCACGCGCCAATTGGGCGAAATCGAGCTGACGGACGTCAACGGCGTCCAGCTGTCCGGGCCGGTCAAGATGGGTCGCGCGCTGTCGATCGGCCGGGCGAGCCTCAATAACTTCCCGATCCTGTTCACCGACTCGCCGCCGTTCCGGGGTCTCGGTCTGGCCGACGAGCCGGCGCTGATACTCGGCATGGCGGAGCTCAAGCTGTTCCGCCGCGTGGCGATCGACTTCAAGACCCGCCACGTGCTGTTCGATCTGCCGCGCAACGCGCAGGATTTCCAGACGATGATCGGCCGGCGGATGGGGGTGTAGCCGGCCATCCGGCGTTGCCGCGCGGCAACGCCGCCCCCACATCAGGCGTTCGATGACCGCCGCCAGCACCCCGCCTCCGTCCGTCGACCATGCCGGCTGGCCGGCCGTGCGCCGTTTCCTGCCCTATCTGTGGCCCAAGGACCGGCCCGAGCTGCGCTGGCGCATCGCCGGGGCGACGTTCTTCGTGGTCGTCGCCAAGATCGTCGTGCTCACGCTGCCGTTCGCCTACGCCGGAGCGGTCGACGCGATGTCGGCCGGGGGCGACCCGGCGGTGTGGGTCGCGCTCGGCCTGATCGTCGCCTACGCCGCCGGGCGGTTCGCCACCGTGCTGTTCGACAACGTCCGCAACATCATCTTCGAGCGCGTCGGGCAGGACGCGGTGCGCCAGCTGACCGAGGACGTGTTCGCACGGCTCCACGGGCTGAGCCTGCGCTTCCACCTGTCGCGCCGCACCGGCGAGGTGACCAAGGTCGTCGAGCGCGGCTCGAAGTCGATCAACACGATGATCTACTTCCTGCTGTTCAACATCGCCCCGACCGCGATCGAGATGGTCGTCGTCGGGGTGATCTTCTACTTCAAGTTCGGCTGGGAGGTGGTCGCCGCGACCGCGGTGACGGTGATCTCCTACATCTGGGTTACCCGCACCATCACCGAGTGGCGCACCAAGCTGCGCGCGCAGATGAACGACCTCGACGGGCTGGCGCTGGCCCGCGCGGTCGACTCGCTGCTCAACTACGAGACGGTCAAGTACTTCGGCGCCGAGAAGCGCGAGCGCGAGCGCTACGGCTCGGCCGCGCGCGCTTATGCCGAGGCCGCGATCAAGAGCGAGAACTCGCTCGGCCTGCTCAACATCTCGCAGGGCGCGATCATGAACCTGATGATGGGCGGGGCGATGGCCTTCACCATCTGGGGCTGGAGCCAGGGCCGCCTCAGCGTCGGCGACCTGGTGCTGATCCAGACTTACCTGACGCAGCTGTTCCGCCCGCTCGACATGCTCGGCTGGGTCTACCGCACGATCCGCCAGGGGCTGATCGACATGGCGGCGATGTTCCGCCTGATCGACACCGAGGTCGAGGTGCAGGACAAGCCGGGCGCCCCCGCGCTCGTCGTCCGCCGCCCGACGGTGGCGTTCGACGAGGTGGTGTTCGGCTACGACCGCAACCGCGAGATCCTCCACGGGCTCAGCTTCGAGGTCCCGGCCGGCGCCCACGTAGCCATCGTCGGCCCGTCGGGCGCGGGCAAGTCGACCATCGGCCGCCTGCTGTTCCGCTTCTATGACCCATGGAGCGGGCGCATCCTGATCGACGGGCAGGACATCGCCGAGGTCACCCAGGCGAGCCTGCGGGCGCAGATCGGCATCGTCCCGCAGGACAGCGTGCTGTTCAACGACACCATCGGCTACAACATCGGCTACGGTCGGGACGGGGCGAGCGAGGCGGAGATCGCCGCGGCCGCGCGCGACGCCGCGATCCTGCCGTTCATCGAGCTGCTG
>DASPMY010000040.1:0-8986 GCA_035626815.1 Croceibacterium sp.
CCTTGTCGCCCGGAGCGAGACGCTGCGGCGCGATGATGTAGGCCTGCTCGCCGCCCTCATAGGTGATCAGCGCGATGAAGGCCGACCGGTTCGGATCATACTCGAGCCGCTCGACAGTTCCGGCGACGTCCCAGGTCCGGCGCTTGAAGTCGATGATGCGGTACTTCTGCTTGTGACCGCCGGCGATGCCGCGCGAGGTCACGTGGCCCTTGTTGTTGCGGCCGCCCGTCTTGCGCTTGCCTTCGGTCAGCGCCTTGACCGGCTTGCCCTTGTACAGGGACGAGCGGTCGACGAGGATCAGGCCGCGGCGTGCCGGACTGGTCGGGTTATAGTTCTTGAGTGCCATCGCTCTCGCCTCAAATCCCGCTGGTGATGTCGATCGAATCCTGGCCCTCGGCCAGAGTCACGATCGCCTTCTTCACGTCGCTGCGCTTGTAGGGACGGCCCTTCCAGCGCTTCGACTTGCCCTTCTGGACAATGATGTTCACGCCCGCGACCTTGCGGTCGTAGATCGCCTCGATGGCTTCCTTCACCTGCGGCTTGGTAGCGTCGTTGGCGACCTTGAAGACGATCGCGTTGTGCTCGCTGAGCAGCGTCGACTTCTCGGTGATGTGCGGGGCGACGATCACGTCGTAGTGACGCGCATCGACTTGCTGTTTCTTAGCCATTGAACCGCGCCTCCAGCTTCTCGACCGCCGCGCGGGTCAGGACCAGCGTGTCATGCTTCAGGATGTCGTAGACGTTGGCGCCGACGGCCGGGAGCACGTTGACGCCCGGCAGGTTGCCGGCGGCACGCTTGAAGCCGTCGTCGACCGCCTCGCCGTCGATGACCAGCACCTTGCCGTTCCACCCGGCCTTGTCGAACACGCCCTTGAGCGCCTTGGTCTTGGCATCCTTCAGCTCGAGCGTGTCGACGACCACCAGGCCGTCCTTCGCTCGCGCCGACAGCGCCATCTTCAGGCCGAGCGCGCGGACCTTCTTGTTGAGCGACTGCTCGAACTCGCGCAGCCGCGCGCCGTGGGCCTTGCCGCCGCCGACGAAGATCGGGGCGCGGCGGTCGCCGTGGCGGGCCGTGCCGCCGCCCTTCTGGCGGCCGTATTTCTTGCCGGTGCGGGCAACGTCGGAGCGCTCGCGCGTCGGGCGGGCGGTGCCGCGCCGGTTCTCGAGCTGCCAGGTGACGACGCGGTGGAGGATGTCGGCGCGCGGCTCGACGCCGAACACGGCGTCGTCGAGCTCGATGTCGCCGGCAGCCCCGGTGAGCTTGGTGCCGTCGAGTTTCTGGACCTTCACCTTCACGGCTCAGCCCTCCTTGTTGTCGTCGGCGTCGGGCGCGGTGCCCTCGGCTTCGTTGTTCGCTTCCGCCTGCTCCGCATCGGTCGCGGCGCCGGCTTCCTGCTCGGCGAGCAGGGCGGCGGCTTCCTCGGCGGTCGGGCCGGTGTCGATCTCGTGCTCGGCGGCGTGCTCGACCATGCCGGCCGGCGCTTCCTCGTGCTCGGGAGCGGTGCTCTTCTTCTCGAGGATCGCGCCCGGGAACGGCGCGCCCTCGGGGGTCGGCAGCTTGACCGCGTCGCGGACCAGCAGCCAGGCGTTCTTGGCGCCGGGGACCGAGCCCTTGACGAAGATCAGCCCGCGGGTGGCGTCGGTGCGCACGACCTCCAGGTTCTGCTGGGTGCGCTGCTTGTCGCCCATGTGGCCGGCCATCTTCTTGTTCTTGAAGACCTTGCCGGGATCCTGGCGCTGGCCGGTCGAGCCGAGCGCACGGTGGCTGATCGACACGCCGTGCGTCGCGCGCATGCCGCCGAAGCCCCAGCGCTTCATGCCGCCCTGGAAGCCCTTGCCCTGGGTGTGGCCGGTGACGTCGACCATCTGACCGGCGACGAAGTGCTCGGCGCTGATCGTGGCGCCGACGGGGAGCAGCGCCTGCTCGTCGTCGAGGCGGAACTCGGCGACCTTCTTCTTGAGCGACACTTGCGCCTTGGCGAAGTGCTCGCGCTGCGGCTTGGCGACGTTCTTCTGCTTGGCCTCGCCCGCGCCGACCTGGACCGCGACATAGCCGTCGCGATCGGCGGTGCGGTGGGAGACCACCTGGCAATCTTCCAGCGCCAGGACGGTGACGGGCACGTGGCGGCCGTCCTCCTGGAACAGGCGGGTCATCCCGACTTTCTTAGCGATCACGCCGGTGCGCATGATCATGCTCCTTCAACAGAGGCACACGAGACCATCCCGCGTGCTTGCCAGCCCGAATTGTCGTGCGTCGCCCCGTCCGGGCTGAGTGCCTCCCGAAGGAGGCGAGACGGGGGACGCGGCCCGGCCGAAGCCGGCGGTATCCCTATGTCGTCGTCCCGGCCTTGGCCGAGACTGTCGGATTAAGCGAGCTTAATCTCGACGTTCACGCCCGCGGCGAGATCGAGCTTCATCAGCGCGTCGACCGTCTGGGCGTTGGGCTGCACGATGTCGAGCAGCCGCTTGTAGGTGCGCACCTCGAACTGCTCCCTCGACTTCTTGTCGATGTGCGGACCGCGGTTCACGGTGAACTTCTCGATACGCGTCGGTAGAGGAATGGGGCCCCGGATCAGCGCGCCGGTGCGGCGGGCGGTATCCGCGATCTCGCCAGTCGCCTGGTCGAGCACGCGGTGATCGAAGGCCTTGAGGCGAATACGGATATTCTGAGCTTCCATGTCCTACTACCGATGCGAAAGAGCCACGGACGACCTCGGAGTTCTTGCTCCGAAGACCATCCAAAAAACAAGAGACCGCCCTGCCCGCCGGCATCTCCGGCTGTGGGGCGGCCCCTCGAAAAATCCCGGCCGGCAGGGACGAATCCCTGCCGGCGCGGCGCCTATATTACTTCGTGATCTTGCTGACAACCCCCGAACCGACGGTCCGGCCGCCTTCGCGGATCGCGAAGCGCAGGCCTTCGTCCATCGCGATCGGCGCGATCAGCTTGACGCCGATCGTGACGTTGTCGCCCGGCATGACCATCTCGGTGCCCTCGGGGAGGACGACCTCGCCGGTCACGTCGGTGGTGCGGAAGTAGAACTGCGGGCGGTAGTTGGCGAAGAACGGCGTGTGACGGCCGCCCTCGTCCTTCGACAGCACGTAGACTTCCGCGTTGAAGTCGGTGTGCGGGTTGACCGAGCCGGGCTTGGCCAGGACCTGGCCGCGCTCGACGTCGTCACGCCCGGTGCCGCGCAGCAGCGCGCCGACGTTGTCGCCGGCCTCGCCGCTGTCGAGCAGCTTGCGGAACATCTCGACGCCGGTGACGACGGTCTTCTGCGTGTCGCGGATGCCGACGATCTCGACTTCGTCGCCGACCTTGACGATGCCGGTCTCGATGCGGCCGGTCACCACGGTGCCGCGGCCGGAAATCGAGAACACGTCCTCGATCGGCATCAGGAACGGCTTGTCGACCGGGCGGTCGGGCTGCGGGATGTGCGCGTCGACCGCGTCCATCAGCGCCTTGATCGATTCCTCGCCGATCGCCGGGTCGCGGCCTTCGAGCGCGGCCAGCGCCGAGCCCTTGACGATCGGAATGTTGTCACCGTCGAAGTCGTACGAGCTCAGCAGCTCGCGGATCTCCAGCTCGACCAGCTCGAGGATCTCCTCGTCGTCGACCTGGTCGACTTTGTTCATGTACACGACCAGGGCCGGCACGCCGACCTGGCGCGCGAGCAGAATGTGCTCGCGGGTCTGCGGCATCGGGCCGTCGGCCGAGCTGACCACCAGGATCGCGCCGTCCATTTGCGCGGCGCCGGTGATCATGTTCTTCACGTAGTCGGCGTGGCCCGGGCAATCCACGTGCGCATAGTGGCGCGCCGAGGTTTCATATTCGACGTGCGCGGTCGAGATGGTGATGCCGCGCTCGCGCTCTTCCGGCGCCTTGTCGATGTTGGCGAAATCGACCGCCGTGCCGCCGTGCGCCGCCGCCATCACCTTGGTGATCGCCGCCGTCAGCGTGGTCTTGCCGTGATCGACGTGGCCGATCGTGCCGATGTTGCAGTGCGGCTTGGTGCGCTGGAATTTTTCCTTGGCCATTTCCTGTAACCTTCTGTTCTTCGAAACTCTGGGTTCTGACGGGGGACTGGGCGGGCGCCCGAAATCAGGGGCCCGCCCCTAGACGGTGCGCCTGCCTTAGGCAAGCTTCTCCTTGACCTCGGCCGCGACGTTGGCCGGGACCTCGTCATAGTGCGAGAACTGCATCGTATACTGGGCTCGGCCCTGGCTGAACGAGCGCAGTTCGTTGACATAGCCGAACATGTTGGCGAGCGGCACGAAGGCCTCGACGACTTGTGCGTTGCCGCGCGTGTCGGTGCCCTGGATCTGGCCGCGCCGGCTGTTCAGGTCGCCGATCACGTCGCCCATGAACTCCTCGGGCGTCACGACCTCGACCTTCATGATCGGCTCGAGCAGCTTGATGCCGGCCTTCTCGGCCGCCTCGCGCATCGCGCCGCGCCCGGTGATCTCGAACGCCACGGTGCTGGAGTCGACGTCGTGATAGGCGCCGTCGACCAGCGTGATCGTGAAGTCGATGATCGGAAAGCCGATCAGATAGCCGCTCTCGGCCTGCTCGCGCATGCCCTTCTCGACCGAAGGGATGTACTCGCGCGGGATGTTGCCGCCCTTGACCTGGTCGTCGAACACCACGCCCTGCCCGCGCTCGCCGGGCGTGACGCGGACCTTGGCGCGGCCGAACTGGCCGGAGCCGCCCGACTGCTTCTTGTGGGTGTAGTCAACCTCGACCTCGCGCGCGAGGCTCTCGCGGTACGCCACCTGCGGCGCGCCGACGTTGGCCTCGACCTTGAACTCGCGCTTCATGCGGTCGACCAGGATGTCGAGGTGGAGCTCGCCCATTCCCTTGATGATCGTCTGGCCCGATTCATGATCGGTCGAGACGCGGAACGAGGGGTCCTCGGCGGCCAGGCGCGACAGGGCGACGCCCATGCGCTCCTGGTCGGCCTTGGTCTTCGGCTCGACCGACAGCTCGATGACCGGATCGGGGAACTCCATGCGCTCGAGCACGATCGGCTTGGACGGATCGCACAGGGTGTCGCCCGTCGTCGTGTCCTTCATGCCCGCGATGGCGACGATGTCGCCCGCGAACGCCTCGGTGATGTCCTCGCGGCTGTTGGCATGCATCAGCAGCATGCGGCCGATCTTTTCCTTCTTGTCCTTGACCGAATTGAGCACGATGCCCTTCTCGAGCTTGCCCGAGTATATGCGGGTGAAGGTCAGCGAGCCGACGAACGGGTCGTTCATGATCTTGAACGCGAGCGCGGCGAACGGTGCGTTGTCGTCCGACGGACGGCTGTCCTCCTCGTCGCTGTCGGGCTTGACGCCCTTGATCGCCGGCACGTCGATCGGGCTCGGCATGAAGTCGACCACGGCGTCGAGCAGGGGCTGAACGCCCTTGTTCTTGAACGCCGAGCCGCACACCACCGGCACGAACGCGCGCTCGAGCGTGCCCTTGCGGATCAGCTTCTTGAGCGTCGCCACGTCGGGCACGTTGCCTTCGAGGTAGGCTTCCATGACATCGTCGTCCTGCTCGACGACGGTCTCGATCAGCTGCTCGCGGTATTCGGCCGCCTTGTCGGCGAGGTCGGCGGGAATGTCGACGTAGTCGAACTTCGCCCCGAGGCTCTCATCCTGCCACACGATGCCGCGGTTGTTGACCAGGTCGACGACCCCCTTGAGGTCGCTTTCGGCGCCGATCGGCAGGTACAGCACCAGCGGCTTGGCGCCGAGGCGGTCGATGATCGACTGCACGCAGTAGTAGAAATCGGCGCCGGTGCGGTCGAGCTTGTTGATGAAGCACATCCGCGGCACGCCGTACTTGTCGGCCTGGCGCCAGACGGTCTCGGACTGCGGCTCGACGCCGGCGACGCCGTCGAACACCGCGACGGCGCCGTCGAGCACGCGCAAGCTGCGCTCGACCTCGATGGTGAAGTCGACGTGGCCGGGCGTGTCGATGATGTTGATGCGGTGCTCGGGGCCCTGGCCATCCTCGGCCTGCCAGAAGGTGGTCGTGGCGGCCGAGGTGATGGTGATGCCGCGCTCCTGCTCCTGCTCCATCCAGTCCATCGTCGCGGCGCCGTCGTGAACTTCGCCGATCTTATAGGACTTGCCGGTGTAGTAGAGGATCCGCTCGGTCGTGGTGGTCTTCCCGGCGTCGATGTGCGCCATGATGCCGATGTTGCGGTAGCGCTCGATGGGATGGCTGCGGGCCATTGAACTTACTCCAGGGGGTGACCCCGCCCTCCCTAGTCAGGACGAGCGGGGCGAAATTTGGTTTCGGTTACCAGCGGTAGTGCGAGAACGCCCGGTTGGCGTCGGCCATGCGGTGCGTGTCCTCGCGCTTCTTGACCGCGTTGCCGCGGTTGTTGGCGGCGTCCATTAGCTCGCCCGATAGGCGCGCGGCCATCGTCGTCTCGGCGCGGCCGCGCGCGGCGGAGATCAGCCAGCGGATGGCGAGCGCCTGGGCGCGCTCCGGACGGACCTCGACCGGCACCTGGTAGGTGGCGCCGCCGACGCGCCGCGAGCGCACCTCGACCGCCGGGGCGACGTTGTTGAGAGCGTCGTGGAACAGCGCGATCGGATCGCTCTTGGCGCGGCTCTCGACCGTCTCCAGCGCGCCGTAGACGATGCGCTCGGCGGTGGACTTCTTCCCGTCGAGCATGAGGTTGTTCATGAACTTCGACAGGATCTGATCCCCGAACTTGGGATCGGGCAGGATTTCCCGCTTCTCGGGACGACGACGACGTGACATCGGATGAATTCCTTGATCTGGGCCGCTGGCAGGGCCGCGCGGCCGGACAAAACCAGCGCGCGCTTACTTCGGGCGCTTGGCGCCGTACTTCGAGCGGCTCTGCTTGCGGTCCTTGACGCCCTGCGTGTCGAGCACGCCGCGCAGCACATGGTACCGCACGCCCGGAAGGTCGCGCACGCGCCCGCCGCGGATCAGCACCACCGAGTGCTCCTGCAGGTTGTGCCCTTCGCCCGGGATGTAGGCGATGACCTCGCGCTGGTTGGTCAGGCGCACCTTGGCGACCTTGCGCAGCGCCGAGTTCGGCTTCTTCGGCGTGGTGGTGTAGACACGCGTGCAGACGCCGCGCTTCTGCGGGTTCTGCTCCATCGCGGGGACCTTCGACTTGGCCCGGATCGCGTCGCGGCCCTTGCGGACCAGCTGGTTGATTGTCGGCATGTAATCTCTTCACCGTTGCGGGGTGCCACACTGGCAAGGTGAAGCGGGAGGATCATGCGCGGCCGCCGGCACGGAGCCGGAGGAAAGTCGCACGAGCCTGAAACGCTCCACCCGAGCCCACGGGCACCGGGTTACTTTGTCGGCTGCCCCTGAGAAGCACGCGCTTCCAACAGAGAAGGGCCTGTGGCCCTCGGGACATCACCGCCAATGTTCAGCTCTATCTGACCGCGAGAGGCAAGGCTCCGGCGCGGATGCGCGGGCCCTTAGGCGGGTTTCCCGGCAGGGTCAAGCCGGGCCGGTCCTCCGCGAAGAGCGCATGTGCCGTTACATCGTCGCCGGGGCGTGAATCCGACGGGCATCGCAGCAAAAGGTTCCCACGGCCTGGGCACCTTTGCCTTGGACCGGGATTAGGAAATGATTGCCGACTGGCCGGAGCGGCGCGGGCTAGAATGCGGCGAGAGTCGGCCGCGCGGCCGGCGTGGCCCCGGAGCATGTGATGATCTTCCTGTTCGATGCCGTTTGCCTGCTGTTCGTCGCGGGCGGGCTGGCCGTCGCCTTCGTCGGCGCGAGCCCGACCGGCAACGATCCCGGGACTTACGCCCGCCGCATCGGCGGGGTCATGGTCGCGGCGTTCGGTCTCGCGCTGGGCACGATCGTCACCGCGTTCCATTTCGCCTGAGCGGAGCCGATGGCGGAGCGCGAAACCCATCCGGTGTTCACCGTCGGGCATTCGACCCGGACCATCGAGGAGTTCGTCACGCTGCTGCGTGCTGGCCAGGTGTCGATGGTCGTCGACGTGCGGACAATTCCGCGCTCGCGCACCAACCCGCAGTACAACCTCGACCAGCTGCCGGACGCACTGGCGCGCTATCAGGTCGGCCATCGCTACATCGCCGCGCTGGGCGGCCTGCGCGGGCGCAGCGCCGGCGTCGACCCCGTTGTCAACGCGCTGTGGCGGAACCGCAGCTTCCACAACTACGCCGACCATGCGTTGAGCCCCGCGTTTCGCGAGGGGCTCGGCGAATTGCTCCGCGTGGCTGCCGCGGGGCGCTGCGCGGTGATGTGCTCTGAAGCGGTGTGGTGGCGCTGCCACCGGCGGATCATCGCCGATCATCTGATCGCGCGCGGCCACCTCGTGCTCCACCTGATGGGGCCGGCGCGGGTCGAGCCCGCCCGGCTGACCGACGGGGCGGTGGCCGACGGCGGGCGGGTCACTTACCCGGCCCCGCCGGAAACCTCTCCCGCCGCGCCCCGTTGACCTCGCACCATTGCGCGAAGGAGAACGATGATGGCTCAGCAGGGCAACCGGCAAGGGCAGCCGGGCAGCGAGCGGCAGCAAAGCCAGCAAGGCGGCGCGGCGGGGCAACCAGGCGCCGAGGGCGGCGAGAGCCGGCCGGAGAACCGCGAGGGCCAGAACCAGTCCGAGCAGCCGCGGGGCGAAGGCGGACAGCCCGGGCAGGCGAACGACCTCGCCGGGATGGCAGGCGCCGCTCGGCAGGAGCAGGGCGGCGGACGACAGGGCCAGCCCGGCGAGCGCGGCCAGGGCGACGGCGAGCGCGGCGGCAACCGCTAGCGGTCCGGCCGGGCGCGGCCGCGGCGGTGCTCAGTCGTCCCGGGATGTCGTCGCCGCGGCCACGCGCACCTCGCCGACGGCACCTTGCGGCGCCGAGACGCGCACGCGCAGCAGGTCCCACCAGCGCTGCGCCTCGTCGCCTCCGCGGTTCGTCAGCGTCGCAGGGTCGAGCACCAGCCGCGCATTGGTCCCGGCTTCGTTGTCGTCGTTGGTGG
>DASPMY010000041.1:0-6505 GCA_035626815.1 Croceibacterium sp.
TGCTGGTCATGCTGCGCCTGCCGCGCGCGGGGTGAGCGCGGCTTGAAACCCGTCGTCCAGCTGTTCAGCAACCCGGCCGCGGGCCCGCGCAAGGCACGGCGCATTGCCGCGCTGGCGCGGGCGCTCGAAGCCGAGGGCGCGACGGTGATCCACAGCGAGAGCGCCGGCTCGCCGCCGGTGATCGGGGACGGGGTGACGCACGTCTGCGTCGCGGCCGGCGACGGCACCGTGCGCCACGTCGCCGGCGCGGTCGCCCGCGGCGGCCATGACGTGACGCTCAGCATCTTCCCCGCCGGCACCGTCAACCTGCTGGCGATGGAGGCCGGCTACCCGCGCCGACCGCGCGCGTTCGCGCGCTACGTCCTCGCCAGCCGCCCGCCGCGACACCACTACCCGGTGGCGATCGGCGAGGGCTGGTTCTTCGCTTGCGCGGGGGTCGGGCCCGACAGCCTCGCGGTGGCCGGCGTGTCGACCTCGCTCAAGCGCCGGATCGGCCGGCTGGCCTACCTCGTCGCCGTCGCCCGGCTGCTGCATCGCTGGCCGCGGCACCGCATCCGCCTGGCGGTGGACGGCCACGAGCTCGCCTGCGAGGCGTTCTACGTCGCCAAGGGGCGCTACTACGCCGGCCGCTGGCGGCTTGCCCGCGAGGCGCGGGTCGACGATCCGGCGCTGCACGTCGTCGCCCTCGCGCGGGCGCGGCGGCGCGATTACGCCCGGTTCGTGCTGTCGCTGGCGCTCGGCCGCGACCTCGCGCGCCTCGCCAACGTGCGGATCATCGCCGGCACCGCGCTCCACGCCTCGGCCGACGCCGCGCTGCCGGTGCAGGCCGACGGCGACATCGTCTGCGCGCTGCCGGTGACGCTCGCGGTGCGCGAACTGCCGCTGGTCTTCTGCTAGGGGCCGGCTACTTGGTGGAGAACTCGCCCGCCACGGCGCCGTAATGCTCGGTGGCGAATGCGCGGGCGGCGGCCGCGCTCGGGAAGGTGGCTTCCTCCAGCCGCTCAATCACCCACGGGTACCCTTGGCTGTTGTAGCGCGTCTCGCGGACGGTCAGGCGCATCTGGCCGTGCTCGTCTCGAGCGATGCGGAAAGGTTTTGGCGGCGTCGATGACATGCGGACTCCAGGGGTTCGTGCGACGTGACGGCGGGCGGGCTCAGGCATTCCTCTTGGCGACAGCGGCCGCTTCGCGCCGGCGGTAGCTTTCGTCCCGCGCGAGCCGGCGGCGGGCCTCGGTGCGCCGCGTCGAATGATAGGCCTTCCACCACACCATCGCGGCTGCGGCCAGCATCAGCAGGCCGATGAGCGAATAGGCGATGATCAGGCGGGTCGACATGGCGGCTATGGGGCCTTTCCGGCAAGCGTGGCGAGGGCGGCGCGAGCCTGCAGGATGCCGACGGCTTCGCGGCAATGCGCTTCGCTGCGATACCCTCCGGCCTCGACCAGGATCCGGCCGGCGTCGTCGGACAAGCGCCAGCGCCAGTCGCCGCCCGAGAACCGGGTGGTTGTCAGGCGAACGGCGTCGGCCCGGTAGATGTGAAAGTGGCACCTGGCGCGCTCGGCCGCCTCGGGAGGGTCGGGCTGGTCGTTGGACGCCAAGCCGGCTCGGTTGAGCAAATGCCGGTCCGCCGCGGGCCCGCCGGAGCCGAGGGGCTGGAATGGCGCGGCGAAGCCCATGTCAGCTGTCCTTCGGCTCGCGGAAGGCGATGCGGCCGAGCGCCGCCTCGACGCTGGCACAGCCCGCGGCGCTGGCCACGGCCAGGTCGAGCGGTCTCGCGCCGAGCTCGGCATGGTCGCTGTTGAGGAACGAGATCGCGGCGTCGCGCCCGAGCACGTGGAATGCCAGGCGGGTGATCTCGCCCTGCCGCCGGGCGCTGTCCGGCGCGAGGCGGGGCGCGTGGGATTTGCGGAAGCGCATCAGCGCATCCCCCCGCCGGGCGGCGCCAGCCGATCGCTCACGACGCATATCCCTGCTGGTGCCGGACGGGCGAGGCCAGCGAGTAGCGATCGCCCACGGCGAGCGCTTCCCAGGCCGGCGCGCCGGCGGCGCCGAGGGCCCGCTGCATGCAGCCGATGCGCCCGGCGAGATGCGAGGCGCCGATCTCGAGCTCGCGGCGCGCGCCGAACCCCAGAGTCCGCTCGGCTTGCATCATGATCAGCTGGTGATCGAAATAGAGCTGGTTCAGGTCCACGAAGCACTCCTCGTCGTAAGCGGGAGCACGTCGGGTCTCTCAGCCACAGGCGCCTACAACAGCGAATGCCTGCGATTGCCGCAATATAGCACTCGTCCGGCGCGATTGTAAGGACCGCGCGCCGATTTCGCGCCGCGTAGCGCGCGGCAGGCGGGCCGCCGCGGGTTCATCGGCCATACAACCAGCGGCCGTTAACCCTTGGCGCAGCCACTCTTTTCGCACCGGAGACACGCCATGAAGAGCCTGTTCTTGCGCCCGGTCGCCATGGCTGCGCTGGCCATCGGCCTCGCGGGTTGCTCGTCGTACGACGATTACGGCTACGGCTACAGCGGCCTTTCGGTCGGCTACGGCAGCTACGGCCGCTATGCCACGCCGTATTACGGCTGGTACGACGGCTACTATTACCCCGGCACCGGCTATTACATCTACGACCGCGGCGGCACCCGCTACCGCTGGAACGACCGCTACCGGAGCTACTGGGAAGCGCGTCGCCCGGGCGGGCGCTATCGCGACAACTGGAGCGGCTATCGCGCCGAGCGCCGCGAGGACCGCCGCGAGTTCCGCGAGGAACGGCGCGAGGACCGGCGCGACTTCCGCCGCGACCGGCGTGAGGACCGCCGGGACTATCGCCGCGACCGTCGCGCAGGCCGGCGCTAGCCAGCCCGGCCCCCCGAGCCGACGCCGCTACTGCCCCGCGGCGTGCCGCTGGTGGTGGCGGATGACCTCGTCGATCACGAAGCGGATGAACTTCTCGCTGAACTCGGGGTCGAGGTCGGCTTCCTCGGCCAGCGCGCGCAGCCGCTGGACCTGGCGCGCCTCGCGCTCGGGGTCGGCGGGGGGCATGGCCGCGCGCGCCTTGTACTCGCCGACCGCCTGGGTGATGCGGAAGCGCTCGGCCAGCATGTGGATCAGCGCTGCGTCGATGTTGTCGATGCTGCGGCGGTAGCCGGCGAGCACCGGATCGGACTGCGGGGACTGCGGATGGGTGGCCATAGGCCGCCGACGCTAGCACGGAATCCCCGCTTGCCAAGCGCGCGGCCACCCGCCATTTGCGCGCCATGAGCGCCGAGGTCGTCCCGCTGCCCCTCACGGAGCCGTCGCTCGCCCCCATTCTCTCGCTGACCGCCGGCGCGATGAACGCGGTCAACGCCATCATCCTCGACCGGATGCAGAGCGAGATTCCGCTCATTCCGGCGCTCGCCGGTCACCTGATCGCCGGCGGCGGCAAGCGCATGCGCCCGATGCTCACGCTCGCGGGCGCCGAGCTGGTCGGCTACCAGGGCGCGCGCCACCACAAGCTCGCCGCCGCGGTCGAGTTCATCCACACCGCGACCTTGCTGCACGACGACGTCGTCGACGGTTCGGAGCAGCGCCGCGGCAAGGAAACCGCCAACATTGTGTTCGGCAACCCGGCGACGGTGCTGGTCGGCGATTTCCTGTTCGCCCGCGCCTTCGAGCTGATGGTCGAGGACGGCAGCCTCAAGGTGCTCAAGATCCTGAGCGGCGCGAGCGCGGTCATCGCTCAGGGCGAGGTCGACCAGCTCACCGCGCAGCGCCGGATCGAGACCAGCGAGGAGCGCTACCTCCACATCATCGGGGCCAAGACCGCCGCGCTGTTCGCCGCTGCCAGCCGGATTTCAGCGGTGGTCGCCGAACGCCCGGAGGAAGAGGAGCGCGCGCTCGACGATTACGGGCGCAACCTCGGCATCGCCTTCCAGCTGGTCGACGACGCGATCGACTACGACAGCGGCAGCGCCCAGATGGGCAAGGACCGCGGCGACGACTTCCGCGAGGGCAAGATGACCCTGCCGGTGATCCTCGCCTACGCCCGCGGTACGCCCGAGGAGCGCAAGTTCTGGCAGGAAGCCATCGCCGGCTTCCGCACCGAGGACGACGACCTCGCCCATGCGGTGGCGCTGATCCGCCGCCACGGCGCGGTCGAGGCGACGCGCGAGCGCGCCCGCCTTTATGCCCAGCGCGCCTGCGACGCGCTGTCGGTCTTCCCCGACGGCCGGGCGCGGCAGGCGATGGTCGAGGCGGCGCGGTTCGCAGTTAGCCGGGGGTATTAGGCGAAGGCGGCGAGCGGACCCGCTCGCGCTTTGCTAGCTTCGGCCATTCCCGGATTCGGAGGGGGAAGGATGCCGCGCATACGGCTGCTCGCGATCGCCGTGACGCTGGTGCTGACGCTGGCCGCCTATGGAGGGGCGCGCTTCCAGCGGCCCGCCACTCCCGCCGGAGTGGCCGAATTCACCACCATCGATTTCGCCCGCGTCGCCGATTATTCCACGCCGGCGCTTCCGGTGTATTTCGACCACACGGTAAGCGCGCTCGACAACAGCCCGGCATCCAACGCTGTCGACGATCGAGTCGCTACGCTCGGACGGGTCCTGTTCTACGATCTGCGGCTGAGCACCAATAACAGAACCTCGTGCGCCTCGTGCCACCAGCAGGCGCTCGGCTTCACCGACTCGATGCGGTTCAGCAACGGAATCAGCGGCGCGGCCACCACCGATGCCCATGCGATGCGGCTGGGCAATCTTCGCTACTGGCAGCCCGGCTCGACCTTCTGGGACCGCCGCGTGGGCAGCGTGGAGGCGCAGGCGAGCCACCCACTGCACAGCCTCGTCGAGATGGGGTGGGGCGAGGCTTCCGGCGGCATCGATGCCCTGGCCCGCAAGATGAGCGCGACGAGCTACTATCCGGAGCTGTTCGCCTGGGCCTTCGACAGCCCGCGGATCACCGAGCGGCGCATTCAGCTGGCGCTTGCCCAGTTCGGCCGCGCGATGATCTCGAGCTCGAGCCGGTGGGACGAAGGCTATGCCCAGGTCTTCTCGCCGGCTGCGCCTGAGCGTGCGCTGGACGTCGACCTGCCGAATTTCACCCGCCAGGAAAACCGCGGCCGAGAGCTGTTCATGACCAGTGTCCGGCAGGGCGGCGCCGGCTGCGCCTCGTGCCACCTTCCGCCGACTTTCGCGCTGGCGGCGAATTCGCGCAGCAACGGACTGGACGCCGGCGAAACGCGGCTGTTCAAGGCGCCGTCGCTGCGTAGCGTCGGGCTGACCGGGCCGTACATGCACGACGGGCGTTTCGCGACCCTGGCCGAAGTCGTCGACTTCTACGACCATGGCATTCAGCCGGGTCCCGCGCTCGACGATCGCCTGCGGCGGGGTGGCCGGCCGCAGCGCCTGAAGCTGGGCGCAGGGGACCGGGCGGCGCTGGTCGCCTTCCTCGAGACGCTGAGCGACCCGGCGCTCACCACCGATCCGCGCTTCGGCGACCCGTTCCGCCGCTGAGGCTCCTGCGCGACGGCATGTGAAGGGCCGAGCCCTGCGCTTCGTGCTTTCCTACAGCGCTCGACTTGTGGCAGCGCACTTCGATGGCCTTGCCCGTTCCCCCTGGCGCCCAGCGCGAAGCGACCCCAACGCCAAGTGACGCGTGGCGGGCCAGGCCGCGGCGGAGGCTCAAGGCGACGCGGCATGGCTGAGCTGCCGATCGACGCCGTTCTGCCGCAGCTGCTGGCGGCGCTGAGCGATCGCGCGTCCGCTGTGCTCGTCGCGCCGCCCGGGGCCGGCAAGACCACCGCGGTCGCCCCGGCCTTGCTGGGCGAGCCATGGTGCCGTGGGCAAGTCATCCTGCTCAGCCCGCGCCGGGTCGCCGCCCGCGCCGCGGCCGAGCGCATCGCCGAGCTGCTCGGCGAGCGGGTCGGGCAACGCGTCGGCTACCTGACGCGGCTTGACAGCCAGCAGTCCGCCGCGACGCGCATCCTTGTCGTCACCGAGGCGATCTTCGTCAGCCGCATCCTCGGGGACCAGGAGCTGGCCGGCGTGTCGGCGGTGCTGTTCGACGAGGCGCACGAGCGGCACCTCGACAGCGACCTCGGCCTGGCGCTGGCGATCGAGAGCCAGGCGGTGCTGCGCGAGGATCTTCGCATCGTCGTCATGTCCGCCACGATCGACGGCGCCCGCTTCGCCAGGCTGATGAACGGCGCTCCGGTGATCGAGAGCGAGGGCCGGGCGCACCCGCTGCGCGTCGAGTGGCTCGGCAGCCGCGCCGAGCAGCGCACCGACGAGGCGATGGCGGGCGCGATCCTCACCGCCTGGCGTGCGGAGGAGGGCGACGTGCTCGCCTTCCTCCCCGGCGTCGGCGAGATCGAGCGCACCCGCGAGCGGCTGGCCGAACGCCTGCCTGACGTGCCGATCCTGCCGCTCCACGGCCAGGTCGAGCCCGCGCAGCAGCGCAGCGCGATCCGCCGCGATCCCGAGGGCCGCCGCCGCATCGTCCTCGCCACCAGCATCGCCGAGACCTCGATCACGCT
>DASPMY010000042.1:0-50007 GCA_035626815.1 Croceibacterium sp.
TCTACGGCCGGCTGGTCTCGGTGTCGCCGCGCAACGACCTCGCCCTGATCGCCACCACCGCGCCGATGCGGCTGCCGGTGCTGACCGTGTCGGGCAACCCGTCGAGCGATGCCGGCGCGGTCACCGCGGTCGGCTACCCGATGAACGTCGACCGCGCGCAGGGCCTCTCGGCCGGCGACATCTTCCGCACCCAGCCGCCGGTCAAGAGCACCGGATTCCTGTCCGGCCGCCGGCCGACGCGCGAGTTCGACTCGCTGCTCCACACCGCGCCGATCGCGCGCGGCAGCAGCGGCGGCCCGCTGCTCGACGATTGCGGGCGGGTGATCGGGGTCAACAGCTTCGGCGCCGAAAGCGGCGGGGCCGACGCCGAGTTCTTCTTCGCCGTCTCGACCCGCGAGCTGCTGCCGTTCCTGCGCGCCAACGACGTCATCCCGCAAGTCAACGGGGCGCCGTGCCGCAGCCTGGCCGACCTCGAGGAAGCCGAGCGCGAGCGTGCCGAGCGCGCCCAGCAGGCCGCCCAGGCGCAGGCCGCCGCCGAGGAGCGCTCGCTCGCCCGGCGTCGCGACGAGGCGCGGCGCGAGATCGAGTTCGGCGTGCTCGCCGACCGCGAGAACGCGATGATGCTGAGCGTGGTGCTGCTGCTGGCGGCCCTGGGAGCGGGCGGGTTCGCCTTTCTCGCCCACGAGCGCGACGACCGGCGGCAGATGAAGATCGGCGCCGGCGTCGCCGCGCTGGCCGTGGCCGCGGCCGCCGTCGCCTGGCTGGCGCGCCCCGGATTCGCCGACGTCGACGACCGGCTTGAGCAGCTGCTGCGCGAGGAGATGGCGGCCGACGACAGCGGCACGATCGCCGCCCCGACGGAGGGCGCGCTGGTCTGCGTGCTCGATCCCGAGCGCAGCCGGGTGACCGGGGCGGCGCCCGAGGACCTGCCGTTCAGCTGGACGCCCGACGGCTGCGTCAACGCGCGCACCCAATACGGCCAGGGCGACGGCGCGTGGGCGCGGGTGTTCGTGCCCGGCGAGGAGGAGGCCGTCTCGGTCAACCGCTTCGACCCGGCGGCGAGCGAGTACCGCGTCGAGCGCTACCTGCTCGACCGCGAGGCGATGGCCCGCGCCCGCACCGCCCGCGGCGAGTACGACGCGCCCGCGTGCGGCGCCGGCGACGAGGCCGCCCGCGAGCTCGGCGCGAGGCAGGCGGCGATCCTCGCGCTGCTGCCCGAACGGCCCAACGAGCGGCTGGTCTACAAGTGCGCGCGCCAGGGTTAGAACCGCCCAATTAGGGGCGGGTTGCATCGCCTTGGTGCCGATGCTACGGGCGCGCCAGCTTTGCCGGGGGGCGGATCTGACGTCCCGTTCCGGCTGGCCTCATTTCCGTCCATCGGAGCCCAAAAGGAACCATCGCGCGTGGAGCTTTCCGCCGGTATTCAGGCCAGCCTGGCAGGGCGTTATGCCTCGGCGCTGTTCGATCTCGCCAGCGAATCTGGCCTGGTCAGCGCGGTCGAAGGCGACCTCGAGACGCTGGCCGAGGCGCTGCGCGAATCGACCGAGCTGCGCGCCCTGATCCGCAACCCGGAAGTCAGCCGCGCAGCGCTCGGCCGCGTGCTCGCCGGGCTCGGCGAGCAGCTCGCGCTGTCCGACCTCACCCGCAATTTCCTCGGCGTGCTGGCGCAGAATCGGCGCGTGTCCGAGCTGCCGGCGACGATCCGCGCGTTCCAGTCGATCGCCGCCGCCCAACGCGGCGAAGTCACCGCCGAGGTCGCCAGCGCGCACCCGCTCACCGACGGGCAGCTCGCCACGCTCGAACAGAAGCTCCGCGGCCGCCAGGGCCGCACCGTCAAGCTCAAGACCCGCGTCGACCCCGAGCTGCTCGGCGGCCTGGTCGTCACCATCGGATCGCAGCGCATCGACAGCTCGATCCGCTCGCGTCTCAATTCCCTCGCGCAAGCGATGAAAGGCTAAAAGGCACTCCCATGGAAATCCGCGCCGCAGAAATCTCCAAGGTCATCCGCGACCAGATCGCCAACTTCGGCACCGAGGCCCAGGTCTCGGAAGTCGGCTCGGTGCTCTCGGTCGGTGACGGCATCGCGCGCATCCACGGCCTCGACAAGGTCCAGGCCGGCGAGATGGTCGAGTTCGCCAACGGCGTGCAGGGCATGGCGCTCAACCTCGAGGCCGACAACGTCGGCGTGGTGATCTTCGGCTCGGACGCCGACATCAAGGAAGGCGACAGCGTCAAGCGCACCGGCACCATCGTCGACGTGCCGGTCGGCAAGGGCCTGCTCGGCCGCGTGGTCGACGCGCTCGGCAACCCGATCGACGGCAAGGGCCCGATCGAAGGGGCGGACCGCCGCCGCGTCGAGGTCAAGGCCCCGGGCATCATCCCGCGCAAGTCGGTGCACGAGCCCGTCCAGACCGGGCTCAAGGCGATCGACGCGCTGGTGCCGATCGGCCGCGGCCAGCGCGAGCTGATCATCGGCGACCGCCAGACCGGCAAGTCGGCCGTGGCGCTCGACACCTTCATCAACCAGAAGCAGATCAACGCCGGCGACGACGAGAGCAAGAAGCTCTACTGCATCTACGTCGCCGTCGGGCAGAAGCGCTCGACCGTGGCGCAGATTGTCCGCGCGCTCGAAGAGAACGGCGCGATGGAATACTCGATCGTGGTCGCCGCGACCGCCTCCGAGCCCGCTCCGCTGCAGTACCTCGCGCCGTACACCGGCTGCACGATGGGCGAGTTCTTCCGCGACAACGGCATGCACGCCGTGATCGTCTACGACGACCTTTCGAAGCAGGCCGTCGCCTATCGCCAGATGTCGCTGCTGCTGCGCCGCCCGCCGGGCCGCGAGGCTTATCCGGGCGACGTGTTCTACCTGCACAGCCGCCTGCTCGAGCGCGCCGCCAAGATGAACGACGACAACGGCGCCGGCTCGCTGACCGCGCTGCCGATCATCGAGACCCAGGCCGGCGACGTCTCGGCCTACATCCCGACCAACGTGATCTCGATCACCGACGGGCAAATCTTCCTCGAGACCGGCCTGTTCTACCAGGGCATCCGCCCGGCCATCAACGTCGGCCTGTCGGTGTCGCGCGTGGGCGGCGCCGCGCAGACCAAGGCGATGAAGAAGGTCGCCGGCTCGATCAAGCTCGAGCTCGCCCAGTACCGCGAGATGGCCGCGTTCGCGCAGTTCGGCTCCGACCTCGACGCCGCCACGCAGCGCCTGCTCAACCGCGGCGCGCGCCTGACCGAGCTGCTCAAGCAGGCGCAGTACAGCCCGATGCCGTTCGAGGAGCAGACCGTGTCGATCTTCGCCGGCACCGGCGGCTACCTCGACGCGGTTCCGGTCGACCGGGTGACCGACTACGAGAGCCAGATGCTCGCCTTCATGCGCGCCGAACACGCCGACCTGCTGACCGCGATCCGCGACAGCCGCGAGTTCACCGACGACACCCGCGACAAGACCAAGGCCGCGCTCGACACGTTCGCCAAGCAGTTCGCCTAAGGAACCTGCAAGTGGCCTCGCTGAAGGAACTCAAAGGGCGGATCAACTCGGTCAAGTCGACCCAGAAGATCACCAAGGCCAAGCAGATGGTCGCCGCCGCGAAGCTGCGCAAGGCGCAGGCCGCGGCCGAAGCCGCGCGGCCTTATGCGCAGCGCATGGCGGCCGTGATGGCCTCCCTCGCCTCGCGCGTCGCCGGCCATGAGGGCGCGCCCAAGCTGCTCGCCGGGACCGGCAACGACCAGCGCCACCTGCTGGTCGTGGCCAACTCGGACAAGGGCCTCGCCGGCGCGTTCAATTCCAACATCGTGCGCGCGGCTCTGGCCAAGGCGCGCGAGCTTCAGGCGGCGGGCAAGACGGTCGAGTTCTACCTCGTCGGCCGCAAGGGCCGCGCGCCGATCCGCCGCGCCTATCCCAACAGCATCGCGCAGATGTTCGACACCACCGACGTGCGCGAGCCGGGCTACGCCGAAGCCGAGCGCATCGTCGCCGAGCTGACCGAGATGTACGAGGCGGGCAAGTTCGACGTCGCCCACTTGTTCTTCTCCAAGTTCAAGTCGGCGCTGACGCAGGACCCGACGCGGCTGCAGATCATTCCGGTTCCGGCGGCCGACAACGCCGAGGCGAGCCAGGCCGCGGTCGAGTACGAGCCCGACGAGGAGGAGATCCTCGCCGAGCTGCTGCCGCGCTACCTCAAGACCCAGGTGTTCGGCGCGCTGCTCGAGAACCAGGCGTCCGAGCAGGGCGCGTCGATGACCGCGATGGACAACGCCACGCGCAACGCCGGCGAGCTGATCAGCAAGCTGACCATCCAGTACAACCGCAGCCGCCAGGCCGCGATCACCACCGAGCTTATCGAGATTATTGCGGGCGCGGAGGCTCTCTAGATGATCTCCGCGCTACTCCTCGCTGCTGCGACGGCCAACATTGCACCGCCAACGGCAAACGACCTGTCGAACGCTTGGTACGCGCGTATCTCGGTGCCCAACGGGATGCCCCATTGCCCCGCTATTGGGAACTTCCAAGCGAGCCCCACTCGGAAAAGCAATGTCTTCAAAGTGAGATACGGCTTTATCCGGCAGAATGGCCCCGAGCGACTGCGATACTCGGCGAAGCTTCGCCTGACCGACTCTTCTTGGGTTTGGGAGAGCGGAGATTTCCCGCGCTGCAGCGTGATGATTATTTCAGAAGACTAAGGAAACGAAAATGGCCACCGCCCCCGTGCTCAACAAGACCACCGAAGGCACCGTCGCCCAGGTCATCGGCGCCGTCGTCGACGTCGCGTTCGAAAGCGACCTGCCGGCGATCCTGACCGCGCTCGAGACCGACAACAACGGCAACCGGCTCGTGCTCGAGGTCGCCCAGCACCTCGGCGAGAACACCGTGCGCACGATCGCGATGGACGCGACCGAGGGCCTGACCCGCGGCCAGAAGGTGACCAACACCGGCGCGCAGATCTCGGTCCCGGTCGGCCCGCAGACCCTGGGCCGCATCGTCAACGTGATCGGCGAGCCGATCGACGAGCAGGGCCCGGTCAACGCCGAGCAGCGCAGCCCGATCCACGCCGACGCGCCGCTGTTCGTCGACCAGTCGACCGAAGCCAGCATCCTCGTCACCGGCATCAAGGTCATCGACCTGCTCGCGCCTTACGCCAAGGGCGGCAAGATCGGCCTGTTCGGCGGCGCCGGGGTCGGCAAGACTGTGCTGATCCAGGAGCTGATCAACAACATCGCCAAGGGCCACGGCGGCGTCTCGGTGTTCGCCGGGGTCGGCGAGCGCACCCGCGAGGGCAACGACCTCTACCACGAGTTCCTCGACGCGGGCGTCATCGCCAAGGACGCCGACGGCAACCCCACGCCCGAGGGCTCCAAGGTGGCGCTGGTGTTCGGCCAGATGAACGAGCCGCCGGGCGCCCGCGCCCGCGTCGCGCTGTCGGGCCTGACGATGGCCGAGTACTTCCGCGACCAGGAAGGTCAGGACGTGCTGTTCTTCGTCGACAACATCTTCCGCTTCACCCAGGCCGGGTCGGAAGTGTCGGCGCTGCTCGGCCGCATCCCGTCGGCGGTGGGCTACCAGCCGACGCTGGCGACCGACATGGGCAACCTGCAGGAACGCATCACCTCGACCAACAAGGGCTCGATCACCTCGGTGCAGGCGATCTACGTGCCGGCGGACGACTTGACCGACCCGGCGCCGGCGACCTCGTTCGCCCACCTCGACGCGACCACCACGCTGTCGCGCGCGATCTCCGAGCTCGGCATCTACCCGGCGGTCGACCCGCTCGACTCCACGAGCCGCGTGCTGCAGCCGGCGGTCGTCGGCCAGGAGCACTACGACGTCGCCCGCCGCGTCCAGGAGACGCTGCAGAAGTACAAGTCGCTGCAGGATATCATCGCCATTCTCGGCATGGACGAGCTGTCGGAAGAGGATAAGCTCACCGTCGCCCGCGCGCGCAAGATCCAGCGCTTCCTCAGCCAGCCGTTCCACGTCGCCGAGGTGTTCACCAACATCCCGGGCAAGTTCGTCCAGGTCGAGGACACCGTGCGCAGCTTCAAGGCGGTCGTCGACGGCGAGTACGACCACTTGCCCGAGCAGGCGTTCTACATGGTCGGGGGCATCAACGAGGCGGTCGAGAAGGCCAAGAAGATGGCCGACGAGGCCTGATCAATCTTAAGCCCCTCCCCTTCAGGGGAGGGGTTGGGGTGGGGAATGAGGGCTTGCTCGTTCGCGACAAGCCCCACCCCCGGCCCCTCCCCCTGAAGGGGAGGGGGGAAGGAAGAAACCATGGCACTGCATTTCGAGCTCGTCACCCCGGCCCGCCTGGTCCGCTCTGAGGACGTCCACATGGTCGTCGTCCCCGGCACCGAGGGCGAGTTCGGCGTGCTCGAGGGCCACGCGCCGGTGATGTCGACGATCCGCGACGGCGCGGTGAAGGTCTACCGCACAGAGGGCCCGGAGTTCGAAACCATCGAGGTGCGCGGCGGCTTCGCCGAGGTCGGCGATTCCGGCTTGACGATACTCGCCGAGCACGTCGAGTAGGCGCCCTCTCGCGCGCTCGCGGAGCAGGCCGAGGGCTGATCGGCTCGCGTTGATTCGAATGGCGAAGGGCGCCCCGCAGGCGCCCTTCTCCTTTGCCGGCTAGAGCAGCGGGCGCGAGTCGTGGAACGCTTCCCACAGCACGCCCGGCTCGTCCCTCGGCTTGACCAGCGGCTCGCTGGCGACTTGCCGGCGCGGCGCCACCTTCGGCGCGTCGTCACGGCGATTGAGGCGGCTGAAGTACGCGGGTGGCCTTCGCGACACGGCGGTCTCCTGGTGCGGCCCGACGCTACGGTACGCCCGGCCGGACTAACGACTGCTTGCACGGTTCGGTAAGCGCGCCGGTAAGCATCGGCGGACCGCGGCCCCCCAACCTTGCCACAGGCTAACCGGCCCGTTCAGCGCCGCGCACGTCCGGCCATGCGACAGGGCGCCATCGATCGGAGGTTAGCCATGCGAAAGTTCCTCGTCCCGTTGGCCCTATTGCTTGCTGCCGGCGGCGTTGCCGCGGTGCCCGCCGCGGCCGCGCTCGGCGGCGACTGGGTCATCGGGCCCATCATCCGCGGCAAGAACTACTCGGTCGGGATGCCCTTGCGGCCGACGCCGACGCGCGGTGGCTGGACGTTCGATTTCCCCTATTCGAGCCGCAACGCGGGGCATGTTCACTACGTCACCGCCTATCCCGGTTCGCTGGCGGGCAAGTCGCGCATCGTCGTGCGCTACAGGGTCGACGCCGCGCGCGGCACGCGCTTCGTGCCGCAGGAGCATCAGGATCTGCCCGGCGTCGTTTCGCTGTTCTTTCAGCGGCGCGGCGACAACTGGTCCGCGAAAGGACGGTACGAGCATTATCGCTGGTACTCGCCGCACCAGTCGGTGCAGCAAATCGCCCCGGGCGTGCACGAGCTCACCGTCAGCCTCGACGATCCGCAATGGATTTCGGTGAACGGCAGGCCGGCTGCCGAAAACCCGCAGGCGTTCCGCGCGGCGCTGGCCGATTCGTCGAGCCTCGGCCTGGTGTTCGGCTCGAGCCGCGCGCGCGGACACGGAGTCTTTGCCACGGCACCGGCGAGCTTCACCCTGCTTGATTTCCGCGTCGACTGAATCCCCGGCAGAGCCCGCGTCGGCCGTTTGCCGTCGAACCTATGCGAATAGGCTTGCTTAGGCTATGCTGCGCGGGTGCAGACCGGTCGGCCCGTCGTCATGTCGAACAGGCTACAGCCCCGACGATCGCGCCCGTTGCCGCACCTGCATGGCCTTGAAGGAGGCACGGCGGGATGGCTTGGCTAGTGTTGGTCCTTTTGGCGGGCGGGGTCATCGCCTTTGCCGCAACGTTCTTCTGGATCCTGCATGTCCAGCCCAAGCTGCGCAGGCACCGCGATCGCGACCGCCATCGCCAGAAGTTCCGTCGTACGCCCGCAGCCGTTCCACCCGATGAGGGACCGGGGTTTACGCGCGCGAAGTCGGAATGAGTTCTCGCGCCCCCGCTCACTCCGCCATCGGCGAATAGGCCCAGGTCATCGCGCGCTCGCCGTCGAGCAGCGCGATCTCCGCGTTGAGAGCGTCGCCTTCGCGCCAGTAGCGGATGCGCTGCGGGTAATCGTGGGTCGGGTTGGAGAACTCGATCATCGCCCGGCCCTGGCCGGACAGCTCGAACACCACCGGCGCCCCGCCCGCCGGCTGGGCGATGAGCTCGATGCTGCCGTCGGCCCGGCTGCGGATGCGCATGACTTCCCACGCCAGCAGGCCGTCGTCGTTGCCCTGGCGCGAGGTGCCGAGCATCATCCCGCCGCGCCCGGCCGACCAGACTTCCTCGGTCCACCCGCCGGCGTCGTCGCTCGTGGCCCAGGCGCCGGCCATCCATGCGGGCAGCGGCGCCGCTTCCTCCTCCGCGGCAATGGCCGCCGGCATCAGCGCGAGCACGGCGGCGAGGGCCGCGGCGGGCAGTTTCATCGGCATTCCTCCCGCGACCCGGGAACGGCGGGAAATGCCACGACGCGACCGGCTTGCCTAGCGTCGCCGCGGCCGGGTCGTCACGACGGCCGCAGCAGCGCCCGGTCGCGCACCCGCCCGCGCCACCACAGGAACAGCCCCGAGCCGATGATGATCGCCGCGCCGAGCAGCGCCGTCGCGTCGGGCCAGTCGCCGAAGAACACCGCGCCCAGCACCACCGCCATCAGCAGCTGGCCATACGTCATCGGCGCCACCGTGCCCGCGCCCGCCTTCACCGTGCCCATGAAGATCAGCCACTGCGCGAGCGTGGCGGACAGGCCGATGAACGTGCAGCGCGCGAGCACGCTCCAGTGCGGCCAGTCGAGCCGGAAGCTTGCGGGCCCCGCGAAATGCGCCGCCGCCGTGGCGAGCAGCAGGAAGATCAGCGCCGTGACCGACATGTAGTACTGCATCGCCAGGACACTCGCCCGCCCGGTGACCTTGCGGTTGGCGATGATCGTCACCGCCATGCCGGCGGCGCTCAGCACCGGCAGCAGCACGCCCCATCCGGCGCTCTCGAAGTTCGGCCGCAGGACCAGGAACACCCCGGCGAACGCGACCAGCGTCGCCAGCCAGGTCGACAGCCGCGCGCGCTCGCCGAGGACCACCGCCGCCAGCACCGCGGTGATGATCGGCTGGGTGAAGACGATCGTCGTCGCCTCGGCCAGCGGCATGATCCAAACCGCGAGGAACATGCCGACCGCCGAGACACTGATCGCGATGCCGCGCAGCCATTGCAGCCTGTCGCGCGGCAGCCGCAGCGCGCCAGCGCCTTCGCGCCGCACCAGCAACGCGGCGAGGAGGATCGTGCCGACGAGATAACGGGTGAACGCCATCGCCGGGGCGGTCCACTCGCCGACCATGCTCTTCACGATCGCGTCGCCGATCGACAGCGTGCAGAATCCCGCCAGCGCGAAGAGCAGGCCGGCCCGGTCCGATTGCTGCATTGAGAGCCGCCTCGTTCGCGCGCGTGAGCCGCCCGCTTAGGGTCCGGGCCCGAACCTGGCAACGCCGGGTGGCGAACTTTACCGATCGTTAAACCGTCATGCTTAACAAAGCCTAGCGGACGGCGAACGGCGCCCGCGGGGGGCGTCATGACCAAGCTGATCATCCAGATTCCCTGCCTCGACGAAGCCGGGAGCTTGCCCGAAACGATCGCCGCCCTCCCCCGGCGGATCGACGGCATCGACGAGATCGAGCTGCTGGTGATCGACGACGGCAGCCGCGACGGCACCGCCGAGGTCGCGCGCCGCTGGGGCGTGCAGCACGTGGTCCGCCATCGCCGCAACCGCGGGCTCGCCGCCGCCTTTCGCAGCGGGATCGACGCGGCGCTCGCGGCCGGGGCCGACGTGATCGTCAACACCGACGCCGACGGACAGTACGAAGGCGCCGACATCGCCCTGCTCGTCGCGCCGGTCGTCGCCGGCGAGGCCGACATCGTCGTCGGCGACCGCGGCATCGCCGGCAACGCCCATTTCTCGCCGTTCAAGCGCGTGCTGCAGCGCTGCGGCAGCGCGGTGGTCCAGCGGCTCGCCGGTACCAGCGTGCCCGACGCGGTCAGCGGCTTCCGCGCGCTGAGCCGCGAGGCGGCGCAGCGGATCAACATCACCACCGAGTTCTCCTACACCACCGACATGCTGATCCAGGCCGGCCGCAAGCGGCTCGCCATCGCCAGCGTGCCGGTGCGCACCCACCGGGTCGAGCGGCCGAGCCGGCTGTTCAAGTCGATCCCGCGCTTCATCGCCCAGACCGGGGTGACGATGGCGCGGGCCTACACCACCTACAATCCGCTGCGGGCGTTCGTCGGCACCGGCTCGCTGATCGCCCTGGTCGGCCTGCTGCCGATCCTGCGCTTCCTGTGGTTCTGGGCCGGCGGCGACGGCGAGGGCCATGTCCAGTCGCTCGTCCTCGGCGGCGCGCTGCTGGTGCTCGGCGTGCTGGTGGCGATCCTCGGCATGCTCGCCGACCTGATCGGGGCCAACCGCAAGCTGCTCGAGGCCGGCCTCGTCCGCCTGCGCGCGCTGGAGGACCGCATCGAGGCGCTGGGCGGCGGCCAGTCGAGCGAGGCCGAACGGCCGGCCGCGCGCAAGGACGCCGCCTGAGCGATGGCCACGCTGCCCGCCGCGCTGGCCCCGGCCCGGGGATGGCGGCTGGCCGTCTCGCGCGGCGAGGCGGTCGCCCTCGCCTGCCTCGGCCTGGCGCTGCTCCTCCAGCTCGAGCTGGCGTTCGCGAAAAGCGTGAACTGGGACGAGTTCTATCACTTCAGCGAGATCCACCAGTACCGGCTGGGCCGGTGGTCGCCCTCGCTGCAGACGCCTTACGTGCACCTGTTCTCGTGGGTGCCCGGTCTGCCGGGCGACAACATCGCCCATATCCAGCTGGTGCGCGCGCTGATCCTGCCGTTCGAGTTGGCGACGCTGGTCTGCATCTACGCGATGGCCCGCTGCTTCGCCGGCCGCGCGGCCGCGCTGATCTGCGCGCTGGCTTACGCCACCGGCGGTTACGTGCTGCTCCACGCCCTGGCGATCCGGGCGGACATGATCGCCGCCGCGCTGCTCTCGGCGGCCTTGTGGATTGCGCTGTGCCGGCCGCTGCGCGCGCTTGAGCTCGCCGCGCTGGGCCTGCTGCTCGCGCTGGCGTTCGTGGCGACGATCAAGAGCGCGCTCTATGCCCCCGCCTTTCTCGGCGTGGCGTTGTTGCGCTTCGACCGCTCGCAGCTGCGACGGATCGCCGGCGGCGCCGCGGCGGCGGGGGTGGCGGCGCTGGTGGTCGTATCGCTGGTGGTGCCGCTTGCCGGACTGACCGACTTCGCGCGCAATTCCGCCGAATGGATGTTCTCCGCCGGGCTGTTTCCGCAAGGGCCGTACCTGATCAAGCAGGTCACCTACGCGCCGGCGCTGGCGGTGCTGCTGGCGCTGGGCGCCGTCGTGGCGTGGCAGCGCTACGGTGCGCGCGAACGCGCCGCCCTGCTGTGCCTGTTCGCGCCGTTGCTGACGGTGGCGATCTATCGCAACGCGTACCCCTATCACTTCGTCTTCGTGCTGCCGCCGGCGATGGTCGCGGCGGCGCCGGCGGCCGAGTGGCTGGTGCGGCGCCACGGCGCCGCCACGCTGTCGCTGATCCTGCTGGCCAACGCGGCGCTGCTGTCCCTGACCGAGGACCGCAGCGTGCTCGAGCGCCAAAAGACGATCCAGCAAGGCGTTCGCGAGATCTTTCCGCAACCGGTCGCCTACATCGACGAGAGCGGGATGATCGGCAATTTCCCGCGCGCGGTCGACCGCTTCGCCAGCGGCTGGGCGCTCGAGAAATACCACCGCGCCGGGCATCCGGTTTACCGCCAGGCGCTCGAGGCCGAGCCGGTGCCGCTGCTGATCGGCAACAGCCATGCGCTGCGCAACGTCTTCGCGGTGACCGGGCACGCCGACCGCCTGCTCGCCGAGGACGTGCGCGCGCTCCGCGCCGGCTATATCCGGCACTGGGGCGAGACGTTCGTCGCCGGGATGACGGTCGCGCCCGGTACGGGAGGCATCGAAGTCGCCATACCCGGGCCCTACACCATCGAGGGCGGCCCGATTTCGATCGACGGCAGGCCCTTCGCTTCCGGCCAGGTGGCGACGCTCGGCCGGCGCAGGCATCGCGTGCAGGCGGACGGCCCGGACCCGGTGACGCTGCGCTGGGGCGACCATCTCGCCCGCCCCGGATTCGCGTGGCCGGCCGGCCCGATCTTCACGGACTACTGATGCGGGTCCTGTTCGATCTCGTCCATCCGGCGGACGCGCTGTTCTTCCACCATGCGATCCGTGCGTTGCAGGCCGACGGGGCCGAAGTCCGCGTCGCCAGCCGCCGCAAGGACGTGCTGACCGATTTGCTCGACGACCTCGGCCATCGGCACGCGCCGCTGACGCGCGCGCGTCGCGGGCTGGTCGGCCAGGCGCTCGAGCTCGCCGAACGCGACCTCGCGGTGCTCCGGATCGCGCGCGGCTGGAAGCCCGACGTGCTCGTCGGGTTCGGCGGTGTCGCCATCTCGCACGTCGGCGCACTGCTGCGCATTCCCAGCGTCTCGTTCTACGACACCGAGCACGCGGCGCTGCAGATCGGCCTGACGATCCCGTTCATCGGCCAGTGGCACGTGCCGCACAGCTGGACCGGCCCCGCTCCTCGAGGCCGCACCTTCCGCTTCCCGGGAAGCAAGCAGTTCGCCTACCTCCACCCGGACCATTTCCGGCCCGATCCGGCGATCGCTCAGGCGGCCGGCTGGGATCCCGAGCGCGACAATTTCCTCGTGCGAACGGTGGCGTGGCAGGCCAACCACGACCTTCGCCGCAGCGGAATCCCGCCCGAGCAGCTACGCGCGATCGTCGAACACTTGTCGCATCTGGGAAAGGTCCACATCTCGGCCGAAGGCGAGCTGCCCGCCGATCTCCGGCCGCTGCAGTTCCGCGGGCGACCGGGCGCGTTCCATCACCTGCTGGCGCATTGCCGGCTGTGCTGCGGCGAAAGCATCACCGTCGCCAGCGAGGCCGCCGCGCTCGGCGTTCCGGCGCTGCTGCAGATCGACAAGGAATACGCCTACGTCGCCGAGCAGGAAGCGGCCGGCCTGATTCGCCGGTTCGGCCCCACTGACGACGTCTCCAGCGTACTGCGCGAGGCGCTGGGCGCGGATCGGGAGCGCTTCCGCCAGCGCGCGACGCGCTTCGCCGCCGCGGCGGGCGACATCAACCGCTACATTGTCGATGCCGTGTCCCACGCCGCCTCCGCCTCGGCGCGCGACGGCGGCCGGGCCCCGCAGCCATGCTGAGCATCGCCCGATCCGCGTGCAAGCTGGGCCGCGGGCCGATCGCGCGCGGCTCGATCACCAGCCTGGCGATACGCGCGGCCAACCTGGCCCTGTCGTTCGGCCTCGCCGTGCTCACCGCTCGCGTGCTCGGCGTGCGCGGCTACGGCACGGTGGCCGTGGCGCTGGCGATCGTCCAGATCCTGGCGACGCTGTGCGCGTTCGGGCTGGGCTCCTTGGCCGTGCGCGAGATACCGGCGCTTCTCGCCCGTTCGGCCGCCCCTGCGGCACGGCTGTTCGTCTCCCGCGCCGCCGGGACGGTAGTCCTGCTGTCGCTGCTGGGCGGTGCCGTGCTGGTGCTCGCCGTCGCCGCGTTCGCGGGCACCGGCTCGCCGATGCGCGGCGAGCTGCTGCTGGCGGCGGCGATCGTCGTGCCGACCGCGCTGCTGCTGCTGTTCCGCGGCACCGCGCAAGGCTTCGGCCGGGTGGCGGCCGCGCAATGGCCGAGCGAGATCCTGCGGCCGGCCGCGGCCATCGCTCTGCTCGCCGGCGCGGCGGTGCTCGGCCTGGCCGTCCGCCCCGGCGACTACCTGGCCGGATTCCTCGCCGTCAGCGTCCTATCCGCCATCGTCGCGGGCATGCTGAGCTGGCGAGCCTTGCCCGCGGCCCAGGCGCCGCTGGCTCTCGCCCCCGACCGAGCGATGCTGGCCGGCGCGGCGCCGTTCCTCGGCATGGGCCTGGCGGCGGCGCTGCAGGCGGAGATCAACACGCTGCTGCTCGGGTGGCTGGCGTCGCGCGAGCAGGCCGGGCTGTTCCAGCCGATCGCCAAGCTGGCCCCGCTGATGACGGTGGCGGTTCAGTCCGCCGCGATGGCTTACGCGCCGCGGGTCGCGGCGCTGTGGCAAAGCGGCGATCGCGACACGCTCGTGCGGCTGACCCGCCGGTTCACGCTCGCCACAAGCGTGGCGACGGTGGCCCTCGTGCTGCCGCTGGTCGCGGCCGGCCCGTGGCTGCTCGCCGCTTTCGGGCCGGAGTTCGCGCAAGTCGCGCCCCTGCTGGCAATCGTCGGCGCCGCCCAGGCGCTCAACGCGGCTTGCGGCCCGGTGGGGTTCCTGCTGGCGATGACCGGCCGGCCGGGGGCAGCGCTCGTCGGCCAGCTCGTCGGGCTTGCGGCCAACGTCGCCGTCGGACTGTGGCTGATACCCTCGCATGGCGCCCTCGGGGGAGCGATCGCGATGGCGCTCGGGATCGTGCTGTGGAACCTCACGCTGCTCGTGCGGGTGCGCCGCGAGCTCCGCTTCGACCCGTCGTTGCGGGCGGCGCCGATGCGGCTCACAGGAGCGGCTTGAGGTGCGCGTCGGCAAAATCCTGCAATCCGGACCGCAGCTCGCGGCAGCGGCCGTGCAGGCGGCCCCCGATGGCTACGCTGTCGGCCATCAGGCTATCGAGCCGCGCCGCAAAGTCGTCCGGTTCGAAGCCGTCGAGCTCGACGAGGAATGCGCCGTGGCCGACGGTCTCGCAGAAGTCGCGGCACTTGTCGCGATAGCCGACGAGCAGCGGCGGCACGCCGCACGCCGCGGCGAACACCGCGCTGTGCAGCCTCACGCCGAGCGCGAACGAGGCCTGCCTGGTCAACGCCTGGTAACCGGCGAAATCGGTGGGCACGTGGATCGTCTTGTCGGCCATTCCGCTCATGTCCAGCAGCGCGCGGAGTGCGGATCGGTCGGCCGGATCGAACGCCACCGGGACCGGCTCGAGTCCGCGCCGCGCCAATGCCACCAGCGCGTCGCTGAAGGCGGCTTGCACCGGAGCGAGGCGGCGCTGGTCCTCGGCCAGCCGGGCGGGCGCGAAATTGACCAGGAAGCGGCCCGAGCCCGCGTCGCCGAGGGCTTTGTCGGGTGTCAGCGCGAGCGCCAGGTCGCCGACCACGCGTGCCCCGGCAAAGCCAGCGGCCGCGAGCTTGGCCGCGGACACCGGCCCGCGCACGCCGACCGCGCGAAATTGGCGCAGCGCCCCGGCCCAGCGCTCGTCGACCGGCTCCTCGGACGCCGAGAAGCCCGCGCTGCCGACGCCGGTGCCGAGCGCGACCAGCGGGACACCGCGTCGCAACAGGTCCTCGACGAGCACCAGCCGGCCCGGGTTGATCAGCGTCCCGCCGCCGAGGATCGCCACCGGCAACGCTCGCCGTCCGCCGCCGGCACCGATGGCCGCGAGCACGCGTTCGCCGCGCCAGGTCCGCAGCGGTTCGAGCGGCTGCCCGAGCAGCAGCTCGGCCGCGCGGCGCATCGCCTCGTCGCCGAGGTTGCCGTGGCCGAGCCAGCCGATGTAGCCGGCGCGCCTCGCACCGCGCCAGCGGCGCCCGACGGCCGCGAGAAAGGCGGCAAGATCATGCGCCCGGCTCATCGCCTGGTCGCGGGCCGGTCGGGGTAAGGTGTCGTCATGAGCCAGCCCAGCCTCGCCGTGATCGTTCCCGCTCATGGCCCCTCGCCGCACCTGGCGGCGGTGTTGCACGCGCTTCTGGCCGGCGACGACCGGCCCGACCGCATCATCGTCAGCCATAGCGGGTCGCACGATCCGCGCGAGTGGCTGGCGCGCGACTTTCCGCAGGTTTGCGCGCTCCATTCGACCGAACGGCTGTTCGCCGGAGCGGCGCGCAACCGCGGCGCGGCGCACGCACAGGCCGAAGTGCTCGCTTTCTGCGACAACGACACGGTTCCCGAGCGCGACTGGGTCGCCCGCATCCGCCGGCGCTTCGCGGAAGGCGAGACCGGCTTCCTCGTCGGCTCGGTCGGGGTCGCTGAGAGCGGCGGCTACTGGGGCATGGCGACCTGGCTGTGCGAGTTCAGCGAGCAGGCCCCCTGGCGGCCCGCCGGGGAGCAGCTCGGCGGCGCCTCGTGCAACATGGCGGTGCGCGCGGCCGATTTCGCCAAGGTCGGCGGGTTTCCCGAGGATTTCCGCGCCGGGCAGGACACGATGCTGTTCTTCCGCCTGCGCGACGCGGGCCTGACGCAGTGGTTCGACCCTGGGCTGGTCGTGCGCCACTACAACCTCGCCGGGTTCCGCCGCTTCGTCCGCCACTTGTCGAATCAGGGCCGGCACTTCGCCAAAGTCCGGCTCAGCGCGCCGCTGCCGGGCAGCGTGGCGGTGCGGTTCTGGCCGCTGGCGCCGCTGCTGGGGGTGGCCAAGGCGGCGCGCATCGTCGGGCGGATCGTCCACGCGCGGCGCTTCGGCACGCTCGCGGGCCGGCTGCCGGGCGTGGCGATCGGCATGATCGCGTGGGCCGGAGGCTGCACGTACGCCGCCGCCAGCGGCCGCTTCACCGGGCGGTACTGAGGTGATCTCGGTCATCCTCCCCTCGCGCAACGGCGCCGACACGCTGCCCGACACGCTCGCCGCGCTCGCCGCGCTGGAGCCGCCGCCGGGCGGCCACGAGATCGTCCTCGTCGACAACGCCAGCGACGACGGCACCCTCGCGCTGCTCGAACGGTTCGCGCGCGAGCACGGGGCGCGCCTGCTCCGCGAGCCCACGCCCGGCAAGTCGCGGGCGCTCAACCGCGCCATCGGGCAGGCGCGCGGCGAGCTGCTGGTCTTCGTCGACGACGACGTGATCGTGCCTCCGGGCTGGCTGCGCGCCTATGACCGGGCGAGCCGCGACCATCCCGCGGCGGGCCTGTTCGCCGGAGCCCTCGCGCCCGCCTGGCGGCAGCCGCCGCCCGCGTGGCTGGCCGGGCTCGCGGCCGAGGGGCGCTGCTGCGGCGCGACCCCGAAGACCCTCGCCGAGGGCCCGTGCGCGCCCGGCGTGCTCAAGGGCGCGAACTTCGCCGTACGGCGCGAGGCGCTCGGGGAGCAACGTTTCGCCGGCGGGGCGGCGGACTTCGGCTCCGGGCCGCGCACCGGCGGCGAGGACAGCGAGCTCGCGCGGCGGATCGTGCGGTCCGGGATCGCGCTGGTCCACGTCCCGGCCGCCTGGGCCGGGCACATCGTCCAGCCCGATGAGATGACCCCGGCGGCGGTGTTTGCGCGCTATCGCCGGATCGGCAGCAGCCAGGCGCCGCGGCGTCCGCGGCTTCCCGGCGCCCTGGCCGACATGCTCGCCGCGGCCGGATTCGCCGCCGGCGCCGCGGGCGCGCTGCTGCTCGGCGCGCGCCTTGCCGCCGCGCGGCACCTGATCCGGGTCGCGTCGCGGCTCGGACGGGTCGAACGCGCTTTGCGATGTCCCTCGGCGTAAGAGAAAATCAAACTTTGCATCTTATTCACCAAGTTCCGCGAAGGCAGCTCTGCGACGGCAGGGAAATGGCCTCTGCGCGCAGCGAGTTACGGTTAGCGAGGACGGGATGAGCGCATTCGGACGCAAGAATGGGGTCGGCGGCATGAGCGCCGGCGCTCGCCCGGCCTTCGGCGTCGCGAAGCCCATGAAAAGCTCGGGTCCGGCGCCGCGCCCGCACGTGCCCGCGCCGGGCGGCGACCAGTTCCCTCCGATCCCCGGCGAGATGCCGGGCGTCGATTCGGCGCACGGTGCCGCCGGCCGCGGCGATGCGATGACCCGGCTGGCCGACCGCGCCAACGCCGTCAACGACCACAGCTCCGAGGTCGGCGGGTTCGAGGCCTCGGTCCACAAGATCAAGGAGCAGGTGCTGCCGCGCCTGCTCGAGCGCGTCGATCCCGAAGCCGCCGCGACTTTGTCGAAGGAAGAGCTCAGCGAGGAATTCCGCCCGATCATCATGGAGGTGCTGACCGAGCTCAAGGTCACCCTCAACCGCCGCGAGCAGTTCGCGCTCGAGAAGGTGCTGATCGACGAGCTGCTCGGCTTCGGCCCGCTCGAGGAGTTGCTCAACGACCCCGACGTCTCCGACATCATGGTGAACGGGCCGCTGCAGACCTACATCGAGAAGAAGGGCAAGCTGATGGTTGCCCCGATTCAGTTCCGCGACGAATCGCACTTGTTCCAGATCGCCCAGCGCATCGTCAGCCAGGTCGGCCGCCGGGTCGACCAGACCACGCCGCTGGCCGACGCGCGCCTCAAGGACGGCAGCCGCGTCAACGTGATCGTCCCGCCGCTCAGCCTGCGCGGCACCGCGATCTCGATCCGCAAGTTCTCCGAGAAGCCGATCACCATCGACATGCTGCGCGACTTCGGGTCGATGAGCGACAAGATGGCGACCGCGCTCAAGATCGCCGGCGCCTGCCGGATGAACGTGGTCATCTCGGGCGGCACCGGCTCGGGCAAGACGACGATGCTCAACGCCCTGTCGAAGATGATCGACCCGGGCGAGCGCGTGCTGACGATCGAGGACGCGGCCGAGCTCCGGCTGCAGCAGCCGCACTGGCTGCCGCTCGAGACCCGCCCGCCCAACCTCGAGGGCCAGGGCGCGATCACCATCGGCGACCTGGTCAAGAACGCGCTGCGCATGCGCCCGGACCGCATCATCCTCGGCGAGATTCGGGGCGCCGAGGCGTTCGACCTGCTGGCGGCGATGAACACCGGCCACGACGGCTCGATGTGCACGCTGCACGCCAACAGCCCGCGCGAGTGCCTCGGCCGCATGGAAAACATGATCCTGATGGGCGACATCAAGATCCCCAAGGAAGCCATCTCGCGCCAGATCGCGGAATCGGTCGATCTCATCGTCCAGGTCAAGCGCCTGCGCGACGGTTCGCGCCGCACGACCAACATCACCGAGGTGATCGGCATGGAAGGCGACGTGATCGTCACCCAGGAGCTGTTCAACTTCGAGTATCTCGACGAGAGCGAGGACGGCAAGATCCTCGGCGAGTTCCGCTCCTCGGGCCTGCGCCCGTACACGCTCGAGAAGGCGCGCCAGTTCGGGTTCGACCAGGCTTACCTCGAGGCCTGCCTTTAGCCCTTGAGCCAGCCCGTCGCGGCCATCGCCAGCAGGGTGAGCCCGACGAAGGTGGTCAGCACGGACAACGTCGTCCACGGCATGCAGCCGACCGCGTCGATGGCCTTGCGCCGCAGTCGCCGCCGCTCGCCGAGCATCGCCAGCAACGCCACCAGCAGCAGCGCGCCGCCGGCGAGCCCGGCCAGCGTCGCGTCGCTGGCGAACAGCAGGAAGTCGGGCTCGCCCATCGCGCGCGATATGGTCGGAGCGGCGCCCGCGGGCAACGCTTGATCGCCCCGCCTGTCATCCTATGGCGGCGCGATGCACGCCGCCCCCGCCAGTCGCCCGTTGCTCGCGCTGCTGATCCGGCTCGGCGCGATCGGCGCGCTGGCGACGATGTCGGCGCTGATCAAGCTGGCGGCCGAGCGCGGCATTCACCTGCTCGAGATCATGTTCTGGCGCCAGTTCATCACCATCCCGATGGCGCTCGGCTGGGTCATGGCGACGAGCGGGATCGGCGCGCTCGCCACCCGGCGCCCGGGCACCCACTTCCTGCGCGGCCTGTACGGCACCATCGGCATGGTGCTCAACTTCGCTGCGGTGATCCTGCTGCCGCTGGCGGAGGCGACGACGATCAACTTCACCGTGCCGATCTGGGCGGTGCTGCTGTCGATCGTGCTGCTCAAGGAGAACGTCGGCGTGTGGCGCTGGTCGGCGGTGCTGCTCGGCTTCGCCGGCATCCTGGTGATCGCGCAGCCGGGGAGCGGGCATTTCCCGCTCCACGGCGCGCTCGTGGCGCTCGGCGGGGCGTTCATGATCGCGCTCATCTCGATCCAGATCGCCGACCTCAACCGCACCGACAAGCCGCTGACGATCGTGTTCTATTTCGCCCTGTTCAGCGCCCCGCTGAGCGCGCTGTCGTTGCCGTTCGTGATGACCGCGCACGACGCCGGCGGCTGGCTGCTGCTGCTCGGCATCGGCCTCGCCGGCTCGGCCGGCCAGCTGCTGCTGACCGCCGCGCTGCGCTTCGGCAAGGTCGCGAGCGTGATCGTGATGGACTATTCGGGGCTGTTCTGGGCGACGCTCTACGGCTGGCTGCTGTTTGCCACGCTGCCGCCGGCAAGCACCTGGCTCGGCGTCCCGCTGATCGTCGCCGCGGGCCTGATCATCGCCTGGCGCGAGCACCGGCTGACGCGCCCGGACGAGCGCGACATCGCCCGGGCCGAGGGAACCTAAGCCGGAACGGTCGGTTTTTCGCCTCGACCACTCTGTCGAGACAAAGGACTAGAATCATGATCCGCAAGCTCATCCTGGCCTTCGGGATCGCGGCCTTCTCGCTCACCGCCACCGCCTGCAACACCGTCAAGGGTGCCGGTCAAGACGTGGAGTCGGTCGGCGAGGCCGGCGATCGCGCCATCTAGCGATCGGCCCTGTCGAGGGTCGCAAGGCGCCCGCCGGAGAGATCCGGCGGGCGCTTTCATGTTTGCCGCCGGCGATAGACGAGGACGAGATTGTTGGCCGGCATCGCCACCCGCCGGGTGCGTTCGAACCCGTACCGGCGGGCGAGCCCGTCGACCCATGCCACGCGGCGCAGGCCCCATTGCGGATTGCGCTCCCGCAAGTCGCGGTCGAACGCCACGTTGGACGGGGCCGTCTCGACGTCATCCTCGAGATAAGGCCCATAGAGGATCAGCGGCGCGCCGGCGGCGAGCAGCTTCCCTCCGCCGCCGAACAGCGCCTCGGTGGCCTCCTGCGGGCTGATATGCACCATGTTGATGCACACCAGCGCCTCGGCGCGGGCCACCGGCCACGGGGCGGACACCTCGAGCGCCAGCGGCGGCAGCAGGTTCGGCAGCCCGGCTTCCTCGCGCCACGCGGCGATCGAGCCGAGCGCCTGCGGGTCGGGATCGCTCGGCTGCCATTGCAGGTCGGGAAAGGTCCGCGCGAAATGCGCCGCGTGCTCGCCGGTGCCGCTGGCCACCTCGAGCACCAGCCCGGCGCCGGGCAGCTCCTCGGTGAGCACCGCGGCGATCGGCTCGCGGTTGCGGCCGGCGGCCGGCGCGTTGCGCTTCACCCGTGGCCCTCCAGCCGCCGCGCGAGGCGGTGGATCGCCTCGTTGTCGTGCACGAAGCGCCCGGCGGCCTTCTCGCGTGCGCCCTGCAGCGCCGCGGCCGCGACCACCCGTGCATCGATCGAGCGGAAGCCCCGCCGCCCGCCGCGCAGGAAGCGGTCGGTCAGCGGGCTGGCGACGATGCCGAGCCGTTCGAGCGGCCGGCGGTCGCCGCCGCGCGGCCCGCGCAGCAGCCCGGGCCGCAGGATGTCGAGCCTGTGGAACCTGAGCTTGGCGACCGCCGCCTCGACCTCGCCCTTGACCCGCAGATAGAACGCCTTGGCGTGCGCCTCCGCGCCGGCCGACGAGACGAGCACGAAATTCGCCGCGCCCGCCTCCTTCGCCGCCCGCGCGACCGCCAGCACCAGGTCGTGGTCGACCGCGCGGAAGGCGGCCTCGTCGCGCCCCGCCTGCCGCCAGGTGGTGCCGAGCGCGCAGATCACCGCCTCGGGCGCAACCGCGGCGACCGCCTCCCCCCACCCGCCCGGGTCGGCGACGAGCATCTCCATCCGCGCGCCGCGCGGCATCGGCGCCTCGCGCCGGGTCAGCGCGACGAGCCGGACCAGCGGGTGCGCCCGCGCGGTCTCCATCACCGTCGTGCCGATGAGGCCGGTGGCGCCGACCAGCAGCACGCGCCGCGGGTCAGACATTCGACAGCCCCGCCGGGACCCGGCCGAACACCTTGCGGTATTGCGCGATCGCGTAGTGGTCGGTCATCCCGGCGATGAAGTCGGCGATGTGGCGGCTGCGCGCCGGCTCCGCGGCCGGCAGCGCCGCGCGCCAGTCCGCCGGCAGCAGCCCCGGCTCCTGGTGATAGGCGGCGAACAACTTGGCGACGACCTTGCGCGCCCGCTCGGCGGTGAGGCGCTGCTCGTCGTGATAGTAGAGGCGCCCGTAGAGGTAGGTCTTGAGCTGCCGCTCGGCCGCCGCCATCGCCGCCGAGAACGCGGCCAGCGGACCATTGGCCGCGCGCACTTCCTCGACCGATCCGACACCGGCCAGGCGCCGGCGCGTCGTGTCGAGCACGTCGTTGACCATCACCCCGATCTGCTCCCGCACCAGCTCGCGCAGCAAAGCCTCGCGCGTGGCCCCGGGAAAGCGGTTCTCGACGATGCGCCAGTTGGCGACGACGAAATCGAGCGCCAGCAGCTCGTCGAGCTCAAGGAAGCCCGCGCGCAGCCCGTCGTCGATGTCGTGGTTGTCGTAGGCGATGTCGTCGGCCAGCGCGGCGACTTGCGCCTCGAGCGACGGCCAGCGCGGCAAGTCGAGCGGAAACGCGCCGTCGAGCTCGGCGAGCGCCCAGCCGGGTTCGGCGACCGCTCCGTTGTGCTTGGCGAGCCCCTCGAGCACTTCCCAGCTCAGGTTGAGCCCGGGGAACCCGCAATAAGGGCTGTCGAGCCGCATCAGCCGGCGCAAGGTGTGCTCGTTGTGGTCGAACCCGCCACGCCCGGCCAGCGCCGCGTCGAGCGCCTTCTCGCCCGAGTGGCCGAACGGCGGGTGGCCGATGTCGTGCGCCAGGCACAGCGCCTCGGTCAGATCCTCGTCGAGGCCGAGCGCGCGGGCGATCACCCGGCCGATCTGGGCCACTTCGAGGCTGTGCGTCAGGCGGACGCGGAAATGGTCGCCGTCGGGGGCGATGAACACCTGCGTCTTGCCGGCGAGGCGGCGGAAGGCGATCGAATGGATGATCCGGTCGCGGTCGCGCTGGAAGGCGCTGCGCGGGCCGCGGCTGCCTTCGTGCGCCTGCGCGAACTCGCGCCCGCGCGACTGGGCGGGATCGGCGGCAAAAGGCGCGCGGGACATGGCCGGTGGGCTAGGGCGTGGAGCGGAAATTGACAACCTGAACGGAGCCAAGTGCCTCCCCGGCACGGGGAGGAACTATCCGCCCAGGATCCACTCCGCCGCCTTCTCCGCGTGGATGCGGGTGCTGTCGTAGATCGGCAGCACGTTGGCATCGACGTCGACGACCATCTCCAGCTCGGTGCAGGCGAGGACGATCGCCCGCGCGCCTTCCTTCTCCTTGACGGTGATCATCGTCTTGAGCTCGCGCTCGGCGTCGCGGGTGACCTTGCCGACCGTCAGCTCCTCGTAGATGATCCGGTCGAGCGTCTCGACGACGTCGAGGTCGGGCGGCAACAGGTCGACCCCGTGCGCCACCAGCCGGCGGCGGTAGAAGCTTTCGGTCATCACATTGCTGGTGCCGAGCAAGGCCGCCGTTTCGACGCCATCGGCCGCCATCCGCTCGCCGACGCATTCGGCGATGTGGATGATCGGCACTTGCACGGCCGCGGCGGCCTCGTCGTAGACGCGGTGCATCGAGTTGGCGCCGATGATGATCGCGGTCGCCCCGCAGCGTTCGAGGCGCTTGGCCGAGGCGCCGAGGATCTTCGCCGCGCGCGCCCAGTCCTCGTCGCTCTTGAGCCCGCGGAGCTGACCGAAATCGAGGCTTTCGATCAGCATCGGCGCGCTCGACCGCGGGTCGACCCGTTGCGCGACGATGCGGTTGATGTGCTCGTAGTAGGTCCGCGTCGAGACCCAGCTCATCCCGCCGATCAGCCCCAGCTTGCGCAAACGCCCGGTCCCTTTCAATTCGACCGTCGCAGTGCGGCCGGAACGGTGAATTTCAGGTTAGCGCGATGGTTTGCGCTCAGTGCGCCAGCGCCTTGTTGATCTCCTCGACCATCTTCTTGGCGTCGGATAGCAGCATCATCGTCTGGTCCATGTAGAACACGTCGTTGTCGACCCCGGCGTAGCCGACGCCGCCCATGCTGCGCTTGATGAACATCACGGTCTTGGCCTTGTCGACGTCGAACACCGGCATGCCGTAGACCGGCGAGGACTTGTCCGTCTTCGCGGCCGGATTGACGACGTCGTTGGCGCCGATCACGAACGCCACGTCGGCCTGGGCGAACTCGGAGTTGATGTCCTCGAGCTCGAACACCTCGTCGTAGGGCACCTGGGCTTCGGCGAGCAGCACGTTCATGTGCCCGGGCATGCGGCCGGCGACCGGGTGGATCGCGTACTTGACGCTGACCCCTTCCGCCTTGAGCAGGTCGGCCATCTCGCGCAGCGCGTGCTGCGCCTGGGCGACCGCCATGCCGTAGCCGGGGATGATGATCACGTTCTCGGCCTGCTGGAGCATGAAGGCGGCGTCCTCGGCGCTGCCGCGCTTCCACGGCCGGTCCGTTTTCGCCGCCCCGCCGGAGCTCGATTCCGCGCCAAAGCCGCCCGCTATCACGCTGATGAAGCTGCGGTTCATCGCCCGGCACATGATGTAGCTGAGGATCGCGCCCGAGCTGCCGACGAGCGCCCCGGTGACGATCATCGCGGTGTTGTGCAGCGTGAACCCCATCGCCGCCGCCGCCCAGCCCGAATAGGAGTTGAGCATCGACACCACCACCGGCATGTCCGCCCCGCCGATCGGGATGATCAGCAGGAAGCCGATCGCGAAGGCGGCCGCCACGATCCCCCAGAACATCCACCCCTCGCCCGGTCCCGCGTCCGCCGACAGCGCGTAAAGCGCGGTCAGCCCGAGGATCGCCGCCAGCGTGCCGAGGTTGATGACGTGCCGGCCCGGCAGCAGGATCGGCGCGCCCGACATGGTGCCGTTGAGCTTCGCGAAGGCGATCACCGAGCCCGAGAAGGTGATCGCGCCGATCGCCGCGCCGAGCGCCATCTCGACCCGGCTGACTGTCAGGATGTTGCCGTCGAGCCCGAGGATCGCGAACGCGTCGGGATTGAAGAACGCCGCCGCCGCCACCAGCACCGCGGCGAGGCCGACCAGCGAGTGGAACGCCGCCACCAGCTGCGGCATCGCGGTCATTTGGATGTGTTTGGCCGTCGTCAGACCGATCACTGCACCGACGGCAATGGCCGCAAGGATTTGGGCAATGATTATCTGAGTGCCGAGCGCACTTGAAGTGAAGCCGAATTCTTCGACGGTAAACCCTATCGCCGGCGCATTGGGAACGTGTGTCACCAGCGTCGTGACCACCGCGATCGTCATCCCGATCATACCGAACCGGTTGCCGCGCTGGCTGGTCGAGGGCGACGACAGGCCGCGCAGCGCCAGGATGAAGCACACCCCGGCCACCAGGTAGGCGAATGCCACCCACGGGCTCACCGCGTGCGCCGCGTCGGCGGCGATGCTGAGATCGGTTGTGTTGTCGGGCGGAAGGATCGCCATCACGCTTTCCTCCCCTCCCCTTCAGGGGAGGGGCCGGGGGTGGGGGCTGTCCGCTGGCGAGGTGCCGCATCGACAGGCCCCACCCCAACCCCTCCCCTGACGGGGAGGGGCTTACTTGCGCTGCGCCCCATCACCGCTCCTTCTTCTTGTACATCGCCAGCATCCGCGCGGTGACCGCGAAACCGCCGAAGATGTTGACGCTCGCCAGCGCCACGCCGACCAGCCCAAGCCACTTCGCCACCGGGTTGCCCGAGGCGGCCGCCGCGATCAGCGCGCCGACGATGATCACGCTCGAGATCGCGTTGGTCACCGCCATCAGCGGCGTGTGCAGCGCCGGGGTGACCGACCACACCACGTAATAGCCGACGAAGCACGCCAGCACGAAGATCGACAGGATGGTGATGAAGTCCATGGGCTAGCCGCCGGTCACTTGGACGATCTCGATGGGATTGCCCTCCGGATCGTTGACGAACATTACCTTGATCCCGAGCGGGGCGATGGCGGTGATGTCCACCACGGGCGTCACGCCCTTGGCGAGCAGCGCCGCCTTGGTCGCCTCGAGATCCGCCACCTGCAGCATGAGCTGGCCCGGACCGCGCACCGCCAGATGCGCCGGTGGCCTGCCGCGCTCGGGACCGGGCTGCGAATTGGCCATGCGGACCAGTTCGATGCCCTGGTTGCCGTTCCTCAGCCAGCGGAAGTGCATCGCGTCGCCCAGCGGCACGTCCTTCACCACCTCGAAATCCAGCACGTCGACATAGAATGCGGTGACCGCCTCGATGTCGGCGACCGAATAGGCCGACATGAAGTGGCTCAGCTCGATTTTGGGCTGGGCCCCCTCGTCCTGGGCGTGCGCGCCGGGCGGCGCGAAAAGACCGCCTGCGAGCGCGAGTGTGATAAGTGCCTTGTTCATCCCTTGAGCCTCTCGTTCACGATCTCGCCGCCGCGCGTCAGCCGCACCGCGTCGCCGATCTCCGCGTCGAGCACGGGCTTGCCCTGCTCCTTGTCCCAGAACGCCGAGAGGAAGTTGAACAGGTTGCGCGCGTAAAGCGCCGAGGCGTCGGCGGGGAGGCGCGCGGGGGTGTTCGAATAGCTGATGATCCGCACCCCGTGGCGCTCGACCGCTTCGTCGGGCACGCTGCCCTCGACGTTGCCGCCGTGCGCCACCGCGAGGTCGAAGATCACGCTGCCCGGCTTCATCGTGGCGATCTGCGCGTCGCTGATCAGCCGCGGCGCGGCGCGGCCCGGAATCAGCGCGGTGGTGATGACGATGTCCTGTTTGGCGATGTGGCCGCTGACCAGCTCGGCCTGGGCCTGCTGGTATTCCTCGCTCATCTCGGTGGCGTAGCCGCCGCTGCCCTCGCCTTCGATGCCGGCGACGCTCTCGACGAACACCGGCTTGGCGCCGAGCGAGAGGATTTGCTCCTTCGTCGCGCTGCGCACGTCGGTCGCCGAGACTTGCGCCCCCAGCCGCCGCGCGGTGGCGATCGCCTGCAGCCCGGCGACTCCGACGCCCATGACGAACACCTTCGCCGCCGAGACGGTGCCGGCCGCGGTCATCATCATCGGGAACGCGCGGCCGTAGGCGTCGGCCGCTGCCAGCACCGCCTTGTACCCGGCGAGGTTCGACTGGCTCGACAGCACGTCCATCGACTGCGCGCGGGTGATGCGCGGCATGAACTCCATCGCCAGCGCCTCGAGCCCCGCGGCGGCATAATCCGCCACGCACTGGCGTTCGTTGAACGGATCGAACATCGCCGCGACCCATGCCCCCGGCGCGGCTCCCGCGAGCGCCCTGGCGGCGGGCGCCTGGACGGCCAGGACGATGTGCGCGCCGTTGACCACCTCGCCGCCCTGGCCGAGCTCGGCGCCGGCTTCCTCGAACGCCGCGTCGGCGATGCATGCCGCCTCGCCCGCGCCGCGCTCGATCGCCACGGTCGCGCCCAGCGCGATGAACTTGCGGACCGTCTCGGGAGTCGCGGCGACGCGCGTTTCGCCCGCGGCGCGCTCCTGCAATATCGCGATCCGCATCCTCCCGGCCGGGCCGTCAGGAAATCAGCAGGATGACGACAAGGACGATCAGCAGGGTCGGCGGGATCGTCCATTTGACCAGGCCGATGAACGCGCCGTAGGTGCGTTCGTGCGCCTTCATGTCGTTTGCCGATGCCATCGCTCGCACGCTCCTGTTCGTATCTCGCTCGCCTGCCGCTCTATCGCCGCCGGGGAGCGCGCTCAAGCCCTGCCGCGCAACTACGCCGCCTGCTTAATGGCCTCTTTACCCAGTCGCGCTAACCCGTCTCGCCTGCATGCGAGTTGAGGACCGAATGGCGGAAGCCGAACAGCGCCTGTTGATGCTGATCGACGACGAGCCGGCGCAGAGCCGGCTGATCACCGCGCTCGCCGCGCGCGAGGGCTGGCGCACGCTGGTGGTGCGCGATTCGGAGACTGCCATCGCCACGCTCGGCACGCGCCAGGGGATGACGCTGTCGGCGATCATCCTCGACCAGTGGGTTCCCGGCGACCAGGCTTGCGAGCTGATCGCCGAGCTGCGCAGCCGCCGGCCCGCCGTCCCCATCCTGATGCTCACCGCGAGCACCTCGCCGCTGCTGGCGGTCGAGGCGATGCGCGCCGGGGCCACCGACTACCTGGTCAAGCCGGTCGCGCCCGACCGGATGATGCAGGCGCTGCGCAACACCACCACCCGCGAGGCGCCGCAGGACGAGCTGACGCCGCTGACCGAGAAGATGCCGGCGGTGCTCGATTTCGACGCCATGGTCGGCACCGCCCCGCCGTTCCGCGACGCGCTGGCCAAGTCGGCCAAGGCCGCGCGCGGCCACGGCGCGGTGCTGATCGAAGGCGAGACCGGCACCGGCAAGGAGATGCTCATTCGGGCGATGCACGCCGCCTCGCCGCGGGTGAAGGCCGCGTACCGCTCGATCAACGTCGGCGGTGTGCCCGCGAGCAGCCTCGAATCGCTGCTGTTCGGGCACGAGAAGGGCGCCTTCGCCGGGGCGTTCGAGCGCCAGGTCGGCGCGCTGCAGCATTGCGACGGCGGCACGCTGGTGCTCGACGAGGTCGACCGCCTCTCGCCCGAGCTGCAGGACCGGCTCGCCGAAGCCCTCGCCAACCGCTCGGTGCGGCCGATCGGCGTGACCCACAGCTTCAAGGTCGACGTCCGGGTGATCTCGGCCAGCAACCTGCCGCTCGCCGATCTCGTCGCGACCGGCCATTTCCGCGCCGAACTGCTCGAGCTGCTGGCCGGCACCAAGATCGTCCTCCCGCCGCTGCGCGAGCGGGCGGGCGACATCGCCGCGCTCACCCGCCATTTCCTTGCCCGCATCGGCGAGCAGCCGGGCCTGCGGCCGCTCGGCATCACCGACGGCGCGCTGCAGCTGCTCGCGGCGTTCGACTGGCCGGGCAACGTGCGCCAGTTGCAGGCGGTGCTGTTCCGCGCCGCGGTGTTCTGCGACGGCAACGCGCTGACCGAGGACGACTTCCCGCAGCTGCGCGAGATGCTCGGCGAGATGGACGGGGCCGCCAACCCGCAGGACGGCGTCGGCGTGCAGCTCTACACCGCCGACGGCAACTTGCGCCCGCTGGAGGAAATCGAGGCCGACGTGATCCGCCTCGCCATCGGCCATTACCGCGGGCGGATGACCGAAGTCGCCCGCCGCCTCGGCATCGGCCGCTCGACGCTCTACCGCAAGCTCACCGACCTCGGCATCGACAACGCCGCGTAGTCACGCGTCGGCAAGCCCGCAGAAGTCGGTCAGCGCGGCGTCGCGCAGGCCGCGCCAGACGTTGCGCGCCTGCACCGTGTCGTGGACGTCGTGGACCCGCAGCAGCTGAAAGCCGGCCTGCATCCCCGCCACGGCCAGCGCCAGCGAGCCGCCGAGGCGCCGGTGCGCGGCGGCCTCGTTCGAGAGCGCGCCGATCATCCGCTTGCGGCTGGCGCCGAGCAGCAGCGGCTGGCCGAGCGCGTGGAACAGCGGCAGCGCGTTCACCAGGGCGAGGTTCTCCGCCAGCGTCTTGCCGAAGCCGATGCCGGGATCGAGCACGATCCGCTCGCGGGCCACGCCGCCTGCGATCGCCCGGTCGCGCGCCGTGCGCAGCCAGTCGAACACCTCGAACACGACGTTGCCGTAGCTCCCGCCGGCATGGAGATCCGCGCCCTCGCCCGGCGCGTGCATCAGGATCACCGGCACCCCGCTGGCCGCGGCGAGCTCGAGGCTGCGCGGGTCGTGGCGCAACGCCGAGACGTCGTTGATCAGATGCGCCCCCGCGGCCAGCGCCGCGTCCATCACCGCCGGGCGGCGCGTGTCGATGCTGACCGCGGCGCCCATCGCGACGCAATGCTCGACCGCGGGGACGACGCGCTCGATCTCGTCGCCTTCCCACACCGCCGCGGCGCCGGGCCGCGTGCTCTCGCCGCCGACGTCGACGATCGCCGCGCCGGCCTCGAGCATCGCCGCCGCGTGCGCGCGGGCCGCTGCCGGGTCGTCCATGAACTGGCCGCCGTCGGAGAAGCTGTCGGGGGTGACGTTGAGGATGCCCATTACTTGCGGCTGGTCGAGGCGGATCGTGCGCTCGCCGAGCTGGAGCGGCGGGTGCGCGGTGCGCAGGCCGGCCCACTGCGCCTCGGCTTCGGCGCCGAGCGCGTCGGGCAAGCGAGCGAGCGCGCCGTCGAGGGTGTCCGGCGTGGCCAGCTCGCGCTGGACCGTCTCGCCGTCGCGGACGACGGTGACGGCGAACTGATGCGCGTAGGCCATCCCCCCCGCCAGCCGGACCGCGTCGCCGCCGACGGCCTGCGCGCTGGCGACGAGCGTCAGCGGCTGGATGTAGAGCTTGTCGGTCAAGTCATTCTCCCGCGCTCCCGCGAAGGCGGGAGCCTAGGGCCGCCAGCACGGCGCCTGCCGCCCTGGGTCCCCGCCTTCGCGGGGACGCGGGCGGAATTCAAGCGAAAGCGATCAGTCCTCGATGGCCAGCAGGTAGAGCTGCCGCAAGCTGTCGATCGGGCGGACCTGGCCTTCGCGCTCGATATGCCAGAACATCCACCCGTTGCAGCTCGGCGCGCCTTGCAGCGCCTTGCCGACGCCGTGGATCGAGCCCGCTTCGCCGCCGCTCGTCAGCGAGCCGTCGGCGCGCACGGTCGCGGTCCAGCGGCGCTGCTTGTCGAACACTTCGGTGCCGGGCGCGAGCAGGCCGGCCTCGACCAGCGCGCCGAACGCCACGCGCGGGGCGTCCTTGCGGCTGTGCATCGTGTCGAGCGCGCTCTCGTCGAGCGGCAGCGCGCTCTCGATCCGCTCAAGCGCGACCTTGCGGTAGGCTTCCTCGCGCTCGCAGCCGATCCACCGCCGGCCGAGCCGCTTGGCGACCGCGCCGGTGGTGCCGGTGCCGAAGAACGGGTCGAGCACGACGTCGCCGGCCTCGGTCGTCGCCAGCAGCACGCGGTAGAGCAGCGCCTCGGGCTTCTGCGTCGGGTGCGCCTTCACGCCGCCGCGCTTGAGCCGCTCGGGCCCGCCGCAGATCGGGATGACCCAGTCGCTGCGCATCTGCAGCTCGTCGTTGAGCGTCTTCATCGCCCGGTAATTGAAGTGATAGCGCGCCTTCTCGCCCATGCTCGCCCAGATCAGCGTCTCGTGCGCGTTGGTGAAGCGGGTGCCGCGGAAGTTCGGCATCGGGTTCGACTTGCGCCACACGATGTCGTTGAGGATCCAGAAGCCGAGGTCCTGCATCAGCGCCCCGACGCGGAAGATGTTGTGATAGCTGCCGATGACCCACAGCGCCCCGTCAGGCTTGAGAACGCGTCTCACCTCCGTCAGCCAAGCCTTTGTGAACGCATCGTAACTGGCGAAGCTGTCGAACCGGTCCCAATGGTCGGTGACGGCGTCGACGTGGCTTCCGTCGGGCCGGTTGAGGTCGCCGCCGAGCTGCAGGTTGTACGGCGGGTCGGCGAACACCAGGTCGACCGAGGCGGCGGGCAGCGAGCGCATCGCCTCGACGCAGTCGCCGGGCAGGATGCGGCCGAGCGGCAACGCGAGCGGCTCGGCCGCGGGCGCCCGCGTTCGCGGCGCGCGAATTCTCGTGATCTCGCCCATTTCCCGTCGCTGCCCCCTGACTTATCCACAGGGTGCGGGCGCCGGACTCGCGCGTCAAGCCGCCGGATCTCCGCCGGGCGGCCCTAGCGTAATGGGGTTAACGCGGAACGAAACGAGTCCCCCACAGCATGTTGAGTCGGCGGCGCGGGACCGGACTCGATATGTGGTGGTGTGGCGCGGAAGACTCGCGCGGCGTATTCCTGCTGTCCGGGTCGCGGGAGAGGGGAAAATCATGGCGCTTCAGGTGATCGGCGCGGGCCTCGGCCGCACCGCCACGTTCTCGCTCAAGTTCGCGCTCGAGCACCTCGGGTTCGGGCCATGCTACCACATGTCCGAAGTCCTCGCGGGCGCGCGGCGCAACGTGCCGCTGTGGCTCGAGGCGATCGCGGGGCGGCCCGACTGGGAGGCGATCTTCGCGGGCTTCCATTCGACCACCGACTACCCCGCCTGCACCTGGTGGCGCGAGCTGGCCGCGCACTACCCCGAGGCCAAGGTCGTGCTGACCGTGCGCGATCCCGACAGCTGGTTCGATTCGGTCAGCGAGACGATTTTCTCCGACGGGATGCAGGCCTCGCTGGCCGGCTCGCCGACCGGCGAACTGATGCAGGGCGCGATCTTCGACGCCTTCGGCGGCCGGACGCGCGACCGCGCGTTCATGACCGACTGGTTCGCCCGCCGGAACCAGGCGGTCATCGACTCGCTGCCGCCCGAGCGCCTGCTGGTGTTCTCTCCCAAGGACGGCTGGGAGCCGCTGTGTGCGTTCCTCGGCGTCACGGTCCCCGCCGAGCCGTTCCCCCGCGTCAACAGCCGGGACGAGTTGTCCGATGCAAGCGACGAGCAGGGCGGCCTGCCGCCCGATCCCGAAACCGGCGAACGGTTCGCTCGCGCCTATATCGACCAGCTCAAGGCCAAGGCGTTCGGCTAGCGAGCAGCTTCGCGTGCTTCGGCGACGACCGCTTCGACCGCATCGACCACCACCTGCGGCCGGCTCCGCTGCATGTCGTGAACCGCGCCCGGCACCCGGGCGTTGATCCCGCGGCTCGACAGCGCGGCCAGCGCATCGTGCGCGCGGCTCCATTCTTCCATGAACCTCTCGCCAGCGGTCCGCATCTCGGCCGGCATGTCCGGCGGCGGAGGCGGCTGGACGGTCGCGGTGAGCACGATCAACGGCATGTCGCCGTAGGTGCGCGACGGATTGATGACGATCTTAGAATCTTCGGCGAAAGAGCCCAGGAACGAGGCCATCGTTTCGTACTGGACCGGATTGCTGACCTTCGCGCCGAGCGCCTGGGCGAGCGGGGGCGGGAAAAACGGCGGATAGGTCATGCAGTTGTCGGGATCGGGCCCGCCGAGCTTGGCCCTGCCTTCGCGAATCACGACGGCGCACTTGCGGATTGCAGCCGGCAAGCCCGCTTCGGGATCGGGAGCGGGCAGGCCCACACGGCTCGACGTGGCGACCTGGTCGGGGAAGCTCGGATCGACCAACACCATACCGGCCGTCTGGTCGGGGTGGCGGTCGGCGTAGAGCAGGCTCTCGTAACTGCCGAGCGAGTGCCCGACCAGGATGTAGGGGCCGGGAATCTTGCCCGTGGCAAGCGCCGCTTCGAGCGTGGCGGTCGAAGTCGCAACGGTGTGCTTGCCTTCGGCCCCGTCGCTCAGGCCCCAGCCGGGCCGGTCCCACGTGCACACACGGGTCGTCTTGGCCATCTCGGGCTGAACATTGCCCCATGACATGGCAGCGAGGTCGCCCATCCCGGGGATCAGGATCACCGTGGGCGAGCCTTGGCCCATGCAGGTGAAGCCGACCTGGCGTCCATCGGGCAGGGTGACGACATCGGCTGGGCTGGCATAAGGCTCGAGCATGGCCCTGATCTCTTCGATCGAGGGCCCCTGCTGCGCCTGGGCCGGCGCCGAGATCAGCCCCGCCGCCAGCAGACCGAGCCATCCATGTCGCATCGTCAAGTCCCTCCCATCCGGGAGGCATCTGTCACATCGCCGCGGGCATCTCCAGCGGCAATTCAGCCTGCGCCACCGGGGCGAAGCTGCGGCGGTGCAGCGGGCACGGGCCGTGCTCGCGCAGCGCCTTCAGGTGGTCGGGGGTCGAGTAGCCGACGTTGGTGTGCCAGCCGTAGTGCGGGTGCGCCTTGGCGTGCTCGCGCATGATCCGGTCGCGGTGGGTCTTGGCGATGATCGAGGCGGCCGAGATGCACGGCACGCTCTCGTCGCCGCCGACGATCGGCTTGGCCGGCCAGCGCCACTCGGCGCGGCGACCCGCGGGGGTCAGGTTGCCGTCGACCAGCACCTGGTGCGGGTCGCAGCCGATCGCTTCGCACAGCCGCGCCACCGCCTGGGCCATCGCCCACATCGTCGCGTGGAAGATGTTGAGCGTGTCGATGTGCTCGACCTCGACCACGCCGATGCCGAAGGCGCAGCGGCGGCGGATGCGCGCCTCGAGCCGCTCGCGCTCCTCGCGGGTCAGCTTCTTGGAATCGTCGAGCCCGGCCGGGCGCGGCTTGCACAGCAGCACCGCGGCGGCCACAACGGGCCCGGCCAGCGGTCCGCGGCCGGCCTCGTCGACCCCGATGACGAGCTCGCCGGCGGCGAAGCCGGCATGGAAATCGTGAAAGGGAGTTCCCGAGAGCATGCGTAGATTCAGACCAGCGGCCGCGATCCTATCTCCCGCCGCGCTCATGATCGCAAGCTGCGGCTCGGCGCAGACTGGGGATAGCGCGCCGCAATCCAGCCCCGCGCCCGACGACGCGGCGCCGTTCGCGATCGCCGAGAAGGGCAGCTTCGACCAGCCGTGGGCGCTCGCCTTCGCCCCCGGCACTGCCGTGCTGTTCGTCACCGAGCGCCCCGGCACGATGAAGTTCGTCGACCTGCCGAGCGGCCGGCTGGGGAGCGTCAGCGGGCTGCCGGCGGTCGATTTCGGCGGCCAGGGGGGCCTGGGCGACGTCGCCTTCCTGCCGGGCGAGTCGGCCACGACGCTCGGCCGCCGGACGATCTACCTGAGCTGGGCCGAGGCCGGCGAGAACGACACCCGCGGCGCCGCGCTCGGGCGCGGCACGCTGGTGTGCGAAGAGGCCGACGCCTGCCGCATCGACGGGCTCCGGGTGATCTGGCGGCAGAGCCCCAAGGTCACCGGGCGCGGGCATTACTCGCACCGCATCGCCTTCTCGCCCGACGGCCGATACTTGTTCCTGGCGTCGGGCGAGCGGCAGAAAGGCGCGCCGGCGCAGGACCTGTCGGTCAACCTCGGCAAAGTGCTGCGGCTCAACCTCGACGGCACCCCCGCGGCCGGCAACCCGTTCGCCGACCGCGGCGGGGTGGCGCGTGAGATCTGGAGCTACGGCCACCGCAACGTGCTCGGCCTGCAGTTCGACCTCGACGGCCAGCTGTGGGACCTCGAGCACGGCCCGGCCGGCGGCGACGAGCTCAACCGCGTCGAGCGCGGCGACAACTACGGCTGGCCGGTGCGCTCGAACGGCAACGACTACGGCGGCGCCGACATCCCCGACCATTCGCCCGACGACGGCTTCCACAAGCCGGCGATCAGCTGGAACCCGGTCATCGCGCCGGGCGACTACCTGTTCTACAGCGGCAAACTGTGGCCGCAGTGGCGCGGACAGGCGCTGATCGCGGCGATGCAGCGCTCGGGGCCGGGCATCGTCCGCGTCTCGCTCGACGGCGACAGCGGCACCGAGGAAGCGCGCTATCCGTTCGACAAGCGCCTGCGCGACATCGCCGAAGCGCCCGACGGCTCGCTCTACGTGATCGAGGACGGCGCCGGCGGGCGCCTGCTGCACCTGACGCCGGCGGAAGGCCGGTAGGCATCAGGCAGTAGGCAGTAGTCGGAAGAGCATCGAACATCCGGCCTACAGTCGCCTCTACTGCATTGCCTGCTGCCTACTGCCTGCTGCCAAATCCAATTGCATCGGCGGCGGCGCAACCCTACCTGCGCGCCTCCGATGGCCGACCTTGCGCTCCCGACGCTGATTCCGCTCGACCAGGCCGATCCGGCCGCGGTCGAGCGCCTGCTCGACACGGCATTCGGCCCCGGCCGCCACCAGCGCACCGCCTATGCGATCCGCCACGGCACCGCATGCCTGCCGCCGCTGTGCTTCGCCGCGTATGACGAGCAGGGCGCGCTGGTCGGCACGATCCAGGCGTTTCCGGTGGCGCTGACCGACGCGCAAGGCCGGGCGCACCCGCTGGTCATGATCGGCCCGGTGGCGATCGATCCCGAGCGCCAGGGCCAGGGCTTCGGCCGCGCATTGATGGCGGCGCAGAGGGCGGCGCTGGAGGAGGTGCGCGGCCAGGGCGGCGCCGCGCTGCCGCAAGTGCTGATCGGCGACGCGCCGTACTACGCCCGGTTCGGCTTCGTCGAGGCGCCGCGCGGGTGGCAGTGCCCCGGCCCGTGGGACCCCGAGCGGCTGCTGGTGCGCGCGGAGAACCCGGCAGTGCTGCCGCGCGCGGGCATGCTCGGGCCGTGGACCTGATTCCGCCCCGGCACGGCGAGGGGGACCACCCACAGGGGGGTGGAAGGGCACCGGCGCGCGCCTGCCCCTTGAGGTCCGGATCGGCCCCGCGTGCCCCTCCACCATGCTTCGCATGGTCGCCCTCCCCTTGCAGCGGAGGATAGTTTGCTGCCATCCGACGCCGATGCCCTACGAAACGCTACCCGACCTTGGCTCGATGTCGCTGCTCGACATCGCCGGGGCTGTCGAGCAGCGTAAGCTTCCGCCGATAGAGCGCTGGAATCCGACAGAAACCGCCGACAGCCACATGCGCATCGCGGCCGACGGGACGTGGTTCCACGATGGCCGAGCGTTGACCCGCCCGGCGATGGTCCGCGCGTTCGCCTCGCTGCTGATGCGCGATTCCGGCGGCCGGCACTGGCTGGTCACGCCCGAATGCCGCCAGTCGATCGCGATCGAAGACGCCCCATTCGTCGCGGTCGACATGCAGCCGCGCGACAACGCGCTCGCCTTCCGGCTCAACACCGACGAGCTGGTCATCGCCGGGCCCGACCACCCGCTGCGCGCCGCGGGCGCCGCCGATACGCCGGCGATCTACCTCGCCGTGCGCCACGGCTGCGAGGCGCGGCTCGACCGCTCGACGTGGCTGCAACTGGCCGCATTCGCGCTCGACCACGGCGACGGCACCTCGGTCGCCAGCCAGGGCGCGACGTTCCCGCTGGTGCCCGCTTGAGCGCGCTGTTCGACCGCCTGACCCGGCTGTTCGACGAAGGCCACGGGGTCGAGCTGCCCGGCTTGCGCAGCGACGCCGGCCTCGCCCCGCCCGAGGTCCGCCCGGCCGCGGTGCTGATCGCGGTCACCGACCGGCCCGAGCCGGGGGTGATCCTGACCCACCGCCCCGAAGGCATGCGCGCCCATCCCGGGCAGGTCGCGTTTCCCGGCGGCAAGCTCGACCCGGGCGAGGACGCGGTCGCCGCCGCGCTTCGCGAAGCCCATGAAGAGCTGGGCATAAACGCTTCCGATGTCAGGGTAATCGGAGCCAGCGACCGGTTCGTCACCGCCACCGGCTATGACGTCACCCCGGTGCTCGCCCTGGTGCCGCCGGATCTGCCGATCGTGCCGGACCCGGTCGAAGTGGCAGCGTGGTTCGAGCCGCCACTCGCCTTCCTGCTCGACGAAGCGAACCATGTTCACCGGCAAACCGAATGGCGTGGCGGCGTCCGGAACTACCTCGAGATCGAATGGCAGGGCCACCGCATCTGGGGCGTCACCGCCGCTATCATCGCCAACCTGTCGCGGCGGCTGGCGTGGCTCGAACGCGCCCGCGATTGACCGCTGTCCTACACCCCCTTGCTATGCCATGCCCGGAATGATGACGGGGAATCGGGACATTGGGGAGAATGGCCAGGCAACGCCTCTGGGCGTCCCGGCACTTGCTCTCTGGACCGTGTCAGAATCGTCAACTTCGTCGGCCAACGGGCCTGTTCGATGAACGGCGGCGATTCGGGCCAGACCCTGCCCGCGGCCGAATGGACTCGCCGCGAGGACCTCGCCGCGCTGGTCGCCGCGCTCGGGCCGGATACCGTCCGCTGGGTCGGCGGCGCGGTGCGCGATACGCTGCTTGGACATGCGGTCAGCGATGTCGACGCCGCGACCCTGCACGAGCCGGGCGAAACGCTGGCGCTGCTGGGCCAGGCGGGCATCCGCGCGATCCCGACCGGGATCGACCACGGCACGGTGACCGCCGCGCTGCCCGGCGGCAAGGTCGAGGTGACGACGCTCCGCCGCGACGTCAGCACCGACGGCCGCCGCGCCACGGTCGCCTTCGCCACCGACTGGCGCGAGGATGCCGCTCGGCGCGATTTCACCATCAACGCGCTTTATGCGCACCCGGACACCCTCGAGATCGACGACTGGTTCGGCGGCCTGGCGGATCTCGCCGCGCGCCGCGTGCGGTTCATCGGCGATGCCCGCCAGCGCATCGCCGAGGATCACTTGCGCATCCTGCGCTACTACCGCTTCCAGGCGCGGTTCGGCGCCGCGCTCGACGCCGAGGCGGAGGAGGCCTGCGCCGAGCTGGCGCCGACGCTCAAGGGCCTCAGCCGCGAGCGCGTGGCGATGGAGCTGCTCACCCTGCTGGCGCTGCCCGACCCGGCGCCGACCGTCGCGCGGATGCAGCAGCGCGGGGTGTTGCCGGTGGTGCTGCCCGAGGCGGGCGCGACGAGCGTGGCGGCGCTCGAGCGGCTGGCGGGCGAGGAGGCGCGCCAGGGCGTCGCGCCCGACCCCTTGCGCCGCCTCGCCGCCCTGCTTCCCGCCGATCCGCGCATCGCCGAGCCCGTCGCGGCGCGGCTGAGGCTGTCGGCCGCACAGCGCAAGCGGCTGGTGGCCGCGGCGGCGCGCGAGCCGGAGCCCGGCGACGCGCGCGCGCTCGCCTATCGCCTCGGCCGCGACGAGGCGCTCGACCGGCTGCTGCTCGCCGGCGCCGCGGTTGCGCCGCTCACCGGGTGGGACATCCCGCGCCTGCCGCTCAAGGGCGGCGAGGTCGTCGCCCGCGGCATCGTCGCGGGGCCCGAGGTGGCGCGAATCCTGCGCGAGGTCGAGGACCGCTGGGTCGCCGAAGGCTTTCCCGGGCGCGAGCGCACGCTCGCGCTGCTGGCGGAAAGGCTGGCGCGCTGAGGGAATTCATCGCAGCTGAGGACCGTTTCGTCCAAAAAGGATTTGCGCTTTGCGCCGTCGTCCGAGAACCTCGGCGCCAAGTCGGATCGTATCTGGAGGGGGTCGCACAGGGTGGCACGGCGCGCGCCGCCGTCTCTCCGTTGCAGTCCGGTTTTGCCACCCCGCGCCCCATCGAGGGCGCGTTTTGTTTGATCAACGGAGAGTGACGATGAAGTTTTCGACCCTGGCCGCCGCGGCCGCCCTCGCCCTCGCGGGCGTTTCCGCCACCGCTTTCGCCGCCGATGTCGCGGTCGGTGCCAAGATCTACGGCCCGGACGGCGCCGAGGTCGGCACCGTCGAGAAAGTCGAGGGCGGCAACGTCGTGGTCAACACCGGCACGCTGACCGCGACGCTGCCGGCCGACGTGTTCGGCGACGGCGAGAAAGGCGCGACGATCGGCTGGAACAAGGCCCAGCTCGAGGCCGCGGTGACCGAGGCCGCGCAGGCCGCCAGCCAGCAGGCCGCCGCCCAGCTCGAGACCGCGCTCGTCGCCGGAGCCGAGGTGTACAGCAGCGACGGCCAGCTGCTCGGCAAGGTCGACAAGCTCGAGGGCGACGTGGTCGTGCTCGCCCGCGAGGCCGGGCCCCTCTCGCTGCCCAAGGCGCAGATCGTGCTGCAGGCCGAGAAGGTCACCTTCCCGGCGACGGCGGCCGACATCGAGGCGGCCGCGGCCGCCCAGGCCCAGGGCGGGGACTAGACCCGACGCTGTCCTCCCCGGCCGTGCCCGGGGAGGATCAGAACTTGTTGTCGCGCGGGAAGCCCTGCGGCGGCAGCCGGCCGGCGGCGCCGCGGGCGACCTTCCACATGGGGATGTCGCGCTCGGTGCGGGTCCGGCCGGTCTCGCCGCCCATGCCCCACGACAGCCCCTCGTCGAGCTTGAAGGTGGTTGCGTCGGCCAGCCCGCCGTCGCGGTAGCGCTGCAGCGTCACGCCCTGCCCGCGGGCCAGGACCGGCAGCTCCTCGAGGCTGAACACGACCAGCTTGCGGTTGTCGCCGACCACGGCGACGTGGTCGTGCTCGGGGGCGATCGGGCGGACCACCGCGAGCTTCTGCCCGTCGCGCAAGTTGACCACCTGGCGCCCCTTGCGGGTCTCGGCGATCAGCTCGTCGGTGACCGCGGCGAACCCCTTGCCGAGGCTCGAGGCGAGCAGCAGCTGCGTGCCGGGCCGGTGGACCACGACCGCGACGATCTGCGCCGAGGCGTCGATGTCGAGCGTGTTGCGGATCGGCTCGCCGAACCCGCGGGCGCCGGGCAGCCTGTCGGCGCCGACGGTGAAGAAGCGTCCGTCGTCCGCCGCCAGCAGCAGCTTGTCGGTGGTCTGGGCGTGGACGACGAACGCCTCGGCGTCGCCTTCCTTGTACTTCCACTCCTGCTGCAGGTGCCCGCGCGCTGCCCGGATCCAGCCGCGCTGCGACAGGATCACCGTCACCGGCTCCTTCTCGATCATCGCGTCGAGGCTGAACTCGACCGCCGGCGCCGCCTCGGCGATCGTCGTGCGGCGGCGGCCGAGCCCGGTGTCCTCGGCGTAGTCCTTGCGCAGCGCCGCCAGGTCGCGCTTGAGCCGCGTGCGCTGCCGCGCCGGTGAATCGAGCAGCTTCTCGAGCTCGGCCCGCTCGGCCAGCAGCGCGTCGCGCTCGCGCCTCAGCTCCATCTCCTCGAGCTTGCGCAAGCTGCGCAGGCGCATGTTGAGGATCGCCTCGGCCTGGCGGTCGGTCAGCGCGAACTCGGCCATCATCACCGGCTTGGGCTCATCCTCGCTGCGGATGATCGCGATCACCCGGTCGAGGTTGAGGAAGGCGATGATGTAGCCTTCGACCAGCTCGAGCCGGTCGGCGATCTTCTGCAGCCGGTGGCGGCTGCGGCGCTGGAGGATGTCGATCTGGTGCGCGACCCAGTTCGACAGCAGCTCGTGCAGCCCCATCACCATCGGCGTGCGGGTGGCGTCGAGCACGTTCAGGTTGAGCCCGAAGCGGGTCTCGAGGTCGGTCAGCTTGTAGAGCGATTCCTTGAGCAGCTCGGGCTCGACGTTGCGGCTCTTGGGGACGAGCACGATGCGGACCTGCTCGTCGCTCTCGTCGCGCACGTCCTCGAGGATCGGCAGCTTGCGGTCGGCGATCGCCTGGGCGATCTGCTCGATCAGCTTGCCCTTCGGGACCATGTAGGGGATCTCGGAGATCACCAGCTGGTACTGCCCGCCGCCGAGCCGCTCGATCCCGGCGTCGCGGTCGCCCGGCTCCTTCGCCTCGGCGGCGAAGAACCGGCCGCGCACGCGGAACGAGCCCCGCCCGCTTTCATAGGCGGCGGCGATCGCGGCCGACGGATCGACGATCAGCCCGCCGGTGGCGAAGTCGGGGCCGTGGAACAGCTCCATCAGCCGTTCGTGGGTCACGTGCGGGTTGTCGATCAGCTCGAGCGTGGCGTCGATCACCTCGGCGACGTTGTGGCTCGGGATGCTGGTGGCCATGCCCACGGCGATGCCGCTGGCGCCGTTGGCGAGCAGGTTGGGGAACAGCCCGGGGAAGATCGCCGGCTCTTCCTCCTCGTTGTTGTAGGTCGGGACGAAGTCGACGGTGCCTTCGTCGAGCCCTGCCATCAGCGACACCGCGGTGCGCGTCAGCCGCGCTTCGGTGTAGCGCTCGGCGGCGGCGTTATCGCCGTCGATGTTGCCGAAATTGCCCTGCCCGTCGACCAGCGGGTAGCGCAGCGTGAACGGCTGGGCGAGCCGGACGAGCGCGTCGTACAGCGCCAGGTTGCCGTGCGGATGGTACTTGCCCATCACGTCGCCGACGATGCGCGAGCACTTCTTGTAGGCGCTGTTCGGATCGAGCCGCAGCCCGCGCATGCCCCACAGGATGCGCCGGTGGACCGGCTTCAGCCCGTCGCGCAAGTCCGGCAGCGAACGGGCGGTGATCGTCGACAGCGCGTAGACCAGGTAACGCTCGCTGAGCGCGCTGTCGAACGGCGCATCGACGATCGCGTCGAACGGGTCCTGGCCTTCGGCAATCACATCCATTGCGCTGGCCTAGCAGCGCCGAGCGCGCGGCGACAGGCGGCTGGCGGGCGGTTTTCAACACTCGCGCGACGAGGCGCTGGCGCTGTTCAGCTCCGCGAAAGCCACATTATGGCGTAAATACGGCGTTTTTGTGGCGAAAAGGAGGCGTATATGCGTAAAGCGTTGAAATGGCTTGCTCCCCTCGGCTTGCTGGTGCTGCCAGCCTGCTCGATGGAGGACGATTCGGCCGTCGATAACGGCACGGTCGGCTCCCCCGCCGCCGAGACCGCGGCGCCGGCGATCGCCGCTGCCGAAGATGCGGCCGTGGGCGACGCGGCCGAAACCGTGCTCGCGGATGGCGCGAGAGGCCCGCTGGCCGGCGGCGCGGAGATCCCGGTGTCGCTGCCCAAGCTCGCCTATGCGTTCGACTACGGCTTCCGGCTCGCCGGCAAGGACATTGCGCCGCTCCAGCAGCAGCACGCCGACATGTGCGAGGCGCAAGGCCCCTACGTCTGCCGGATCGTCTCGCTCACGCGCACCGGCGAGGAGGAGGACGAGATCCACGGACAACTGCAGCTGGCCGTCGCTTCCGACAAGGCGCGCGGGTTCGGCGCCCTGCTGGCCGCGTCGGCCGAGGCCGCCGATGCCGAGGCCTTCCGTGCCAACATCACCGGCGAGGACCTGTCGAAGTCGATCGTCGACACCGAAGCCCGCGTGCGCAGCCGCATCGCCTTGCGCGACCGGCTGATGGAGGTTCTCGAGACGCGCCGCGGCAAGGTCGAGGAGCTGGTCGAAGCCGAACGCCAGGTCGCCGCGGTCAACGAGGAGATCGACCAGGCGCGCAGCTGGCTCAACGAGCAGCAGGGCCGCGTGGCGTTCAGCACGATGACGCTGAACTACGAGTCGGCGACGCCTGGCGGCAGCTTCCTCAAGCCGATCGAGGGCGCGGTGGGTTCGCTCGGCGCGATCTTCGGCGGCCTCGCCGCGCTGCTGATCGTGCTCGGCTCGCTGGCGTTGCCGGTGCTGGCGGGGGTGTTCGGCGTCAGGGCGCTGCGCCGGCGGCTGAAGCCGGTGGTGCAGGTTTAGGATCCTCCCCGAGGGAGGGGGACCGGCCGTAGGCTGCGTCGCGTGGTCCCCCTCCCACTTTGGAGAAGGAACTAGGCTCCGGCCTTCCGCTCCGCGATCCAGGCGCCGACGCGCTGCTCGAGCATCGACAGCGGCAGCGAGCCTGCGCCGAGCACCGCATCGTGGAAGCCGCGGATGTCGAACCGTTCGCCGAGCTCGCGCTCGGCCTCGGCGCGCAGCTCGAGGATCTTGTTCATGCCGATCTTGTAGCTCGTCGCCTGGCCCGGGAGCACGATGTAGCGCCGCACTTCGCTGCGGATCATCTCCGGCGCGTTCGAGGAGTTTTCCAGCGCGAAGGCGATCGCCTGGTCCTCGGTCCAGCCTTTGGCATGGAGCCCGGTGTCGAGCACGAGCCGAATCGCACGCCACATCTCCGACGCCAGCCGGCCGAAGTCGGAATAAGGGTCGGCGAAAGTGCCCGGCATTTCCTTCGCCAGCCGTTCCGCATAAAGCCCCCAGCCTTCGACGTAAGCGCCATGGATGAGCTGGGTCTGGAAGGTCGGCACTCCGGTCAGTTCCTGCGCGATCGAGACCTGCATGTGGTGACCGGGCAGGCCCTCGTGATAGGCGATGGTCTCGAGCTGGCTCTTCGGCATCGCGTTCATGTCCGACAGGTGCGCGTAATAGATCCCCGGCCGCGAGCCGTCGGGCGTGCCCTGGCGATAATGCTGCGCGCCGCCGTCCTGCTCGCGGAACGGCTCGACGCGACGCACTTCGAGGCCGGCCTTGGGCAGCAGCCCGAAGTAGTCGGGCAGCTGGCCCTCGATGTTGTCGATCGCCGCCTTGGCCGCGCCGATATAGGCCTGCGCGCCGGCGTCGTTGTCGGGGAAGTAGTTGAAGGCGCCGGTCCTGACGTGCTCGAAGAACGCCTGGAGGTCCCCGTCGAACCCGACTTTCGTCCGGATCGCCTCCATCTCGCCGCGAATGCGCCGGATATCGTCGAGCCCGATCTGGTGAATCTGCTCGGCGCTGAGATCGGTGGTCGTGCTCAGCCGCAGGCGGCTGGCATAATAGTCCGGGCCGTCGGGAAGGCTGCCGACCCCCGTCGCGGTGGTGGGGGCGTTGGCCTTGTCGCCTTCCATGAACGCGATCACGCGGCGATAGCCCGGCAGGTAGGAGGTCCGGAGCGCCGCCTCGAGCTCGCCGCGTAAGGCCTGCGCGGCGGCCTCGTCGATGGTGCCGGCGACCACGAGCGCGGCGACCTTGGCCTTGCCGTCCGCCCACAGCGCAGTGTCGGGGCCATCGGTGAACGGCGCGCCGTCGATCAGCTTGCGGGCTTCGGCAATCACGAAGTCGTAGGCGAAATAGGGCGGCCGCACCCCGCGCGCCGCATTGGCCTCGGCGCGGTCGACGATCTGGCCGAGCGCGCGGTCGAACTGGCCGACGCGCGAGATGTAGTCCTTCATGTCCTGCGGCGTGTCGACCCGGTGCGTCGAGATCAGCAGCGAAGGCAGCGTGGTGTGCATGCCCTGCATCTGCGACAGCACGTAGGCGTTGCCGCGCCAGCGCGCCGCTTCGGCGGCGCTTTCGTACTCGTACTTCCACAAGTCGTAGGCGAGCCGGTCCTGCGGGCCCAGCGTGTCGTAGTCGAACGCGCGTTCGAGCTCCTCGACCGTCGCCCTTTGCCAGGCGAGCTGCTCGTCGAGGCCGGCGTCGGAGAAGTCGTCGAGCTCGCCGTACAGCTCCTTGCGGCCGAGCTGGGTCAGCGTGAGCGGGCTGAACCGGAGCTGCTCTTCGTACTTCGCCTCGAACCAGGCGCGCAGACGCTCGCTCTGCGTGGCGGCGGGCTGCTCCTGCGCCCAGCCCGGAGCGGGGACCACAGCAAGCGAGAGCGGCGCGGCCGCGAGGGCCAGGGCGAGGCGCAGGCGCATGAACGTTTCCCCTCGAGGTGGCGGCCGGAAGCCGCGTCAGAAGCGCGAGGCTAGCCGGGCGCGGACAAAGCGCAAGCCGTCTCGGCGCCTAGCGCCGCTGCATGTCGTGGCTGTCGGGCGGGATGCGCACCTCGATCCCGTCGAGTGCTTCGGTCAGCTCGATCTGGCACGACAGGCGGCTGGTCCGGCAGGCCCCGGCGGCGAGGTCGAGCATGTCCTCCTCGTCCTCGACCGCCTGAGGCAGGCGCGCGAACCATTCGGGCGCGACGACGACGTGGCAGGTCGAGCAGGCCATCTGCGCCTCGCACGTGCCTTCGAGCGGCATCCCGGCGGCCTGGGCGACCTCGAGCAGCCGCGCGCCGGGCTCGGCCGCGACCTCGAGCCGCTCGCCCTCGCGCGTGACAAAATTGACCCGAATTGTGCCTATCCTTGAAGCGCGGCGGCCGAAGTAATCATCGCCGCCGCGCGTTCAAGCTCGTCGATCGTCGTGTAGCGCCCGAAGCCGATCCGCACCGAGCCGCGCGCCTGTTCGGCCGACAGCCCGATCGCCGCGAGGATGCGGCTCGGCTTGCCGGTCTCGCTGGCGCAGGCCGAGCCGGCCGAGAACGCCACCTCGCGCACGTCGGACATCAGCCGGGCAACGTCGAGGCCGTCCTTGCGCAGGTTGAGGTTGCCCTTGTAGCGCGCCGCGGCGCTGCCGTTGAGGTGCCAGCCGGGGAACAGCTCGCGCCAGTGGTCCCACAGCGCGGCGACGTGCGCGGCGTCCGCCTCCATCCGCCCGAGCGCGAGCTGCGCCGCGGCGCCCATCCCCGCGCACAGCGCCGGGCTGAGCGTGCCCGAGCGCAAGCCGTTCTCCTGCCCGCCGCCGGTGGTATGCGGCTCCAGCGCGACGCCCTCGGCGACCCACAGCGCGCCGATGCCCTTGGGGCCGTGGAACTTGTGCGCGCTGATGGCAATCATGTCGGCCGCGGCGACCGGCATCTTGCCGGCGGCCTGGACCGCGTCGCACACGAACAGCGCGCCTGCCGCCTGCGCCCGCGCGTAGAGACCGGCGACCGGCTGGGTTGTGCCGATCTCGTTGTTGACCTGCATCACCGAGACGATGCCGACGCCGTCGGGCAGCGTCACCTGGGGATCGACCAGCCCATCGCGGTCGACGGGCAGGATCGTGGTGTCGCCCGGCAGGTCGAGCGCGGTGTTGAGCACCGCCGAATGCTCGATCGCGCTGACCGCCACCGGCCTGCCGGCGCGCCCGGGCTCGCAGCCGCGCAGCGCCAGGTTGAGCGCCTCGGTCGCGCCGCTGGTGAACACGACGCGCCCGCCCGGCGGGAACAGCGCCGCGACGCGCTCGCGCGCCGCCTCGACCACGGCCTCGGCCCGACGCCCGAGCCGGTGCGGCGAGTGCGGGTTGCCGAAGCCGTCGCTGTCGGGCCCGCCGAGCCAGCGCAGCATCGCCTCGCGCGCCTCGGGCGCGAGCGGGGTCGTGGCCTGGTAGTCGAGGTAGATCACGTCCTGGCGACCTCGCGCCACGCCTCGCAGAACGCGTCGAGCTCGGCGGGCGTGGTGCTCCAGCCGATGCTGACCCGCACGACGCGGTCGGCGAGGTCGCCGTCGATGGCGAAAGCCTCGAGCGCGCGGCTGCGCTTGAGCGTGCCCGACGAGCAGGCGCTGCCCGCCGAGATGGCGAAGCCCATCGCGTCGAACCGGATCAGCAAGGCCGCGGCGCTGAGGCGCTCGGAGGCGACGGCGACGATATGCGAGCATTGCGCGCCGGGCCGGAGCACTTCCGCCTTGCGCGAGAGCAAGTCCTTGAACTCGAACCGCTCGGGGTACGAGGTCGCCCACGTCTCGATTCCGCCGGCCTCGAGCGCGGCGGCGAAGCCGAGCGCGCCCGGCAGGTTCTCGGTGCCCGGGCGATAGCCGCGCTCGTGCCCGCCGCTCGGCTCGAGCATCGCGAGGTCCCGCACCAGCAGCGCGCCGACGCCGATCGGGCCGCCGAGCTTGTGCGCCGAGACCACGATCAGGTCGGCCTCGGGCAGCGGCAGCTTGCCGGCCGATTGCGAGCAGTCGGCGAGGAACAGCCCGCCGGCCTCGCGCACCAGGCGGCAGAGCGAATCCTCGCCGTGCGGCAGCAGCACGGTTCCCGTCTCCGAGTTGATCGACTGGACGGCGACCAGCGCGCGCCCCGGGGAGGCCAGCGCGGCCGCCAGCGCGTCGGCGTCGACCGCTCCGCCGACGACCGGCAGCACCTCGGCGTCCGGGGCGGCGCGGAACACCGCGTCGTGCTCGACCGCCGAGGCCAGCCGCCGCTCGGCCTTCGACCGCCGCAGCCCGATGGCCAGCGCCTCGCTCGCGCCCGAAGTGAAGATCACCTCGCCGTCCCAGCCGAGCGCCGCCTTGACCCGCCCGCGCGCGTCCTCGAGCGCGGCGCGCGCGGCCCGGCCTTCGGCGTGCGGGCTCGACGGGTTGGCCCAGCGCTCGAACCCGTGCCGCATCGCTTCGGCCGCCGCCGGGCGCAGCGGCGTGGTCGCGGCGTGGTCGAGATAGATGCGGCTCATCGCGCGGGAATTGCGAAATGTGGCATGGCGACTATATAGCCCGGCACTTTCCCGGCGCCACCCGCGCGCCCGGGCCACCTGAAGAGTTACGCCACATGCCCTCCGTGATCTTTCCCGGCCCCGAAGGCCGTCTCGAAGGCCGTTACGCCCCCGCCCCGCGTCCGCGCGCGCCGGTGGCGATGATCCTGCACCCGCACTCGCAGGGCGGCGGGACGATGAACGACCGCATCGTCCAGCGGCTGTACAAGACCTTCGTCGACCGCGGCTTCGCCACGCTGCGGTTCAACTTCCGCGGCGTCGGCCGCAGCCAGGGCAGCTTCGACAACGGCATCGGCGAGCTCAGCGACGCCGCCGCCGCGCTCGACTGGGTGCAGACGATCCACCCCGAGGCGCAGACCACGTGGGTCGCCGGGGTCAGCTTCGGCGCGCTGATCGGCATGCAGTTGCTGATGCGCCGGCCGGAGATCCGCGGGTTCATCTCGATCGCCCCGCCGGCCAACATGTACGACTTCAGCTTCCTCGCCCCGTGCCCGGCGAGCGGAATCTTCATCCAGGGCGCGGCCGACACGGTGGTGCAGCCGAACTCGGTGGTGAAGCTGGTCGAGAAGCTGCGCACGCAGAAGCACATCACCATCCACCACGAGGAAATCCCCCGCGCCAACCATTTCTTCGAGAACGAGACCGAGGAACTGATGGCGGCGGTCGACAACTACCTCGACTTCCGGCTCTCGCCCGACTGCCCGATCCGCTGAGTCCCTGCGAAGGCAGGGACCTCGGGCGAATCGACGCCGCGCCCGCGGCTCCGGGCCCCAGCTTTGGCCGGGGCTGGCGATAATTCGCGATGACGCTTGCCAGGAACCGATCGCCTGTAGTAATGTTACATCATTACAATCGGTCGCCCTCATCCGCCCACGGGCGATCCGGCAGGAGAGGAGCGAGGCATGTCATATCTCAACCAGGCCCAGGATCCCCGTCGCCGCGTCACCGCGATCGCGGGGGTGACGATCATCCACGCGGCCCTCGGGCTCGGGCTGGTCGTCGGCATGACCGTCTACGGCTTCAAGCCGGTCGAGCAGGAGTGGCGGCGGCCGGTGGTGTTCACGCCCAAGCCCGAACCGAAGCCGCCCGAGCCGCCGCCCACGGCCGAACCGCAGGTCTACGACCCCATCGTCGCGCCGCCCGAGCCCCTGCCCATCCCGCGACCCGATACCATGACCGTCGAGCTGATCGACGAAACCCCGGTGATCTATCCGGACGTCTCGGCCGGTCCCACGCCGGGGCCGATCGTCGAGCCGCCGCGGCCCGGCCCGAGCTTCGTCCCGAAAGGCGTCCGCCCCAGCACCAGCCCGTCGAGCTGGATCAGCACCGACGACTACCCGCGCCGCCCGCTGACCGACGGCGTCGAAGGCACCGCCCGCTACAGCCTGGTCGTCGGCACCGGCGGCCGCGTGTCGAGCTGCGAGATCACCCGCTCGACCGGCAACGCCCAGCTCGACGAGGCGACGTGCCGGCTGCTGACCCGCCGCGCCCGCTTCGATGCCGCGACGGACGAGAGCGGCGCGAAAGTGCTCGGCACTTATTCCGGCTCGGTGCGCTGGGACATTCCCGACTAGGGCCCACCCTCGACGGCACGGTCTATCGGGGCCGTGCCGTCGCTTTGTGGCACCGTCCAGATCAAGACGTTGGCGATCATCACCACCGCCAGCACCAGCATCAGCCAGGCTTGCTTGCGCGCGCCCCCGCGCCGCCACAGGTACGTCGCGCCGGCGACCAGCGCGATGGCGACGAGCACGACGAGCGAGAGGACCGTGTCCATCGCCGCAGCCTAGCCCCGGCGGCGGGGCGAATCCACGCGGATTGACTCGGCCGTGGGCGGCAAGCACTACCCCGCCATGCCGATTTCAACCGAAACTATCACCCGGCGCCAGGCCCTCGCGGGACTCGGCGCCGGCGCCTCGCTGCTCGTCCTTCCCGGATGCGCGACCGCGCCCGCCAGCGTCGCCGCGGCCGCCGACCCGCATGCGCTGCTCGACGACATCGCCTACAACCTGCTCGGCCACGAGCCCGAGCGCGCCACCTCGCTCGGCGTCGACAGCGGCGCCCACGCCGCGCTGCGCGGCCGGCTCGAAGACCTCTCGCCGCGCGGCCAGCAGGCTTATGCCGCGACCTTGCGCACCGACCTCGTCCGCGCCCGCGCGGTCGACAAGACCCCGCTCGACCCGGCCACCCGGACCAGCTTCGAGGTGGTCGAGAGCGCCTATGCCACCGCGCTCGAGGGCTTCGCCATGCCCTACGGCGACGTCGCCGTCGGCTCGTGGCGCAACACGCCGTACGTCGTGATCCAGAACGTCGGCGGGTACATCGACTTCCCGCGGTTCCTCGATTCCGATCATCCGATCCGCGACGCGGCCGACGCCGACGCCTATCTCGCCCGGCTCGCGCAGATCCCCGCCAACCTCGATGGCGAGCTCGACCGTGTGCGTTCGGCCGCCGGCCTCGGGTTGATCCCGCCGTCGTTCCTGCTCGCCAAGGCCATCCCGCAGCTCGAGGCCTCGCTGGCCGACGCGCGCGGCGGCGGTTCGTTGGTCGAATCGCTGACCCGGCGGTCGGCAGAGGCGGGAATCGCCGGCGAGTGGGGCGCGCGCGCCCGCGCCATCGCCGCCGGGCCGATCGCCGCCGCGCTCGAACGCCAGCTCGGCGAGCTCAGGCGCCAGGCCACGTTGGCCGACGGCGACCCC
>DASPMY010000043.1:0-51335 GCA_035626815.1 Croceibacterium sp.
GGCCGCCGCGACCCAGTCGCGCGTCGAGGAGATCGAGCGCGAATACCTCGAGCGGCAGGGACAGGTCGAGGACGGGGACCTCGAGCCGGCGCAGCCGACCGGCGCGCCGGTGGTGGTCGATCCGGCGTCGATCCCGCCGAGCGGCAACTAGGGCCCGGGATAGCGCTCGAACTCGGGCAGCTCGCCGAGCGCGGCCAGCCACGGCAGCCGGTCGGCGCATTGCACCTGGATCGTCGGCGCCGTCGCAGCGGCGTCGTCCAGCGTCGCCGACTGGATGTCGACCAGCCCGGGCAGGTTCTGCGCGTTGCGGTAGAACAGACCGGTGCCGCAGCGCCGGCAGAAGCTTCGCTCGGCGCCCGGTGTGCCCTCGAATTGCGTCACCTCGCCCGACAGCAGCCGGAACTGCTCCTCCTTGACGGCATACCAGGCGACCATCGGCGCGCCCGACGAGGCGCGGCAGTCGTCGCAATGGCACACGGCGTGATAGACCGGGTCGCCCTCGACCGCGTAGCGCACCTCGCCGCAATGGCACCCGCCGACTCGCGTCATCGCCGTCCTCCTGGCCTGCTCCAGCGCGAACATATCAGGAACAACGCGGTCACGCCAGCGCGATGTCGGGCGCATCCTCCTGCTTCATCCCGACGAGGTGGTAGCCGGCATCGACATGGTGCACCTCGCCGGTCACGCCGCTCGCCAGGTCGCTGAGCATGTACAGTCCGGCGCCGCCGACGTCCTCGATCGTCACGTTGCGGCGCAGCGGCGAGTTGAGCTCGTTCCACTTGAGGATGTAGCGGAAGTCGCCGATCCCGCTCGCCGCCAGCGTCTTGATCGGCCCGGCGCTGATCGCGTTGACGCGGATGTTCTCCGGCCCGAGGTCGTTGGCGAGGTACTTGACGCTGGTCTCGAGCGCCGCCTTGGCCACGCCCATCACGTTGTAATGCGGCACGACCTTCTCCGCCCCGTAGTAGGTCAGCGTCAGGATCGAGCCGCCGCGTCCGTCGGGGTTGGCGGTCATCATCGGCCGCGCCCGCTGCGCCACCGCGACCAGCGAGTAGGCGGAGATGTTCATCGTCATCAGGAAATTGTCGAGGCTGGTGTCGACGAAATGGCCGCGCAGCTCGTTCTTGTCGGAAAAGCCGATCGCGTGGACGACGAAGTCGATCGTCTCCCAGCGCTTCCTCAGCGTCGCGAAGGCGGCGTCGAGCGCGTCCATCCGCGCCACGTCGCAATCGAAGCAGAAATCGGACCCGAGCTGCTCGGCGAGCGGCCGCACCCGCTTCTCGAGCGCTTCGCCCTGGTACGAGAAGGCCATCTCGGCGCCGTGCTCGGCGAGCTTCTGGGCGATCCCCCAGGCGAGCGATTTCTCGTTGGCGAGGCCCATGACGAGGCCGCGTCTGCCGTGCATCAGAGAAGTCATGCGCTCCCCTTCTCCCCCTCGAGTCGTGCGGCGCGCGCCCGGTTGTCGGCCTGGCCGATGCGGTCCTCCTCTTCCTCGGGAGTCTCGGCCAGCGCCGCGTTGAGCTCGGCACCCATGACCATCCCTAGGCCCACGAGCCAGAAAAAGAAAAGCGCGATCATGATCCCGGCGAGCGAGCCGTAGGTCAGGTCGTAGGAGAACACCGTGTGCAGCAGCGGCGGCAGCGCGGCGGTCGTGGCGACCCACCACACGGTCACCACCAGCGCGCCCGGCCACTTGGGATAGCGCCGCTTGCGATAGGCCGCCGGGGTCAGCGTGAAGAAGATCAGGTACAGCGAGACGTACAGCCCCGCCGCCGGGACCACGCGCGAGAGCGACAGGCTGTCGAGCGCGTCGTAGAGCTGCGGCAGCCAAACCTCGATGACCTGCTGCGCCGCGCCGATCAGGAACTGGGCGATCAGGCTGAGCATCAGCAGCACCACCGCGGCGATGATGATCCCGGTCGACAGCAGGCGGTACTTCCAGAACGCCTGCGTCGGCCGCGTGCCGTATGCGCGGCGCAGGATGTCGCGGATCGTCTCGACCAGGCTGCCGACGGTCCACAGGCCGACCAGCCCGCCCCCCCACAGCAGCCAGCCGCTGCGCTCGGCGATCACGCTGCGCGCGACCGGGGCGATGACGTCGCCGACCGCGGGCGGCAGGGCGAACAGCAGGGCGTTGATCGAGGCGGCGCGCTCGCTCTCCTCGCCGATCAGCGAGAACAGCGCCGCGCCGGTGATGAAGAACGGAAAGATCGACACGACCGCGAGGTAGGCGAGGTTGCCGGCATGGATGAAGCCGTCGTTGTAGGTGCCGACGACCACCCGCTGAAGCACCTCGCGGAAGCGGCTGCCGGGCCCGACCGCATGGGCGACGTGGCCGGGCAGCCCGGCCTTGTGCTTGAGCGCCTCCTTGCGCCGGGCTTCCGGCGACAGGTCGGTAACCGGCGGCCCGGGGCGATCGTGGTCCGTCAATCCGGGAGCCATCGCGCGCCTCTCTGGCGGAATGCCGATGGAACTGAAATCACGTCGTCATTGCGAGCGAAGCGAAGCAATCCAGGGCCACCCTGCACCGCCCTGGATTGCTTTGTCGCTACGCTCCTCGCAATGACGAAGCACTGTTGAAGCACCCTCTGGCCGCTTGTCCCTCGCCAATGGCTCAAACGCCAAGCCGGTTCCTCGGATTGGAGCCGTCGCTCCATCCTTCCAGCCGGCCGGCGAGGTCGGCGAGGTCGCCCGGCAGCTCGATCTCCAGCGTGACCAGCTGGTCGCCCCGGCCGCCGCTCCTCCGCGAAAAGCCCCTGCCCTTGAGCCGCAGGACCTTGCCCGAGCCGGAGCCCGGCGCCACCGTGAGCATGACCGGACCGTCGACCGTCGGCACCTTGACCTTGGCGCCGCGGACCGCCTCGTCGAGCGTGATCGGCAGCTCGAGGCGGACGTCGTCGCCGTCGCGGGTGAAGAACGGGTGCGGCTCGATCTCGACGGTGACCAGCGCGTCGCCGTGGCCGCCGGCCCCCGGCTGGCCTTTGCCCTTGAGCCGCATCTGCGTCCCGTCATCGACCCCGGCGGGCAGCTTGAGGTCGATCGTCGCGCCGTCCGCCAGGCCGATGCGCTGCGGCTTGAGCGCGGCGGCGTCGACGAACGGCACCTTCAGGCGATAGGCGATGTTGGCCCCGCGCTGCGGCGGAGCCTGGCGGCGGTGGCCGAACCCGCCCGGCCCGGCGCCGCGCGTGCTGCCGCGGCCGAACAGCCCCTCGAACAAGTCGCCGAGGTCGGTCTCGCCGCTAAAACCCTCGAAGTCGCTGGCCGAGAACCCGCCCGGCCCGCCGCCCGCACCCGGCCGGAAGCCGCCGAACCCGCCGCCGCCGCCGAACGGCATCGCGGGGTTGCCGTCAGCGTCGATCTCGCCGCGGTCGAAGCGGGCGCGCTTGTCCTTGTCGCTGAGCAGGTCGTAGGCCTTGGTCACATCCGAGAAGCGCTCGGCGGCCTTGGGGTTGTCCTTGTTGCGGTCCGGGTGCAGCTCCTTGGCGAGCTTGCGGTAGGCGGACTTGACGTCCTTCTCGGTCGCCGTGCGCGGGACGCCCAGGGTCGCGTAAGGATCGGCTGCCATGGCGTGTTAGCTAGGCAGAACAGCAGGGGCGCGCAAGCGCGCCGGCGGGACTTTCCTACACGCCAGCGTTCTGCCAACGTTCTACGCATGCCGTGTCGAATCACCCTCTCTGGCCGCTTGGACGGCGAACCCTCGCCGCGGCACTCCGCGCCTTGCGGGCCCGGCCAGTTTGGCCTCAGGACTGTGTCAACCTGTCAACTTCCCGCACCTTTCGTCAGGTTTGCGGCATGAAATCTGAACAGGACGCGATTCCCCACGGCGACCCGCTGGCCCTGTTCGAAACCTGGCTCGCCGAAGCGCGGGCGAGCGAGCCGAACGACCCCAACGCGATGGCGCTGGCCACCGCCACGCCAGACGGCGCGCCGTCGGTGCGGATGGTCCTGCTCAAGGAGCATGGGCCCGCCGGCTTCGTGTTCTACACCAACGCCGAGAGCCGCAAGGGAGGGGAGATCCGGGCCAATCCCCGCGCGGCGCTGCTGTTCCACTGGAAGTCGCTCGGCCGGCAGGTGCGGATCGAGGGACCGCTCGAGGAGGTCCCGGCGGCGATGGCCGACGCGTATTTCGCCTCGCGCCACCCCGATTCCCGGCTGGGCTCGGCGGCTTCGGACCAGTCGCGCCCGCTCGATGCCCGCGCCACCTACCTCGCGCGCGTCGCGGCCTTGCGCGAAGCATACCCCGATGGCGCGGTGCCGCGCCCGCCGCACTGGACCGGGTTCCGCCTCGCGCCGGAGCGGATCGAGTTCTGGATCAGCCGCGCGCACCGGCTTCACGAGCGGCGCCTGTTCACCCGCGCCGGCGGCCGGTGGGCGAGCGAGCTGCTGTACCCGTGACCCCGCGCCCGCCCGATGGCTGACCTGACCACGGCCCGGTTGCGCGAGATGGTGACCGGGCGCTTGCGGCAGCTCCAGCAGGGCGAGCGGCTCGCGCCCGGGCGGCTCGCCGAGCGGCAGGGGCGTGCGCTGGCCGAGCTGGCCGCCCACGCCGCGCGCTTCTCGCCGCAGTTCGCCGCGCGGCTCGGCCAGGCGCGGCTGAGCCCCGCGGCACTCGGCGACCTCGCGGCCCTTGCGGCGCTGCCCCCGCTCGGCCGGCGCGAGCTGCAGGCGGGCGAGGGGGTCTATGCGCGGGCGATCCCCGAACCGCACATGCCGACCAGCTGGATCGAGACCACCGGTTCGACCGGGCAGCCGGTCCGGGTCATGCACACGCTCGTCACCCAGGTCGAATGGCAGGCGCTGACCTTGCTCGAGCACGCCTGGCACCGCAGCGACTTCTCCCGCCCGCTGGCCTCGGTGCGCTCCAATATCGCCCGGATCCAGCGGCTGCCGGACTGGGGCTCCGCCGTCCGGCTGGTGGCCGCGAGCGGGCCGTCGGTGCTGCTCCCGGGCACTTTGCCGATGGCCGAGATCGCCGCGCTGATACGCCAGCTCGACCCGGGCCAGCTGGTGATCTACCCGACGCTGCTAGCAACGCTGTGCGATCACATCGAGCGGTCCGGCGAGGCGCCGTTCCGCCTCCAGCGCGTCCGCACGATCGGCGAGATGCTGCAGCCCGAGCGCCGCACGCGCGCGACCGCGCTGCTCGGCGCGCCGGTCGTCGACCTCTATTCCTCGCGCGAGTTCGGCCACATCGCCATCGAGTGCCCCGACAGCGGGCTGTACCACGTGCCCGAAAGCCTCGTGGTCGAGGTGCTCGATCCGCACGGCCGGCCGTGCGCCGAGGGCGAGGAGGGCGACGTGGTCGTCACCGGCCTGCGCAACTACGCCACGCCGCTCATCCGCTACATGATCCGCGACCGGGCGGTCCGCGGCGGACCCTGCCCGTGCGGCCGGGGGCTGCCCACGCTCCGGCGAATCATGGGGCGCGAGCGCAACATGGTGCTGATGCCCGGCGGCACCCGGGCCTATCCGCCGCTGGCGACCGGCGCGTTCTGGCAGTACGGACCGATCGTGCAATTCCAGTTCATCCAGCACGCCGTCGACGACATCGAGGTGCGCCTGGCCGTCACCCGCACCGCGACGACGGACGAAGAGCAAGCGCTGGCCGGGGCGATCCGGACCATGCTCGGCCACCCCTTCCCGCTGCGGTTCAGCTATTTCGCCGACGCGTTGCCCCCCGCGCCCGGCGGCAAGCGCGAGGAGTTCGTATGCCTCTGCTGAGCGGCCGCGCCCGCCTCGCCCGCAGCGCTGCGTTCGCCTCGATCGCGCTGGCGCTGTTCCTCGGCGCTCTGAAGGGCTGGGCGGCGTGGCGGACCGGCTCGACGGCGATGCTCGGCAGCCTCGCCGATACCGCGCTCGACCTGGTCGCCAGCCTGGCGACGCTGGTCGGCGTGGCTGTCGCCGCGCAACCGGCCGACGAGAGCCACCGCTTCGGCCACGGCAAGGCCGAGGCGCTGGCGGCGATGTTCCAGGTCATCCTGATCGTGCTGTCGGCCGGCGCGATCGCCTTCCGCGCCGTCCTTCGCCTGATCGAAGGCGGGCGCGTCGAGGCCGCGGGAAACGGCATCGCCGTTTCCGCCGTGGCGATCGTCGCCACGTTCGCCCTGCTCGGCTGGCAGCGCCACGTGATTCGCCGGACCGGCTCGCTGGCGATCCGCACCGACAACCTCCACTACCAGTCCGACCTGCTGCTCAACCTCGCGGTGATCGCGGCGCTCGCGCTCGACCAGTACTTCGGCGTCTCGCGCGCCGACCCGCTGTTCGGGCTCGGCATCGCGGTCTGGCTGCTGTGGGGCGCGTGGCGCGCCTCGGCCGGGGCGGTCGACCACCTGATGGACCGCGAGTGGCCCGAGGAGAAGCGGCTGCGCTTCGTCGAATGCGCGGCGCGCCATCCCGAGCTGTCGCGGCTGCACGACTTGCGCACCCGCACCAGCGGCGACCGCGACTTCGCGCAGTTCCACGTCGACCTGCCGGCGCGGATGTCCGTCGGCGAGGCGCACGCGATCATCGAGCGGGTCGAGGCCGATTTGTGCCGCGAGTTCCCCGGCATGGAGCTGGTGATACACGTCGACCCGGAGGGCCATGTCGACGAGCCGGGCAACCCGCTCATCGAGACCGACGAGTTCGACAAGCTGGAGGAGCAACGATGACCGGTCTGGCGATCCCCTACTGGCACGTCGATGCCTTTGCCGCACGGCCGTTCGCCGGCAACCAGGCGGCGGTGATGCCGCTCGAGCGGTGGCTGCCCGACGCGACGCTGCAGGCGATCGGCGAGGAGAACAACTTCGCCGAGACCGCGTTCGTCGTGCGTGACGAGACCGGCGCCGCGGACTGGGAGCTGCGCTGGTTTACCCCGTCGGTCGAGATCCGCCTGTGCGGCCACGCCACGCTCGCCAGCGGGCACGTCCTGCTCGGGCGTGATGGCGGCCAGCGCGTCACCTTCCGCACGCGCAAGGCCGGGGTGCTCGAAGTGCGCCGGATGGCCGCGGGCGGCTACGAGCTGGCGCTGCCGGTCATCGCGACGACGCCGGGGGACTGGCCCGAGGCCGTCGCCTTGCTCGGCGCGCAGCCGCGCGAGGTCTGGCGCAGCCCCGACCGCTACAGCCTGTTCCTGTTCGACGACGAGGACCAGGTGCGCGCGCTGGCGCCCGACGTGCGGGGCCTGGCGCGGTTCGGCGACGACCAGTTCATCTGCACCGCGCCCGGGCGCGCCACCGACGTCGTCAGCCGGGTGTTCGTGCCCGGCGCCGGGGTCGACGAGGACAGCGTGACCGGCTCGGCCCACGCCGTGCTGACCCCGTTCTGGACCGCGCGGCTCGGGCGCGATCGCTTCACCGCGCACCAGGCCTCGGCCCGCGGCGGCGACCTCACCTGCCGGCTGGACCGCGGCCAGGCCTGGCTCGGCGGGCCGTGCACGACCGTGGTCGAAGGGACGTTTTACCTGCCGGGATAAAGGGCGACGATCTCGGCCAGCGCGTCGACCAGCGCGGCGCGGTCGTCCTGGTCGGTCTTGCCGAGCCGGACGACGACCAGCTTCTGCTCCGGCGAGACGAGCACGTACTGCCCCAGGTGGCCGATCGCGGCGAACAGGCTCGCCGGGCCCTGCTCGGCGAACAGCATCGCGCGCTCGCCGCCGGATTCCCGGTTGAGCCAGGTCATCCCGCCGTAGTCGGGCGCCCGCGGGCTGGCCGCGGTCATGAACTCGATCCACCCGCGCGGCACGATCTGCGCGCCCCGCACCGAGCCCTTGTGCCGCAGGAACTCGCCGAACCGCGCCCAGTCGGGCGCCGTCGCCCACACCATGCTGCCGCCCACCATCGTCCCCGCCGCGTCGTACTCGGCGGTCAGCGAGCGCATCCCCAGCGGGACGGCGAGCCGGGCGGCGATGAACTCGTCCATCGCCCGCTGCCGCGCCGCCGCCTCGCCGTCGGGGGCGAGCACCCGCGTGGCGACGTCGGCGAGGATCACCGCGGTCGGCGTCGAATAGTCGAATGTGCGCCCGGGCTCGCTCTCGAGCGGCTGCGCCTCGGCCCATCCGGCCATGTCGTCGCGCCCGTCGAGGAACATCATCCGCACCTCGGGCGAGGTATAGACCGGATCGGCCTTCTCCTCGTGGCGCAGGCCCGAGCGCATCTGCATGAGCTGGCGCACGGTGATCTCGCCGCGCGGGTCGCCGGGGCGCTGCCAGCGCGGGATCGGCGGCGAATCGTCGAGCCGCAGGCGCCCATCGGCAACCAGCATCCCGATCAGCACGCCGGTGACCGTCTTCGCCATCGACCAGCCGACGAACCGGGTCTGCGGCCCGTAGCCCGCGCCATAGCGCTCGGCGGCGACCTCGCCGGCGTGCATGACGATCACCGCGCGGGTCTCGCCGATCCCCTCGCGGGTGAACAGCGCGTCGACCGCGCGGGCGAGCTTCTCGCGGTTGACGCCGGGATCGTCGGCCACCGCGTTCATCGCCGCCGCGGTGGGCGGCCTCGCCGGCTCGGGCGCGGGCTCGCCGCAGCCCGACAAGAGCAGGGCTGGCAGCAAAACGGCGAGGCGGCTAGGAACGGAGCGGCGCGGCATCGGCGCGTTTCTCATCCAGGCACCGAACGATGGCAACCGCAAAGCGAAATACCCCGGGCCGGCGCCGGATCTGGCCGCGCGCGCTGCTCGGCGCGGCCGTGCTGCTGGGCGCGCTGGCCTGGTTCTATCGCCAGCCGATCGCCGGCTACACCACGACCGGGACCGCGTTCGGGGCGCGCATGGCGTGCTCGTGCCGCTACGTCGCCGGGCGCGGGCTCGAGGACTGCGAGAAGGACTTCGAGCCGGGGATGGAAGTGGTGTTCCTCAGCGACGACCCGGCGACGAAGGCGGTCACCGCGCGCGTCCCGCTGCTGGCCAGCGCCACCGCCCGCTACCGCGAGGGTTTCGGCTGCGTGCTCGAGCCATGGGAGAGCTAGGCGGGCGCTAGGCCGGCTGCGTGGCGTCGATCCAGCCGCCGCCGACGACGCGCTCGCCGGCGTACAGCACTGCCGCCTGCCCCGGGGCGACGCCGAATTCGGGCTCGGCGAAGCGGATGGTCGCTGCGGCGCCGGCTCCGATCGGCCCGTCCAGCGCGACGGGCACCGGCCTCGCCATCGAGCGGACCTTGGCGGTCAGCGGCGGGTCGGGCAGCGGGCCAATGCGGTTGGTCTCGACGAGGCGCGCGGCGGACACCGCCAGCAGGCGCTTCGGGCCGACCCTGACTTCGGCCGCCGCGGCGTCGAGCCCGACGACGTAGAGCGGCTCCGCCTGGCCGCCGATGTCGAGCCCGCGCCGCTGGCCGACCGTGTAGCGGATCACTCCGGGGTGCTCGCCGAGCGTCTCGCCGGTCTCGGCATGGACGATGCGCCCCGACCGCGCGCCCTCGGGCCGCACCTTGCCGACCACGCCGGCATAATCGCCGTCGGGCACGAAGCAGATGTCCTGGCTGTCGGGCTTGGCCGCGACCGCGAGCCCGAAGCCCTCGGCGATGCGCCGCACCTCGGGCTTCGGCAGCCCGCCGAGCGGGAAGCGCAGGAAGCCGAGCTGCTCCTCGGTCGTGGCGAACAGGAAATACGACTGGTCGCGCGCCGGATCGAGCGCGCGGTGGAGCTCCGGCCGGCCGGCGCCCACCACCCGGCGCACGTAATGGCCGGTGGCGAGGCAGTCGGCGCCGAGCTCCTTGGCCATCCGCAAGAGGTCGGTGAACTTGGGCCCCATGTTGCAGCGGATGCACGGGATCGGCGTGCGCCCGGCGAGGTAGTCGTCGGCGAAGCGCTCGACCACCTCCTCGCGGAACCGGGTCTCGTGGTCGAAGACGTAGTGGGCGATGCCGAGCCGGTCGGCCACCGCGCGGGCGTCGCGGATGTCGTCCCCGGCGCAGCACGCGCCCTTGCGCCCGGTGGCGGCGCCGTAGTCGTAAAGCTGCAACGTCACACCGATGACCTCGGCGCCCGAGGCATGGGCCAGCGCGGCGATGACCGAGCTGTCGACCCCGCCCGACATCGCCACGACGATGCGGCACGCCGGGGCGGGGCGCGGCAAATCGAACAGCGCGGCGGCATCGGGCACGAGAAGGGCGGCGGGATTCATCGCGCGCGCCTTACACCGCGATGCCGCGCGGACCAAATCGCACAGACTAACGCGCGGTAAATCGCCGCTTTACCTGATCTTGACCGTTGGTCCGCTACAGCGTCCGCATGTTCGAGGGAAAACCGCCCCGGCCCGGCCAGGCCCGCCCGCTCGCGGACGAGCAGTGGGAGGGGGAAGCCTTGCGCGAGCTCACCTGGGCCGACCTCGTCGCCCGGCTGTCGGCCTCGCGCGGCGTGCGCGGCCCGTTTGTCGAAGCCCCCGAGGGCGGCGAAGCGAGCTTCGATGCCGTCTGCGCCAGCCGGATGGCGCATCACAATGGCAAACACCCCGTTAACCTTGATGATTCAAGCAATGGCAAAGGGCCCCGAGGCACAGCGGCCAAGGCTGTCAGGGGCGCCGGTGCCGGCGCCGCTGCGGGCGCCATGAGGAAGTAAATGATCGAGAACCAGAAAATCCGCCCGGCGCAAGTGATCGGCCCTCTTGGCGAGCCCCTGACGATCGCCGACCTGCCGTCGCCGTCGACCAAGCGCTGGGTCGTGCGCCGCAAGGCCGAGGTCGTCGCCGCGGTCAACGGCGGCCTGCTGACGATCGACGAGGTGCTCGAGCGCTACAACCTGACGCTCGAGGAATTCGCCGGCTGGCAGCGCGCGGTCGACCGCTCGGGCATGCAGGGCCTGCGCGTCACCCGCATCCAGCACTACCGCGACCTCTACGAGCGCCAGCTCAAGTACTGATCGCCTCGGCCCTCATCGCCGGTTCCCTGGCGGCGCACTCGCTGCGCCGAGGGAACGCATCCCGACAGCCTCCGTTTGGAGGGGGTGCGCACTCGAGGCGCGGCGAACAGGAGGCCTGAGCAATGGGTTGGATTATCGCTATCATCGTCGGAGGCGTGGCCGGATGGCTCGCCAGCATCGTCATGCGTCGCGACGCGTCGATGGGCATCTTCTGGAACATCATCGTCGGCATCATCGGCGCGCTGATCGGCAACGCGCTGCTGGCGCCGCTGCTCGGCTTCGGCGGCAGCATCCAGACGTTCGATCTGGGCGCGTTCGTCATCGCCATCCTCGGTGCGGTCGTCCTCCTGGCGATCGTCAACCTGGTCCAGCGCGGCCGGGTCCGCTGAACCGGACAATTTGATACAAATTAGCACGGGGGCGATCCGCTCGGGCGGATCGCCCCCTTTTTCGTCCGCGGCCCGCGGGTCTTCGTCGGTTCGCGGGGCGCGTTCATGGAGTCGCGCGTTGCGGCGCCGCCCCTGCGCGGCTATGCGCCACGCCGCCGGGTGCTGCATTGCGGTGCGCAACCGCGGCAAACATGATATGCCCTCGCCGCGGCGAGGCAGTGGGCTGATGCGCGGATGAACTACGAAGCGAAAGTGGCTGACCTGAGCGGCGCCCCCGGGATGCTGGTCGAGGAAGTCGAGATCGAGACCCGGCAGACGCGCCGGCGCCGGCTTGTGATCGCGGCGGCGATTGTGCTCGCCCTGCTGATCGGCGGCGCCCTGCTGTATTACGGCGGCGGCGAGGAAGCCCCGTTCCCGGCCTCCGACGGCCAGCAGGTGCCGACGGTCACCGTCGTCGCGCCCGGCCGCGCCACGGTCGCCGGCACGATCTCGGCCACCGGCACCCTGGCCGCGCGGCGCGAGATGCCCGTCGGCGTCGTCGGCGAAGGCGGCCGCGTCGTCTCGGTGCTCGTCGAGCCCGGCCAGTGGGTCCGTGCCGGGCAGGCGCTGCTGGTCATCGACCGCTCGGTGCAGACCCAGCAGGCGCAAAGCTCCGCCGCGCAGATCGAGGTCGCCCGCGCCGACGCCGAGCTGGCCCAGGCCAACCTCGACCGCGCGCTGCAGCTGGTCGACCGCGGCTTCATCAGCAAGGCCGACGTCGACCGCCTGACCGCGACCCGCGACGGCGCCCGCGCCCGGCTGCGCGTGGCCGAGGCGCAGTACCGCGAGCTGCTCGCGCGCAATGCCCGGCTCAACATCGTCGCGCCCGCGGCCGGGCTGGTGCTCGAACGCAACGTCGAGCCGGGGCAGGTCGTCGGCGCCGGCGGGACTCCGCTGTTCACCATCGCCCGCGGCGGCGAGATGGAGGCGCTGTTCGACGTCAACGAGGATGACCTCGCCGTGCTGACGGTCGGCCGCACGGCCACGGTCACCCCGGTCGGCAGCGACAAGACGTTCAGCTGCCAAATCTGGCAGATCGCACCGGTCATCGATGCCCAGGATCGCCAGGGCATCGCCCGGTGCGCGATGCCCTACGATCCGGCGCTGCGGCCGGGCGGGTTCGTCTCCGGCGACATCGCGCGCGGCACCGTGGTGGCGCCGCGCCTGCCGGAAAGCGCGATCCAGACCGACGAGCAGGGCAGCTTCGTCAAGATCGTCGGATCCGACAATCGTGTCGTGCGCCGCAACGTCAGGACCGGGATCGTCACCGACGAGGGGATCGCCATCGTCGCCGGCCTCGAGGGCACGGAGCGGGTGATCACGCGCGCCGGCGGCTTCGTCAACGAGGGCGACAAGGTCAATCCGGTCGTCTCGGGCGCGGGGCGCTAGGGCTTCAGGGCGATGAATTTCCGGTACATTTCAGCTTGGTCGATCCGCAACCCGATCGTCCCGATCGTGTTCTTCATCGGGCTGACGATCGCCGGGCTGGTGTCGTTCAGCCGGATGGACGTCAACAACAGCCCGGACATCGATTTCCCGGCGGTCAACGTCTCGATCAGCCAGCCCGGCGCCTCGCCGACCGAGATCGAGACCCAGATCACCCAGAAGGTCGAGGCCGCCGTGCGCTCGGTCAACGGCGTCGACGAAATCCAGTCGAGCGCCCGCGAAGGCAGCAGCAACACCTCGGTGACGTTCGTCATCGGCACCGACTCCGACCAGGCGGTCAACGACGTCAAGAATGCGGTCGATCAGGTCCGCGGGGACCTGCCCGACGGCGTTCTCGAGCCGCGGGTGACCAAGAACGAGGTCGGCGGCAGCGGCCCGATCGGCTATTTCGCGGTCCAGGCCGACGACATGACGATGGAGCAGCTCAGCTGGTTCATCGACGACACCATCTCGCGGCGCCTGCTGTCGGTCCCGGGGATGGCAGCGGTCAGCCGCGCGGGCGGGGTCGACCGCGAGATCCGCGTCGTGCTCGACCCCGCCAAGATGCAGGCGCTCGGCGTCACCGCCAGCTCGATCAACCAGGCGCTGCGCCAGGTCAACACCGACGCCGCCGGCGGCGCGGCGGAGATCGCCGGGTCGCGCCAGTCGGTCCGCGTGCTCGGCAATGCCGATTCGGCGCGCGATCTGGCGAACACCCGCATCAGCATCGGCGGCGGGCGGACGATCCGCCTCGACCAGGTGGCGCAAGTCTACGACGGCTTTTCCGAGCAGACCTCGATCGCCAAGATCAACAACCGTCAGGTCGTCACCTTCGGCATCGAGCGCGCCAAGGGGGCATCCGACGTCACCGTCTACGATGCCGCGATCGAGGAGCTGAAGCAAATCGAGGCCCATAACACCGGCATCAAGTTCACCCAGCTCTACACCAGCGTCGATTACACCAAAGGCCAGTACGAAACCTCGATCGAAGCGCTCGTCGAGGGCTCGATCCTGGCGGTGATCGTGGTGTTCCTGTTCCTGCGCGACTGGCGCGCGACGGCGATCTCGGCGTTGGCGATCCCCCTGTCGGCGATCCCGGCGTTCTGGTTCATGGACCTGCTCGGCTTCACGCTCAACGAATTGTCGCTGCTCGCGCTGAGCCTGGTCGCCGGCGTGCTGGTCGACGATGCGATCGTCGAGATCGAGAACATCGTCAGGCACATGCGCATGGGCAAGAGCGCCTACCAGGCCTCGATCGACGCCGCCGACGAGATCGGCCTCGCCGTGGTCGCGACCAGCCTGTCGATCGTCGCGGTGTTCCTGCCGGTGGGCCTGATGCCCGGCATATCGGGCCAGTTCTTCAAGAATTTCGGCCTCACAGTCGTCGCGGCGGTGGTGATGAGCCTGGCGGTCGCGCGGCTGATCACGCCGATGGTGGCGGCTTACTTCCTTCATGCCAAGGGCCACGCGCCGCACGGCGAAGGGCGCATGATGGACCGCTACATGCGCCTCCTGACGTGGACGCTCAACACCGAGAAGGTGGAGGCCTACAAGGCGCGGCTGGCCACGGCGCCGGCGCACCCGTGGTACGGCTGGGCCGAGTTCGCCTTCATGCTGGTCATGCTCGGCGCCGCGTACGGCGCTTGGTGGCTGGTTGGACAATACGGCGCCGCGCTGCCGGCCGCGATGCTCGTCAAGCTGGTGGCGGCGGTGGCTGCTTTCCTGCTGGCCCGCGCGCTGATCGACGCGATCGTGCGCTCGACCGACGAACATTTCGCCGACTGGCGCCGCTTCTGGCGCGGCCGTATCCGCGCCCGCTGGCGCGACCACCGCTTCTGGATGTTCCTGCTCGGCATCGGCGCGCTCGGCCTGACGGTCGCGCTGCTGATGCTGCTGCCGCAGCAGTTCCAGCCGACGACCGACGAGGACACCACCCAGCTGACCGTCGAGATGGTCCCCGGCACGACCATTGAGCAGACCGAGGTGGTGGCCGACAAGGCCACCGCGGTGCTCCAGCGCCAGCCCGAGGTCGGCCGCATTCTCGAACGGATCAACGAGGGGCAGGCGCGGCTGTTCATCGTGCTCAAGCCCGACCGCGAGATCCCCAGCTACGAGTTCGAGCGGCGGGTGATGCCCGAGCTGCAGAAGATTCCCGACGGCCGGATCAATTTCCAGGGCGGCGGGGGCGGTGGCGGCACCGGCCGCGACATTTCGGTCATGCTGACCGGCTCCGATCCGGTGCTGCTCAACCGCACCGCGCAGACCCTGGTCGAGCAGATGCAGGGCGTCGAAGGCGTCGTGGCGCCGCGCATCGCGGCCGATCTGCAGCGGCCCGAGCTGATCATCGAGCCGCGCCTCGACCTGGCCGCGCAGCTCGGGGTCACCACCACCGCGCTGAGCCAGGCGATCCGCATCGCCACGATGGGCGAGATCGACCAGAACGCGGCCAAGTTCTCGCTCAGCGACCGCCAGGTGCCGATCCGCGTGGTGCTGCCCAAGCAGTCGCGGCAGGACCTGTCGACGATCGAGAACCTCCCGGTGCCGACCTCCGCCGGCGGCGCGGTGCCGCTCAAGCGCGTCGCCGAAATCCGGTTCGGCGCCGGCCCGACGCAGATTCAGCGCTACAACCAGTCGCGCCGCATCTTCGTCGGCGCGGACCTCGGCCCCGACCAGCTCGAAGGTCCGGCGATGGACGCGATCCAGGCGCTGCCGATCATGCAGAACCTGCCGGCCGGGGTGTCCAACCGCGCGGTCGGCAACCAGCGCTGGCAGGCCGAGCTGATCCAGAACTTCATCATCGCGGTGATCGCCGGCGTCATGATGGTGTTCGCGGTGCTCGTGCTGCTGTACCGCCGCTTCGTCTCGCCGCTGGTCAACATGACCTCGCTGCTGCTCGCCCCGCTCGGCGGCCTGCTCGCCCTCGGCCTCATCAGCCTCGTCAGCGGGCGGCCGCAGCCGATCTCGATCGCCGTCTACATCGGCCTGCTGATGCTGCTCGGCATCGTCGCCAAGAATTCGATCCTGCTGATCGACTTCGCCATCGAGGAGATGGAGAAGGGCGTGCCGAAGAAGGAAGCGATCCTCGATGCCGGGCACAAGCGGGCCCAGCCGATCCTGATGACCACCGTGGCGATGACCGCCGGCATGGTCCCGACGGCGATCTCGATCTCGGGCGACGCCGCGTGGCGCGCGCCGATGGGCATCACCGTGATCGGCGGCCTGCTGCTGTCGACGCTGCTGACGCTGATCATCGTCCCCGCCGGCTTCAGCATCGCCGACGGCCTCGAGAAGCGCGTTGGCCCGTGGTTGCGCAAGCGGCTACTGACGTATGAGCCGGGCGACGAGCGCTCCGGGCAGGCGGAGCCTTATCCCGCCGAGTAGCAAGCCGGGCCCCCGGGTCGAGAGCCCCGAGGGCCTCGCACCGCCGCTGCTGCCGGCACCCCGGCGCGCGGCGGGGGCGGCGCAGCCGGCGAGCGGGCGGCCGGACCGGGCGCGGCGGATGCGGATCATCGCCACGGCGATGCTCCTGGCAATGGCGGCGGTATTCGTCGTCGCGCGGCAGTTCGCCGGCCTCCATCCGGCGATGGGCTATGTGATCGCGTTCGCCGAGGCGGCGATGGTCGGCGGGCTGGCCGACTGGTTCGCCGTCACCGCGCTGTTCCGCCATCCGCTCGGGCTGCCGATCCCGCACACGGCGATCATTCCCGCCAACAAGGACCGCATCGCCGACACGATGGCGGGATTCCTGCGCGACAACTTCCTCACGCCCACGGTGGTCGCGCGGCGGATGCGCGACATGAACCTGGCGCGCGCCGCCGGCGACTTCCTCGCCGAGCCGCGCATCGGCGGGCACGGGCGGATTCGCGAGGGCGCCGCCGGGTTGCTCGCCGAGCTGCTCGAATCGCTCGATCCCGAACGGCTCGGCAACCAGGTCAAGGCCGGCTTGGCCCGCCAGGCTGAGCGGATCGAGGTCGCCCCGCTGCTCGGCAACGCGCTGTCGGCCGCGATCGCCGACGGGCGCCACCGCCCGCTGCTCGATTCGCTGATCCGCTGGGCGGGCGTGACGCTCGAGCGCAACGAGGACTTCGTGCGGGCGATGATCCAGGCGCGCGCCAACGCGCTGCTGCGCTGGACCGGGCTCGACGAGAAGCTCGCCAACTCGGTGCTCGACGGGCTCTACCGGATGCTCGCCGAAGTGCTCGTCGATCCCGATCACCAGCTGCGCAAGACCGTCGAGGAAGGGCTCGCCAAGCTGGCGCACGACCTGGTCCACGATGCCGAGACGCGCGGCAAGGTCGAGGCCGCCAAGCGCGAGATTCTGGCCAATCCGGCGGTCGGCGACTGGTGGATGGGGGTGTGGGAGAAGCTGCGCCACTCGCTGATCGAGATGACGCGCAACCCCAATGCCGCGCTCGCCGGCCAGCTCGGCGCCAGCCTGGCCGAGCTCGGCCGCGCGCTGCGGGACGATCCGGCGCTGCAGTGGCAGGTCAACCGGTTCGCCCGCCGGACCACCGTCGGCATCGCCACGCGCTACGGCGCCCATATCGTCCAGCTGGTGTCCGAGACCGTGCGCCGGTGGGACGCGCGCACCGTGACCGACCGCATCGAGCGGGCGGTCGGGCGCGACCTGCAGTTCATCCGCGTCAACGGCACGCTGGTCGGCGGGCTGGTCGGCGTGCTCATCCATGCGCTGTCGCAATGGTTGTGAGCGACGCGCCGGTGCTGGTCACCGAACGGCTCGAGCTGAGGCTCCCGACGAAGGACGACCTCGCCCCGATGCATGCGATCATCACCCATGACGAGACGCGCCGCTTCCTCGGCGCCAGCATCGCCATGCACGACCATTTCATGCGCTTTAGCCGCGCGGCCGGAAGCTGGCTGCTGTACGGCTACGGGGCGTTCATGATCCGCGAGCGCGGAAGCGGCGAGCTGCTCGGCAACTGCGGCGTGTTCCACACCTGGCGCGGCCTCGGGCCCGACTTCGACGACGCGCCCGAGGCCGGGTGGATCCTGCGCCACGACAAGGTCGGCCAGGGGCTCGCCCGCGAGGCGATGACCGCGGCGCTGGCGTGGTTCGAGCGCGAGCACGGTGCGCGCCGCATTGTCTGCATGATCGCCGCCGGCAACACGCCGTCGATGGGCCTCGCCGAACGGCTCGGCTTCACCCCGTTGCGCGACGCCGTGCTGCCCGACGGCGAGGCCGTCGCGCTGTTCGAGCGCCGCTAGCGCCCGCCCGGCGGGCCCATGAAGGCGAACGTCTCGGTCATCCAGTAGCTCGCCATCGGTTGCCCGTCCTTGTCGAGCGCGGGGCTGAACCGGCCCTTCTCGAGGATCGCGGCGCACATCCGCTCGTTGGTGGAGCGGCCGAGCGAGGGCCACAGCACGTCGCACTTGGTCGGCTTGCCGGTGGCGTCGACCATCACGCGGAACTGGTTCTGGCTCGCCCGCAGGTCGCCGAAATCGGAGAACCTGACGGAGCCCGACGGCACCCATTCGGCCGTTGCCCCGGCCGGCATGGCCGGCTTGGTCATTGTCTGGTGCTTGGCAGCGTCGAGGCCCCACTGGGTCAGCAGGTCGTCGGCGCATGCCTGCAGCGCGGCGATCGGCGCTCCGAGCGGCCCGGTTTCGATGCGCACCGTCTCGGTCCAGCCCGAATCGAGCGACAGCCCGGTCACGCCGCGCGCGGCGGCGCGCTCGGCCGTGCGGTCGTAGACCGGCGGGCCGGCGGGCGGCGGGGTGCCCGGCGCGGGCGGCCTGAGCTCGGCGAGGTAGACCGTGCCGAAGTTGTAGAACTGCGTCCCCTGCGCCGTCTCGCCGCGCAGCGGGCGCAGCGTGCGGGGCGGGCCGCTGGGCAGAAAATGATAACCGAACTCCTCGGCGCTGCGGAACGTCTTGAGGCTGTCGGCGACGATGAGCAAGCGTAGCGCGGTGCCCGGCTGGAGCCGCTCGGCGACGAACGACAGCTCGTCCTTGCCGTTGCTGAAGGTGCCGGCGAGACGGCAGTACTCGTCGCCGTAATCGACCGCCCACTGCCCGGTCTGCCGGAACACCTCGGTGTCGTCCTGCGCATAAGCCGCGGGCGCCGCCAGCAGCGCGGCCAGCGCCGCCCATGTACCCATTCGCTTCATGCGATCCTCCCGCTCCCGCCGGGATGCTATTTCAGCCGGTGGGCCGGAGCAAGCGCGCTCGCGCGGCTGCGACAATCGGCGACAAAGGTCGCGGCGGCGGGGGCTCAAAGCTTGGCCGTCAGCTCCGGCACGATCTGGAACAGGTCGCCGACCAGGCCGATGTCGGCGACCTGGAAGATCGGCGCGTCGGGATCCTTGTTGATCGCCACGATGACCTTCGAATCCTTCATCCCGGCGAGGTGCTGGATCGCCCCGGAGATGCCGACGGCGATGTACAGCTCGGGGGCGACGATCTTGCCGGTCTGGCCGACCTGGCAGTCGTTGGGGATGTAGCCCGCGTCGACCGCTGCGCGGCTGGCGCCGACCGCCGCGCCGAGCTTGTCGGCCAGCGGCACGATCAGCTGCTCGAACGTCGCCGCGTCCTTGAGCGCACGCCCGCCCGAGACGATGATCCCGGCGCTGGTCAGCTCTGGCCGCTCGCTCTTCGAGGCGTCGAGCGAGACGAAGCTGGACAGCCCGGCATCGCCGGGGCCCGAGACTTCCTCGATGACGCCGTGCCCGCCTTCGGGCGAGGTCTTCTCGAACGCCGTGGTCCGCACGGTCAACACCATCTTGGGATCGGTGCTTTCGACGGTGGCGATGGCGTTGCCGGCGTAGATCGGGCGCCGGAACCGGCGTTCGCCCTCGACCGAGATGATGTCGGACACCTGCATCACGTCGAGCAGCGCGGCGACTCGCGGGGCGATGTTCTTGCCGGTGGTCGTCGCGGGCGCGACGAACACGTCGTATCCGGCCATCAGTTGCGCGGCCAGCGGGGCGACGTTCTCGGGCAGCCGGTGCTCGTAGGCCGCGTCGTCGGCCAGCAGCACCTTGTTGACGAGCTCGAAGCGGGTAGCCGCCTCGGCGACCGCGCGGCAGTTCTTGCCGGCCACCAGCATGTCGACGTCGGCGATCTCCGCCGCCGCCTGGAAGGTGGCGAGGGTCGCGTCCTTGATTCCATCGTTGTCGTGCTCGACGAGGACGAGGGCCTTCATCACGCGACTCCCAGCGCTTTGAGCTTCGCCACCAGCTCGTCGACCGAGCCGACCTTGACCCCGGCCTGCCGCATCGGCGGCTCCGTCACGCCGTGCGTCGTGAGGCGCGGCGTCACGTCGACGCCGAATTCGGCGGGCGTCCTGGCCGCGAGCGGCTTCGACTTCGCCTTCATGATGTTGGGCAGCGAGGCATAGCGCGGCTCGTTCAGGCGCAGGTCGGTGGTGACGATCGCCGGCAGCGTGAGCTTCACCGTCTCGAGCCCGGCGTCGACCTCGCGGGTCACGGTCACGTGGTCGCCCGCGACCTCGACCTTGCTGGCGAAAGTGCCCTGCGGCCGCCCGGTCAGCGCGGCGAGCATCTGCCCGGTCTGGTTCGAATCGTCGTCGATCGCCTGCTTGCCCATCACCACCAGGCCGGGCTGCTCCTCGTCGCAGATCGCCTTGAGGATCTTGGCCACCGCGAGCGGCTCGACCGCGGCGTCGGTCTCGACCAGGATCGCGCGGTCGGCGCCCATCGCCAGCGCGGTGCGCAGCGTCTCGGCCGCCTTGGCGGGGCCGATCGACACCGCGACGACCTCGCTGGCGACGCCCTTCTCGCGCAGCCGGAGCGCTTCCTCGACGGCGATCTCGTCGAACGGGTTCATGCTCATCTTGACGTTGGCGAGGTCGACCCCGCTGCCGTCCGCCCGGACGCGCGGCCGGACGTTGAAATCGATGACCCGCTTGACCGGGACGAGGATCTTCATCGGCACCCTCCGATGCTCGCGCGACCGCGCAATAATATGTCGCGCGCCATTACGCTTCTTGCGAAGCGGGTCAAGCTCACGCGGCCTGCTTGACCTCGGCGACGATCTTGCGCGCGGCGTCGCCCAGATCCTCGGCCGAGATGATCGGCAGGCCCGAATCGGCGAGGATGGCCTCGCCCTGGCGCACGTTGGTGCCTTCGAGGCGCACCACCAGCGGCACGTCGAGGTCGACCTCGCGCGCGGCGGCGACGATGCCCTCGGCAATCGTGTCGCAGCGCATGATCCCGCCGAAGATGTTGACCAGGATGCCCTTCACCGCCGGGTCCGAGAGGATGATCTTGAAGGCCGCGGTGACCTTCTCTGTGCTCGCCCCGCCGCCGACGTCGCAGAAGTTGGCCGGGAACGCGCCGTTGAGCTTGATGATGTCCATCGTCGCCATGGCGAGTCCGGCGCCGTTGACCATGCAGCCGATGTCGCCGTCGAGCTTGATGTAGGCGAGGTCGTGCTTCGAGGCCTCGATCTCCATCGGGTCCTCCTCGCTCTCGTCGCGCAGCGCCTCGACCTCGGGGTGGCGGTAGAGAGCGTTCGAATCGAAGCTCATCTTGCTGTCGAGCACGAGCATCTCGCCTTGCGCGGTCTCGACCAGCGGATTGATCTCGATCATCGAGCAGTCGAGCGCGACGAACGCGTCATAGAGCTGCTTCGCCAGCTTCTGCGCCGCCTTGGCGGGCTGACCGGATAGCTTGAGCGCGAAGACCACCGCACGGCCGTGGTGGGGCATGAACCCCGTCGCCGGGTCGATCGTCAGCGTGGCGATCTTCTCGGGGGTGTCGTGCGCGACGTCCTCGATGCTCATCCCGCCTTCGGTCGAGACGATCATCGCGATCCGCCCGCTCGTCCGGTCGACCACCAGCGAGAGGTAGTACTCATTGGCGATGTCGACGCCGTCGGTCACGTAGAGCCGGTTGACCTGCTTGCCGGCCGGGCCGGTTTGAACGGTCACCAGCGTGTGGCCGAGCATCTCGCGCGCGTTGGCCTCGACCTCCTCGAGCGAGCGCGCCAGACGCACCCCGCCTTTGGCCTCGGCCGGCAGCTCGGCGAACTTGCCCTTGCCGCGCCCGCCGGCGTGAATCTGCGCCTTGACCACGTAGAGCGGACCCGGAAGCTGGCGCGCCGCGTCGACCGCCTCCTCGACGCTCGCCGCCGCGTGACCGGCGGGCACACCGATGCCGAACTTCGCCAGCAGCTCTTTTGCCTGGTATTCGTGGATGTTCATCGAGCGGGGCCTTGCGGGAGTTGGGAAACGCGCTCGGGCGCATAGGCAAGGCGCCGCGCGCTTGCAAACCCTTCGCGGTCGCCTAGGGGGCGCAGATGCTCGACCGCCAGCGCCTCGACGAGATCTGCACCGAAGCCGGGCGGATCGCGCTCGGGCAATGGCCGGGCGCGGGGCATGCGCTGGAAAGCTGGGAGAAAGTCCCCGGGAGCCCGGTGTGCACCGCCGACCTCGCGGTCGACGCGTTCCTCCGGCGCGAGCTTTGCGCGCTGCTGCCCGCGGCGGGGTGGCTGTCGGAGGAGTCGGTCGATCATCCCGAGCGCCTCGCCCGGGGCTTGTGCTGGCTGGTCGACCCGATCGACGGCACGCGCGACTATATCGCCGGGCAGCCCGGCTGGTCGGTCTCGGTCGCGCTGGTCAGCGCCGGCAAGCCGCTGATGGGCCGGATCGTCGCCCCGGCGCGCGGCGAAGCGTGGAGCGCCACCGCCGGACGAGGGGCCTGGCTCAACGGCCGCCGCCTGGCCGCGAGCACGCGCATCGAGCTGCCCGGCGCGCGGGTGCCGGCCAAGTCGCTCCCGCCCGAGGACGAGGACCTGACGATGGTCGAGCGGCCCAATTCGATCGCGCTCAGGATCGCGATGGTGGCCGACGATCGCGCCGACCTGCTGGCGACGCTGCGCTGGGGCTTCGAATGGGACATCGCCGCCGCCACGCTGATCGCGCGCGAGGCCGGCGCGGCGGTCAGTGACGCGTTCGGCCACCCGCTGACCTACAACAAGCGCGACCCGCGCGCGTTCGGCCTGCTGGTCAGCGCTCCCGCCATCCACCCGGCGGCGGTCGAGCGGCTGGCCGAGCGGGCGGCGCGGTTTTCGGCCTAGCTTCCTCCCCGGCACGGCGAGGGGGACCACCCGCAGGGTGGTGGAGGGGCACGAGCAGCTGATCGCTACATCGAAGTTCCGCTCACCGTGCGTGCCCCTCCACCATGCTTCGCATGGTCCCCCTCCCCCGCTGGGGGAGGAATTATCTGGCCTGATTGACCTCCTCCTGGCTGATCGGCGTGATGCGGATCTCGACGCGGCGGTTGAGCGCGCGGCCTTCCTCGGTCGTGTTGTCGGCGCGCGGGTACTGCTCGCCATAGCCGACCGTGGCGATGCGCGCGCCCGAGACGCCGCGCATCACCAGGTGCGCCTTGACCGCGTCGGCGCGGCGCCGCGAGAGATCGAGGTTGTAGCTGTCGGAACCGGTCGAATCGGTGTGCCCCATCACGTCGACGAGGCTGTTGGGGTACTTCTGCAGGCTGTTGGCGACCTCGTCGAGCGCGGCGCGGAAGCTGGGGCTGATGGTCGTCGAATCGACCGCGAAGGTCACGTCGGGCAGGTTGACGAGAATGCCGGTGCCGTCGGGCGTCTCGGTGACGTCGACGCCCGAGCCTTCGGTCGCCTCGTCGAGCTCCTTGATCTGCTGGTCGAGCTGGTAGCCGATCACGCCGCCGGCGACGCCGCCGATGCCGGCGCCGACGATGCGCGCGGTCTTGCCGCCGATCAGCCCGCCGAGCAGGTAGCCGAGGCCGGCGCCGCCGACCCCGCCGATGGCGGTGCGCGAGACGTGCTGCTCGCCGGTGTTGGGATCGGTGACGCAGGCGGAAACGCCGAGCAGCGAGACCGCGGCCAGGCTGGAGACGAGGATGCGCGACTTGTTCATTATCATTGTCCTTGACCGTTGAGACAGGCTCCCGCGCGGGAGCGGCCGGAGCCGGTCCCGGGGGGTGGGTGGCCTTGGGAAACGCCTCGCCGCGGGCCGCGTTCCTTGCACGCCCCTTCGCCTCGCGCCGCTAATCTGCTAGCCGGACCCCGCCCATGTCGCCCTTTCCCTGGTCCGATCTTGCCATCCTGGCGGCGCTGATCCTGCTCAACGGGGTCTTCTCGATGTCCGAGCTGGCGATCGTCTCGGCGCGCACCGCGCAGTTGCGGATGGCCGCCGACCGCGGCAGCGCCGGGGCGCGGGTGGCGCTCGAGCTGGCCGGCGACCCGGGCAAGTTCCTGTCGACCGTGCAGATCGGCATCACCCTCGTCGGCATCGTCGCCGGAGCCTACTCGGGCGCCACGCTCGGCGGCCCGGTGGCCGAGCGGATGGCCGCGCTCGGGGTGCCGGCCGACACCGCCGAGACCGCCGGGTTCGTGCTGGTGATCGGGCTGACGACGTATTTCAGCCTGGTCATCGGCGAGCTGGTGCCCAAGCAGCTTGCGCTGCGCATGGCGCTGCCGATCGCGCTGGCGATGGCGCGCCCGATGGCGTGGATCGCCACCGCCGCCAAGCCGTTCGTGTGGCTGCTCGACACTTCCTCGAACCTGTTGATGCGGCTGCTCGGCATCCGCCACCGCGGCGAGCACGCGCTGACCGCCGAGGAGCTGCACATGCTGTTCACCGAGGCCACTCACTCGGGAGTGATCGAGGAGCAGGAGCGGGCGATGCTGTCGGGCATCATGCGCCTCGCCGACCGCCCGGTGCGCGAGCTGATGACGCCGCGCACCGAAGTCGACTGGGTCGACGTCGAGGCCGACCCCGACGAGGTCCGCCGGACGATCGCCGAATCGCGCCACTCGCTGCTGCCGGTGGCCGACGGCTCGCCCGACAAGGTGCTGGGCGTGGTCAAGGTCGGCGAGGTGCTCGCCTGCCTGCTCGAAGGGCGCGCGCTGCACTTGCGCGAGCTGATGCACCGCGCGGCGGTGGTGCCCGACCAGCTCGACGCGCTCGACGCGCTGCGGATGCTGCAGCAGTCGGGCATCGGCATGGCGATGGTCCACGACGAGTACGGCCACCTCGACGGCGTGGTCACACCGGCCGACCTGCTGTCGGCGATCGTCGGCAGCTTCGCCAGCCACCGCGAGGAAGGCGACGAGCCGATGGTCGTCCGGCGCGACGACGGCTCGCTGCTGGTCTCGGGCGCGCTCGCCGCCGACACCCTCGCCGAGTGCCTCGGCATCGAGTTCGCCGAGGACCGCGAGTTCGCCACCGCGGCGGGCTACGTGCTTTCGGTGCTGCGCAAGCTGCCGCAGGAAGGCGAAAGCTTCACTCGCCAGGGCTGGCGCTTCGAGGTCGTCGACATGGACCGACGCAAGATCGACAAGCTGCTGGTGAGCGAGGTGCGGGACTAAGAATTGGGGGCGACAATGCTGGCGAATATCGACGACAGCCTGATTTGGTTGGGCGGCGTGGCCTCCGGGCTTGCCGTGATCTGGGCGGGCTGGCGCTTGCTGCGCTCAATTCCTCTCGCGTCAGACGTCCTGCTAGGGAAGTGGTACGGATACTCATACTTTTACGACACTGATCGCGTCAGATTCTACAAGGAGGTCATTGAAATCCGCCGGTCGCGGCTAAGACCGTGGCAGATGATTCATCAAACCGCTCCATGCGGTGGGGACGAACCGGCCGGGTATTATGGACCCGTCTATTATCACGCTCCCTATGTCCATACCGTCGCCCTCGAGCGTGCTTCGGGCGATAGGACCTTCGATATCGGCCGCCTGGTCATGGGGGCAGACCACAAGTATAAGATGATCGTTAGTCTCCACATCGGGAACAGCTATGAAGAGACGGTTCACAGCGCTTCTGCTTATCTTTGGGTCAGGGAACAACTCGATCCGGCGGCTAACGAAAAGCTAGCGCCGAATAGCAAAGAGGAAGAGGAATTTCGCGAGCGCGTGTCACGCTTTGTGAAGATCGACCGAGAGCATCTTCAAATCCAGCTAACGCCACCGCGAAGGACAGCGTCGCGCGCCAGCACCAACTAGTTGCGGTTTGGTCTTAAGAGCCTACCCAGGACTTTCTCAGCCCGGAATCACCGCCCGCGCGTCCTGGCCGTCGCCTTCGGGCGCGGCGATGATCGTGCGCGTCGTGGTGCCCTTGTCGACGGTGTAGGTGCCGGCGTCGCCGACCGACGAGCGGATGCCGGGCGCGGCCTCGCCGGCGCGCTGCAGCGCGCTGGTCTCGACCGCGCTGCGGGGCGCGGGGCCGCCGAACAGCGCGTCGAGCGCCTGCTGCGCGGCGGTGCCTTCGGCCGGGCGCGGGGCGCCCGGGGCGGGCGGGGTCAGCTCGAAATCGGGGGGGATGACCAGCGGCGCCTGGCGCTGCACGGCGAACTCGTCGGGCCGCTCGCGGTTGACGAGGCCGGTGCTGCCGCAGGCCGCGAGCAGCGCGGTGCTCCCGGCGGCGATGATGATCTGTGTGGCCTTACGCATTGGATGATGTCTCCGCGGGTGGGTCCGCCTGGTCGTCGCCCTGCGGGGCGGGCGGTTTCTCGCGCATGAACAGCGCGCGGGCAAGGATTATCAGCACCCCGATCGTGATCGCCGCGTCGGCGACGTTGAAGATCAGGAACGGGCGGAAATCGCCGATGTGGAAGTCGGCGAAATCGATCACGTAGCCGAGCGTGAAGCGGTCGCGGATGTTGCCCAGCGCGCCGCCGAGGATCAGCGCCAGCGGGACGATGTCCCACCCCTTGCGCTCGCGCAGCAGCCAGACCAGCACGACGAGCGCGATCACGGCGGTGACGGCGACGAGGGCCCAGCGCATCTCGACCGAGCTCGCCTCGAACATTCCCAGCGAGACGCCGAGGTTGTGCGTCAGCGTCAGGTCGAAGAACGGCAGCAGGTCGCGCGTGTCGCCGATCCGCGTCAGCCCGAGCGGCCCGGTGACGAGCCACTTGCTCCACTGGTCGGCGGCGAAGATCGCCGCCGCGAGGACCAGCCCGAGCCCGCGGTTGCGCCACGGCGACGTCATGCCGCGGCGTCCTGTCGCGCGACCGCGTCGCCGCACCGCGCGCACAGCGCGCCGTCCTCGGGCACCTCGGGCAGCAGCCGCCAGCAGCGGCCGCACTTGGCGTCGTCGCTCTTGCGCACGGTCACTGCGGTATCGTTGCTGCGGGCAACCGTTGCGCTGATGAACAGTTCGGCGAGTTCGCCGTCGGCGAAGCCTTCGGGCACGATGTCCACCGGAACCGTCACTTCGGCTTCGAGGCTCGAGCGCACGGCCTTGTCGCGGCGCAGCGGCTCGATCGCCTCGGTGACCTGCTCGCGCAGCGCCCGCAGCGCCGCCCAGCGCGCGCCGTCGACCGCCACCGCAGGCACCTCGGGCCATTCGAGCAAGTGCACGCTGCCGCCGTCGGGATAGCGGCTGTGCCACACTTCCTCGGCGGTGAAGACCATGACCGGCGCGGCGTAGCGGATCAGCGCGTGGAACAGCGTGTCGAGCACCGTGCGGTAGGCGCGGCGGGCCGGATCGGACGGCGCGTCGCAGTAGAGGCGGTCCTTGCGGATGTCGAAGTAGAAGGCCGACAGGTCCTCGTTGCAGAAGTCGATCAGCGCCCGCGTGTAGGTGTTGAAGTCGAAGTCATCGACCGCCTGCCTGAGCTTCGCGTCGAGCTCGGCGAGCAGCGCCAGCACGTAGCGCTCGAGCTCGGGCATCTCGGCGACGGTGTGCACGGTCTCGGTGTCGTTGAACCCGTCGAGTGCGCCGAGCAGATAGCGGAAGGTGTTGCGCAGCTTGCGGTACTGGTCGGCGACGCCCTTGAGGATCTCCGGCCCGATGCGGTGGTCCTCGGTGTAGTCGACCGACAGCGCCCACAGGCGGATGATGTCGGCGCCGTACTCCTCCATCACCTTGTTGGGATCGACGGTGTTGCCGAGGCTCTTCGACATCTTCTTGCCGGCGGCGTCCATCGTGAACCCGTGGGTCAGCACCGCCCTGTACGGGGCGCGGCCGCGGGTGGCGCAGCTTTCGAGCAGCGAACTCTGGAACCAGCCGCGGTGCTGATCGGAGCCTTCGAGATAGAGGTCGGCCGGCCACTGCAAGTCGGGCCAGCGGCCGCTTTCGAGCACGAACGCGTGGGTGGAGCCGGAGTCGAACCACACGTCGAGGATGTCGATCACGCGCTCGTAATCGGCGGCCTGGTATTCGTTACCGAGCAGCGCCTGCGCGTTCTCGTCGGACCAGGCGTCGACGCCGTTTTCCTTGATCGCCGCGACGATCCGCGCGTTGACCTCGGGATCGACCAGGTACTCGCCGGTTCGGCGGTTCACGAACAGCGTGATCGGCACGCCCCACGCGCGCTGGCGGCTGAGCACCCAGTCGGGCCGGCCCTCGACCATGCTGCCGATCCGGTTGCGGCCCTTGTCGGGCACGAAGCGGGTCTCGGCGATCGCCTGCAGCGCGACGTCGCGCAGCGTCTCGCCGTGATCGAGGGCGCCGCCCTCGTTGTCCCAGCGCTGCTCGGGCCGCCGCTCGAACGGCTCGACCGCGTGCGGCTTGTCCATCGGCACGAACCACTGCGGCGTGCAGCGGAAGATGACTTTCGCCTTCGAGCGCCACGAGTGGGGGTAGGAGTGCTGGTAATCGGCCGACGCGCTGAGCAAAGCGCCCGCCGCGCGCAGGTCCGCGCAAACCGGCCCATCGGGCGCGTTGAACTTGGGATTGATGACCGACAGCGAGCGCTCGTCGGTGCGCGGCAGCCACGCCCAGTCGGCGCGGTAGCGGCCGTCGGCCTCGACCACGAACTTCGGCTCGATCCCGTGCGCGCGGCACAGCTCGAAGTCGTCCTCGCCATGGTCCGGCGCCATGTGCACCAGGCCGGTGCCGCTGTCGGTGGTGACGAACGCGCCCGGCAGGAACGGCCGCGGCTCGGCATAGAATCCGCCAAGGTGATGCATCGGGTGGCGGGCGATCGTGCCGGCGAGGTCGGAGCCTTTGAGGACCTTTCGCTCCTCAAGCGCCAGCATAAATCGAGCACCGTCAGGGGTTGTCCCCAAGGCCGCCTCAATCCGGTTCTCAATTTGCTTCAGTAGCGGGCGAGCGATGAGAAACCGCTTTCCAACGAACTCACGGAGCGGATGCGTTCTGACTGCAAGATCGAGATTTTGATCGCCGACCGTTGAACCACCAACCATTGGCTCGACGAGGATATATGCGATGTCCGGCCCATAGGCCAAAGCCTGGTTCACCGGGATCGTCCACGGGGTGGTGGTCCAGATCACCGCGTGCGCGCCGACCAGATCGGGGATAGGGCTCTGGGTGATCTCGAACGCGACGTCGACCTGCGTGCTCGTGATGTCCTCGTACTCGACCTCGGCCTCGGCCAGCGCGGTCTTCTCGACCGGGCTCCACATCACCGGCTTGGCGCCGCGGTAAAGCTGGCCGCTCTCGGCGAACTTGAGCAGCTCGCGCACGATCGTTGCCTCGGCCTCGAAGTGCATCGTGAGGTACGGATTGTCCCAGTCGCCGCCGATGCCGAGCCGCTTCAGCTGCCCGCGCTGGGTGTCGACCCAGTGCTGGGCATAGGCGCGGCACTCGGCGCGGAATTCCTCGACCGGGACCTGGTCCTTGTCGAGCTTCTTCTTGCGGTACTGCTCCTCGACCTTCCACTCGATCGGCAGGCCGTGGCAGTCCCATCCGGGCACGTAGGGCGCATCCTTGCCGAGCAGCGTCTGGGTGCGCACGACCATGTCCTTGAGCACGTGGTTCAATGCGTGGCCGATGTGCATGTCGCCGTTGGCGTAGGGCGGGCCGTCGTGGAGGATGAACTTCTCGCGGCCCTTCCGGCTGGCGCGGACCTGCTCGTACAGCCCCTCAGCTTCCCAGCGCGCGAGGATGCCCGGCTCCTTCTGCGGAAGGCCGGCTTTCATGGGGAAATTGGTCTTCGGGAGGAAGACGGTATCGCGATAGTCGCGCTGCTCAGTCATGGCGCGCGGCGCTTAGAAGCTCCCTCGCCCGCGCGCAATCCTCGGCCATCTGTGCCTGAAGCTCGGCGACGCCGGCGAACTTCGCCTCGGGGCGCAGGAAATGGTGCAGCGCGACCTCGAGCTCGCGGCCGTAGAGGTCGCCGTCGAAGTCGAAGAAGTACGGCTCGAGCAGCTCGCGCGGCGGATCGAACTGCGGCCGGATGCCGAGGTTGGCGGCGCCCCGCAGCCCTTCGCCGCCGCCGATCACCTTCCCGGTCACCGCGTAGATCCCGTAACGCGGCCTGAGGTAGGTGCCGAGCTCCATGTTGGCGGTCGGAAAGCCGATCGCCCGTCCGCGCTTGTCGCCGTGCCGGACCGTCGCGCGGACCGCGAACGGCCGGGTCATCAGCCGGGTGGCGGTCTCGCAGTCGCCGGCCTTGAGCGCGTCGCGGATGCGGCTCGACGACACCGCCAGGCCGCCTTCGGCGACCGGCGCGACCGCGCGCGCGGCGATGCCGTGCCGGGCGCCCTCGCCGGCGAGCACCGCGACGTTGCCGCCGCGCCCGTGGCCGAAGGTGAAGTCCTCGCCGGTGACCACGCCCACCGCGCCGATGTGCCGCGCGAGCAGCTCGCCGACGAAGTCCTCGGCGGTGGTCGCCGCCAGCGCGTCGTCGAAGTGAAACACCAGCATCGCGGCGGCGCCGGCGGCGGCGAACAGCTCCTCGCGCTGGTCGAGCGTGGTCAGCCGGAACCACGGCACGTGCGGCGCGAAATGGCGCACCGGGTGCGGGTCGAAGGTGGCGACGATCGCCGGGCGGTTTTCGCTCCGCGCCCATTCGACCGCCTCTCGCACCACCGCCTGGTGGCCGAGGTGGAAGCCGTCGAAGTTGCCGAGCGCGACGATCGCGCCGCGCAATGGCTCGGGAACCGGATCGCGGTGGCCGAAGCGGATCAACCGGCGCGCTCCCAGCTGACGAACGCATACGCAGGGTCGCCGGCTTCGGCCGCATGCTCCTCGCGGGCGACCTCGCGCCACTCCGGCCCCGGCGCGGCCATGAACACGTCGCCGCGCGTGTGCTCGTGAATTTCGGTGATCTCGAGCCGGGTGGCGAGCGGCATGAACAGCTCGAAGATGTCGTTGCCCCCGATCACCGCCACCGCGCCGTCGCCGGCAAGATCGAATGCCTCCTCCAGGGAATGCGCGACTTCGGCCCCGGGCGCGCTCCACCCCCGTTGCCGGGTCAGCACGATGTGCCGGCGACCGGGCAGCACGCCCGGCAGGCTGTCGAACGTCTTGCGGCCCATGATCATCGGCAGGCCCATCGTCAGCCGCTTGAAGCGCTTGAGGTCGGCGCTGATCTTCCACGGCACGTCGCCGTCCTTGGCGATGGTGCCGTCGGTGGCCCGCGCGACGACGAAGATCACTGCTTGGGTTCTTGCCCGGGCCATCAGCCGAGCCGGGTCAGGTGGCCCATCTTGCGGCCCTGGCGCGCTTCGCACTTGCCGTAGAGATGGAGGTGCGCGGCGGGATCGGCCAGCACGCGCGGCGCTTCGTCGGCCGCGTCGCCGATCAGGTTGTGCATCTCGACGCGCGCGGCGACGGTGGCGGTGTCGCCGAGCGGCAGCCCGCAGATCGCGCGGACATGGTTCTCGAACTGGCTGGTGACCGCGCCCTCGATCGTCCAGTGGCCCGAGTTGTGGACCCGCGGGGCCATCTCGTTGAACACCGGCCCTTGCCTCGTCGCGAAGAACTCGAGCGTGAGCACGCCGACGTAATTGAGCGCCTCGGCCACCGCCTGCGCCAGCCGCCGCGCTTCGGCCACTTGCGCGACGACGATCTCTGCCGGGGGCAGCGTAGAGTGCATCAGGATGCCGCCCTCGTGCACGTTCTGCGGCGAATCCCAGAACCGCACCTCGCCGTCGCGCCCGCGCACGAGGATGACCGAGAACTCGGCCTCGAACCGCACCAGCCCCTCGTAGACCAGCCCGGCGTTCGGCACGCGCATGCCGTCGACATCGTGCGCCGAGGCGAGGCGCCACTGGCCCTTGCCGTCGTAGCCGTCGCGGCGGGTCTTGAGGATGCCGGGCGTGCCGGTGCGCTCGATCGCCTCGCGCAGCTCGCCGTCGCTGTCGACGGCGGCATAGGCCGCCGGGCGCCCGCCGAAGTCCTCGACGAAGCGCTTCTCGCGCAGCCGGTCCTGGGCGATCTCGAGCGCGCGGGTGCCCGGCGCCAGCCGCTCGGCGGGAATCGCCGCGAGCGGGGCGACCGGCACGTTCTCGAACTCGTAGGTGACCACCGCGCAGTCGAGCCCGAACGCGGCCAGCGCCGCGCGGTCGTGCCAGTCGCCGCCGGTGAACCTGGCGCTCACTTCGGCGGCGACGCTGTCCTTGTCGGGCGAATAGACGTGGCAGCGATAGCCGAGCCGGGCGGCCGCCATCGCCAGCATGCGGCCGAGCTGGCCGCCGCCGAGGATGCCGATCGTGCTGCCCGGCGGGATCATCCGTCAGGACGGCCGCTCGGCGACGCCGTCGGTCTGCGCCGCGCGGAACGCCTTGAGCCGCTCGGCCAGCGCCGGGTCGGCGGTGGCGAGGATCGCCGCCGCGAGCAGCCCGGCGTTGGTCGCGCCGGGCTCGCCGATGGCGAGCGTCCCGACCGGCACGCCCGCCGGCATCTGCACGATCGACAGCAGCGAATCCTGCCCCTTGAGCGCCTTCGATTCGACCGGCACGCCGAGCACCGGCAGGTGGGTCATCGCCGCGACCATGCCGGGCAAGTGCGCCGCCCCGCCGGCGCCGGCGACGATCACCTTGAACCCTTCCGCCGCGGCGCCCTTGGCGAAGGCGGACAGCCGGTCGGGCGTGCGGTGGGCGGAGACGATGCGCGCCTCGTAGGCGACCTCGAGCTTGTCGAGCGCCTCGGCGGCGCAGCGCATCGTCGGCCAGTCGGACTGGCTGCCCATGACGATCGCGACCGGTGCGGTCATTTCAGCGGTCCTTCAGGTACTGCCGCTCGCCGGCGCGCATCTGCTCGTCGAACGGGTAGACGATCGGCTCGCCGGTGGGAATCTCGAGCCCGGTTATGTCCGCATCGGAAATGCCCGAGAGGTGCTTGACGAGCGCGCGCAAGCTGTTGCCGTGGGCCGAGACGATGACTGTCTCGCCGCGCGCCAGCACCGGCCGGATGGCGCTTTCCCAGTACGGCAGCACGCGCGCGATCGTCAGCTTCAGGCTCTCGGTGGCGGGGATCGCAATGCCGGCGTAGCGCGGGTCGGCGGCGAGGTCGTAGGGCCCGCCGGGTTCGAGCTCGGGCGGGGGCAGGTCGAAGCTGCGCCGCCAGCGATGCACCTGCTCGTCGCCGTGCTTGGCGGCGGTCTCGGCCTTGTTCAGGCCGGTGAGGCCGCCGTAGTGGCGCTCGTTGAGCCGCCAGTCCTTGGTCTCGGGGATCCACAGCCGGCCGCACGCTTCGAGCGCCAGGTGCAGCGTCTTGATCGCCCGCGTCTGCACCGAGGTGAACGCGCAGGTCGGCAGCAGGCCCTTCGCGGCGAGCAGCTCGCCCGCCGCGCGCGCCTCGGCGACGCCCTTCTCGGTCAAGTCGACATCCCACCAGCCGGTGAAGCGGTTCTCCAGGTTCCACTGGCTCTGGCCGTGGCGGACGAGGATGAGGGTCGGCACCGGGCGCTCCTGACAGCGGGAGCCCCGCGCGTTAGCTTTCCTCCGGCGGTTTGGGAAGGGCGCTGCCCCGGTCGTCGATCGCGCGCGCCTGCGCCTTGCGGCGGCGCAAGTTCTCGCGCAGCTTGGCCGCCAGCCGCTCCTCGCGCGTCGCCTTGCCGTCCCGCTCGGTCATGGCCGCCTGCCTGCCGCGGCCGCGCGTCCTTGACAAGAGCACCCCGATAGCCAATGGCGCGCGCCTCAATTCCGGCTGCTGCTGTAGCTCAGTGGTAGAGCGCACCCTTGGTAAGGGTGAGGTCGAGAGTTCAATCCTCTCCAGCAGCACCATTCTCCGCCTCCCGCGACACTTGCTTTCGGCCGGTGTATTGTCCATGTAGCGCACCATGGATGGGGCCCAGGAGGACGGGGACCGGCTGACGCCGCTGCATCCCAACTACGTCAAGGTCGTGCGCCTTGGCACGCTGCTGTTCACCCTGCCGTTCGTGATCGCCGCGCTCGTGCTCGAGCTCTCGGGCGTGCTGCCGCGCGGCGCATTCCTCGTCCCGGTCGGCCTGCTGGCGTTGTGGCTGATCGTCCGCGCCCCGCTGCGCCGCTACCACGCGCGCGGCTACCAGCTGGGCGCCGACCGGCTGCGCGTGGTCCGCGGCCTGGTGTTCCGCTCGGACACCGTGGTCCCGTTCGGCCGGGTGCAGCACATCGACGTCCACCAGGGCCCGGTCGAGCGCGGCTATGGCCTCGCCACGCTGGTGCTGCACACCGCCGGCAACCACAACGCCTCGGTCTCGCTGCCGGGGCTCGACCACGATGACGCGATGGCGATGCGCGAGGAAATCCGCGCGCACGTCAAGCGCGAGACGATGTGAGCGAATCCGCGCAGCCCGGGGCCACTGATTGGCGGCGCACCAGCCCGCGCGGCTTGCTCGTCGGGGCGATCGTCAACTTGCGCCAGATGCTGGTGGCGATGGTGGCGGTGGCGTTCGGCACCCAGAGCCTCGGCCTGATCTTCCTGGCGCCGATGGTCGCGGCGATGTTCGGCCTGACGGTTCTGTTCAGCTGGATCGCCTGGCGCCATTTCCGCTATCGTCTCGGCGAAACCGACATTCGCGTCGAGCGCGGGCTGTTCAGCCGCACGGCCCGCTCGGTGCCTTACGAGCGCATCCAGGACGTCAGCCTCGTGCAGTCGCTGGTCCCACGGCTGTTCGGCATGGTCGAGGTCAAGTTCGAGACCGGCGCCGGGGGCAAGGACGAGGCGCGGATACGGTTCGTCACCACCGCCGAGGCCGAAGCGCTGCGCGAGGCGGTGCGCGCGCGCAAGAGCGGCGAGCCCGTCCCGGCCGGAGAAGCCGCCGCGCCCGCCGAAGAGCAGTCCCGCCCGCTGTTCGCGATGGACCTGAAGCGCCTGCTGACTTTCGGGCTGTTCGAGTTCTCGCTGGTCGTATTCGCCGTGCTCGGCGGCGTGGCGCAGCAGTTCGAGTTCATGCTGCCGTTCGACATCTGGGACTTCGACCAGTGGTTCAGGCTGCTCGCCGGTCCCAGCCACCGCTTCGCCGAGCTCGGCGTGGCCGCGCAGGCGATCGGCGCCGCGCTGGCGCTGGCGGCGCTGGCGCTGCTCGGGCTCGTCACCGGCGTCGGCCGCACCGTGCTGCGCGACTGGGGCTTCCGGCTCGACGATACGCCCAAGGGCCTGCGCCGCCGCCGCGGGCTGCTGACCCGGACCGACGCGGTCATGCCGATCCACCGCGTGCAAGCGCTCAAGGTTACCACCGGCATCGTCCGCCGCCGGTTCGGCTGGCACGGGCTCGAGGTGGTCAGCCTGGCGACCGATGCCAAGTCGCGCAGCCAGGTCGTCGTCCCGTTCGCGCACATGAGCGAGATCGCCCCGGTCATCCGCGTCGCCGGGTTCGACCTGCCCGACGGGATGACGCATTGGCACCGGCCGAGCCCGCGCTATCGCCTCGACCGGGCGCTGATCGGGGGCTTGCTACCGGGCCTGCTCGCCGTCGCGCTGCTGGCCGTGCACCCGCTCCTGCCCGAGGCGACCGGTCCGGGCCCGCTGGTCGTGGCCGGCGGGCTCGGGCTCGTGGCGGCGTTCCTCGCGGTGCGGCAGCATTTCCTCTCCCGCCACGACCGCCACGCCATCGATGGCGAGCGGCTTTACGTCCGCCGCGGCTGGCTGGCGCCGCGGCACGACATCGCCTCGCGGGTCAAGCTGCAGTCGGTCGAGATCGCCCAGGGGCCGCTGGCCCGGCGCCGCGGCTATGCCGACGTCCATTTCGGCGTGGCCGGCGGCACGCTGGCGTTGCACGGCATCCCGCTTGGCGACGCGTGGCTGATCCGCGAGGGCGTCCTCGCCAGCATCGCCGCGGTCGATTTCTCGCGCCTGCGCGGCTGGAGCATCAGTCGCCGGCGAGCAGGTCGCTCCACTCCGGATGGCGCTTGAACAGCGCGTCGACGTAGCTGCACTGCGGGACGATGCGGAAGCCCTGTGCGCGAGCGTCGGCGACGAGCGCCTCGACCAGCTGCTGCGCCACCTGGCGGCCGCGCATCTCGGGCGGGACGAAGGTGTGGTTGGCGACGCGCAGCGGGCCGAGCGCGCGCCAGGTCAGCACCGCCGGCCGATCGCTTCCCGGCAGCTCGGCGCGATAGGCGCCATGCGTGGTCTCGTCGGTGCGGGTGATCTCGAGGGCCTCGGCCATCAACGTCTCCTTCTTGCCTCGAACTCGCCGCCAAGCCATGGCGTTCCGCATGCAGTTCCTGTCCGACAATGCCGCCGCGGTCCATCCGCTCGTGTGGGAGGCGCTGCGCCGGGCCGACACGGCCGACACGCCGTACGACACCGACGCCTTGAGCCGCCGGCTCGACGAGGCGTTCGGCGCGCTGTTCGGGCGCGAGGTCGCGGTGCTGTGGGTGGCCACCGGCACGGCCGCCAACTGCCTCGCGCTGGCGACGATGGTCCCGCCGCACGGCGCGGTGCTGTGCCACCGCGAGGCGCACATCGAGATGGACGAAGCCGGCGCGCCGGGCTTCTACCTCCACGGCGCCAAGCTGGTGCTGGTCGAGGGCGAGGGGGCCAAGCTCGCGCCCGAGGCGGTCGGCGCGGCGCTCGGCGCGATCCGCGACGATGTTCACCAGGTCCAGGTTCACGCGCTGTCGCTGACCCAGGCGAGCGAGTACGGGCGCTGCTATCGGCCCGACGAGCTGGCGGCGCTGGCTTCGCTGGCGCGCGGGCGCGGCCTCAAGCTGCACGTCGACGGTGCCCGGTTCGCCAACGCCGTCGCGTTCCTCGACTGCGCCCCCGCCGAGGCGTGCGGCGACCTCGACGCGCTCAGCTTCGGCTGCGTCAAGAACGGGGCGATGAACGCGGAAGCCATCGTGTTCTTCGATCCGGCGCTGGCCGACGTCGCGCGCTACCGCCGCAAGCGCGCCGGGCACTTGCAGTCGAAAGGCCGCTACCTGGCGGCGCAGCTGCTGGCGATGCTCGACGGCGACCTGTGGCTCGCCAATGGCCGCGCGGCCAACGCCGCCGCGGCCGAGATCGCCGGCGCGGGCGGGGGGCGGCTGCTCCATCCGGTCGAGGCCAACGAAGTGTTCCTGCGCTGCACCGCCAGCGAACGCGAGGCGCTGCGCGCGCAAGGCTTCGGCTTCTACGACTGGGGCCCCGACGCCGCGCGCTTCGTCGCCGCGTGGGATACGCGCGAAGACGATACGCGGGGGCTCGCCCGGGCGATCGAAGCCCTGTGAGCGGCCCGGCGCCGCCGCACGCGCTGCTGCGGCCGCGCGTCGCGCTGCCGTTCCTGACGATCTCGCTGATCTGGGGCTCGACCTGGTTCGTCATCACCGGGCAGATCGACGGCGTTCCGCCGGCGTGGTCGGTCGCCTGGCGCTTCGTCCTGGCGACGCTGGGGATGTTCGCGCTGGCGATGGCGACCGGCAACGCGCTGCGGATGCCGAAGCCGGCGCACCTGCTCGCGCTGGTCATCGGGCTGACGCAGTTCTGCGGCAACTACATGCTCGTCTACCAAGCCGAGCTGCACCTCACCTCCGGCATCGTCGCGGTGATGATCGGGCTGATGATCGTCCCCAACGCGGTGCTCGGCCGGGCGCTGCTCGGCCAGCCGATCACGGCGCGCTTCATGCTCGGCAGCGCGGTTGCGATCGGCGGGATCGCCTTGCTGCTGCTCAACGAGGCGCGCGAGACCCGGCTGGGCGGCGACGTCGGGCTCGGCATCTGGCTGGCGCTCGGGGCGATGCTCGCCGCGTCGATCTCGAACGTCGTCCAGGCGGGCGAGACCGGCCGCCGGGTCCCGCTGATGACGCTGATCGCCTGGGCGATGCTCTATGGCACGCTGATCGACGGCGCGGTGGCGGCGGCGACATCCGGGCCGCCGGTCCTGCCCGCCGACGGGCAGTACTGGCTCGGCACCGCCTACCTCGCGTTCGCCGGCTCGGTGGTCACTTTCCCGCTCTATTACCGGCTGATCCGCGAGATCGGGGCCGGCCGGGCGGCCTATCACAACGTGCTGGTGGTGATCGTGGCGATGGGGCTGTCGACGCTGCTCGAAGGCTACCGCTGGTCGGCGCTGGCCGCGGCGGGGGCGGCGATGTCGCTCGTCGGCCTGCTGATCGCGCTCAGGGCGAAGTCCGTCTGACGATTGCCGCAAGCCCCTCCCGATAAGTCGGGTAGAGCGGACGCCAGCCGAGCATGCGCTTGGCCTTGCCGTTGGCCACGCGGCGGTACTCGGCATAAAACGCGCGGGCCGGCGGCGGCAGGCCGGCCTCGGCGAGCGTCCGGAGCGGCGGCGGCGCCACGCCGAGCAGGCGGCAGGCTTCCTCGACGACCGTGTTCTGGCTCGCCGGCCGGTCGTCGGCGATGTTGTAGGCCCCCGGCGGCGCGTCGAGCCCGGCGGCCACGCCCGCGGCGATGTCGTCGACGTGCACCCGGCTGAACACCTGGCCCGGCAGGTCGATGCGATGCGCGGTCCCCGCGGCGACACGATCGAGCGCGCTGCGCCCGGGACCGTAGATCCCGGGCAGCCGGAACACCCGGGCCCCGCGCGCCAGCCAGGCTGAGTCCGCCTCGCCGCGCGGAGCCCGGCGCCCGCCGTCCGCGGGCGCGCTTTCGTCGACCCACGCGCCGCCGGTGTCGCCATAGACGCCGGTCGAGGACAGGTAGCCGAGCCACGCGTGCGTCAGCCCATCGCCGTAGCGCGCCAGCACCGGGTCGCCGCTGTCGCCGGGCGGGACCGAGGAGAGCACGTGGCTCGCCGCGCCGAGCGCCGCGCGCACGGCGGCCTCGTCGTCGAACGCCAGCTCGCCCGCCGCGCCGGTCGCGGTTACCCGCCAGCCGCGCGCTTCCATCGCGGCGCGGATGCGCTTCGCCGAGTATCCGAGGCCGAAGATGAACAGATGCGCCACGCCGGCGTTGTACCGGCTGGACCGCGCAGCGAAAGCGCCTAGGAGGCTCGCATGGACATCGCCCGCACGCCCTCGACCCCCGACGGCAATCCCGAGATGGCCGACGCCGCGCCCGAGCCGAAGGAGCCGCGCCCGATCCGCCGGCAGGACTACGCGCCGTTCCCGTGGCTGGTGCCCGAGGTCGCGCTCGCGTTCGATCTCGGGCTGACGAAGACCCGGGTCCGCGCGGCGCTCACCGTGCAGCGCAACGCGAAGGCGCCGGCGAGCCCGTTCATCCGTCTCAACGGCGACGGGCTGGCCCCGCTCGAGGTCCGGGTCGACGGCGAGGCGATCAACAGCTGGAGCCTGGACGGCGGCGACCTGATGGTGCCGCTGCCGGGCGAGACCCACCAGGTCGAGGTCACCACCGAGATCGACCCCTCCGCCAACACCCAGCTGATGGGCCTTTACGCCTCGAACGGCATGCTGTGCACGCAGTGCGAGGCCGAAGGCTTCCGCCGCATCACCTTCTTCGCCGACCGGCCCGACGTGCTGTCGACCTACCGCGTGCGGATGACCGGGCCGAAGGACGCCTTCCCGGTGCTGTTGTGCAACGGCAACCGCGAGGCGGCGGGCGACAACGGCGACGGCACGCACTGGGCCGAGTGGCACGATCCGTGGCCCAAGCCGTGCTATCTGTTCGCGCTCGTCGCCGGCGACCTCGTCGCCAACCGCGACAGCTTCACGACGATGTCCGGGCGCGACGTCGATCTCGCCATCTGGGTCCGCGAAGGCGATCTAGCGCGCACCCAGCACGCGATGGATTCGCTCAAGCGGGCGATGAAGTGGGATGAGGATGCGTTCGGTCGCGAGTACGACCTCGACAGCTTCAACGTCGTCGCCGTCAGCGACTTCAACATGGGGGCGATGGAGAACAAGGGGCTCAACGTCTTCAACACCAAGTACGTCCTGGCCGACGTCGAGACCGCCACCGATGGCGACTACGACGCCATCGAGGGCGTGATCGGCCACGAGTACTTCCACAACTGGTCGGGCAACCGGGTGACCTGCCGCGACTGGTTCCAGCTCAGCCTCAAGGAAGGCTTCACGGTGCTGCGCGACCAGCTGTTCAGCCAGGACATGGGCAGCGCGCCGGTCAAGCGGATCGAGGACGTGCGCGTGCTGCGCGCGGTGCAGTTCCCCGAGGATTCCGGGCCGCTGGCGCACCCCATACGCCCCGACAGCTACCGCGAGATCTCCAACTTCTACACCGCCACCGTCTACAACAAGGGCGCCGAGGTCATCCGCATGATGCGCACGATGGCGGGCCCCGAGCGGTTCCGCGCCGGCTGCGACCTCTATTTCGAGCGCCACGACGGGCAGGCGGCGACGTGCGAGGATTTCGTCAGCGCGATCGAGGACGGCGCCGGGCTCGACCTGTCGCGTTTCCGGCTGTGGTATGCGCAGGCCGGCACGCCCAAGGTGTCGGTCAGGCTCGTCCACGACGGCGACACCGCCACGGTCGAGCTGAGGCAGGACGTGCCGCCGACGCCCGGCCAGCCCGACAAGAAGCCGATGCCGATCCCGCTGCGCCTCGCGCTGCTCGACCGGCAGACCGGAAAACACCAGGGCGAACAACTGGTTATGCTCGAGCAGGCCCAGGCGAGCTTGAGCTTCACCGGATTCGCCGAGCCGCCGGTGCTGTCGCTCAACCGCGGCTTCTCCGCGCCGGTGGCGATCGAGCACGACGTGTCGCTCGACGAGCTCGTGTTCCTCGCCGCTCACGACGACGATCCGTTCGCCCGCTACGAAGCGATGCAGGACCTCATCGTCGGCCACTTGCGCGACGCCGCGGAAGGCTCGCTCGGCGAGGCCGAGCGGGGGGCCGGGCGCGAAGCCATCCGCACGGCCCTGGCCGCGGTGCTCGGCGACGACGCGCTCGACGACCTGATGCGCGGCGAGCTGATGATCCTGCCCGGCCAGTCCTACCTCGCCGAGCAGATGCTGGTGGCCGACCCGGCGGCGATTCATCGCGAACGCGAGGCGCTCAAGGGCTGGCTCGGCCGGTCGCTGGAGGCGGAGCTGGTCGCGCTGCACGAGCGGGCGAGCGCGCTGCTCTACGGCCTCGACGCCAAGGCCCGCGGCGCGCGCAAGCTCAAGACGCAGGCGCTGGTTTTCCTCGCCGCCGGCACGCCCGCGCGCGCCGCGGAGATCGCCGCGGCGCAATACGCCGCGGCCGACAACATGACCGACCGCCAGGGCGCGCTGATGGTCCTCGCCGGGCTGGAGACGCCGGAGCGCACCCACAAGCTGCTCGACTTCTACAACCGCTACCGCGGCAACGACCTCGTCATCGACAAGTGGTTCGCCATTCAGGCGCAATCGCTGCACCCGAAGGTGCTCGAGCACGTCAAGGCGCTCGCCGAGCATCCCGACTTCACCTTGCGCAATCCCAACCGGGTGCGCTCGCTGTACATGGCGTTCACCGGCGCGCCGCACGGCTTCCACGCCGAAGGCGGCGAAGGCTACCGGCTGATCGCCGACCTGATCCTCGCGCTCGATCCGCTCAATCCGCAGACCGCGGCGCGGTTCGTGCCGCCGCTCGGCCGCTGGCGGCGGACCGAGCCGGTCCGTGCGGCGCTGATGCGGGCCGAGCTCGAGCGCATCGCCGCGGCGCCGAAGCTGAGCCGCGACACGGGCGAGCAGGTGACGCGCAGCCTTGGTTGAGCCAGTCGAGGTCATCCGCTCGGCGGCGCTCGCCGGCGTCCCGCACGGCTTTCTGGGGCGGCGCGGCGGCGTCTCCACGGGGACGATAGCCGGCCTGAACGCGGGCCACGGCGCCGAGGACGACGCCGAAGCGGTCGCCGAGAATCGCCGCCGCGCCGTCATGGCCGTGCTGCCCGGCGCCCAGCTCGCTACCGTGTACCAGGTCCATTCTCCGGACGTGGTCGAGGTCGATGCGCCCTGGCGGCACGCCGAGCGCCCGCGCGCCGACGCGATGGTCACCGCCCGGCGCGGCGTCGTGCTCGGCATCCTGACCGCCGACTGCGCGCCGGTGCTGTTCGCCGACGGCGAGGCCGGCGTGGTCGGCGCCGCCCATGCCGGCTGGCGCGGCGCGCACGGCGGCGTGATCGAGAACACGATCGCGGCGATGGAGCGGCTCGGGGCCGCTCGGCCGCGGATCGCGGCGGCGATCGGCCCGGCGATCGCCCAGGCGAGCTATGAGGTCGACGCCGCCTTCCGGCGCCATTTCGATGCCGCCGACGAGCGCTTCTTCGCGCCTGGCCGGGCCGAACGCTGGCAATTCGATCTCGAAGGCTACATCGCCGCTCGCCTCGGCGCCGCGGGGGTCGGCCGCATCGACCCTCTCGCGCTCGACACCTATGCGGACGAAAGCCGGTTCTTCTCCTATCGCCGCGCGTCGCATCGCGGCGAGCCCACTTACGGCCGGCAAATCTCGCTGGTCGGAGTGGCCGGCTAAGGGGTCAAAATCGCCGCCAAAATGCCTGTTGGCATGGCCGTCCCGCTCGTCTATCAGCCCGCCAAGTCGCCGCCCCGAGGCCTCGGTTCGGCGCGCGACAGGTCCAGTTTCTTACGGTTCCGCGTCCGGGCTGCCGCCCACGGGGCCGGCAGGCAAGGCAAGGCAATGGCAACCACCACTGGCAACGCGGAACCCGAAGCGCTGGCCGTCGGGGAAGGGGTGCGCCGCCGCGATTTCATCAACATCGCCGCGATCGCCACGGCCGGCGTCGGCGGCGTCGCCACGCTCGTCCCGCTGATTGCCCAGATGGCCCCGTCGAAGGACGTGCTGGCGGAATCCTCGACCGAGATCGACATCGCCGCGATCGAGCCGGGGATGGCGGTCAAGGCGGTGTTCCGCAAGCAGCCGCTGTTCGTCCGCCACCTGACGCCGCAGGAGATCCAGGCGGCCGAGGCGGTGCCGGTCGACAGCCTGCGCGATCCGCAGACCCTGCTCGAGCGGACCAAGGAAGGCCACGGCAACATCCTGGTGACGATGGGCGTGTGCACGCATCTGGGCTGCGTGCCGCTCGGCGCCGGCGAAGGCGAGAACCGCGGCGAGTTCGGCGGCTATTTCTGCCCGTGCCACGGCTCGCACTACGATACCGCGGGCCGCATCCGCAAAGGCCCGGCGCCGAAGAACCTCGAAGTTCCCGAATACACATTCGCCTCCGACACCAAGATCGTGGTCGGGTGAGGCGGGAGACGAGACGATGAGCTTCCCCTGGGCCCGGCACTACGAACCCAAGGCGCCTTTCATGCGCTATCTCGACGAGAAGCTGCCTCTGCCGCGCCTCGTCTACAACGCCGTCGGCGCCGGCTACCCGGTGCCGCGCAACCTCAACTACATGTGGAACTTCGGCGTGCTCGCCGGCTTCGCGCTGGTGCTGCAGATCGTCACCGGCATCGTCCTGGCGATGCACTACGCGGCCAACGCCGGCGTGGCGTTCAACTCGGTCGAGCACATCATGCGCGACGTCAACTGGGGCTGGGCGCTGCGCTATGCCCACGCCAACGGCGCCAGCTTCTTCTTCGTGGTGATCTACCTGCACATCTTCCGCGGGCTGTTCTACAGCTCGTACAAGGCGCCGCGCGAGATGATCTGGCTGCTCGGCGTGGTCATCTTCCTGCTGCTGATGGCGACCGCGTTCATGGGCTACGTGCTGCCGTGGGGGCAGATGAGCTTCTGGGGCGCCAAGGTCATCACCGGGCTGTTCGGCGCGATCCCGCTGGTCGGCGAGCCGATCCAGATCTGGCTGCTCGGCGGCTACGCGCCCGACAACGCCGCGCTCAACCGCTTCTTCAGCCTCCACTACCTGCTGCCGTTCGTGGTCGTCGGGGTGGTCATCCTGCACATCTGGGCGCTGCACATCCCGGGCTCGTCGAACCCGACCGGGGTCGAGGTGAAGAGCGAGAGCGACACCGTGCCGTTCCACCCGTACTACACGGCCAAGGACGGCTTCGGGCTCGGCGTGTTCCTGATCCTGTTCTGCGCGCTGACGTTCTTCCAGCCGAACGCGCTCGGCCACCCGGACAACTACATCCCGGCCAACCCGCTCTCGACCCCGGCGCACATCGTGCCCGAATGGTATTTCTGGCCGTTCTACGCGATCCTGCGTGCGTTCACCGTCGACTTCATCCTGCCGGCCAAGCTGTGGGGCGTGCTGGCGATGTTCGCCTCCATCGTGGTGTGGTTCTTCCTGCCGTGGCTCGACAAGTCGCCGGTGCGCTCGGGCCATTACCGCCCGGCGTTCCGCAAGTTCTTCTGGTTCGGGCTGATCCCGGCGATGGCGGTGCTGTTCTGGTGCGGCGGCGCGCCGGCGGAGGAGCCCTACGTGATGCTCAGCCAGATCGCCACCGCCTACTACTTCCTGCACTTCCTGGTCATCCTGCCGATCGTCTCGATGGTCGAACGGCCCGAGCCGCTGCCGTTCTCGATCACCGAAGCCGTGCTCGGCTCGGACAAGAAGGCGGTGCTCGGCGAAAACACCACGCCGGCCACCTGAGCGCGGGGACAACGGAAAGATTACGCAATGATCCGGCTGATCGGCATACTCATTGGTCTCGGCTTCACCGTGGTGGTGCTGTGGGCGTTCGGCTGGGGCGCGGCGGCGGTCGTCGATCAGGGCTACCTGGTCGAGGAGACCGCCGAGCACGAGTTTCACCGCGCGCCGAAGGAGCTGCACCTCGCCAGCGACGGCGCGTTCGGCAAGTGGGACCTGCAGCAGCTGCAGCGCGGCTATCAGGTGTACAAGGAAGTGTGCTCGGCGTGCCATTCGATCCGGCACGTGGCGTTCCGCGATCTGGCGCAGCTCGGCTACAGCGAGGCCGAGGTGAAAGGCGCGGCCGCGCAGTGGACCGTGCCCGGGATCGACCCGGTCACCGGCGAGGCCAACACCCGCCCGGGCACGCCGACCGACTACTTCCCGTCGCCTTACGCCAACGACGTGATGGCCGCCGCGGCCAACAACAATGCGGTGCCGCCCGACCTGTCGCTGATGGCCAAGGCGCGCCACGATGGCGCCGCTTACGTCTATTCGCTGCTGACCGGGTACCAGGAGCAGCCGGCCGAGCTGCTCGCCGAATTCCCCGATGCGAAGACTCCGACCGGCCTCTATTACAATCCGTACTTCCCGAACCTCAACCTGGCGATGCCGCCGCCGATCGCCGTCGACGGCCAGGTGACTTACGCCGACGGGACCCAGGCCACCCGCGAGCAGATGGCCAAGGACGTCGCGGCGTTCCTAACCTGGACCGCCGAGCCGTCGCTGGTGAAGCGCAAGCAAACCGGCTGGGCGGTGCTCGGATTCCTGATCTTCGCCACCGTGCTCGCGTGGCTGGCCAAGAAGCAGGTGTGGGCGCCGGTCACCCCGAAGCGGCGCAAGGATTGAGCCCTGACGATATCAAGGCGCTGATCCGCACGGTCCCGGATTTCCCCGCCGCGGGCATCCAGTTCCGCGACATCACCACCCTCATTGCCCACGGCGCAGGGCTGGCGGCGACGATCGACCACTTGGCCGAGCGGGCGCGCGCGGCCAACGCCGCGGCCGTCGCCGGCATCGAGGCGCGCGGGTTCATCTTCGGCGCGGCGATCGCCGCGCGGCTGGGCCTCGGCTTCGTGCCGTTGCGCAAGGCCGGCAAGCTGCCCGTGCCGGCGATCGGCATCGACTACGCGCTCGAATACGGTGCCGGCCGGATCGAGCTGGATCCCGGCGCGATCCGCGCCGGCGCGCGCGTGCTGCTGGTCGATGACCTGATCGCCACTGGCGGGACGGCGCTGGCCGGGGCCGAGCTGCTGCGCCGCGCCGGCGCGACGGTCGACGGAGCGCTGTTCGTGATCGACCTGCCCGCCCTAGGCGGCGCTGACGCGCTGCGGGCGGCGGGCGTCGAACCCTGGGCGCTGGTCGATTTCCCGGGCCACTGACCCGGCTTGACGCGCGCCCCCGCTCGGTGGCATTCGCGCGCCTCCCGGGCGGGTGTAGCTCAATGGTAGAGCAGAAGCCTTCCAAGCTTACGACGAGGGTTCGATTCCCTTCACCCGCTCCAGGCTCTACCGCACCCGCATGTTGTCGATCAGGCGCGTGCCGCCGATGCGCGCCGCGACGAACAGGCGCGACGGCCGCTCGTCCAACGCGCGCAGCGGGGCCAGGGTCTCGGCATCGGCCAGCTCGGCGTAGTCGACGCTGCCGAAGCCGGCTGCCAGCAATTCCCGCTTGAGCCGCTCGAGCGCGTCATCGACCTTGCCCGCCACGATCTGGTCGATCGCGCTCAGCATCAGCCGCGGCAGCGCGGCGGCGCGGGCGCGATCTTCGGGCGACAGGTAGCGGTTGCGGCTCGACATCGCCAGGCCGTCCGCCTCGCGCACCGTCGGCACGCCGAGGATGCGCTCGGCGAGAGGCTGCGTCAGGTCGAGGTCGCGCGCCATGCGGCGGATCACGGCGAGCTGCTGCCAGTCCTTCTCGCCGAACAGCGCGAGGTCCGGCCGGACCTGGTTGAACAGCTTGGCGACGACCGTCGCCACGCCGTCGAAGTGCCCGGGCCGCGAGGCGCCGCACAAGATTTGGCCAAGCCCCGCGACCGAGACGGTCGTGGCGAAGCCTTCGGGATAGACTTCCGCGACCGGCGGCGCCCACAGCAAGTCGACGCCCTCGGCTTCGAGCAGGCGCGAATCCTCGGCCTGCTGGCGCGGATAGGCCGCGAGGTCCTCGGTCGGGCCGAATTGCGTGGGATTGACGAAGATCGACACCACCACCTTTGGCGCCTGCCGCCTGGCTTCGCGCACCAGCGTCAGGTGGCCTTCGTGCAGCGCTCCCATCGTCGGCACCAGCGCCACCTCGCCTCGCGCCCGCAAGCTGTCCACAGCCGCGCGCAGCTCGGCGAGACGCTTGACGGTTTGCATGGGCACGGGCCTCCGATAAGAGCCGGGAGAAAGGCGATAGCCGCCCCTCCGGAACAGAGAAAGAGCCCGCCATCACCACCGCCGCCCAAGGTCCCCATCGCATCGTCTTCGCCAACGAGAAGGGCGGCACCGGCAAGTCGACCACCGCGGTGCACGTCGCGGTGGCGCTGGCGTACCAGGGCGCGAGGGTGGCGGCGATCGACCTCGATCCGCGTCAGCGCACGCTGTTCCGCTATTTCGAGAATCGCGCCGAGACCGAGCAGCGCCGCGGCATCGCGCTGCCGGGCGCGGCGTTCGCGGTGTTCGAAGGCGGCTCGGTCGAGCAGATGGAGGCGGCCATCGCGGCACTGGCCGCGCGCGCCAGCGAGCTGACCGGCCCATGCGATTTCGTCGTCGTCGACACCCCCGGCCGCGACGACCCGCTCGCGCGCCATGCCGCGACCCAGGCCGACACGCTGGTCACGCCGATGAACGACAGCTTCGTCGACTTCGACCTGATCGGCCAGGTCGATGCCGAGACGTTCAAGGTCCGCCGCCTCAGCTTCTACGCCGAGCTGATCTGGGAAGCGCGCAAGAAGCGGGCGCTCAAGCAGCTTGCCGAGCAGCGCCGGGCGATGGACTGGGTCGTCGTGCGTAACCGCGTCCACCACATCGATGCGCGCAACCAGAAGCGCATCGACCAAGCGCTGGGCGAGTTGAGCAAGCGGGTCGGATTCCGCGTCGCGCACGGCCTGTCGGAGCGGGTGATCTATCGCGAGCTGTTCCCGTCGGGCCTGACGCTGCTCGACAAGGGCCAGCTCGGCGAGCTCGGCACCAGCCACCTCGTCGCGCGGCAGGAGCTGCGCGAGCTGGTGGCGAACCTGCACTTGCCCATCGCCGGACGCCGTGTCCCGCCAGCCAGCGAGGCCGCCTGATGATTCGTCTCCTGCTGCTCGCCGCGGTCGTCGTGCTCGGCTGGAAGCTGGTCACCGGCCGCTGGCCGTGGGAACCGAAGACGACCACGCGCGCTCAAGCGGTGTTCCGCGCGCGCAAGCTCCTTGGCGTGTCCGCGGCCGCCGGTCGCGACGAGATCGTCACCGCCCACAAGCGGCTGGTGGCGATGGTCCACCCCGACCGCGGCGGCAGCAACGGGCAAGTGCACGAGGCGAATGCGGCGCGGGACCTGCTGCTCGACGAATTGCCTTACGAAGTCACCCGCCGCGACCAGGAGAATTGATGCCCCACCGCTTCCACCCCACGGTCCTGCGCGAGTACGACATTCGCGGGATCATCGGCGAAACCCTGGGAGCGGACGACGCCCGCGCGATCGGGCGAGGCTTTGCGACATTGCTGCGCCGGGCGGGCGGCAAGCTGGTCGCGGTCGGCTACGACGGGCGCGTCAGCTCGCCGATGCTCGAGCACGCGCTGGTCGAAGGCTTGACGTCGAGCGGCTGCGACGTGCGCCGCATCGGCATGGGGCCGACGCCGATGCTCTACTACGCGGAGGCCTCAGCCGAACAGGTAGATGGCGGCATTCAGATAACCGGCAGCCACAATCCCGCCAATTACAACGGCTTCAAGATGGTATTTCAAGGCCGGCCGTTTTTCGGCGAGGACATCCTCACGATCGGCCGGCTGGCCGCGCAAGGCGATTGGGCCGACGGCACGGGCAGCGTGGAGACGGTCGAGGTCCTCGGCGACTATGTCGAGGCGCTGCTCGGCGGCCTCGCCGGCCTCGACCAGGCGAAGCTGGCCGAGCTGCGCGTCGGCTGGGACGCGGGCAACGGCGCCGCGGGCCCGGCGCTGGAGGCGCTGGTCGCCCGGCTGCCGGGGGAGCACTTCACGCTCTACACCGAGGTCGACGGCAATTTTCCCAATCATCACCCGGATCCCACTGTCCCGGAAAACCTGGAGGACTTGCGGCGGCTCGTCGCCGACAAGAACCTCGATTTCGGCATCGCTTTCGACGGCGACGGCGACCGGATCGGCGCGATCGACGGCGAAGGCCGCGTCATATGGGGCGACCAGTTGTTGATGATCTATGCGGAGGATCTCTTAGGGAGTTTGCCTAACGCCACGGTCATCGCCGACGTGAAGGCCAGCCGCGCGCTGTTCGACCGGGTCGCCGAGCTCGGCGGCAAGCCGCTGATGTGGAAGACCGGGCACAGCCTGATCAAGTCCAAAATGAAGCAAACAGGCGCTCCCCTCGCCGGCGAGATGAGCGGGCACATCTTCTTTGCCGACAGCTATTACGGCTTCGACGACGCGCTTTACGCCGCCATCCGGCTGATCGCCGCCTCCGCGCGGCTGGGGAAGTCGGTCACCGAGCTCAAGGGCGCCATGCCCGAGATGCTCAACACCCCCGAGTTGCGCTTCCAGGTCGACGAAAGCCGCAAGTTCGCCGCGATCGAGGAGGTCAAGCGCCGGCTCGCCGGGCCCGACGCACCGACGGACATCAGCGTCGACGACACCGACGGGGTGCGCGTCACCACGCCCGACGGCTGGTGGCTGCTGCGCGCCTCGAACACCCAGGACGTGCTCGTCGCCCGCGCCGAGAGCGGCACGCCGGAAGGCCTCGACCGCCTGCTGCAGCAGATCGACGAGCAGCTCGCCGCCTCCGGGCTCGAGCGCGGCGCCCAGGCCGCGCACTAGGGCGTCAGGCGAGCGGCAGGGTCCCGCTCGCCAGCATCCACACGCCCATGGCGACGAACACCATCGCGGCGACGATCCGCACGGCCTTGAGCGGCACGCGGCGGATCAGCGCGTCGCCGGCGAAGACCACCGGAACGTTGGCCAGCAGCATGCCGAGCGTCGTCCCGGCGGTCACCACGAGCACCGCCTCGTAGCGCGCGGCGAGCGCGATCGTGGCGATCTGCGTCTTGTCGCCGATCTCGACGAGGAAGAACGCGACCAGCGTGGTCAGGAACGCCCCATGGCGCGGGCGCGGCGCCTCGTCGTTGTCGAGCTGGTCCGGCACCAGCGTCCACAGGCCCATGGCGATGAAGCCGAGCGCCACCGCGGCACCGAACCACGGGCCCGCGAGCCACGCCGCCGCGCTCGCCCCGAGCCAGGCCGCCAGCGCGTGATTGGCCAGCGTCGCCGCGAGGATCCCGAGCACGATCGGCCAGGGCCGGCGGTAGCGCGCCGCCAGGACCAGCGCGAGCAGCTGCGTCTTGTCGCCGATCTCGGCCAAGGCGACGAGGATGGTGGAGGTGAGGAAGGCATCCATCGGGGTGTGACCCCGCCCGTGGCCGAGCGGCCATTGCCGCGCAAGTCACTCGCCCGAAAAAGAAGGGGCGCGCCGCGGCGTGCCCCTTCGCAGCGCTGCCCGGCTCGACCGGGCGCCGGCTAGCTCTCGCTGCCGGTGAAATCGCTGCTGTTGTTGCGGTCCCAGGCGCCCGGTTCCTGCACGCGCAGGTTGTTCTGCACGTTCTTCACGCCCGAGAGATCTTCGACGCAATCCTCCGCGCGCCGCTTCTGGTCGCGGCTCGGGACGGTGCCATCGAGGGTGAGCTCGGCGTTGACCACGCTCACCTGGATGTTGCGCGCATCGACGCCCCAGTCCTCGGTCAGCGCATCGCAGGCATCCTCGAGGATGCGCTCGTCCGAGCGGGAGTAGTTGGCCGGACCGCGCCCGCGGTAGTTCTGGCGGCCGGGCACCGTCTCGTCGCCCAGCCAACCGGCGAGGGTGTCGCCCGCGCGCTCGAGGAAGCCGCGCTCGTGGCCGCCGCGGGCATCGCCGGAGCGGCCCCAGGTGTCGCGAAAGTCGCGGTTCTCGCGGCTCGGGGTGGCGCCACGCTCCTCATGCCATTCGCCATGCGCCTCGGCCAGCCGGCTGCCGGCACCGCTGTCGAACGCGCGGGTCGCGGTGTAGCGGGGGCTCGAGAAGTCGCGTCCGCCGAAGTCGCTGCCGGTGAAGCTGCCGAAACCGCGGCCCGGGCTCGCCTCGTAGCGCCCGCCGCGATAGTCCCCCGCGTAGTCCGACGGTTGCCGCGCGCGCTCGCGGCGGTACGATTGGCCGCCGGTATCGAACTGCCCGTAGTCCTCCTCGCGCCAGCCATCGCCCATCTGGCCGTAGCCGCGCTCGTTGTCGCGCCAGCGTTGCTCGGTAGTGTCGAACTGCTCGGCCTGGCGGTCGTAGCCCTGGTTCCGCTCGCGGTCGTAACGGTCGCGCCCGCCGCGATAAGTTCGCTCTGCCATCGCCTGGATTCCTCTCGTTCAAGTTGAAGCGCCCCGCGTCGCGCGGGGGATGAAGCGTCAACGGCCGAAAGGGAGCAGAAGTTGCGCCGCTTGGCGCATCAGCGCGGCACCCTGACGCAGGCGCCCAGTCCATCGGCCTTTCCCTGCGGCCTCTCAAGGGGCTAGGCCAAGCCATGACTGCGCTGCCGCCCGAGCTCGAAGCCTGGTTCGCCGGCCGCGGCTGGCGCGTGCGGCGCCACCAGGCCGGGATGCTGGCAGCGAGCGAGGCCGGGCGCCACGCGCTGCTCGTCGCCGACACCGGCGCGGGCAAGACGCTGGCCGGTTTCCTGCCGACGCTGGCAGCCTTCTGCCCCAGCCGGGGCGAGCTCCCGCCCGATGGGCTGCATACGCTCTACGTGTCCCCGCTGAAGGCGCTGGCGCACGACGTGCAGCGCAATCTGCTGACGCCGGTCGACGAGCTCAGCCTGCCGCTGCGGATCGAGACCCGCAGCGGCGACACGCCGTCGGACCGCAAGAAGCGCCAGCGCAGCAAGCCGCCGCATATTCTGCTGACCACGCCGGAGAGCCTGTCGCTGTTGCTCAGCTACCCCGATAGCC
>DASPMY010000044.1:0-133876 GCA_035626815.1 Croceibacterium sp.
CCAACTGCTGCCACCGCCGCGGCCGCTGTTCATCGCGGCGTTGACCGCGGTCCACAGCAGGACGTTGCCGACCGCCTGACCGACGCCGCCGCCACCGCGATAGCGTCGCCCGCCGCGGGCAACGGCGGGAAGAACGAAGAAGAACACGATGAAGGCGATCCAGATGAGGAATCCGAACGGGAAGCCTTCGCCGTTGTCCTGCTCCTGAGCCTGGGCCGCGCGCGCGGCTTCCTCGATGGCCGCCGCCTCCTCCGGGCTCTTGGCAAGGTGCGCGGTGATCGCGTCGATGCCGGCGACGATCCCGCCGTCGAAATCGCCTGCCTTGAAGCGCGGCGTGATCTGGTCGCGGATCACGCGCCCGGCCATGATCCCGCCGAAGTACGGGTGGAGGCCGTAGCCGACCTCGATGCGGATCTTGCGGTCGTCGCGGGCGACCAGCAGCAGCAGCCCTTGGTCGCGCTCCGCGCCGCCGATGCCCCAGTCCGCGAACAGGCCGGTCGCATAGCTTTCCAGCGGCGCTCCCTCGAGGCTGGGGATGGTCGCGACGATCAGCGCCCGCCCGGTTTCGCGGTTGTAGTCCCTGAGTCGCTGGTCGAGCGCCGCCTCGGTCGCCGGCGAGATGATGTCCGCCCCGTCGTAGACCGGGCCTTGCGGTCGCCGCGGATAGTCCTGCGCCTGCGCTGCGGCGGCGAGCGCCAACCACAACATGCCAACCAGCGCGAGCAAGCGGCGCAGGAATAGCGGACCGGCCGGCACGGCAGGTTTCCTGACGACCGCGATCAGTTCGCCGCGGCCGCCGGGGCCTCGTCGTCGGCGTTGTCGTTGCTTGCCGCCGGCGCGGTAGCTTGCCCTCCGCCGATATTCTCGAGGTCGACTTCCGGATTGGCCTGCGACGCCTCGTCCGCCTCGAAGTACTGCAGCGGGTCGGAGCCGTAGATTACGTTCGCGGCGATGGTCGACGGGAACGTGCGGATCTCGGTGTTGTAGTCGCGCGCGGCGTCGTTGTAGCGGACCCGCTCGGTGTTGATCAGGTTGTTCGCTTCATCGAGCGCCACCATCAGGTCGGCGAAGCGCCCCTGGCTCTGCAGCTCGGGATAGGCTTCCTGCAGGCGCTGCAGGGTCACGGTCAGGCGCGACTGCGCCTCGGCCAGGCGGCCCATCGCCTCGGGGTCGCTGAGCTGGTCGGGCGTCACCGTGATCCGCGTCGCGTCGGCGCGCGCCTCGGTGACTTCGGTCAGGATCTGCCGTTCGGACCCGGCGGCGCCGCGCACGGTGGCGACGAGGTTGGGAATGAGGTCGGCCCGCCGCTGCAGCGCGGTCTGGACGTTGCCCCACTGGGCCTTGGCGGTTTCTTCCTTGGTCGGCACGGAATTGATGCCGCACGCACTCAGAGCCACCGCGGCGGCGGCAACGATGGCAACTCGAAGCGAGGTCAAAAGAGACATCGAAATCCCTCCTCAAGGTGCGCGGAGTGGGCCGCGCTGTGTTAGTTAGATAGCACACGCAAGAACGCTTTCAAGAAGCGCCCGATTGCGGCTCAACGCATCCGCTGCCAGTCTGCTCCCCAAGGGTCGCCGAGAGGGATATCCATGTTGCAGGATTTCAAGGCCTTCATCGCCAGGGGCAACGTGATGGATCTCGCCGTCGGCGTGATCATCGGCGCGGCGTTCGGCACGATCGTCACCTCGCTGACCGGGGACCTGATCATGCCGGCGGTCGGCGCGGTGTTCGGCGGGCTCGATTTCTCGAACCAGTTCGTGCTGCTGAGAGTGCCCGAAGGCTACCAGGGTTCGCTGCGCGATTATGCGGCGCTCAAGGAAGCCGGCGCGGCAATGATCGGCTACGGCGCGTTCCTGACCGCGGTGGTCAACTTCCTGATCCTCGCTTTCATCATCTTCCTGCTGGTGCGCTACGTGAAGAAGGTCGTCGCGGAGATCGAAGGCGACAAGGTGGAAGCGCCACAGGGCCCGACCGAGGTCGATCTCCTGACCGAGATCAGGGACGAGTTGCGGAGGAGGCAGTAGGCAGTAGGCAACAGGCAGTGGGCAGTAGGCAGTGTGGTCATCGCCGGCGAACAATTCCCCTACTGCCTACTGCCTACTGCCCCACTGCCTTCCCAGTCACTTCCCATTAAGGCGAAAATCCCTATATCGGTCCTCGCCGGCTTCGGCCGGAGATGGCGATGAATTGCGGTGTGCAATAGGCACAGCGGACCCGGGGGCAGTACCCGGCGGCTCCACCAAAATCCCCGTTCCGGCGGGGGTCCTGACGGGGCCGAACAAGGATCGACGTGTGTTGAAAAGCATTGTTTTCGCCCGGGCTGAGTAACCCGTTAAAGGCTCAAAACACACAAGTGCCAACGACAACGAAGCACTTGCTCTCGCCGCGTAATTCTAGGGGCTAACGCCCTGAAGTTACAAGGTTTTGAGCACGGTTCGGACCGAACCGGGTAACAGAATCGGAAACCGGGGGCCCGGGGGAGCCTAGCAACAGAATCCCCCACCCGCCCATGAGGACAGTCCGGTCCGCGCGCAGCGTGGAGGGGGGCTGGCGGACCTAGCTCAGCGGACACGCCAGCCAGCGAGCCGCGCGGGCGCACGGGATTGTCGTCACTCACGGGATCGGGGTCGCTCCATGAATCTCTCGTTTCGCGCCGTTCGCGGCGCTGTCGTCGCCGCCGCCGCGAGCCTGGCGCTCGCCTCATGCGTTTCCACGCCCGCGGTGCCGCCGGCTCCCGCCGTGGCCATGCCCGCCGCCGAGCCCACCGCCGCGCCGACGCTCGCCGAGACCGCGCCGGCGCGAGAGGACCTCCCGCCGCTGATCGCCGAGGCGCTCGCCGCGCTCGAGGCGCATTCCGGGCATGTGCCCAGGCGCGACAAGATCGGCGTGGTCGACTTCTCGCTGCCCTCGCGCGAGCCGCGGTTCCACGTGGTCGACGTCGCCACCAGGACGATCGAGCGCAGCTGGCTGGTCGCCCACGGCAGCGGCTCGGACCCGAACGCCACCGGCATGGTGCAGCGTTTCTCGAACCAGCCCGGCTCCCACGCCAGCTCGCGCGGAGCCTACCCGACGGCCAACACCTACGTCGGCCAGCACGGCCGCTCGCAGCGTCTGATCGGGCTCGACGCCGAGAACGACATGGCGATGGACCGCGCGATCGTCATCCACGGCGCGGATTACGTCAGCGGGGCGATGGCCGCGCGGCAGGGCCGCATCGGCCGCAGCCAAGGCTGCTTCGCGTTCGCTCCCGACGATGTCGCCCAGGTGATCGACACGCTCGGCGAAGGGCGGATGATCTACGCCGGCAAGGCCTAGCCGCCGCCCGCCGGCCGCTCCGCCGCGCGCTCGTACTTCAGGCAGTCGAGGATTTTGGCGCCGGCCATGAACACCGCCACGCTGCAGGCGATGAACAGCGTCCAGCCCATCCAGCCTGGATACTGCGTCAGGTAATGCGCGCCGCGGCCGGTGGCGCCGAGCGCCAGCGCGTAAATGATCAGGAACGCCTCCAGCCGGGTCTTGATCACGAACAGCCGGGAGACCTTGCGCAGCATCGCTTGCCTTTCTTAACGCCCGTGGCAGCAATGATCGTGCCAGGGCCGCAGTTCCGCGCTCGAGCGTGGTGAACGCGAGCGGCGGTGTAAACCCCGCCGACGGGGCTTCAGGCGAGCTGTTCCAGATCGAGCCGCTCGAGCAGCGCGGCGCGCGCCGCGGTGATCGTGCGGGCGAGGCTGTCGCGGCCCAGTTCGGCCGGGTCGATTTGCTCGGGCCAGTGCCGGCCGACGACTTGCGCGATGGCGTCGGCGGTGGCTTCGTCGAGCAGGAAGCGCGGATCGACCGTCGCCGGATCGGCGACCACGCGCAGCCGCAGGCAGGCCGGCCCGCCGCCGTTGGCCATCGATTGGCGCACGTCGACCGGCATGACACGGCGAATCGGCCCGTTGCCGGCGATCAGGCCGTCGAGATAGGCGCGGGTCGCGCCGCCCTCCCACGCTTCGAGCGGGACCACCAGCGCCGATTCGCCTTCCGGCAGGGTCACCAGCTGGCCATTGAACACGTACGAGCGCACCGCTTCGGCGAGGCTGACCGCGCTCTCGGGCACGACGACCGGCTCGAGTTCGGGGAAGCGGGCGCGGATCGCCGACCAGGCCGCGTCGGGATCGGCGAAAGCCCGCTCGTGCGCGAACAGCACGCGCTCGTTGGCCACGGCGACGACGTCGTTGTGGAACGCGCCCGCGGCGATGGCCTCGGGCGACTGCTCGAGGAACAGCACGCGCTCGGGATCGAGGCCGTGCCGCCGGGCGACGACGCGCCCGGCCTGCTCGTGCTGGCGCGCCGGGAAGGGCCCGCCGCCGCGGCCGTAGACGAAGACCTCGAGGCCCGGCGCGTCGTGGGCGGCCGTCAGCCGCATGTGGTTGGCGGCGCCCTCGTCGCCGAAGCACGGCGGCACCGGCTCGTGCACCGCGAAGGCCTCGTGTGCGAACGCCAGCCGCAACTGGCGCAGCGTGTCGGGCCATTCGTGCGCCCGGTGCGGCATCGTGACGAGATTGGCGACGGTGAGATGGCAGCACCCGTCGGCGGTGTCGGGCGCCGGCGAGACGGTGGCGGCGTTGGCGGTCCACATCGCCGAGGCCGACCACGCGCCGGCGAGCAGCACCGGATCGAGCGTGGCGCCGTGGGCCAGCGCTTCCAGCCACCGCGCATCGGGGCGGGGGAGTGGGATGAAAAAGCCCTGCGCCAGCCCCAGCGCCAGGTTGCCGCGCATCTTCGCCAGCCCCTGCAGCGCGGCGGCGCGTGGGTATGAGACATCGCCGGCATGCGCGGTCGCCGCGAGGTTGCCGAGGCTGAGCCCGGCGTAATTATGGCTCGGGCCGACGATGCCGTCGAAATTGATCTCGCGGAGGCTCACGCCCCGCCCCCGTTCGTGTCGAGCGAAGCCGACACGCGCCGGGCAAGGGTTCTCGACCTCGCTCGAAGCGAACGAAACGGCGTAGTCAGGGTCAACGCCCGACGCTCCACACGCTGTCCCCGGGCCGCACGTCGAGCAGCTCGGCCGCCAGCGCATCGATCGCGATGCCGCCGTCCGCCGCCTCGCACGCGCCGTAGCAGCTGTGGAACCCCGCCAGGTGCCCCGCGGCCAGCAGCACCTTGTCGCCCTTGCGGCAATCGGTCCGGACCACTGTGCTTTGCCGCGCGCCGGCGATGCTCCTGACCCGGTCGGTCGCGGCGGTCATCGTCGGCCCGCCGTCGAAGATGTCGACGTAGCCCTCGAAGGCGAAGCCCTCTTCCTCGAGCATGCGCATCGCCGCGCGGCCCGACGGATGCGGCACGCCGATCGCGCTGCGCGCGCTGTCGTTCAGCATCGCCACGTAGACCGGGTGCTTGGGCATCAGGTCGGCGATGAACTGGTTGCCGTTGATGGCGTTGAAATAGTCGGCTTCCTGGAAGGTCATGCCGAAGAACCGCCCGGCGACGCCGTCCCAGAACGGCGAGCCGCCGCGCTCGTCCTGCACCCCGCGCAGCTCGGCCAGCACGCGGTCGGCGAAGCGGGCGCGGTGCATGGCGATGAACAGGTAGCGGCTGCGCGCCAGCAGCAGGCCGAGACCGCCGGCGCGTTCGTTGGGATGGAGGAACAGCCCCCCGACCTCGCTGCAGCCTTCGAGGTCGGTCACCAGGCTGAGCATCTCGGCGCGCACCGTCCGGGCGAGCTCTTGCGAGTGCTGGGTGAGGGTCGTCAGGCGGTACGAGTAGAATGGCCACTGCTGGCCGACCATCGTCATCAGCTGGCAGGTGCCGCGCACCTCGCCGGTTTCCGGCCGCTCGAGCACGAGCACGAACTGCTCGTCGGCGCGCTCGTCGCCGTCGCGGCCCCACGCCGCCTCGGCGCGCTCGAGCTTGCGGGCAAGGGCCTTGCGGTCGGCGGGCAGGTTGGTGAACCCGCCGCCGGTCAGCTTGGCCATCTCGTAGAGCGGCTCGAGGTCGTCGGGCCGCGCGGCCCTGAGGCGAAAGCTCATCGCAGGCCTTCCGTGGCAAGGCGGTGGAGGACCAGCGCCGAGAGCGCGGCGCGCTCGGCCAGCGAGGAGGCGATCAGGTACTCGCCGGGCGAGTGGATCGCGCCGCCGCGCACGCCCATCGTGTCGACCACCGGCACGCCGCAGGCGGCGATGTTGTTGCCGTCGCAGACCCCGCCGCTCGGCTGCCAGCCGAGCCGCTGGCCGAGGTCGGCGCCCGCGCGCTGGACCAGCGCGAACAGCGTCTGCGCGGCTTCGTCGACCGGCTTGGGCGGCCGCGTGATCCCGCCGTGAAGCGCCAGCGCGACGTCGTGCTCGCGCTCGACGGTGCGGAGCAGCGCGACGAGGTCGCGCGCGAAATTGTCCGCTGCGAGCGTGGTCCGCGGGCGCACGTTGAAGCGCAGCACGGCATGGTCCGGGACCACGTTATGGGCCGATCCGCCGTCGATCCGCGCCGGGTTGGCCTTCAGTCCGTCGTGCTCGAGCGCCTTCAGCGCCACCGCCAGCGCCGCCGCCGCGACGAGAGCGTTGCGCCCCTCCTCGGGGTTGCGCCCGGCGTGCGCCGAACGCCCGGTGACGACCACGCTGTAGTTGCCGCTGCCGCCGCGCGCGTGGGCGAGCGTGCCGTCGGGCAGCGCCGCGGGCTCATAGGTTAGCGCCGCCGCCTTGCCGCGCGCCAGCTCGGCGATCAGCGCCGCCGACGACAGCGAGCCGGTCTCCTCGTCGGCGTTGACCATCACGTCGTAACCGAGCGAGGCGGCGGCCGCGCTGGCCTCGAACGCCTCGAGCGCGGCGAGCATGACCGCGAGCCCGCCCTTCATGTCCGCGGCGCCGGGCGCGTTGAGCGTGTCGTCGTCGAGCCAGCAGCCCTGCTGGAACGGATGGTCGGGCGGAAACACGGTGTCCATGTGCCCGGTCAGCAACATGCGCCGCTCGGCCGCCGGGCGCACGCGCAGCACCATGTGCCGGCCGTGCTCGATGGCGACCTCGCGTCCCGCGGCATCGACCGAGGTCACCGCCGCGGGATCGCGCAGCTCGACCTCGCCCGGAAGCGCGGACAACGCCCCGGCCAGCTCGTCGGCCTGGCGCGCGAGGCCGGCGAGGTTGCCGGTGCCACTGTTGATCGCGCACCAGCGCTCGGTGCGCGCGAGCATGGCCGCCGGGTCGATCGGCTCGATCAGCTGGCGCTCGGTTCGTGAGAGTTGTTTCATCTGTAACGAAGCTAGCCCCCGGCGCCGGTCTGTCAAACCCGGCTCGCGTTGTGGCGCATCGGTGAGTAGGGGGGAAGGCGGGAAAGCAGGAGCGGGCGTTTGAGCGAACGCGTCGAGCGGAGCGGGCTGCAGGTCGATGCCGCGTTGGCCGGGTTCATCGAGGGCGAGGTGCTCGCCCCGCTCGGGCGCGACGCGGCGGCGTTCTGGGCCGGCTTCGCCGATCTCGTCCGCCGCTTCGCCCCGCGCAACCTGGCGCTGCTCGACAAGCGCGACGAGCTGCAGGCGCAGATCGACCGCTGGCACGGCGAGCAGCGCGGCCAGCCGCACGATCCGCCCGCCTATCGCGCGTTCCTCGAGCGGATCGGCTACCTCGTCCCCGAGCCCGCTCCGTTCGAGATCGGCACCCGCAACGTCGACGTGGAAATCGGCGCGATGGCCGGGCCGCAGCTGGTGGTGCCGGCGCTCAACGCGCGTTTCGTGCTCAACGCGGCCAATGCGCGCTGGGGCAGCCTTTACGACGCCTACTACGGCACCGACGCGCTGCCCGATGCCCCGGCTGCCACCGGGCCCGGCTACGATGCCCGGCGCGGCGCGGCGGTGATCGAGGCGGCGCGGGCGTTCCTCGACCTCGCGGTGCCGCTCGACACCATGAGCTGGAGCGAGATCGGCGGCCCCGGCGACCTCGCGCTGTGCGATCCCGACCAGCTGCTCGGCCGCACCGTGAAAGGCTTCGTGTTCTGCAACAACGGCCTGCACGTCGAGGTCGTGTTCGACCGCGAGCACCCCGTGGGCCGCGATGACCGCGCCGGGATCGCCGACGTGCGGCTCGAGGCGGCGCTGACCACGATCGTCGATCTCGAGGATTCGATCGCCGCGGTCGACGCCGCGGACAAGCTCGCCGCCTACCGCAACTGGCTCGGGGTGCTGCGCGGCGACCTCGAGGCGCGCTTCGACAAGGCCGGCCGGGCGATGACCCGCCGGCTCGAGCCCGATCTCGCCATCACCTGCGGCGACGGCGGCGAGATCGCGCTAGCGGGCCGCAGCCTGCTGTTCGTGCGCACCGTCGGCCATTTGATGACCACCCCGGCGATCCTCCAGCCGGGGAATGCGGAGATTCCCGAGGGCATCCTCGACGCGGTCGTCACCGGGGCGATCGGCGCGCTCGATGTCGCCGGGCTCACGCGCCGCCGCAACAGCCGCTGCGGCTCGATCTACGTCGTCAAGCCGAAGATGCACGGGCCCGAGGAATGCGCCTTCACCAACGACCTGTTCGACGCGGTCGAGGACCTGCTCGGCCTCGAGCGCCACACGATCAAGGTCGGGGTGATGGACGAGGAGCGCCGCACCAGCGCCAACCTCGCCGCCTGCATCCACGCGGTGAAGGACCGCATCGCGTTCATCAACACCGGCTTCCTCGACCGCACCGGCGACGAGATCCACACCTCGATGCGCGCCGGGCCGATGATCCGCAAGGGGGCCATGAAAGCCTCGACCTGGCTTGAGGCTTACGAAAAGCGCAACGTTGCCATAGGCCTGGCGTGCGGTCTTTCCGGCAAGGCGCAGATCGGCAAGGGGATGTGGGCCGCGCCCGAGCGGATGCACGCGATGCTCGAGGAGAAGGAGGCGCACCTGCTCGCCGGCGCCAACACCGCCTGGGTGCCGTCGCCGACCGCGGCGGTCCTCCACGCGCTGCATTATCACGCGGTCGACGTGTTCGACGTGCAGCCGCGGCTCGGCGATCCGCCGGGGCTCGACGCGCTGCTGACGATCCCGCTCGCCGATGCCCGCTGGAGCGATGCCGAGATCGCCGCCGAGCTCGACACCAACTGCCAGAGCCTGCTCGGCTACGTCGTGCGCTGGATCGGACAGGGCATCGGCTGCTCGAAAGTGCCCGACCTCGGCGACGTCGGCCTGATGGAGGACCGCGCGACGCTGCGAATCTCCAGCCAGCATCTCGCCAACTGGCTGCTCCACGGGGTCGCCAGCGCCGAGCAGGTCGTCGACTCGCTCAAGCGCATGGCCGCGCGGGTCGACGCGCAGAACGCCGGCGATCCCGCCTACCGCCCGATGGCCGGCCGGTGGGACAGCCATCCGGCGTTCCTCGCCGCGCGCGATCTCGTGTTCGAGGGGCTCGCCCAGCCGAACGGCTACACCGAGCCGCTGCTCCATGCTTGGCGGCTGCAGGTCAAGGGCGGCGGTTGACGGGTCCCGCGCGCCCGCTCATCACGGCTCGGGACGATGACGATCGGCGCGGGAGGATAGCGGAAAACAGTTCGACCCGCCGAAGCGGGCCGATCCGGGCGATGCCCAATTCCGGGGATGCACCGGGGCGCGGCGCGGAGCCGGCCCCGGGAACCGAATGACGATCAGGCGCTGACCGGGGGATTTTCCCCGCTGTCCGATTCCATGATCAGCAGCACCAGGATCACGACGATCGCGGCGATCCCGATGCCCATGCCGGTGCGGCTGAGCTCCTCGCCTTCGACCGGCGAGCTGACGCGGACGTCCGTCGCGGCCGCCTGAGCCGCCACCGGAGCGAAAGCCAGCGAGGCGGCCACCAGCGCAGACTGCGCAATCTTACCAAACTTCATACGACATCTCCTGCCTGGTGATAAACAAGGGGGGGCACCAGCGGGCGCCAAATGGCTGAAACCGCCCTTCGATACAAGGCCGGCCAAGCGGAAATGACTCATTTCAACAGGAGTGTGGCCGCATGACTACGACAATTCACGCGCGAGCGCGACGAATTCGTCGATGACGAGCGTCTCGGCGCGCCGCTGCGGGTCGATGCCGAGCGTGCCGAGCGCCTCGACCGCCCCGGGCAGGCCCCTGAGGCTTTGCCGCAGCATCTTGCGGCGCTGGCCGAAGGCGGCCGCGGTCACCCGTTCGAGCACGCCTGCCGAAACGCCGTCGGGTTGCTCGGCCGGCTCGACGTGGACGACCGCGCTCATCACCTTGGGCGGCGGGGTGAACGCGCTGCGATGGACCTTCATCGCGAGGCGCGGCCGCGCCCGCCATTGCGCCAGCACCGCCAGCCGGCCGTAAGCCCCGGTTCCGGGGGCGGCGACGATGCGTTGCGCAACCTCCTGCTGGAACATCAGCGTCAGGCTGGCCCACTGCGGCGGCCACGCGTCGACGCCGAGCCAGCCGGTGAACAGCGCGGTGCCGACGTTGTACGGCAGGTTCGCGGCGACCGCGTAAGGCTCGCCCACCAGCGCGTCATGGTCGATCGCCAGCGCGTCGCCGTGGACCACGCGCAAATGCCCGGGAAAGGCCTCCGCCAGCGCTTCGAGCGCGGGCAGGCAGCGGCGGTCGGTTTCGATGGCCGTGACGCGCGCGCCGGCGCGCAGCAGGGCGCGCGTCAGTCCGCCGGGGCCCGGGCCGATCTCGAGCACCGCGCGCCCCGTAAGGTTGCCGGGAATCGCGGCGATGCGGCCGAGCAGCTGCTCGTCGAGCAGGAAGTTCTGGCCGAGCGCCTTGGAAGCGCTCAGCCCGTGCGCGGCGATGACCTCGCGCAGCGGCGGCAGCGTCACTCCGCGGCTCGCCGCGCCGCGATCTCGCCGGCGAGACGAATCGCCGCGATCGTCGCCCCGGGATCCGCCGCGCCCGTTCCGGCGATGCCGAACGCGGTGCCGTGGTCGGGCGAGGTGCGGACCACCGGAAGGCCGAGCGTGACGTTGACGCCCTGGTCGAAGTCGAGCGCCTTGAGCGGCACCAGCGCCTGGTCGTGATACATCGCGATGGCGACGTCGTAGGTCGCGCGCATGTGCGGGGCGAACACGGAGTCGGCCGGGTGCGGACCCGTGGCGTCGATGCCCTCGGCGCACAGGGCGGCGATCGCCGGGGCGATGATCTCGATCTCCTCGCGGCCCATCCGCCCGGCTTCGCCGGCGTGCGGATTGAGGCCGCAGACCGCCAGCCGCGGCGCGGCGATGCCGAAGTCCTGGCGCAGCGCCCGCGCGACGATGGCCGAGCGGCGGCGGATGAGCTCGACCGACAGCCGGGCGGGCACTTCGGCCAGCGGGCAGTGGACCGTCATCGGCACCGTGCGCAGGCGCGGCCCGGCGAGCATCATCACCGCGGCGTCGGCCGGAACCGCGCACGCTGCGGCGACGAACTCGGTCTGGCCGGGGAAAGCGAACCCGACGCCGGCCAGCGCGTGCTTCGACACCGGTCCGGTGACGAGCGCGGCCGCCCGGCCTTGCGCGACCAGCCCGGTCGCCGCCTCGAGCGAGGCCAGCGCGAGACGGGCGCCGGCGGCATCGGGCGAGCCCGGGGCGTAGGGTCCATCGTGCAGGCCTATCACCGGCAGCGCCGCGGCAAAGCGCTCCAGCGCCTCCGCCGGATCGTCGACGAGCGCTATGGGCACCGCCAGCCCGCGCCGCTCGGCCGCCGCCCGCAGCACACCCGCGCCGCCGGCGACCACGAACGGGGGCAAGCGCTCGGCGCCGCGCCGCGCCCACGCCTCACACGCCAGCTCGGGCCCGATTCCCGCGGGATCGCCCAGCGACAGGGCGAGCGGGGTCATCGCTCAGTTATATTCGATGACCGCGTCGCGGCGCAGGTCGCGCAAGTAGCGTTGCGCGCGCTTGTTGATCCGGTCCTCCTCGAGCGAGGCCCGCAGCTCCTCGCGGTCGGGGCCGTTGTCGACCTCGGGATCGTCGCGGCCGCACAGCATCAGCACGCGGATGCCGTCGTCGAGCGAGCCGAACGGCGGGGTGGACTGGCCGATGTTGAGCTCGAGCAGCGGCGCCTGCAGCGCCTCGGGCAGCGAGCGGACCGGGATCTGGTCGTTGGCGACGACTTGCGCGCCCATCGCCGCGGAGGCGCTGTCGGCCTCGCCGCACCCGCGGATCTGCTGCACTGCCTGGGCGAAGGCGCCGGCCCGCTGGCGCGCCTCGTCCTCGGAAATGCCCTCGGGGAAATCGAGCGCGATCTGCTTCAGGCTGAGCAGCGCGTCGCGCGGATCGGCCACGCCGATCTGCCGCTTGTCGATCAGGTAGAGGATCGAGAACCCGCCGGGAATCTCGATCGGGCCGACCAGCTGGCCGGGCAGCAGCTGGGCCACGGCTTCCTCCAGCAGCGGGTTCTGCAGCTGCTCGAGCCGAATCCAGCCGAGGTCGCCGCCGACCGCGGCGGTCGAGGCCTCGGAGAACTGCCGGGCATAAGCCTGGAAGCTGCCGCCCTGGCGCAGCTGCTCGACGATCCGCTCGGCGTTTTGCAGCACCGCGTCGCGGTTCGCCGGGGTGGCGGAGAGGAAGATCTCGCCGACCCGGTACTCGGCCGAGCCGCGCGACGCCTGCAGGCGGTCGAACAGCTCGTTGACCTCGCTCGACGAGACGTTGACGAACGGGGCGACGTTGCGGCGCAGCAGGCGGTCCCACGAGATTTCGCCCTCGATCTGCCGCTTGAGCGACTGCGGCGAAGAGCCGGCCGCGCGCAAGTATGCGTCGAGCGCCTCGGACGAACGGTTGAAGCGCTCGGCGGCGAGCCGGTCATACGACTGCTGCACTTCTTCCGCGGTCGCGGTCATCTCCAGCGCCGTCGCTTCCTGAATCTGCAGCGTCTCGTCGATCAGGTTGCGCAGCACCTGCAGGCGCAAGCGCCTGAGCTCGTCCTCGGGCACTTCGGTGGCCTCGTTGGCGGCGAGCAGCAGCGCCACGCGCTGGTCGACGTCGGTGCCGGTGATGATCGTCCCGTTGACGATCGCCGTCGCGCGGCGCGTGCCGGTGTCGTTCTGGCCGAGGATGGTGATGTTCTCGGGGATGTTGAAGGTGTCGGAGGAGCTGGCTTCCCCGAGATCGACTTCCTGCTGGCCCGAAGCGGCCACCGCGCAGGCGGCCGCCAGAACGGCAGCCGCGACGATCTTACCCAGTTTCATGGTGAATTCGCTCACTCGCAAAATTCCTGTTGCCGGCGCCGGTCGCGCCTGTCCGTCCGGCGGCCGCTTGGCGGGAAGCGGCTTAACCGTAGCTGAGTTGGCGCGGATAGCGCGTTTGTCCGACTGTGCCAACGCAGATGGGGCGACTATCCGGAAGCCCGGCAGGCGCCTCAGCGGAAGCCGAGGTTGCGCAGCGAGAAATAGACCCGGAAGCTGTCGCCGTCATCGGCGTCGGCCACCGAGACGTAGTCGCGCCGCCAGGTGAAGCCGAACTCGAGGCAGTCGTCGGCGTAGGCGATGCCGAGCCGGGTGCGCAGCGGCTCGAAGCCGTCGGAGGTGAAGCTCGGGTCCTCGTCGCGGTTGGTCAGGTTGACCACCGCCGAGCCGAACACCGACCAGTAGCGGGCAAACGCGACGCGCCCGGCGGCGCGCAGCTCCTCGCGGTCCTGCAGGTCCTCGAACGTCAGGTCGATGTCGCGGTTCAGCCGCAAGTAGCCGACCTCGAGGTACGTCCGGTCGGAGCCGACCGTGGCGTCGATCTCGTTGCGGCGCACCGCGAAGTTGTCCTTGTCCACCCGGTAGCGGTGGGTGAACTTGACGAAGTCCTTGTAGCGCACCTCGGTGCGGCCGACCCAGTCGGAGAACTGCTCGGTCAGCCCGGTGCCGTTGGGGAACAGCGTCGGCTTGTCGGTCAGGCGATAGGACTGGCCGATCGTCGCCTTGATCCGCCAGCTGGGAAAGTCGAGTTGCCAGTCGACCCCGTAAGTCACGCGCGCGCCGTCCTCGACGCGGTCGTAGCCGGGGAAGCGGTTGAGCGCGAACAGGTTGCTGTCCTCGAGATCGATCGCCCGCGCATCCTCGTTGGGGATGGCGAGGTTGCGGATCGCCGGGCTGGCGACGAGCTGGACGCGCGGGGTGACCACCTGGCTGCCGCCGAGGAAGCTGCCGACGAACGGCCATTTCAGGTCGATCGCCCCGATCGCCACGCCGCGGGTCTCCCACCCGCGGTTGCCGCGGTAGGCGGCGGTCACCGTGGTGAGGTTCTCGTCCGAGTGATAGACGTCGCCGCGCATCAGCGCGGTGACCGTCAGTTCCTGGCCCCACGCGGTGATCCGCCGCATGTTCCACTCGGCCCGGGCGAAGGCGCGCTGGGTGTCCTGCCCGTCGGTGCGGGTGATCGCCAGCGAGTTGGCCTGGACCTCGAGCACGCCGCCGAGCAGCGGATCGGCGAAGCGCCGGCGGTAGTCGATCACCGGCAGCGCGACCGGCACCAGACCTTGCGGCTGCGGCACCAGCAGCGCCTGCGTCACCCACCCGGCGACCGACAGGTAACTGTCGTCGTCGATCCGCTCGAGATTGACCGTCGAGCGCAGCCGGTCGTCGCGGCTGATGTCGTAGCGGCGCAGGAAGGTGCGGTCCGACGCCAGACGCACCGAGGCGGTCGCGCTCCAGTTGCGATCGAGCTGGAAGCGTCCGTTGGTGAAGAAGTAGCCGCGGAAATCCTTCTCCGCGAGCGGCACCGCGGCGCCGAGCGGAATTCGGCTGCCGTAGGTCGCGTAGCCGGTGACCTGGAACGCGCCGCGGCTGGTCAGCGCGCGGTACTGCGCCGAGACCATCGGCAGCGCATCGGTGTAGAGGTAGGCCGACAGCATCAGGTCGCGGTTTTCGGCCAGCCGCGCGTAGTAGCTGCCGGTCAGCTCGACGCCATTGGTGGTGGTCAGCGCCAGGTCGGGCACGAGGAAGCCCGAGCTGGCCGAGCCGTCAGAGCGGACCGACAGGCCCGGCAGCGGCAGCACGCGGTGGCCGAACAGCTCGAGGTAGGCGCCTTCGAAGCGGATGCGCTTGGTGGCGGCGTCGTAAAACACGCGGCGCGCGGTGATCCGCCAGCTCGGCTCCTTGGGGCAGCCGTCGTCGTCGACCACCGGGCACCCCGAATAGGCAGCGCGCTCGAGCACGACGTCGCCCGCCGCGTCGCGCCGACCCTCGACCGCGGCCAGCCGGCCGCCTTCGCGGAACGCCAGCAGCAGGTTGCTCATCGCCCCGGCCTTGAGCTCGTCGGTCAGCTCGAGGCGGTCGGTGAACAGCTGGTTGCCGTCCTCGTCGACGAAGCGGATGTTGCCCGTGGCGACGATCTGCCCGCTGGTCCGGTTCCAGCTGACCGCGTCGGCGCGGACCGACTGGTCGCCCGAGCGCAGCAGGACGTTGCCGGTGGCGGTGACCACATCGCTGTCGCTGTCGTAGCTCAGCCCGTCCGCCTCGAAGGCGATCTGCCGCTGGCCGCTGGCGTCGTCACCGGGCACTTCGGTGGCGAGCGCTCCGCTCGCCGCGGCGCCCTGCTGGGGCTCGTCCTGCGCCCGCGCCGCGCCCGGCAGCAACACCAGGGCGAGGGTCAGCGCCGCGCCCCAATGAAGTCGTTGCAGCCGGTAGGCAGGAGCTTGCAACGGGGTCTCCGGGCCGGGGGGCATGGCTTGCCTATCGCACCGCCTGCTTCTAACTGCAACGCCAGCCATCCCGACCCCCGGCGGCCCCGCCGCAGCTCCCGCCCGCTCGACCCGGAGAGACCATGAAGATCAGTTTCAGCGAAGCGTTAGCCCCGTCCGCGCCGCGCCTGCGGGCGCTCGTCGTGGAGCAGGACAAGCTGCCGGCGGGGCTCGAGCCGGCGGTCGAAGAAGGCGCCCGCGCGGCGCGTTTCAGCGGCAAGGCGGGGCAGCTGTTCGAGGCGTTCGTCGAGCGTGACGGCCAGGTCGTGCGGCTGGCGCTGGCCGGAGCCGGCGCCAACGGGGACGGCCGCGAGGCCGCGCTCGAGCGCGCCGGGGCGGCGCTGGCGGCGAAGTACCTGACCTCGGGCGAGGCGGCGCTCGCGTTCGATGCCGGAGCGAGCGGGCTCGGCGCCGACGAGGTGGCTGCGGTGCTCACCGGCCTGCGGCTGCGCGCGTGGCGGCACGACGCCTACCGCACCCGGCTCAAGGACGAGCAGAAGGCCTCGCTCGAGGACGTCGTCGTGGTCGGCGCGCCGGCCGGCAGCGAGGCGGCGTGGGAGGCGGCCACGGCGGTCGCCGACGGTGTCGAGTTCGCCCGCGAGCTGGTCACCGAGCCGGCCAACGTCATTTTTCCGGAAAGCTTCGTCGTGCGCTGCCGCGAGCGGTTCGCCGGCACCGGTGTCGAGCTGACCGTGCTCGGCGAGGCGGAGATGCGCGCGCTCGGCATGGGCGCGCTGCTCGGGGTCAACCAGGGCTCGGTGCGCGAGCCGCGGCTGCTGGCGCTCAAGTGGACCGGCGGCAAGCCGCACGCCAAGCCGACGGTGTTCGTCGGCAAGGGGGTGACGTTCGACACCGGCGGAATCTCGATCAAGCCCGCCGCCGGGATGGAGGACATGAAGTGGGACATGGGCGGTGCCGCGGCGGTGGCCGGCGCGTTGCTCGGCCTCGCCCGGCGCCAGGCCAAGGCCAACGTCGTCGGCGTGTGCGGGCTGGTCGAGAACATGCCCGACGGCAAGGCGCAGCGCCCGGGCGACGTGGTCACCACGATGTCGGGCCAGACGGTCGAGGTGATCAACACCGACGCCGAAGGGCGGCTGGTGCTGTGCGACGCGATGACCTGGGCCCAGCGCGAATTCCACCCCGCGGCGCTGATCGACCTCGCCACGCTCACCGGGGCGATGATCATCTCGCTCGGGCACGAGCACGGCGGCATCTTCGCCAACGACGACGGCCTCGCCGAGGACCTGCTCGCCGCCGGCCGGGCGAGCGGCGACAAGCTGTGGCGCTTCCCGCTGGCACCGGCCTACGACAAGCTGCTCGACAGCCAGATCGCCGACATGAAGAACGTCGGCCCGCGCTGGGCCGGCTCGATCACGGCCGCGCAGTACCTGCAGCGCTACGTCGAGGACGACACCCCGTGGGCGCACCTCGACATCGCCGGGATGGTCTGGGCCGACAAGCCCGGCGCGACGTGGGACAAGGGCGCCACCGGCTTCGGCGTGCGGCTGATCGACCGCTACGTGCGCGACAAGCTGGAGGGGTAATTCCATTCACTCCGTCATTGCGAGCGTAGCGAAGCAATCCAGGGCGTCACCCGCAGCCGCCCTGGATGGGTTGGTCGGTGGCCACCTTCGGTCCTTCGCTTTGCTCCTCGCAATGACGACGGAGGGGTGAATGCGCATCGGCTTCTACCTGTCCTGCGCGCAGCCGGTCGAGCGCGTCCTGCCCCTGATCGCGCGCGCCGCCAGGAGGGCCGGCCAACGGATGCTGGTGGTGGCCGGCGACGACGCGCTGCTCGACCGGCTCGACAAGGCGCTGTGGGAGCAGTGCCCCGAGGACTTCCTCGCGCACGGCCGCGCCGACGCGGCGCACGCGGAGCGCCAGCCGGTGCTGTTGTCGGGCGACTGCGCCGCGGCCAACGGCGCGACCCTGGTCGCGCTCGCCGACGGGCAATGGCGCGAGGAAGCGGAAAGCTTCGAGCGTGCGCTGCTGTTCTTCGACGAAGCCGGCCGAGCGGCCGCGCGCGAGACCTGGCGCCTGTTCGACGCGCGCGCGGACGTGACGCGCGAGTTCCACGAGCTCGAAGGCGGCAAATGGGTGCACAAGGCTTGAGCCGCACCGCGCGTGCGGCTAGGGGCGCGCGCAAATCTGCCACTCTTCCAAGGACAGCACCATGGCGGTCACCCGCACCTTTTCGATCATCAAGCCCGACGCCACTCGCCGCAACCTGACCGGCGCGGTGACCAAGATGCTCGAGGACGCCGGCCTGCGCGTCGTCGCCTCCAAGCGCATCCACATGAGCCGCGAGCAGGCTGAAGGGTTCTATGCGGTCCACAAGGAGCGCCCGTTCTTCGGCGAGCTGTGCGAGTTCATGACCAGCGGCCCGGTCGTGGTGCAGGTGCTCGAGGGCGACGACGCGGTGAAGCGCAACCGCGAGGTGATGGGCGCCACCAACCCCGCCGACGCCGCCGAAGGCACGATCCGCAAGACCTTCGCCGAGAGCATCGAGGCCAACTCGGTCCACGGCTCCGACAGCGACGAGAACGCCAAGATCGAGATCGACTACTTCTTCAAGCCCGAAGAGATCGTCGGCTGATCCGCGGACCCACGACGCTCGAAGGGCCGCGCGAGCGATCCGGCGACCAATTTGGGTCCTGCTCCGAGGCGCCCGCTCTTGCCGTCTCTTGCATGGCAAGCGGCCCGCTGCGATAATCGCCAAAAGGGGGGATCATATGAGCGGAACGAGGAATGGCGGGCCGACGAAACGGCTGGCCGGGGTGATTGCCGCCTTCGCGGGGCTGGCCCTGCCGCTGGCACCCCTTGCGGCGCAGGACGAGACCTGGCGGCAGGCGAGCCGCACCGGAGATCAAACGGCCTTCGTCGATATGTCGTCGACCGTTCGCGACGGGGACAAGGTCCGGTTCTGGCGCGAGATCCGCTCGGCCGAGCCGCGCACTCTCGAAGGGGGCGATGAGCGCTACGACAAGCTTGGGTCGCTTATCGAGGCGGACTGCCAAAGAATGGAGTTCCGTACCCTCGAGCTCTATATCAAGCTTGGTGATGAAGAGGTGGCGAGAGGCACACCCGAAGCCAAGCTCGAGATCGCCAAACCGGGCAGCACCGTGGAAACCGACATCAAGACGGCGTGCTCCAGCGGGTGGTGATGCGTTCCGGCGCGGGCGCCCGGTCGCCTTTGCTGATCGGACTTCGCCACTCCAACCGCCGGGCGGCTTCGCGAACGCCCATGGAACTGGCCGAGCGGGATTGCCGTTGAACGGCGATGTTCTTCTTCTTCAACAATCGCTTGGGCTGCGCGGGCTCGCTGCTGCTTTCCGCCGCGATCACCCTGGCGCTGCTGGTCCTGTTCGGCTGGATCCGCCTCTAGCCTAGAACTCGTCCGCCACGTCCATCAGGCCGGTCAGTTTCTTCGGCGCCACGCTGCGCCAGCTCGTATGCAGCCGCCCGGCGATCGCGTCCCAGTCGGTGTCGCCGAGGTCGAGCCGGATGCCGACCCAGCCGTCGCCAAAATAGGCCGGGCGGTAGTACCGTTCCGGGTCCATGTCGATCAGTTGCGCCTGCTCATCGGGGCCGCTGATCTTGACCAGCAGCGCAGTCTTGCCATCGCCGTGGTGGTCGAGGCTGACGTAGGCGAACTTCTTGCCCTTGACGATGCCGAAGCACGGCATGCCGTGCGACAGGGTCTCCTCGGTCTCGGGCAAGTCGAGCGCCCGGTCGCGGACTTGCGCCACCAGGTAGTCGGGCGAGCGCTCGCGGCCGACGTAGTCCGCCAGCATTCGCGGATAGAGCTGGTATTCCGCCATCAGCACCCGCGCGGCGAGGCTATCGGGCGTGTCGTCGGGCAGGATGTGCACCGCCACCTGACCGAGCAGCGGGCCGGCGTCAAGCTCGGCGGTGACGACATGGACCGAGCAGCCGCCGTGCGTGTCGCCCGCCTCGATCGCGCGCTCGTGCGTGTGCAGGCCCTTGTACTTGGGCAGCAGCGAGGGATGGGTGTTGAGCATCCGCCCGGCCCATTTGTCGACGAAGCCTGCGGTGAGCACGCGCATGTAGCCGGCCAGCGCGATGAACTCGGCGCCCGCCTCGCGCAGCGCCGCGTCCATCACCGCTTCGTGGGCCTGACGCGCCATGCCGCGGTGGCTCTGCGCGAAGGTCGGGATGCCCTCGGCGGCGGCGATCCTCAGCCCGCGCGCGTCGGGCTGGTTGCTGGCGACGAGGACGATCTCGTACGGGCACTCGGGCAGGCGCGAGTGGAACAGCAGCGAGGACATCGTCGTCCCGTTGCCCGAAAGCAGGACGGCAACGCGGGCTTTCACCACGTCGCCCCTCCCGCTCGCGGGAGGGGCCGGGGGTGGGCCAGTTCGAGGGCGGCAAACAGGCCCACCCCTAGCCCCTCCCGCAAGCGGGAGGGGGACTGCCGCACTCACCCCTCATGAGTCGCGCTCCACGCCTCGCGCGCGCTCCAGGTCGCGGCGGCGCCGCGCACCGTGCAGCCGCGCGGGCCTTCGATCACCTCGCCGACGCGTACGACCTCCTCGCCCGCGGCCTCGAGCTCGGCGGCGACCTCGCGCGCCAGCTCGGCCGGAACGGCGAGCACCATGCCGACGCCGCAGTTGAAGGTCCGCGCCATCTCGCCGGGCTCGATGTTGCCCTGGCCCTGCAGGAACGCCATCAGCCGCGGCTGCTCCCACGCGTCGGCGTCGATCACCGCATGCGCGCCTTCGGGCAGCACGCGCGGGATGTTCTCGAGCAGGCCGCCGCCGGTGATGTGGGCGAGCGCGTCGACCTTGCCGGCGCGGACCACCGGCAACAGGCTCTTCACGTAGATCCGCGTCGGCTCAAGCAGCGCGTCGACCAGCAGTCGGTCGGGGTCGAACAGCGCGGGGCGATCGAGCCGCCAGCCGAGGTCGGCGGCCAGCCGCCGGACCAGCGAGTAGCCGTTCGAATGCACCCCCGTGCTGGCCAGGCCGAGCAGCACGTGGCCCGGCGCGACGCGCTCGCCGGTGACCTGCTCGCCGCGCTCGACCGCGCCGACGCAGAAGCCCGCGAGGTCGTAGTCGCCCGGAGCGTACATGCCGGGCATCTCGGCTGTTTCGCCGCCGATCAGCGCGCAGCCGGCGATCGTGCAGCCCCTGGCGATGCCGGCGATGACCCGCTCGGCGACGCCGGTGTCGAGCTGACCGGTGGCGAAATAGTCGAGGAAGAACAGCGGCTCGGCGCCCTGCACGATCAGGTCGTTGGCGCACATCGCCACGAGGTCGATGCCGACCGTGTCGTGGCGGTCCGTCTCGATGGCGAGCTTGAGCTTGGTGCCGACCCCGTCGTTGGCCGCAACCAGCAGCGGGTCGGAATAGCCCGCGGCCCGCGGGTCGAAGAACCCGCCGAAGCCGCCGATCTCGGCGTCCGCGCCCGGCCGCCGGGTCGCCTTGACAAGCGGGCCGATCGCCTTGACCAGCGCGTTGCCGGCGTCGATCGAGACTCCGGCCCGGGCATAAGTGTAGCTGTCGGACGCCATCGCTGGCCGCTTTATCCTTTCGCGCTTGGATTTCCACTCGCCATTGGGCAAAAGGCCGCCGATTTCCCCGATGGCCAGCCTCCCGCTCTCCCAAGCCCCCCGATCGCGCCGCCTCTGGTACGGGCTGTCCGGCGCGGTCGCGCTCGCGCTCGGCGCGGTGGTGTGGGCGCAAGTCTCGGGCGACCGCGGCATCGCCCCGGTGGCCAGCAGCACCGACATCGAGGTCCACGGCATCAAGGTCGACGTCACCGGCAAGAACCCCGAGGACGCCCGTCTCGCCGGGTGGAAGGAGGCCCAGCGCCTGGCGTGGAAGAAGCTCGGGGGGCCCGACATTCCGGATGGCCAGCTCCAGGGTCTGGTCTCGGCGATCATCGTCCAGCAGGAGCGGCTCGGCCCGCGCCGCTACATCGCCACGCTGGGGGTTATTTTCGACCGCGCGCGCGCCGGGGGCTTGCTCGGCGGCGGCGACGGCGAGCGCTCGCGTTCGGCGCCGATGCTGACGCTGCCGGTGCTCATCGCCGGCGGCACCCAGACGATGTTCGAGGTCCGCAATCCGTGGCAGCGCGCCTGGGCCGAGACGCAGTTCGGCGCCAGCGCGATCGATTACGTGCGCCCCTCGGGCGGCGGCGGCGAATCGCTGCTGCTGACCTACGGCCAGACCGGCCGGCGCAGCCGCGCGTGGTGGACCGGCATCCTCGACGAATTCGGCGCCGCCGACGTCCTGATCCCGATCGCCAACCTGACCTATGCGTGGCCCGGCGGGCCGGTCGAAGGCCACTTCACCGCCCGCTACGGCCCTGACAGCAAGTACCTCGGCGAGTTTCGTCTGCGCGCCGCGAGCAGCGAGCAGCTGCCCGAGATGCTCGACCAGGCGGTGCGGCGGTTCGACGCGATGTTCACGTCCGCGCTCGCCTCCGGCATCCTCCGGCCCGACCCGACGCTGCGGCTCGAGGGCGTCCAGCTCAGCCCCGAGGTCGTCGCGCTGATCGAGGCCGCCCGGCGCGCCGAGGAAGCCGACGCCGCCCAGGTCGTGCCGAGCGAGACCGGTGCGGAAACGCCCGCCGCGACGCCCACGCCGACGCCCGACCTGCCCCAGGCGCTCGGCACCTTCACCGTCCAGGTGGCGACGCCCGACGGGCCGTCGTTCGACACCGCGCTCGGCTCGGTGCGCGGCGCGGCGGGAGTGCGCTCGGTGGCGGTCAGCAGCACCGCGATCGGCGGCACCTCGGTTCTGCGGGTGACTTATCTCGGCGACATCAACGGCCTCGCCAATGCGCTGCGCGCCGTCGGCTGGCGCGTCACCGTCGGCTCGGGCGCGCTCGCCATCGCGCGCTGACGCGCCGATGAGCCAGATCGCGCTCCCGCTCGACCCGGCCGCCGCCGGCCCCTCGCGGATCGTGCTCGGCGCGGCCAACGCCGCGGTCGCCGAGGCGCTCGCGGCGCCGGAGAGCTGGCCGTTCCGCACCGCCGTGCTCACCGGGCCGCCGCGCTCGGGCAAGTCGCTGCTGGCGCGCTGGTTCGCGGAAAGCGGCAAAGGCGAGGCGATCGACGATGCGCAACGGCTCGACGAGGCGGCGCTGTTCCACCGCTGGAACCGCGCGCAGGAGCAGGGCACGGCGTTGCTGATCGTCGCAGGCGAGCCGCCGTGGGAGATCGCGCTGCCCGATCTGCGCAGCCGCCTGTCCGCCGCGCTGCAGCTCGAGATCGGCCCCCTGGACGACGCGATGGCCGAGGAGCTGCTGCTCGCGCTCGCCGAGCAGCGCGGCCTGCCGCTCGGCGCCGATGCCGCTGGCTACCTGGTGCCGCGCGCGGGGCGCTCGTTCGCCGATATCGAGAGGCTGGTCGCCGCGATTGACCGCCTCAGCCTTGAACGTAAGGCGCCGGCGACCCAATCTATCTGGCGCGCCGCGCTCGAGGCGGTTCACGGTCCGGAAGAGCCGCGCTTGCTATGAACGCCGAATTGAGGGAGAATCGCGCGCAATGTTCGATCGGCTGATCGCCTATCTGGACTCGGTCCGCGCCCGCGACCCGGCTCCCCGCTCGCGCGCGGAGATCCTGCTTTATCCCGGCGTGTGGGCGCTTGCCTATCACCGGGTGGCGCACTGGCTGTTCGAAGGCGAGCTGTTTTTCCTCGCCCGGCTGGTCAACCATTTCGCCCGCTGGGTGACGGGGATCGACATCCATCCCGGCGCCCGGATCGGCCGCAACCTGTTCATCGACCACGGCTTCACGGTGATCGGCGAGACCGCCGAGATCGGCGACAACGTGACCATCTACCAGTGCGTCACATTGGGCGGCACCAACCCGACCAACGGCCAGGGCGGCAAGCGCCACCCGACGCTGGAAGACGACGTCATCATCGGCTCGGGCGCGCAGATCATCGGCCCGATCGTGGTCGGCAAGCGCGCCCGCGTCGGCGCGAACGCCGTGGTCACCGACGACGTGCCCGAAGGCGCGACGATGGTCGGCCTCAAGGCGCGCTCCACCCTGGTCCCGGCCGAGACCTGGCTCAAGGAGTTCATCCCCTACGGCACGCCGTGCGACGAGCCGTGCGAGCCGAACGGCAACATCGAGCGGGTCGACGCCCTCGAGCGGGAGCTCGCCGCCTTGCGCGAAGAAGTGGCGGCGCTGCGTGCCGAACGAGAAGTTCCGGCACGCAAGAGCGGCTCGAAGCGCTGATGCGCGGGCCGCCTTTCGACGGCAACATCGTTCCCTTTCCAGCCGCGCGTGGGCCGTCCCCCAAGACGGAGCAGGTCGGCTTCGAGCGCGCCGAGCTGAAGCGCATCCTCGACCTCTACGGCCGTATGGTTGCGGCCGGCGAATGGCGCGACTACGCGATGCACTTCACCGGCGATCACGCGGTCTTCGCCGCGTTCCGCCGCACCGCCGAAGTGCCGCAGATGCGCGTCGAGAAACGCCCCGCGCTGCACCAGCGGCAAGGCATGTGGGCGCTGTTCGGCGAGCACGGCCAGGTGCTCAGGCGCGGTCATGAGCTCGCCGGGGTGCTGGCCCCGGTCGAGCGGCGGCTGCTGAAGGTGGTGAGCGGGTAGGGTCGCGCAACCGGGGAGGGACCCGATGAAGACGCAGCGTCTCGAAGCGTTCACCGATGGCGTGGTCGCCATCATCATCACCATCATGGTGCTCGAGCTGCCGGTGCCCGAAGCCGCCGGGATGACCGCGCTCCAGCCGGTCGGCGTGCTGTTCGCCGCCTATGCGATCGCCTTCATCAAGGTCGGCATGTACTGGATGAACCATCATCATATGGTGCACGCGGCGCGTCAGGTGAACGGCACGGTGCTGCTCGCCAACCTGCTGCTGCTGTTCTGGCTCAGCCTGGTGCCATACGTCGTGCGGTGGATCGGCGAGGCGGGGGTGACGCGCGACACGGTCGCCGCGTTCGGCGTGCTGATGTTCCTGTGCGCGCTCAGCTACGCGCTGCTGAAGCGCGCGCTGGTCGCCGCCGACAGCCCCGACTGCCCCGTGGCGCAGGCCACCGGCAGCGACCTCAAGGGCCGCATCAGCATCCTCGCCTACGCGCTGGCGATCGGGATGGCGTTCGTGTGGCTGCCGCTGGCGATCGTCATCTACCTCGCGATCGCCGCGATGTGGACGATCCCCGACAAGCGGTTCGAGCGGATGGCCGGCGAATAGCCGCCCGCAGTCAGCCGCCGGCCAGCTCGACCACCGCCTCGGCCGCCAGGTGCCCCGCGGTCGGCTTGAGGCTCAGGATCGTGTCGCGCGACGAGGCCGAGCCCGGCGCCAGGCACCGCAGCTCGGCATTCACCCCGAACGGGCCGCCCACTCCCGGCGCCGCGAACGCCAGCCCGACGCGGTTGACCCCCGGCCGCATGTGCCGCTCGAGATCCTCGTAGGTATTGTCGTTGAACGTGCCCACCGTTGCGCCGTTGACGGTGACGGTCAGTACCGTGCCCGGCATAAACCCCGAGCCGTTGACGTTGAGCCGCCGGCAGCGGACGGCGGCCGAAGCATTGCCCGCGGCGCCCGCCGGAGCGCCGGACTCGAGCGCCGCCACCCGCTCCTCGAGCGCGCGCACCCTCGCTTCGAGGTCCGACGGCTGGGCGTGGCCTGGAGCGGCGGCCAACATGAGGGTCAGGGCGGCGGCGAATGGAGCGCGACGCATGGCGGGTCCTCCCGAGCTGCGGCAGGTCACGCTTTAGCGGCGCGAGGCGGTCGCTGCAATCGGAGGCGCGGACGGCGAACCTCGGGCGCTCAACGCGGCGTCAGCGGCTGGGGCCCGCTGGTGTCGTACTGGACCGGGCAGCCGAACACGAAGCGCCCGCCTTGCTCGGTCGTCCGGCAGTATTCCACCGCCGCATCGATCTGCTTCTGGTTGTTGGCCAGCGTCTGCGCGATCGACAGCGGGCCGGTGCCGTGCACCGCAACATTGCGCTCGGGATCGATCCGGTAATGCGCGATGTTGGCGGCCAGCGCGCTGCCCCACCAGTGCAGCTGCCAGGCCTCGTCGCTTAGGTCGCCTTCCATCATGATCCGTTCGTTGGGAAGGTAGGCGAACACCGCGTCCGGCATGTGCCCGTGCTCGACGACGCGGTAGATTTCGAGGCGCTGGATGGCGTCCTCGAGCACCAGCTTCTCGTCGACGGGGGTGAACACCAGCTCGTGCGGGTGCTCGGCGAGCGCGTCGAGATAATGGACCGCCGGGCGCGCGGCCATCTCGCGGATGATGCCCTCGTTCCCGCGATGCGAGATGACTTCGAGCCCGCGCGAGAGCGCCGCCCGGAGGCCGCCGGTATGGTCGAAATGGTGGTGGCTGACGATCACCGCCTCGACCGTCTTGCCGGGCACGAGCCGGTTCGCGGCATCGATGCGCAGAAGCGTCTGTGCCTCGCCGCCATAAGCCTCGAACATCACCAGGCGGTCGGCGAACTCGACCACCGGCCCCCCGGCGGTGCCGACGCGCACGTCCCACACGCCGTCGGCGACCTGGGCGACCTGGGCGACAGGCGGCGGGGCGGGCCGAATCGCCGGCGGGATCGGACGTTGCGGAAGCTCGGCCGCGGCAACATTCACCCGATAGGAATCGACCTGGAACATCAGGCTGACCTGGTTGCGCCAATCCATCTCGTGCATCAGCCCCATCGGCAGCTGCACGCCAGCGACCGGCGTGTAGCCGGTGAACCAGGCGGTCGTGGTCAGGTCGCCGAGATTGACGCTGGGCTCGATCCAGCGCGTGAACTTCGGCAGGTGCGTCGTCGGATCGATCCCGATCCACGCCGGGCTGGCGGAGCCTTCCGGCGTGAACTGGACGACGATCGTTCCGGCCTCGGTCGAAACCGCGCCCAGCCGCGTCTCGGCGTCGAGTGCCTCGAGCAACGCCGGCAGCGGATGATCGAGCATCTGGCCCCCGCGCTGCTCCGTGGTATTGCGGGCGAAATTCAGGCCGAAGAAGCCGGCGAACGGGAATTCCTGCGCCCAGCGCTCCTGATAGATCGCGAACTCCCGTTTGAGGTCAAAGGTGCGCTGCGCGTCGACCACCGATTGCCACTTGGGCGGCGCTTTCGGATCGCCGGTGAGGAACCCGCCGCCCTGCTGATAGACGCGCTGGCCGAACCCGGTCAGGACGACGTTGTCCAGACCCTCGAGCCGCTCGAGCCCGCCCATCGCCGCGGCGGCCCGTTCCAGCACCGCGCGCGCCGGGTTGTCCTCCGGGGCAGCCGCGCCGCTCCCGGCGCAGACCAGGCAAGCCATCGCGAGCAGCGCTCTGCCCAGCATGGTGATCGACCTGTTCATGGATCACTCCCCCATCGATGCGAGCACCCGCCGAGCCGAGGCGCGCTATTGCGCGAAGAAATTGCCCGACGGCACGGGCGTGACCGTGCCCTCCTCGAACACCAGCCCCGGCGGATCCCCGCCCGCCGCCACGACCTCCATCGCCCGCCGCAGCATTCGGCGCTGCATCCCGATGCCCTTGTCGCTGGTCACCAGGTGCTCCTCGCTGTGCAGCGAGATCGGGCCCTGGCCGGCCTGGGCCTCGTAGTCGCCGGGCTGGTCCTGGCGCTCCGCGAAGCTGCGCTGGTGCCACGGCTTGAAGTTCTCCGCCTCGAGCCCGCGCATCGGGCGCTGGCCGTCGGGCGAGACGGGCGCGCGCATCGCCATCACGATGCGGCAGTGGCTGTCGTCGACCGGCACCGCGGCGCCGATGCCGTTGGGGCGGCCGGGGCGCATCGCCACGTCGGGGACGAACATCAGGTTCGGCATCAGCCAGGTCGAGACGCGGTCCATGCTGCGGCCGTCGGCGAGCACGCGGTGCGCGGTGTAGGTGACCCCGGCCTCGATCTCGTCGAAGCGGACCGTCGGCATGACCTCGAACTCGCGCACGAACTGGGTGCCGGAAAAGGTCGAGTGGAGCACTTGGACGTGGAAAGGGTCCATGACGTTGTCGTTCATGTGCAGCCATGAATAGGGCACCACCTCGGGTCCCTCGATGTCGCCGTGGCTGCCGAGCGAGTTGTCGAACGCGAGGTAGTCCTCGCCTTCGTCGAGCGGCTCCATCGCGTCGTAGCGGGGGAGGGCGGGCACACGCTCGGGCGGGCCCATGTAGGCCCAAAGGAGGCCGTAGCGTTCCCTGACCGGGTACCACGGCTGGCGGTGCTCGGGGCGGCACTGGCGCGGGTTGGGCTCGCACGGCTGCTCGAGGCACACGCCGTCGACCGCGAACTTCCAGCCGTGATAGCAGCAGCGGATTCCGTCGGCCTCGACGTGGCCCCAGATCAGCGAAGTGCCGCGGTGCATGCAGCGCGGGTAGAGCAGGCCGGGCCGCCCCTCGCCGTCGCGGAACACGATCAGGTCCTCGCCCAGGATGCGGATTTCGCGCGGGCGGTCGGTGACGTTGCGGCTGGCGAGCACCGGCTGCCAGTAGCGCCGCAGCAGCTCGCCCATCGGCGTGCCGGGCCCGACCCGGGTCAGCGCCGCGTCCGGGTGCTGCGGCGGGCGGCCGTAGGCGGTGCCTTCGGGGACGGCGCGGCTCGGGGCGGGCTGGTGCTGCGTGGCCATGGCCGACTCCTTTCGGCCCGTGCTAGGCCGGCCGGGCCGGCCGCGCAATTCACCGGGCTGAAGCAGAACCGCGCCGCCCGGCTCAGGCGAAGACGTTGGCGGCGGCCCGCCCGTCGCGCTGCGCGGCGCTGATTCGCTGGACCAGCTGCAGCAGCAGCAGCGCGGCCGCCACGCTCAGCGCCGAGCCGACCGCGCCGATCAGCGAAGCCGCCGCGACCAGCGACGGGTCGCGCACGGCCATCTGCGCGGAGACGTTCGACACGATATTGCCGGCGATCCACGCCGCCCACCAGTAGTTGATCAGGCTCGGCGCCGGCGCCCGGAAATCGCCGGTCTCGCCATGGCTCGCGTGCCACAGCTCGCGCATCGCGCCGTGCGGCTTGACCAGGTTGGCGAACGGAATGAAGTACCAGCCGACCGCCCACCCAGGGGTGTATTCGAGCCCGCCGACGCCCGCTTCGTGCAGGTTGGCGTGGGCGCGGTGAAGCCACAGGCACACCAGCAGCACGCAGATCAGCATCGCCACGGCGTAAGCCATGTAGCTGAAGGCGACGATCATCGTCAGGCCGTCCATCCCCTCATCGAGGTCGACCATGCCGGCCGCCTCGGCCAGCTGGCCGAGGATCGTCGCCAGCTCAAGCGCGATGACCGACCACAGCGCGATCACCACCATCCGCGTGCGCGCCGCCAGCTTCGCCGCGTTGTCCTCGGTCATCCGCCACTCCCCGTTGCCCCGGGCCTGCTATGCCCGAGACGACGGCGGGAAGGCAACCGTCAGCTAGGCCGGCACGGCGCGCCCGGCGAGCGGCAGGCGGCCCTGCACGCTGCCCGGGAGCTGGCCGACCAGCGCCGCGCGGATCGGGGTCCAGAAGGCCGACAGCGTCAGCAGCGCCGAGCCGATGACCAGCGCGGTCAGCGCGACGTTGAGCTCGACCGCGCCGAACTCGTCGAACAGCCAGGTCAGCGCGATCAGCACGTAAGCCAGCGCCGAGACGAGCAGCGCGCGGCGGTCGACAGCCAGCGCGACCATCCCCATGGCGACATAGATCAGCAGCACTCCGGCGGCCGAGCCGGCGCCGATGTTGTCGCCGTCGATGATCCCCAGCCAGTTGAACAGCGGATGGGCGATCATCGGCGCGGCCAGCAGGTGCAGCCAGAAGGCGACGTCGCTGCGCCGCGTCTCGCGCGCCCGGTCGCTGATGTCCCAGCGCATCGCGTAGGCGAACATGGCGAGGCCGGCGACGAACACCAGCGGCATGACGAGCTCCTCGGCGTCCATCCCGGGCTGGGGGCCGATCGCCGTGAGGATCAGCGCGATCGCGGTCGCCGCCACCGCCCCGGCGCCCGCGGCGACGGTGATCGGCACCTTGAAGCGCCGCCAGTGGAACCACGCGCCGACCGCCGCGGCGATGAAGATCCCCGTGAAGATCAGGCCGACAATTCGGTCGTTCTCGGGATCCGGCAGCGCGTCCGAAACGAACTCGAGCGGTGCGGCAACGATGCCGCCGACGAACGCCAGCAGCAGCACGATCGACGGCAGCGCCATGCGCCGCTTGCGGGTGAAGAACTCGGCCATCGCCCACGCGGCGGCGGCAACCAGCACGCCGCCGACGCCAGGCGCGATCGCCTGGCCGATGCCGCCCATCGCCACCAGCAGCAGCACCGCGGCGATGGTCACGAAGATGTCGTTGAAGCTGGTGACGAGGCGGAAGCTCTCCTCGTCCGTGACCGGCGTCGCCCGCGCGGCCGAGACATGCGCGCGCAAGGACCGCGCCGCCTCCGCGCTGATCGCCCCGGCGGCCACCGCGTCCTGCAGGTCGGTTTCGCTGTACATCGTGGTTCCCCCTCCACTTTCGAGGCGGGAACCTAGCCTGCTGTATTAAGATGTCAATACACCTGGTCCGGGGGTCCGGGCCTAGGTTGGCTGGACTCAGGTCGTGGCGAGCCGCTCGAGCGCCGGCACCAGCTGGTCGTAACGGTCGATCACCGCGTCGGCGCCGAGCTCGGGCGCCGGCCGGTCGTTGTAGCCGAAGCTGAGCGCCACCACCGGCACCCCGGCGTTGCGCGCGGCGCGCACGTCGTAGGTCGAATCGCCGACCATCGCGAACGGGCCGCCGCCGCACACCAGGATGGCGGTGTCGATCATGTCGGGGGCCGGCTTGGCCCGGCCGGGGCCGAGCGTGTCCCCGCCGATGATCGCGGCGAACCGGTCGCTCAGGCCGAGAGCGTCGAGCAGCCGGCGCGAGTTGACCTCGATCTTGTTGGTGATGACCGCCAGCCGGCAGCCGCGCTCGGCCAACGCGTCAAGCGCGTCGATGCACCCGGGATAGGGCACGGTGTTGTCGGCGAGATGCGCGGCATAGTGCAGCTGGAGCTCGCCGTAGATCGCCTCGAACTCGGCCTCGGGCAGTGCGCCGCCGGTCAGCTCCACCGCGCGCTCGAGCATCCGCCGCGCGCCGCCGCCGATGAGCTTGCGCGTCGCCTCGGGCGGGATCGGCGGGCGCCCGGCGTGGCCCAACGCGTGGTTGATCGCCGGGGCCAGGTCGCGGTTGGAATCGACCAGCGTGCCGTCGAGGTCGAAGCCGACGATGGCGAAGGGGAAGTCACTCATCGGTGGGGCCCTTGGCGCAGGCATATGGAATCGGCAACCGATTGGTGGCATGGCGCCGCGCGATGAACGACCCTTCGACCGACCCGGAACCCGCGGAGTCCCGTCCGATAGCCGCCGTCGTGCTCGCCGCGGGCAAGGGCACGCGGATGAAGAGCGCGCGGCACAAGGTGCTTCACTCGATCGCCGGGCGGCCGATGATCGACCATCTGCTGGCCTCGCTCGCCGAGCTCGAGCCGGCGCGGACGGTGGTGATTGTCGGCGAAGGGCGCGAGCAGCTCGAGGCCCATCTCGCCGGCCGGGCCGAGTTCGCGCTGCAGCAGCCGCAGCTCGGCACCGGGCACGCCGTGCGGCAAGCCGAGGCGGCGCTGTCCGGCTTCGAGGGCGACGTGCTGGTGCTGTTCGGCGATGTGCCGTTCGTCTGCGCCGCGACGATGCGCACGCTGGTCGAGCGCCTCCACGCGCACGACCTGCCCGAAGTGGTCGTGCTCGGCTTCGAGCCGGCCGATCCGCTGCAGTACGGCCGCGTCGTCGCCAGCGGTGACCGGATCGCGTGGATGGTCGAGCACAAGGACGCCGACGACAGCCAGCGGGCCTGTCGGCTGTGCAACTCGGGCGTGCTGGCGGCGCGGGCGGAAGTCCTGTTCGACTTGCTCGGCAAAGTCGGCAACGCCAACGCCCAAGGCGAGTTCTACCTGCCCGACATCGTCAACATCGCGATCTCGGAAGGGGCCATCTGCGCAGTGGTGACGACCGCCGATCCCGACGAGGTTGCCGGGATCAACTCGCGCGCCGAGCTGGCCGAGGCCGAAGCGCGCTGGCAGCAGGCGAGGCGCGCGCAGGCGATGGCCGAGGGGGCGACGCTGGTGGCGCCCGAGACGGTGTTCTTCAGCTGGGATACGCGGCTCGGCCGGGACGTCACGATCGAGCCGCATGTCGTCTTCGGGCCCGGCGTGGAAGTGGCCGACGACGTCGTCATCCACGCTTTCAGCCATCTCGAGGGCGCGCGGCTGGCCGGGGGGACCTCGGTCGGCCCGTTCGCCCGGCTGCGCCCCGGCGCCGTGCTCGAGGACGGCGCGCGCGTCGGCAACTTCGTCGAGGTCAAGAACGCGGTGCTCGGCGCCGGGGCCAAGGCCAACCATTTGACCTACCTCGGCGACGCCACGGTCGGCGCGGGGGCCAACATCGGCGCCGGCACGATTACCTGCAACTACGACGGCTACTTCAAGTACCGCACCGAGATCGGCCCGCGCGCGTTCATCGGCTCCAACAGCGCGCTGATCGCCCCGGTCAGAATCGGCGCCGACGCGATCGTCGCCGCCGGCAGCGCAGTCAGCCGCGACGTCGCCGATGGCGAGCTGCGCATGGTCCGCGCCGAGCAGCTGGTGAAGCCCGGCTGGGCCGACCGCTTCCACGACGCGATGAAGCGGAGGAAGGCGGAAACGAAAAAATAGCTTGACGCGATATCACGATATGATATCGCGATATCATCGTGACCAGAGTCCTCGCCGATTTGCCAGATGATGATATCAAATGGCTTGACGCGCGCGCTGCCGAAGAAGGCAAGTCGCGCGCTTCGCTGCTGCGCGAGGCGGTCGCCACCTACAAGGCGCAGACGGAACCTAAGAACAAGCTCGATTGGCTCGACGCGGGTTTCGGGGCTTGGAGAGATCGTACCGACATCGGCGATTCGGTCGAATGGCAGCGGCGTGAGCGAGCCTCGTGGACTCGTCCCTGGGACGACGACTATGAGGAGGTAAGAGCCGAATTTCCCGACCTGTTCGACGAAGAAGACGATCGCCAGCGTCAAATCTACCTCGATATGGAGGCGGGTAAGTATCCTCCAGTGCGCAAACCGGATTCAAAGTGAGCGGGTTCACTTTCGATTCCAACATCGTGATTGACGCACTGGCAGGGTTCGAGAGGGCCAGGGACGAATTTGCGCGCGCGGCCGGATTGAACGGCCGGGTTTGGGTCAGCCGGATGGTTTGGATCGAGGTTATGTCGAAGGGGGTGGACAGGGACCTTCGGCGCACCGAACGCTTCCTTTCTGGATTGATGGTCGACGAGGTTGACGCCGAGATCGGGGCGCGGGCAGCGGCTTTGCGGCGCGAACGACCGGGCTTGAAGTCGCCTGATGCGGTCATTCTGGCGACGGCTCAGCTCCGCAGCCGCGTCCTTGTTACGCGCAATACCAAAGACTTTCCGGCGCAGATGCCGGGCATCCGCGTTCCCTATATCCTCTAGCAAGGCGCCTAAATTCATGTGCGGAATCATCGGCATCGTCGGCAAGGCAGCGGTCGCGGAGCGGCTCGTCGACGGGCTCAAGCGGATGGAATACCGCGGCTACGACAGCGCCGGCATCTGCACGCTGCACGACGGCGCGCTGGTCCGCCGCCGCGCCGAGGGCAAGCTCGCCAACCTGGTGTTCGAGCTCGAGCGTAATCCCGCTGCGGGCGACGTCGGCATCGCCCATACCCGCTGGGCCACGCACGGCGCCCCGACCGCGCACAATGCCCATCCGCACGCGACCGGCGATGTGGCCCTGGTCCACAACGGCATCATCGAGAACTTCAGGCCGTTGCGCGAGGCGCTCGTCGCCCGCGGGCGCCGCTTCGAGAGCGAGACCGACACCGAGATCGTCGCGCACATGGTGTCCGAGCAGGTCGAGGCCGGCCGCTCGCCCGAGGAGGCGGTGCGCGCGGTGCTGCCGCAGCTGCGCGGGGCGTTCGCGCTGGCCATCGCCTTCCGCGCGCATCCCGAGATGCTGATCGGCGCGCGGCTCGGCTCGCCGCTGGTGGTCGGCTACGGCGACGGCGAGACCTACCTCGGTTCCGACGCGCTCGCGCTGGCGCCGCTGACGCAGCGGATCGCCTATCTCGAGGAAGGCGATTGGGTCGTCATCGACCGCGATGGCGCGACGATCTTCGACAAGGATAACAATCGGGTGGAGCGCGAAGTTACCACCTCGGGCGCATCCGCCGCGGCCATCGAGAAGGGCAACTACCGCCACTTCATGCAGAAGGAGATCTTCGAGCAGCCGACCGTCGTCGCACAGACCCTGCGCAGCTACCTGCGGCCGGTCGAGATGCAGGTGGCGCTGCCGCAGATCGACTTCGACATCTCGGCGGTCGAGCGGGTCACCATCGTCGCCTGCGGCACCAGCTACTACGCCGGGATGGTCGCCAAGTACTGGTTCGAGCAGTTCGCGCGCGTGCCGGTCGATATCGATTACGCCAGCGAGTTCCGCTACCGCGAGCCCGTCCTGCAGCCCGGCGGGCTGGCGCTGTTCATCTCGCAGAGCGGCGAGACGGCCGACACGCTCGCCGCGCTCCGCCACTGCAAGGCGGAAGGGCAGACGATCGCCGTGGTGGTCAACGTCCCGACCAGCTCTATGGCGCGCGAGGCGGACTTGCTGCTGCCGACCCATGCCGGCCCGGAGATCGGCGTCGCCTCGACCAAGGCGTTCACTTGCCAGCTCGCCGTGCTGGCGGCTCTGGCGGCGCATTTCGCGGTCCGCAAGGGCCGCATCGACCGCGAGCAGGAAGCCGACATCGTCCGCCATTTGCTCGAGGCCCCGGCGTGCCTCAACGCCGCGCTCGACCACGACGACGAGATCGCCGCGATGGCGCACCTCATCGCCCCGGCGCGCGACGTGCTCTACCTCGGCCGCGGCCCGGATTTCCCGCTGGCGCTCGAAGGCGCGCTCAAGCTCAAGGAGATCAGCTACATCCACGCCGAGGGTTATGCTTCGGGTGAGATGAAGCACGGCCCCATCGCGTTGATTGACGAGGCGGTCCCGGTGATCGTGCTGGCGCCGTCCGGCCCGCTGTTCGAGAAGACCGTGTCGAATATGCAGGAAGTGCGCGCCCGCGGCGGCAAGATCGTGCTGATCTCCGACAAGGCCGGGCTGGCCGAGGCCGGCGAGGGGTGCCTGGCGACGATCGAGATGCCGCGCGTCCACCCGCTGATCGCGCCGCTGGTCTATGCGGTGCCGGTGCAGCTGCTGGCCTATCACACCGCCTGCGTCAAAGGCACCGACGTCGACCAGCCGCGCAACCTGGCGAAATCGGTAACGGTCGAATAGGGCGAGTTTTTTCCGCCGCCTGCGATCGGCTTTACTCTGCCCTAACCATTGCCCGGCTAACGCCGGCGGGTGACGGGCAATCACTCCGATCTTCCGAAGCTGCCGCTGCGCCTGTCGCCGCTGCAGATTCTCGGCTTGCGCGACCCGGACGAAGGCGACTGGGGCCGGATGCGCGCGCTGCAGTATGCCCAGCTTCACCGTGGCGGGCTGACCCGCATGGTGTCGCACGGGCTGGCGACGCTGATCACGGTCTCGGTGTTCCTCGGCAAGGTCCCGCTGTGGCTGCTCGGGCCGTGGGTCGCGGCCGCGCTCGCCGCGATGCTCAACGCCACGCGGATCGACCGCAGCCTGGCCGACATCGACCGCCGCTCGATGACCCGTTTCGAGTTCAAGCGCCAGGCCACCGGGATGATCGCCTGCGCGGTCGTGTGGGCCGTCGCGCTCGTCACGTTCGTGCCGTTCGCGACCGAAACCGAGCAATTCGCGCTGTGGACGCTGGTGGCGATGCTCATCGCCAGCTCGGCCGCGACGATGTCCGCGGCGCCGATCGGCACCGTGGCGTTCGCCGCGCTGACCGGCGCCACCGCCAGCGTCATGTTCGCCGTCGGCGGCGACTTCGCCTTCGCCGCGGTCACGGCAGGCTTCGTCGCGATCGCCATTTCCGGCACCCTCGAGGCGGCGCGGACGTGCCTCTCGGCGCGGATTGCCGAAGTCGGCGTGGCCGAGAAGGACGAGGTCGTCTCGCTGCTGCTGCGCGAGTTCCAGGAGAACGAGGCCGACTGGCTGTGGCAGATCGACACCAACCGGCGCATCCGCTCGGCCAGCCCGCGCTTCGCCTTCGCGGTGGGCAAGGACCCGGCGGCGATCGAGGGCGAATCGTTCATCCAGCTCGTCTCGGGCGAGGCGTGGGAGAGCGGGCAGTTTCCGCCGAGCCTGCACGACCTCGCCGAGCGCCTCAAGCGGCGCAACAGCTTCTCCAACCTGCTGGTTCAGGTCGAGGTCGCTTCCGGCCGCCGCTGGTGGGAGCTGTCGGGCACCCCGATGCTCGACGAGAACGGCAGCTTCATCGGCTTCCGCGGGGTCGGCTCGGACGTCACCGAGCAGCGCGAATCCGACGAGAAGATCGCCTACCTCGCGCGCTACGACACGCTCACCGGGCTGCCCAACCGGCTGATGCTGACCGAGGCGCTCGGCGAGGCGATGCGCTATGCCGAGCAGTGGAAGACGTGCTGCGCGTTCCTGATGATCGATCTCGACCGCTTCAAGCAGGTCAACGATTCGCTCGGCCACATGGTCGGCGACCGGCTGCTGGCGCAAGTCTCGCAGCGGCTCAAGGCGGTGACCGGCGACAACGAGCCGTGCGGGCGGCTGGGCGGCGACGAGTTCGCCGTGGTCATCCGCGACGCTTCGGAGAAGGGCTGCGTGGGGCGGATCGCCGACGCGGTCATCGAGGCGCTGTCGCAGCCGTACGACGTCGACCACCACAAGCTCTACGTCGGCGCCAGCGTCGGCTCGGCGATGGGCCCGCGCGACGGCAACACGGTCGAGACGCTGATGCGCAACGCCGATCTGGCCCTCTACCGCGCGAAGGACGAGGGCGGCGGCGCGCATTGCGCCTATGAGCCGTCGCTCCACGCCAACGCCGAGGAGCGGCGCAAGCTCGAGTTCGCGCTGCGCCACGCAATCGGCAAGGACGAGTTGCGGCTCAACTTCCAGCCGGTCGTCGACGCGGTCGGCGAGCAGGTCGTCAGCTTCGAGGCGCTACTGCGCTGGCACAGCGCCGAGCACGGCTTCGTCAGCCCGGGCAAGTTCATCCCGCTGGCCGAGGACACCCGGTTGATCGTGCCGATCGGCGAATGGGTGCTGCGCGAGGCGTGCAGCCACGCCGCGGCCTGGCCCGGCGACGTCAGGGTCGCGGTCAACGTCTCGGGCGAGCAACTGCTCGAGCCGGGCTTCTCGGGCACCGTCGTGCGCGCGCTGGCCGATAGCGGGCTGCCGGCCAGCCGGCTCGAGGTCGAGGTCACGGAGAGCATCTTCCTGCGCGACGCGCGCACGGCGCGCCAGGCGCTCGAGGAGATCATGGCGCTCGGCTGCACGATCGCGCTCGACGACTTCGGCACCGGTTATTCGTCGCTCGGATACCTCAGGACGCTGCGCTTCTCGACGATCAAGGTCGACCGCAGCTTCGTCACCGGCGCGGGGCAGGGCAATCCCGAGAGCCTGGCGATTATCCGCGCGGTCGTGGCGATGGCGCAAAGCCTCGAGATGTCGACCACCGCCGAGGGCGCCGAGACGATCGAGGAGGTCCAGCTGATCCGCCAGCTCGGCTGCACCAAGATCCAGGGGTTCTATTTCGGCCGGCCGATGGAAGCGGCCGACGCGCTCAACCTGGTCCGCCGCCGCGTCAGCCCGCAGGCCGCCTAAGCCGCCACTAGCGCATTCACCGCGCTTTCGAACAGCGCCCGCCCGTCGCTGCCGCCGTGGTCGGGCTCGATCGCCCGCTCCGGGTGCGGCATCATGCCGAGCACGTTGCCCGTCTCGCCGAGCACCCCGGCGATGTCGCGGCGCGAGCCGTTGCAGGTCTCGCCGTAGCGGAACGCCACCCGGCCTTCGCCCTCGAGCCGGTCGAGCGTCGCCTCGTCGGCAAAGTAGTTGCCGTCGTGGTGCGCCACCGGCAGGCGGATGGTCTGCCCGGCCTCGTAACCGGCGGTGAACAGCGACTGGCTGGTCGCGACCGTCAGCGGCACGGTGCGGCAGACGAAAGTCTGCTGAGCGTTGCGCATCAGCGCGCCGGGCAGCAGCCCGGCCTCGGTCAGCACCTGGAAGCCGTTGCACACCCCCAGCACCGGAACGCCGCGCCCGGCCGCCTCGACCACCGCGCGCATGATCGGCGAGCGCGAGGCGATCGCCCCGCAGCGCAAGTAGTCGCCGTACGAGAACCCGCCCGGCACGCCGATGAAGTCGAGCCGCTCGGGCAGCTCGGCGTCGCCGTGCCACACCCGCAGCGCGGGCGTGCCGGAAACCGCCTCGAGCGCCACCGCCATGTCGCGGTCGCAGTTCGAGCCGGGGAAGGTGATGACCGCCGAACGGAAGCTCATTGTGCCATCTCCGCCTTCTCGATGCGGTAGTTCTCGATCACCATGTTGGCGAGCAGCTTGCGGCACATCTCGTCGAGCGCCGCGTCGCTCGTACCGTCGGCGACGTCAAGCTCGATCAGCCGGCCGACCCGCACGTCCTCGATGCCGGTGAAGCCGAGCCCTTCGAGCGCATGGTGCACCGCGCGGCCTTGCGGGTCGAGCACGCCGGGCTTGAGGCTGACGTGGATGCGGACCTTCATCGGACGGCGTCCTTCGAGCTGGAAGAGTCGCGCGAGCCTATGGCGCTTGCCGGTCGCTCCGGCAAGGGCCGGGGCGGGCCCGTTCACGGCTGGATTGCGGAACCGCCTGCGCGGCTTGCGCGCTTGTCGCCTGGAGGAACCGCGACGATGGCCGATATCGAGCTGATGCCCGCCGCCGAGCTCGCCAGGCTCATCGGCACGCCGATTCCCGGCGCTTCCGAGGAGTACGAAGCCGCGCGCCGCGCGCTGTTCGTCGCCGAGGTCGAGCTGCGCCGCCACGACACCCGCGTGTCCGCCTTGCGCCGCGCGCTGCCCCCGGGCCCGGCGGTGGAGAAGGACTATCGCTTCATCGACGCCAACGGCGAGGAGGTCGGGCTGGGCGACTTGTTCGGGGCGCACGACACGCTGGTGACCTACTTCTGGATGTACGGGCCCGAGCGGCCGCGGCCGTGCCCGATGTGCACCACGTGGCTCGGCTCGGTGAACGGCAACGCGGCCGACATCGAGCAGCGCGTCGCGCTCAAGATCCTTGGCCGCAGCCCGGTCGAGCGGCAGCTCGCGTTCGCCCGCGAGCGCGGCTGGCGCGGGCTCGACTTCGTCCAGCTTCAAGGGCGACGCCTACGCCCGCGACCTCGGCGGCCTCGCCGACAACGGCTGGGAATTCCCGATCCTCGCGGTGTACCGCAAGGACGGCGGCCCGGTCCGCCTGCACTACCTGGCGCAAATGCCGAGGGAAGCCGCCGACCCCGGCCAAGACCCCCGCTCGCCGCCGGAGATGGCCGCGCTGTGGCACGTCCTCGACCTCACCCCCGAAGGCCGCGGGACCGACTGGTACCCGAAGCTGAACTACTAGCGCGATGTGGCGCGCGCGGCCGGCGGCGTTTTCCGGTTGTGCCCCTCGGGAGGCCCCTGCATACAAGAGCGGAACGCCACGGCGGGCACGCGCCGGGCAAGGGGAGTTTATCGTCGATGCGCACTCAGGGTCTCGCCTTCAGACTGTCAACAGCCGTCGCCGCCATGGCCTGCGCCTTGCTCGCGCCCGGCGCCGCGGCCCAGGAGCGGCCCGCCGACCTGACCGAGCTGCCGCCGGTGCCGACCGACTACGATCCGGGCAAGACCGCGTGGGGCGATCCCGACCTCAGCCACAGCTTCCAGTACGAATACCTCAACAACATGCGCATCCTGATGCAGCGGCCCAAGGTGTTCGGCGAGCGCGTGTGGCTGACCGACGAGGAATTCGCCCGCCGCCTGGTCGCCGCCGAGCGGTCCGACGCGAACTTCGCCCCGGCCTCCGAAAACGGCGTCGGCACCCCAGGCACCGAGGGATTGGCCGATTTCATCAAGAACTCGTCGATCGGCCACCGCACCTCGCTGATCGTCAGTCCGGCGGACGGCCAGCTGCCGCCGCTGACCCCCCAGGCTGAGGCGCTGTACAAGGCCGGCCGTTCGGGCTGGGTGCCGGGGCAGGACTACGACTGGGTCGACGACTTCGACAGCTGGGACCGCTGCGTCAGCCGCGGCTTCCCGGCCTCGATGTTCCCGTTCCGCTACAACAACGGGGTGCGCATCTTCCAGTCGCCGGGCTACGTGGTGATCTACCTCGAGATGCTCGGCAACCGCGTGATCCCGCTGCGCGACGGGCGCGACGCCCGGCACTGGCCCGGCGTGGTCGAGGCGTGGATGGGCAACAGCGTCGGCCACTGGGAGGGCAACACGCTGGTGGTCGAGACGACCAACATCAAATCCGGCGACAGCGCCTCGAGCGACATCTACGCCCGCGCGGCGAGCCCGCTCAACATGGCGAGCCAGAACGTGCCGCCGTTCAACACCATCCCGACGAGCAAGAAGGCGCGCTCGGTCGAGCGGTTCACGATGACCAACCCGAACTCGCTGACCTACGAGATCACCTACACCGACGAGGACGTGTTCACCGCGCCGTGGACCGTGCGGATGGAGTGGGCCCGCGACGACGACTACCAGTTCTACGAATACGCCTGCCACGAAGGCAACGTGCAGCTGCGCAACTACGTCACTGCCAGCCGCGCCTACCGCGAGCAGGTCGCCCGCGGCGAGAGCCCGGAGATCCCCGCCGAGGCCGACGACCGCGCGCGCTTTGCCCGCCAGTTCGACTACGACCCGGCGGCCAACGACCGCCCGGGCCCGCCGCCCGGCGCCGGCGCGCCGCCGCCCGCCGCCGCCCCGCCGCCGGCCGGGAACCGGCCGAGCGGGGGCGCGGGCAGCCGCTAGTCCGCCGCCGCCGCGCGCGGCAGCACGTCGATCGCCAGCGCCGCGGCCGGGTCGAGGTAGCGCGCGGCGATCGCCCGCACGTCCTCCGCGGTCAGCGCCGAGAGGGTGTCCCGGGCGGCGGCGAAGCGGGCGATGCGCTCGGGCTCGCTCTGCGCGCGGTCGGCGAGGTTCATCCAGCCGGCGTTAGACTTGAGCGCGTTGTCGTAGCTTTCGAGCAGCGGCCGGCGCGCGCGCAGCAGCATGTCGTCGTCGACCGGCTCGGCGATCAGCTTGCGCACCGTCTCGAGCATCGCCTCGCGCGCCGCGTCGACCTGGCCGGCGTCGACCGAGGCGGCGACGGTGAACGTGCCATAGCCCGGGTAGACGTCGGACTGGCTGGCGTTGACGCCCGGCGAGTAGGTCTGGCCGAGCTCCTCGCGCAGCTTGTCGATCAGCGCCAGCCGGACGACCCGTTCGAGCAGCTCGAGCCGGAGCACCTCGCCGAAGTCGCTGTCGTCGCGGGTCGGCCAGGTCAGGCGGACGATCGCCTGGTCGGGGGCGCCGTCGTGGCGCACCACGCGGCGGCCGCGGTCGGCGGTGAACCCGCGCCGGCGGTTGTCGGCGTATTCGGCGAAGCCGGGCTCGCGCGGCGGCAGCGCGCCGAGCGTGCCGGCGACCAGTTCGATCGCCCGCGCCTCGTCGAAGTCGCCGACCAGCGCCAGCTCGAGCGCCCCGTGCGCCAGCCGCTCGGCGATGTCGCGGCGCAGCTCGGCGAAGCTCAGGCCGAGGTAAGCCTCCTTCGGCTGGAGCGTGAAGCGCGGGTCGCCGTCTGAGACGATCGCCCCGAGCGCGTTGGCCAGCGCGTTCTCCGGGGTGGCGTCGCGGCTGGCGAAGAAGTTCTCGATGTTGCGGCGGTATTGCGTCTCGCCCTGCGGCCGGTAGCCGGGATCGGTGATCGCCGCGGCGAGCAGCTGGAGCTGTAGCTCGAGGTCGCGCGGGGTGGTCGAGGTGGCCATCGTGAACGCTTCGTCGCCGGCGGCGATGCCGAAGCCGACGCTGCGCCCGGCGAGCATCGTCTGCAGCTCGTCGGCAGTGTGCCGGCCGAGCCCGCCGACGGGCAGCACGCTGACCATCGCCGTCGCCAGCGGATCGTCGCGGGTGTTGAGCATCTGCCCGCCGTCGATGGCCAGCTGCACCGAGATGCGGTCGCGCTGGAGCTCGGTCCGCTTGAGGTTGAGCCTGAGCCCGTTGGCGAAGGTCAGCGTGCGGATGCCGAGCAGCGGCTCGACGGTGTCGGCGACGACCGTGCCGGGCGGGCCGAAGTCGGTGTAGCCCCACTCGGCCAGCGCGGCGGAATCCTCCACCGCCAGCGGCGCCGCCATGCCCTCGTTCCACGCCGCGCGCAGCGCCTCGGCGCCGCCTTCGGGCGCGGTGCGGCTCTCGAAGCGGATCAGCGGGTCGTCGAGCGGGACCAGCTCCTCGAGCAGCGCCTCGAGCACGCTCGCCGGGGTGATCCCGGGCAAGTGGGCGAGGAATCGCTGCAGCCCGCTCTCCGGGGTGGTCGGCACCTGGCCGTCCTCGAGCAGCGTGATCGCGCCGGTGACGAAGCTGCCGTTCGAGCGGGTCTCGGCCCCGGCGGCGTTGTTCTCCAGCGCGGTGCGCAAGTTGGCGACCTGCTCGGCGACCTCGGCCTCGGTGAAGCCGAGCTCGATCGCGCGGCGGTATTCGGCCTGAGCGGCGGCGAGCGCGCGGCGCCACTGGCCGTTGCCGGTGTCGATGACGAGGTTGGTGGTGCGGCCAGCGTCGAACACCTCGGCAGTGCCGAGCCCGGCGCCGCGGAACGGCGGGTCCTCCAGCCGCGCGAGGCGCTGCAGCCGGCGGTTGACGATGCCGTAGCCGAGCTGGCGGCGGACGTTGCGCTCGCGGAACGCCTGGGTGTCGGTGTCGTCGAGCGCGGGGCCGTGGCGCGAGATCGTGATCTGCTCGGGCAGCGCCGGGTCGAGGTAGATGTCGGTCTGGCCGGCATGCGCGAACGGGACCGGGCCGGGATCGACCGCCGGCACGATCGGCGCCGCCTGCCAGCTCGAGAAATGCTTGGCGATCGCCGCCTCGACCGCGTCGGGATCGAAGTCGCCGACGACGATCACCGCGGTGTTCTCCGGCCGGTAGAGCCGCTGGTAGAGCGCGCGCAGCTTGTCGGCGGTGGCGCCCTGCAGCGTCTCGACGGTGCCGATCGGCAGCCGCTCGGGGAAGCGTGCGCCGGGATACTGGAATTGCAGCCCGTCGATCACGTTGCGCAACTCGTAAGTGTCGCGCACGCGCCGCTCGGACAGCACCACGCCCTTCTCGCGCTCGATCGCCTCGGGGTTGAAGGCGAGCTCGCTGGCGACCTCGCGCATCAGCATCAGCGCGGTGTCGAGCAGCGCCGGATCGTTGCGCGGCAGGTTGAGCATGTAGCTAGTGACGTCGAAGTTGGTCGAGGCGTTGGTGTCGGGGCCGAACGCCAGCCCCTCGCGCTCGAGCAGGCGGATCATCTCGCCTTCGGGCACCCGGGTCGAGCCGTTGAACGCCATGTGCTCGATGAAGTGGGCGTAGCCGAGCTCGTCCTCGGTCTCGGCGACCGACCCGGCGTCGACCCAGAACTGCACCATGCCGGTGCCCTTGGGCGTGGCGTTGGGGCGGACGACGTATCGCATGCCGTTGTCGAGCCGCCCGAAGCGGTATGCCGGATCGACCGGCAGGTCGCTCTCCGCGAACGGCCACTCGTGCTCGGGCGCCACCGGGGCCGGCTGGGCCAGGGCGGGAGCGGCGACGAGGAGGGAGACGGCGAGGGCGAGCAGAGGGCGGCGGATCATCGCGCGCGGGTTTGGCGGAGGATTTGTTAACGGGCAATGAGGTTGTCGCGAGATCTCCGCGGAGGCGATCGGGCCGAGGCCGGCTCGGACGCGTTCCTCGATACGCTGCGGGGCAACGCTGTCGGTTAGCCGTCGGCGCGCGCCGAGGCGTGGGACTCGGTGTCGCCCTCTTTCCTCCCCGGCGGGGGAGGAACGCGCTGCGCGCTACTTCTTCGGCTTGGGCCCGGTGCGCAGCTTGGCGCGGTGGGCGCTCATGTCGAACACCTCGCCGGGGCTGGCGTCCTCGTTGAGCAGGCCGAGCCGGCGGGCCACTTCCTGATAGGCTTCCTCCTCGCCGCCGAGGTCGCGGCGGAAGCGGTCCTTGTCGAGCTTCTCGCCGCTGGTCATGTCCCACAGCCGGCAATTGTCGGGGCTGATCTCGTCGGCGAGGATCACCCGGCTGTAGTCCTGGTCCCAGATGCGCCCGAACTCGAGCTTGAAGTCGATCAGGCGGATGTCGATCGCGGCGAACATCCCGCACATGAAGTCGTTGACCCGGATGGCCATGCTGGAGATGTCCTGCATCTCCTCGTTGCTGGCCCAGCCGAAGCAGGCGATGTGCTCCTCGGCGACCATCGGGTCCTGCAGCTCGTCGCTCTTGAGGTAGTACTCGATCAGCGTGTGCGGCAGCGGCTCGCCTTCCTCCATCCCGAGCCGCTTGGCGAGCTGGCCGGCGGCGACGTTGCGCACGACGACCTCGAGCGGGATGATCTCGACCTGGCGGATCAGCTGCTCGCGCATGTTGAGCCGGCGGATGAAGTGCGTCGGGATGCCGATGTGCGCGAGGCGCAGGAAGACGTGCTCGGAGATGCGGTTGTTGATCACCCCCTTGCCGTTGATCGTGCCCTTCTTCTGGGCGTTGAAGGCGGTCGCATCGTCCTTGAAGTACTGGATGATCGTGCCCGGCTCGGGCCCTTCGTAGAGGATCTTGGCCTTGCCTTCGTAGATCTGGCGGCGGCGGGACATGGCGGCACCTTCTGCAGGGAAAAAGCGAGCGCCCCGGCGTCACGAAGCGGCAGCTTCGCTCGGGCCGGGGCGCGCGAACGCGCCTATACACATAGGGCCCGGGCAAGGCAATTGCACGGCGCGGGCGGCGCGGCTAGGTCCGGTCACCGTCACAGGGTCAGGGCTGCCATGAGAACGCACCGCGCCGCGAGCGCCGCTTCCGCGATCGCCCTGGCGCTCGGTCTCGCCGCGCCGGCCGCGGCTCAATCCGAGGCGGACGAGCCGATCGTCGTCACCGGCACGCTGATCCCCGGCAGCCGCGAGGACGCGCCGGCGCCGGTCGAGGTGATCGAGGCCGAGGAGCTGGCGGCGCAAGGCTCGCCGTCGATGCTCGAGCTGACCAAGCGGCTGCCCGCCTCGGCCGGGGTGATGGGCGACGCCAGCCAGTTCGACACCCGCAGCCAGTTCAACGAAGGCGCCGCATCGATCAACTTGCGCGGGCTCGGCCCGCAGCGCACGCTGGTGCTGCTCAACGGCAAGCGCGTGGTCACCACGGGATCGGGCAACCTGCCGCTGGTCGACGTCAACCTCATTCCCGCGGCGGCGGTCGGGCGGATCGAGATCCTCAAGGACGCGGCGGCGGCGACCTATGGCTCCGACGCGATCGCCGGGGTCGTCAACTTCATCACCCGCACCGGCCAGCGCGGGTTCCTCGCCGCAGCGGACTACCGCTACGTGCGCGGTTCCGAGGGCGACTGGAACGGCGCGCTGTCATGGGGCGGCGAGGTCGGCGGGGTGCGGCTGCTCGTCTCCGGCGGCTACCAGCACCGCGGCGAGCTGACCACGCTCGACCGCGGCTTTGCTCTGCGGCCCTACGAGCAGAACCCGCAGGGCGGCTGGTCGGGCGGCGGCTCGCCGGGCAATTTCGACTTCGACGCGACGCTGGGCGGCGTGCGCTTCGACGCCGACGACGGCTGCGCGGCCGTGGGCGGGTTCCGCTCGCTGCCGGGCTCGAGCGCGGACTTGTGCCAGACGCAATACCTCGGCTTCACCAACCTGGTCGAGCCGGAGGACCGCTGGCAGCTGTTCGCCGACGCCGAGGCCGAGGTGTCCGAGGCCGCGACGGTGCGCCTGACCGGCCTCTACGGCCGCACCGAGACGGTGCTGACCACCAGCCCGAGCTACCTGCCGACGATCGCGCCGTCGGCCAACGCCGCGTTCGGCGGCGGCGGGCTGTTCGTCATCCCGGCCTACGCGCCGGCGCTGATCGATTACTGCGCCCGCTTCGGCGCCGCTTCGGGCTGCGCGGTCGATGCCAGCGGCACTCCGCAGGCGCCGGCGCTGGCCTACCCGGTGCGCTTCCGCCCGGTGCTGACGGGCGGCAATCCGCTGTTCGACAACGCGCGCCAGACCGCGGTCGTCCCACGCAGCTCCGAGCTCTACCAGCTCACCGGCGAGGTCGCCGTCGAGCTGACCCGCGCGATCGATGTCCGGGCTGGCGTCACCTATTCGGAATACGACCGCTATTTCGAAGGGACCGACAACTTCGTCGACCTGCTGCAGAACGCGCTCGCCGGGTTCGGCGGCGAAACGTGCGCCTATGCCACGCCGCAGTCGCGCGCCGGGCTGAGCCAGGCGCAACTCGCCGCGCTCGCCGGCACCAATGGCTGCCACTATTTCAACCCGTTCTCGACCGGGATCGCCGCCAACGCCATCACCGGCGACGCCAACCCGAACTTCGCCGGCGCCAGCAACCCGCGCGGGTTCGACCTGACGCCCGGCGCCGGACTGATCAACGACGCCTCGACGGTCGACGATTTCTACACCATCATCCGGCGCAAGGCGAATACCCGCCAGTGGGTCGGCGACGTCGTGCTGTCGGGCCTGACCGGGCTCGAGCTCCCCGGCGGCGAGGTCGGCTTCGCGCTCGGCGCGCAGTACCGCCGCGACGCCTACGCGCGCTCGTACGGCGCGACCAACAACCTCGACGCGTACCCGTGCCCCGGCTCGGTGCTCGACCCCGCCGCTGCCTGCAATCCCGAGGTCGGACCGATCGGCTTCCTCGGCTCGAACCGCGACGTCGCGGTGGCGAGCGACGTGTGGGCGCTGTTCGGCGAAGTCCAGCTGCCGCTGACGGACCGCGTCCAGGCGCAGCTCTCCGCGCGTTACGAGGACTACGGCGGCGCGGTCGGCTCCACGTTCGACCCGCAGGCGCGCGTCAGGATCGAGCTGACCGACTGGCTGGCGCTGCGCGGCGGGGCGGGCACGACGTTCCGCGGGCCGCCGCCGCAGAACCTCTCGTCCGACCTCGTCATCCTGACTTTCATCGGCGGCGCGTTCCGCGCGGTCGAGATCCTCGGCAACCCCCAGCTCGCGCCCGAAAGCGCGATCACCTGGAACGCGGGCGTGCTGCTCGACCGCGGCGGCTTCAACGCCAGCCTCGACTACTGGCGCTACGACTTCGAGGGACCGATCGAGAGCGAGCCGATCAGCGGCATGGTCTCGGCGCTGTTCGGCGCCAGCGGCAGCGCGAACTGCGCCGACCCGGCGTACGCCGGCCTGCGCGCGCGCTTCACCTTCTCGGGCGGGGTATGCGGGGCCGCCAACGTCCAGCGGTTGACGACATACGCGTTCAATTCGGCGGACATCTCGACCAGCGGGTTCGACTTCCAAGCGGTCTACGATACCGTGCTGGGCGCGGCGCCGGTGCACGCGGGCGTCGCCGGCAGCTATGTCATCGACTACGCGGTCGACGACGTGAGGGTCGAAGGCATTCTGGTGCAGCCCGCCTACGACGCGGCGGGCCTGCTCAACTACCAGACCACCGCCTATCCCTTGCCGCGGTGGAAGGGCCAGGCGTGGCTGCAGGGCAGGCTGGGCGCCCATTCGCTGCGGCTGCAGCTCAACCACGTCGACAGCTACACCGACCAGCGCGGCGCCGACGTGTTCGGGCCGAACTTCGCCGCGCTCGCCGGGGCGAGCGTGACCGCGGGCAAGGTCATCGGCAGCTTCACCACGGTCGACGTCACGTGGCGCTGGCAAGTGCGCGACCGGACGAGCGCGTCGCTGGCGCTGTTCAACATCCTCGACGAGGACCCGCCGCTGGCCCGGCTCGACCAGAACTTCGACCCTTTCACCGCCAGCCCGCTCGGGTTCACGGCCAAGCTGGGGGTCAGCCAGGGATTCTGAGGGCGCGGCCACCCCTGCGCTATTTCACTCGCCCAGAAGCCGATCCCGTGGCCGCCGGTCGACCAAGTCCGACGATCCCGGCCTCAAACTGTCCCGCGCCGCCGCACGCCTGCTGAGACGCGAAGCTAGTCCAACGCGGTCGGCACCTCCGGCGAATGAAGGCGGTCGGTCTGCGTCAGACCGTTGCGGCGGCGGACACAATGAGGCCGCGGCGGCGGCCTGGGTCGAACTTGGCTATCACTGCAAGCCGACGGGCGTGACGTGAAGGGCGCACCTAGCGCCGCGCCTCGACATAGACCGTCATCTGCGGGTGGGTGTTGTCGAAGAAATGCGTGTTACGAAGAACTTGCGCAGCGGACTGGCCGTACCCGGAGCGATAGATAGTTTCAAAGCCCGCCTGTCGCATGAAACGCACCAGCTTTTCTGCGTTCCACCAGGAGACGTGATTGAACGGCCGGTCGGGCTGAAACTCGCATAGGCCTGTAAAATAGTCGAGCGCGCCGATCTTGCCGCGCTCGGCAATGATTTCTCGAATAGCCGCGGCCGAAAACTTGTGCGCGGAGGGAGATCGGTCGTTGGGCGCGAGCTGGCTCGCGAAGTGATGCAGCCATCGTTCTTCCAGCGGCCGTCCAGAGGGCGGCTGGTGAAAGATGTTGCTGTATTGCTCGAATGCGCCGTCGTAGCCGACATCCCAGTAAAACCAGTCTGCGTCTCCCGCTTCCAGAGCGCGGAAATTGCTATCTGCATCAGGTCCGGTCGCGACACGCAAGATGCCGCCGAGTCTCAGGGCCCTGAAAGCATTGCGGAAGAAGCGTTCGACCGCCCGATCCGTGACGTGTTCGACGGTGTGGCTGGTGTATATGATCTCGGCGGTTCCGTCTTCGACCGGGAGCGCCTGCCCCGACATCAGGTCATACGGAGTAACCGCCCGCTGCACCTCGCCATACCATTTGGAAGGGAAATCGAGATTCGTCCAAAACGCGTGGCTGAACGAGCCGGCCCCCACGTTGTAGAACCGGCGATTGGCAAGCGAGTCCGCCGAGTAGATTCGTCGGTAATCACCGATGTCATCCGCCCGGACCCTGCTCACCTTCAGCCCAACGCGCGCCAGGCTTGCGCGAATGAGATCAAGGGTTATGGCCCGACCCCTGGGAAGCAGGCTTGCCGGCCATTTCTGGCTCGGCTGCTCGGCCGATTGCCGATCCAAAGCAACATTAGCCATCCCCGCAGCCTAACAGCGCCAGGGTTCGCCTGCCAGCGCCAACCGCGCGCGTGTGGTGGTGTGGCCGCACTGTTCCCCCGGCCGAACTCTTGCGGGTGTGTCAGGCGGTGGCCAACAAGGGCGCGTAGTGCTCGAGCGTTCGCCTCCGCGCCATGTGGCGCGACGCACAAAGATAGTTGGTCAGCGCGTACCGCTGGCCTGCGGCGATCGGGGCCCCGCAATGGACACTGCTCGTGTCGAACACGATGGCAGTCCCGGCATGCGCGCAAATGGTGCGTTGGCGCCCGCCTGCCGCGAGGCGGTGAGCCTGATCGTCGTCGATGCGGTTCTGAAGCGCGCGCAGGCCGGCGCGGCCGATGTCGCTCAGGATCGCCTCGCTACCGTGCGACCGCCTAATGATCTGGAACGGGCCGTTATCCTCGCGCACGTCGGTAAGGTAGACCATCGCCTTCAACTCGCGGGCGAAGCAATCGCGGTGCCAACCACCGCCAGAACCGTAGGGCTCGCCTCGCGGCACGACGCGGTTCGCCATAACGAAAAGCGAGCAATTGGCCTCGCCGGAATAGGCGTCGGCCAACTCGATCCAGAGCGGATCGTCGATGAACCGCCGCGCTATCGGCGAGACGTTCTCCATGCCGAACAGCCGCTCGTCCTCGCGACGATGAACGAACGCCGAGTGCGTAAGGCGAGCGGTGTCGAAATCGGCCCGCGCTTGGGCGCACTGAGCTGCCGTCAGGTATCCCGGGACAACTGCGAAGCCGTCGCGATCGACCCGCCGCAGGATGGAGTCCTTCGTCTCATCGCCGGTCCATCGGATGCCGCGAGAGCGCGACGGTTCTTTCAGCGCGAACTGCAGCCGTTGCGCCGTGCGGGCCGGAACAGCTTTCAGGAAAAGCGAGCGCCCCACCGAGGCCAGCGACTGCATGGGCGCAGTATGGCACCGGCGGAATCCGCGCAAAGTTGGAAAGGCTCGGGAAAACATGCCCAACTGCACCTCTCATCCCGCGCCCGAGCTGAGGGCCAACGCGAAGCCGCACTAGGCTACCGTAGGGCGTGCCTTTAGCGCCGCGGGAATTCAAGCCGCCAGCTTCGCCGCCGTCTCCGCGACCTTCCGGCCGAGATAGCGCGCGCCGTCGAGGTCGATCTGGCTCGGCTGGCGCGAGCCGTCGCTGTTGGCGATGGTGGTCGCGCCGTACGGTGCGCCGCCCTTGACCTCCTCTGAGCCGTTCTGCGCGGCGTAGTTGTAGTCGAGCCCCACGATCGTGCAGCCCATGTGCAGCAGGTTGGTGATGATCGAGAACAGCGTCGTCTCCTGGCCCCCGTGCTGCGCCGCGGTCGAGGTGAACGCCGCGCCGACCTTGCCGACCAGCGCGCCCTTCATCCACAACCCGCCGGTGGTGTCCCAGAACGCCGCCATCTGGCTGGTCATGCGGCCGTAGCGGGTCGGCGTGCCGACGACGATCCCGGCGTAATCTTCGAGCGCCTGCGGTCCTTCGATCACCGCGTGGCCTTCGTTCGCGCTGAAGCCCGCCGCCTTGGCCACCTCCGGCGGCGCGGTCTCCGGCACCCGGCGAATGTCGCATTCGTGCCCGGCCTGGCGGACGCCTTCGGCGACGGCTTCGGCCATCTGCGCGGTGTGGCCGTAGGACGAATAATAGAGCACGAGAATGCGGGCCATGGGGGCGTCCTTTCGAGAGGGTGCGGCTCATTTAGCGTTCCTGAGCACAAGTGCAATTCGCGCCGCTTGTTCCGACCGGGCGTGCGGCTACAACGGCGCGAAGGCGAACGACGGGGGATCGATGAGGACAGCATTGCTCGCTGCCAGCCTGGCGCTCGGCCTGCTCGGCGCCGCCGGCGCGCGCGCGCAGGAATGCGACCGCGCCTGCCTCGAGGGCGCGGCGGACGGCTACCTCGCGGCGATGCTGGCGAAGGACGTCTCGCGCCTGCCGCTGGCGCGCGATGTCCGCTTCGCCGAGAACGGCGCGCGGCTGACGGTCGGGCAGGGCTCGTTCGCGACGATCGACGGGCTCGGCGCCTACCGCCACTACTTCGCCGACCCGCGGACCGGCAATGTCGGCCTGATCACCACGGTCACCGAGCACGGCGCGCAGGCGATGCTCGACCTGAGGATGCGGGTGAAGGACGGCAAGATCCACGAGATCGAGACGATGTTCATCCGCGATCCCGGCGGGCACGTGCGCTACGAGGCGATGGGCGCGCCCGAGGCGACCTGGCTCGAGGTCGTGCCCGAGAGCGAGCGGCTGAGCCGCGACGAGATGGTCGCCACGGTCAACAAGTACTTCACCGCGATGGTGGGGAACGACGGGCGCGCCGACTACCGCTTCTTCCACCCGCAGTGCGACCGGCTCGAGCACGCGCTCAAGACCACCAACGTCACGTCGAAGGAAGCCTACGGCCATTCGACCGACACCGACTTCAGCTCGATGGATTGCCGCAGTCAGTTTGGCATGGGCTTCCTCGGCTTCGTCACGCAGATCCGCGACCGCCGCTTCCTGGTCATCGACGAGGAGCGCCAGACGCTGCTGGCGATGGTCTATCTCGACCACGACGGCACCGTGCGCGAACTGCCGCTCAGCACCGGGAGCACCTTCGTCGTGCCGCCCTATTTCAGCGTGCCGCGCGGCTTGCAGGTGATCGAGGGGTTCAAGCTGAAGGACGGGATGATCTACCGCATCGAGATGACGCTGATCGAGACGCCCTACGGCAACCCGCCGCAGTGGGCCGACGCCGCCGACGTCACGGTGATCGAGTGAGCGCGCGGTGGCTGACGGGCGCGGCGGCGCTGGCGCTGTCGGCGCCGGTCCTGGCGCAGGAGGCGACGCTCGAGCAGCTCGCCGACCGCTTCGAGTACGCGCTCGTCGCCGGCGACGGGCGGGTGCTGCCGCGGGCGGAGGGGTTCCGCTACACCGAGAACGGCAACGCGCTGAAGATCTGGGACGGCATGTGGCGCACGCTGAGCGCGGTGAGCGGGACCGATCCGGCGCTCTACCCCCGCGCCGAGGCGCTCGATTACCGTGTCGAGATCGTCGACGGCGACGAGATCGTGCGGCTGGTCGAGACCGACGAGAACATGGTCCAGGGCGTGATGGTGCTGCGGCTCAAGGCCGATGACGGCCAGCTGACCGAAGCCGAGGTGCTGCCCGTGCGCGAGGAGTTCTCCGGCGCGCGCGGCGGCACGATCACGCTGCTGCAGCCATCGCTGCCGGTAACGCTGGACGGGGCCAAGGTGGGCGCGGCCGACCCGCTGTTCTCGGGCACCGTCGCGCGGCCGGCCAGCCGCAAGCAGCTGGCGGACATCGCCGATGCCTATTTCGAGGCGATCCTCGCGGGCCGCGTAAACAAGCTCAGGTTCGCCCCCGATTGCCTGCGCCGCGATAACGGCCAGCCGGTGACGAACGTCGTCGGGGCGCCGCTGCTCGATCCGGCCAAGCCGGACTTCCGCCCGTTCGCGCTCGGCTGCGCCACCCAGATCGAGAGCGGCTATTACAGCCACATCCGCCAGGTCCGCGGCCGGCGCTATTTCGTCGACCCGGCGCGCGGGCTGGTGCTGGCGCTGGCGCAGATGGACCAGCCGGGAACGGTGCTGTCGTTCGCCACGGCCGGGTTCGGGCAGATCGACTATCCGGGGCCCCGCGGACCGGTGGCGACGGGCGGCCAGCAGTTCGAGGGCCGCATCCTCAACAACATGATCAGCCCGCTGACGATCAACGGGGCGTGGCTGTTCCGGATCGAGGACGGGGCGATCCGCCGCATCGACGCGTTCTACCGCGGCGCGCCCTACGGCTGGCAGAGCGGGTGGTGAGCTAGTCGCCGCGCGCTTCGGCGGCCTCGATCTCGCGCCGGTAGGGCTTGAGCGAGAGCCAGGCGAGCAGCAGCCCGAGCGGGCCGGAGATCAGCGCCAGCGCGACCATCGACTTGTCGATGCCGCTTTCGCCGAACACGTTGTCGTTGAACCAGCCGACCACCAGCGGGCCGAGCCCGTAGCCGATGACGTTGTAGATGGCGATGTAGATCGCCGTCGTCGTGCCGCGCATCCGGCCCGGCGTGACCGACTGGATCGCCGCGTTGGCCGGTCCCGAGCCGAGCGAGCCGAGGAACAGCGACAGGCCGACCAGCGCGAACGCCAGCGACGCCTGGTCGGCCAGCGGGAACAGCACCGCGACCGGGATCAGCGGGATGGTCACCAGGAACACCATCCGCATGTTGGCGTCCTGGTAGCCCCTGGCCGCCAGCCGGGTCGCCAGCCAACCGCCGAGGATGAGGCCGATCGGCGAGACGATCAGCGAGATTATCCCGAGCGTCGGTCCGGGCTCGCCCGGCGCATAGCCGAATTTGCGCTCGAAGAAGACCGGCGACCACACGGTGACCCCGAAGCTCAGCATCGCCTTGATCGCATTGGCGAGAAACATCGGGCCGAACGCCGTGCCGCGATCCCACAGGTAGCCGACAGTGGCGATCAAGCTCGGCGTCGGCGCGTCGCTGGTCGAGCCGCGGCGCGGCGGCTCGGGGATCGTCGCCATCATCAGCACCGCCCACAGCACGCCGGGCAGGCCGACGATGACGAACGTCATCTGCCACGGCCTGAGCGTGCCGACGACGGGGATAGTCTGCGGCCCCAGCTCGGTCAGCCAGACGATCAGAATGCCGCCGATCAGCAGCGCCATGCCGCTACCGAAGATCGTGCCGATGCCGATCACCGAGATCGGCAGCGCCAGCTTCTCGCGCGCGAACATGTCGCTGGTCATCGAATAGGTCGCCGGCGCGTTGCAACTCTCGCCGACCCCGACGAGCATCCGCGCCAGCGTCAGCTGCCAGACGGTCTGCGCCAGCCCGCAGGCCGCGGTCATCAGGCTCCAGAAGGCGATGCCGAAGCCGACGACCCACTTGCGCGGGCCGCGGTCGACCAGGCGGCTGATCGGGATTCCGGCGAGCACGTAGAACAGCACGAAGGCGAAGCCGATGAGCAGGCTGACCTGGGTGTCGCTGAGCCGGAGGTCGGCCTTGATCGGGGTGATCAGCAGCGTCATCAGCTGCCGGTCGAGGTAGTTGAACATCAGCGCGACCATGAACAGGCCGATCGCCCACCAGCTCCGCGCCGGGGAGAGCGGTGCCCTCGATGCCATCAGCCTGCCTCCCCGACCGTTCCCGGCATCTCGCCGGAAAAGCTCCGACTGGGCAAGGCTTTTGTCCGTCGGCGCCTACGCCTGTTCGGCGAGGCGGAACAGGCGCACGGTGCCGAAATCCTTGGCCAGCGCCCGCTCGCCCAGCGGGCTCGCTTCGAGCCCCTCGACGCCGTCGAGGATCAGCGCCGAGGCGAATGCCTCGGTGCAGTACACATCGCCCATCGGCGTGACCGGTTCGATGCGGGCGGTCCGGTTGACCTCGCCGCCGTACCACAAGTCCCCCGCGGTCACCCGGTCCGATCCGACGTAGATCGGGCCGTAGTGCAGGCCGATGCGCATCCCGGACGGCGCGCCTTGGGGCGAGAGCGTGTCCGGCAGGCCGCGCAAGTCGCGCTGCAGCTCGAGCGCGAGGTGCGCCGCGGTGCCCGGCTCGTCGACGATCGCATAGACGGCATCGCCCCAGGTGTTGCGGAACTCGACGTGCCGGCCGTAGCGGTCGAGCGCGGCGCCGATCCGGCCCATGACCTCGCGCATGAACAGCGGCAGCTCGCGCTCGCCGAGGCGCGAGAACCCCTTGTAGTCGGCGAACAGGATCGAGCGGATCTCGCGCCGGGCATTGGCGAGTGGCGGCGGCCGGCATGGAAATTTGAGGCCGCGCGCGACTGGCCCGGCGTCGACGACGATCGTCCGCTTGCCGAGCCGTTCCCAGATGCCGATGTCGGCGGCGGTCCCGGCGAGGCCCGTCGCCGAGAACGAGCGCGCCGACGCCGAGGCCACGGCGAGCTGCACCGCCTCGCTTCCCAGCTCGCGCGCACGCAGCGCGGCGAGGCCCATCGCGAATCGCGTGTTGTAGTAGAACTGGTTGTCGTCGCCGACGTAGGCCAGCGGCGTGGCGAAATGCACTGCGTGCGCCGCCTCGCGGCAGCGGCGGTAGCGCGCCAGCCAGCTCTCGCCGCCGCAGGTCACCGATTCGGCGATGAAGTCGTCCTCCGCGAACGGCAGCACGACCTCGAGCCGCCCGCCGCGCGCGAGCACCGCTTCGGCGATGAGGATGTCGGCGCCGCACGCGAGCGGGCCGAAGGCTTCTCCCGTGCCGAGCTCGTCGAGCGCCGCGGCGATCCGGCCCGCGAGCGCGGGTTCCTCGGCGCAGCCCTGCTCGAACATGTGGCCGCTGTAGACGACGACCGGAGGCGGCGCCGGGGCCATCAATCGCGCCGGAAGGTGACCGCCCCGGTCTCGTCGTTGTCGAAGTCGGCCTGCAACACGCGCGCCCCGCGCTTGACCGTGCCGTTCGGCCAGCGCGCCTCGTACATGTAGCGGCCGGAGGCGAAGGTGGTGTCGCCGGCGACAAACTCGCTCCACCCGCACGAGCGATGGTTCCACGGGTCGGCCACCTTGCGTTCGCAGACCCGGAAGGCGAACGCATTGATCAGCCACAGCTCGCCGTTGGCGGGCACGAGCTTGATCTCGAACTCCTCCTCGCCCGCGCCGCAGCCGCCTTCGGAGACGATGCGCGGCTGGCGCGGATTCAATTTAGCCCGTCGCGCTTCCATCTCCTGCGCCAGCCTGTCGAGCAGGTCCCAGTCCTGCGCCTCGACCAGCTCGCCATAATCCTCGCCGCCGTCGCCGACGATTCGAAAGGCTTCCGGGTTGTCCGCCCGTTCGCCGCGCTCCTCGGCGAATTCCGCGAGCGCGGCGCGCTCGTAGGCGAGCAGCGGGCCGTCGTAGACGTCGCGATCGTAGCCAAGCTCGGCGAGCTCTTGCCGCATCCGCGCGATGTCCAGCGCGAGCGTGCCGGTCTGGCGTTCGTAGGCCTCCATTTCCGGAAGATCGTAGGCCAGCAGGCAGTCGATGACGTCGTAGGTCTTCACGGTCGGGTCGTCCCAGTCCTCCATCAGGACGACCCGCGGGTCGCGCGGGAAGTCCATGACCTGCTTGGCCGCGGCTTCACGCAGGTCGAGATACCCCGCGGGATACCAGGCCTGGTTCGCGATCGAACTGGCCGGCTGCGCCATCCCGGCCGCGGGCCACGCGACGAGGCCGAGCGCCGCGACGATTGCCATCCACTGTCCTGCAGTCCTCATGTTCGCCTGCTCCCCCTCCGCAATCCGAATATCCTGATCCGCTCGATGCGCGCCGCCGCCAGCGCCAGCCCGGCGACGAGAATCAGCCATCCGGCCACCAGCCCGACCCTGACCAGCATCACCGAGGAGCCGGTCCACAGCGTGGCCGCCTCCCATTCGGCATCGCGCAGCGCGTCGCGGCCGAGCGCCGGGCAGCTGTCGCCGTAGACCAGCACGGCGTCGGGCGTGCAGGTAAAGCCCTTGACCACGCGCACCGCGGTCCCGGGAATGGTCTCGACATACAGGGAAGCCAGCGAAAGATAGGCGATCGCCACGAGCGCCAGCCCGGCCACAATTGCCTTAACCCAACGCTTCGAAACCAGCGCGCCCGGGCTCGCGCCGAAATGCGCCCAGGCGGCGCCGCCGGCGACGAGCGCGGCCGAGAAGTATCCGACCCCGCTCGGCCACGGCGGATCGAATCCGAGCACGGTGGCCGCGACCGGCAGCAGTATCAGCGCGCCGAGCGCCGCGGCGGCGACCCTGGGATCGATCCTGCCGGGCACCGGCGGCGGCGCATATTCGCGCCCGGCGGCCGGATCGTCGAGCAGCCGCCCGACCACCTCGGCGAGCTCCTCGAGATGCGCCTCGAGCGGCGGCGTCATCGCGTCGAGCCAGTGCGGCACGCTCATGAAGTATTCCATCGAGCGGTGCGGCGCGACGTCCTCGATGCGGAAGGGGATCACCAGCAGGCCGTGGTGGACCGCGCGCTCAATCTCGCGGCGGACCTGGGGCGAATCGTTGGAATTGGCCGAGAATACCAGCACGAACACCTCGCACGAGGTCAGCCCGTCGATGATCGCCTCGCCCCATTCGCGCCCCGGAAGGATATCGCGCGGGGCGATCCAGCAGCGATAGCCGCGTTGCTCGAGGATCGCGCAGACGGCGTCGCCGACCGGCTTGTCCTTGCTCGAATAGCTGATGAAGACCTGCGATCCCACCTTCGCCTCCCCCAAGGCAACGGACCGCATATCATGGCGAGGCGCAAGGTGGCGAGAGACGGCAGTTCAAGAGTCGCGCTCGCTGCGCGCTGCCCGCGGCTGGCGTCCGTCGGCTTGGCGAACGCAGGGCTTGCGAGTATCCTTCGGCCATGACTGCAAGACTCACGACCCCGATCATGGCCGCCGCCGCGCTGGTTCTGGCGGCCTCGCCCCTTCGCGCGGGCGGCAACGACGCCGCCGAACTCGACAAGCTGCTCGCGGGCCGGGTCGCCGGCGAGCCCGTCGACTGCGTCCAGACCGACAATCACGGGGCCGGAAACCTGACGATCATCGACGGAGTCGGGCTGGTCTATCGCCGGGGCGACACGATCTACCTCAACCGCACCGCCAACCCCGAGACGCTCGACTGGAACGACCTGCTGGTGACCGAGCCGTTCTCCGGCTCGCGGCTATGCCGCCACGACCGCGTCTACACCCACGACCGCACCAGCTACGGGCGCACCGGCGTGGTGTTCCTCGATCGCTTCGTGCCTTACCGCAAGGCCAGTTGAGCCGACCGCACAATCCCCTTGCGCGATTGCCCGGGCTGGCCCTAGGTAGCGCTAACATAATCGCGCGCCATCGAGCGCCGGCACAGGAGGGGATGATGGTGGCAGCAGCCAGCAGGAACAGCGTCAACACCGCGCTCATCGGCGCCATCGTCGCGGTGGCGACGATCGGCGGCTTGCTGTTCGGGTACGACAGCGGCGCGGTCAACGGCACGCAGTCCGGGCTCACCGAGGAGTTCGACCTGAGCGCAGCGGGGCTCGGCTTCACCGTCGGCTCGCTGCTGATCGGCTGCGCGGTCGGCGCGTTCTTCGCCGGGCGTCTCGCCGACGCGATCGGGCGGCGCTCGGTGATGATCCTCGCCGCGCTGCTGTTCGTCGCGGGGGCGCTGGTGCAGGGCCTGACCGACCTGCATGCCCTGTTCGTCGTCGCCCGCTTTGCCGGCGGCATGGCGGTCGGCGCGGCGAGCGTGCTGTCGCCGCTGTACATCTCCGAGGTGGCCCCGGCGAATATCCGCGGGCGGCTCTCCACCGTGCAGCAGGTGATGATCATCACCGGCCTGACGGCGGCCTTCCTGGTCAACTATTTCCTGGCCCAGAGCGCCGGCAACTCGCTCGGCGACGTTGCCGGTATCGCCGCGTGGCGCTGGATGTATCTCGCCCAGGCGGTGCCGGCGGTGGTGTTCCTCGTCGCCCTGTTCTTCATTCCCGAGAGCCCGCGCTACCTCGTCAGCCGGGGGCGCGTCGATGAGGCGCGCAATGTCCTGACGCGGCTGTTCGGCGGCGAGGAGGCCAACCGCAAGATCGGCGACATCGAGGCCAGCTTCTCCAAGGACCACCGCCCCAGCTTCCGCGACGTGACCGCGCCCGGCACGGTATTCCGGCCGATCGTGTGGGCCGGGATCATGCTGGCGACGTTCCAGCAGTTCGTCGGCATCAACATCATCTTCTACTACGGCGAGACTCTGTGGAAGCTCGCCGGCATCTCGGAAGAGGTGGCGCTCGAGCGCAACATCATCTCCGGCCTCGTCTCGATCGCGGCGGTGTTCGCGGCGCTCCTGGTGATCGACAAGATCGGCCGCAAGCCGCTGCTGCTGATCGGCTCGACCGGCATGGCCGTCACCCTCGGCGCGATGGCCTGGGCCTTTAGTGGCGCAGGCAGCGACGCCGCCGGCAACTTGATGCTCGGCGAGACCGAAGGGTTCACCGCGCTCGTCGCCGCCAACCTCTACGTGATCTTCTTCAACATGAGCTGGGGCCCGGTGATGTGGGTCATGCTCGGCGAGATGTTCCCCAACCAGATGCGCGGCTCGGCGCTGGCGGTGGCCGGTCTCGCGCAGTGGGGGGCGAACTACCTCGTGGTGCAGAGCTTCCCGGCGATGGCCGATGGCCTCGGCCTGGCCGGCACCTACGCGCTCTACACCGTAGCGGCCGTCATCAGCATCTTCCTCGTCCGCTCCTTCATCAAGGAGACCAAGGGCAAGGAGCTCGAGGAGATGGAGGGCTGATCAGGTCCCCCTCCCCGCTTGCGGGAGGGGTTAGGGGAGGGCATGTCCCGACTCGGCCAACAGGCCCTCCCGCTGTTCCTTCCGCAAGCGGGAGGAGAGATCATGCGACCACGCGATGCCGTTGAATAGACCCAATCCCGTCCGCGTCGTCGTGCTCGGCGGCGGCACCGCCGGGTGGATGAGCGCCGCCGCGCTGGCCAAGCTGCTGCCCGGCGTCGCCGAGGTCGAGCTGGTCGAGAGCGAGGACATCGGCATCGTCGGCGTCGGCGAGGCGACCTTGCCGCACATCCGCGGCTTCGTCGAACGGCTCGGGATCGACGAGGCGAGCTTCATGAAGGCGACCCACGCGACCTTCAAGCTGGGCATCGACTTCCGCGATTTCGGGCACGTCGGCGAACGTTACGTCCACCCGTTCGGCAGCTTCGGCGAGGAAGTCGCCGGGGTGCAGTTCCATCACTACTGGCTGGAGCTCGAGCGCCAGGGCCTCGCCGAGCCGATTGGCCACTACTCGCTCGCGGTGGCCGCCGCGCTCGCCAACCGCTTCCGCCCGCCGACCGACGATACCGCGCTGTCATCGACTTACGGCTATGCCTACCAGTTCGACGCCACGCTGTTCGGTCCGTTCATGCGCGAGCACGGGCTGACGCTGGGGGTCACGCGCACCGAAGGCCGGGTGGTCGAGGTCAGGCGCGATCCGGAGAGCGGCGACGTCACCGCGCTGGTGCTGGCCGACGGGCGCATTGTCGCCGGCGACTTGTTCATCGATTGCTCCGGCTTCCGCTCGCTGCTGCTCGGCGACGCGCTCGGCGAGCCGTGGGAGGACTGGCAGCACTGGCTGCCGTGCGACCGCGCCGCGGCGATGCCGTGCACCCACGTGAGCCAGGAGATCGATCCGTTCACCCGCGCCACGGCCATGCCCGGGGGCTGGCGCTGGCGCATCCCGTTGCAGCACCGCATCGGCAACGGCTACGTGTTCTCCAGCCAGTTCCTGTCCGAGGACGAGGCCTGCGCGGCGATCCGCGGCGCGGCCGAAGGCGAAGTGCTGGCCGACCCGCGGGTGCTGCGCTTCCGCGCCGGCCGGCGGCGCCAGTCGTGGAACCGCAACGTGCTCGCCGTGGGGCTCGCCAGCGGCTTCCTCGAGCCGCTGGAATCGACCTCGATCTATCTCGCGCAGATGGCGATCACCTACCTGATCGAGCTGTTCCCGCTCGGCGGCGCGATCGATCCCCGCGACCGCGACGAGTTCAACCGGCTGGTCGACATGGAATACGACCGGGTGCGCGACTTCCTGATCCTGCACTTCCACGCGACCCGGCGCGACGATTCCGAGTTCTGGAACCATGTCCGCACGATGCAGGTGCCCGACACGCTCGCCGACAAGCTCGAGCTGTGGCGCGAGACCGGCCGGATCGAGAAGTATTCCGACGGCCTGTTCTACGACGCCAGCTGGATCGCCGTCTACATCGGCCAGGGCTTCCTGCCGCGACGGCACGATGCGCGCGCCGCGTTGCCCGATCCCCGGCAAGTGCGCCGCGCGCTCGACCGGCTCGAGGAAGAGATCCGCCGCGAAGTCGCCGCCATGCCCGGCCACCGCGACTATCTGGTGGCCGAGTCCGAGCGGCTGGCCCCCGCGCCGTGAGCGTCGCCCGGGAGCAGTTGCGGCGGATCGCCATCGCCGGCGACGGGCCGCTCGGCGTGCTGGCCGCGATCGCCCTGAAGCGGGCCTTGCCGACGACCGACATCGTCATCATCGGCACGCCGCCCGACCCGGCCGCGCTGGCCGAGCGCTCGGCGACCGCGCTGCCGTTCACCAGCCGGCTGCACGACAAGCTGGGCGTGCCCGAGGAAGAACTGGTCAAGCGCTGCGGCGCGAGCCACCGCCTGGTCACGCGCTACCTCGGGTGGGGCGGGGCGGAGCACGAAGGGCTCGCCAGCTACGGCGCGGAGATCGACCCGAAGCTCAACACCGGCTTTGCCCGGCACTGGGGAGTCGGGCCGCGCAACGCCTCGGCCGCGACGCCCCCCGGGTCGCTCGCCGAAGTGCTCGCGGCGGCCGGCCGCTACGCCCCTCCGCAGCCCGACGGGAGCCTGACGCTGCCCGGAGTCGAGGCGGCGCTGCGCTGGAACATCCCCGCCTATCGCGACTTGCTCGTCGGCAAGGCGCAGCAGCTCGGCCTGCGGCACGTGTCCGGCGCCATCGCGGCGGTCGAGCCGGACGGCAGCGGCGGGGCGGCGTCGGTGTCGGTCGCCGGAGGCCTCAGGATCCCCGCCGATCTGTTCATCGATTGCAGCGGGCCCGGCGCGGCCATGCTGTCGCAATTGCCCGGCTTTCGGAGCACCGATTACTCGGCGCGCCTGCCGGCCACCGCGATCGTCGAGACACGGCCGCGCGCGCCGATGCTGGCGCTCGAGGATCGGATCGTTCTCGCCGCGGCGGGCTGGCGCTGGGACCTGGCGGGCCGCGACGGCGCTATGGCGTGGCTCGGGATCGCCGCCGGCGTCGATCCGGAGAAGGCCGCGGCGGGCCTCGGGCTCGAGCCCGTCTCGATGGTTCGCGTGACGCCCGGGCGCGCGGCCGAGCCGTGGCTCGGGAACGTCGTCGCGCTCGGTGACGCGGCCGCGCGGCTGGAGCCGCTCGGGGGCTTCGCGCTCGATCTGTCCCACCGCCAGCTTGACCTCCTGCTCGATGTGCTGCCCGGCCGTCCGCTCAGCCCTCTCGAGCGCGCCGAGTTCAATCGCCGCGCCGGGCTGATGGCCGATCGGGCGGGCGATGTCCTCGGCGCGCACTATGCCGCGCCGATGGCCCGCGCCGCGTTCGGCGAGCGGGCCCTGTCCGACGAGCTGGCGCTGACCCTGGACCAGCACGTGCGCCGCGGCCGGGTGCCGTTCTTCGAGGAAACCCCGCTGCTGACGCGGGAAACGGGCAGCCTGCTCGACGCGCTCGGCTTCGCGGTGGGCGAGGGTGCGCTCGCCCGCGCCGAAGGCGCCGACGACGGGGAAGCCCGGGCGGGGGCCTTCGCCGCGCGCGCCCGGGCGGCGCTCGGCGCGGTTCCGCCGTATCGCGAGTGGATGGAGCGCCTGGTGCGCGGCTAGCGGCCGTCGAGGCCCTGGCGCAGCATCGTTCGCATCGCCTCGAACAGCCGCGGGCTCGGCTCGCCCATGATCCCCTTGGCGTGGGGCGGCAAGTGCGCGGCCGGGTCGCCCTCGCTTTCGAACACGTAGTGCTCGACCATCCGCCGCCAGACCTCGCGCTGCCGCGGCGGCAAGTGGCGATAGGCGAGCATCGCGTGGAGCAGCGCGTCGTACGGTCCGCCGACGCCCGCCGGCGTCTCGGCCCACCAGTAGTTGACCAGCACACTCAGCGGATCGAGCGAATCGACCCCGTGCCACCACATGTACGGAATGTAGAGTGCATCGCCCGGCTCGAGCGTCGCCTGCGCGGCGTGCCGCCACGCCTCGGCAAAGCGTGGAAACCGCTCGAGATCCGGCGCCGCCGGGTCGACCATGCTCACCGGCGTCCCGGCCGGCGTGTGCTCGAACGGGCCGGGATAGAGGTTGGCCAGCTGGTCGGGCGGAAACACCGTGAAGCGGCGCCGCCCGGCGACGTTGCAGGCGACGTTCTCCTTGAGGTCGTAATGCGGCGCCACGCGGATGCGGTTGCCGATCCAGATCCGCGCCACGACCTCCGGAAGGAGGGCGAGACGGTTGGCCTCGGCGAAAGCGGGGAGGACTTCGGGGACGATCTCGGACTGCACCGCCAGCGCCGGCGGCCGCTCGCTGCGGCGCGCGCGCTGGAGATCCGCCAGGAACCCGGCGAGCGAGCCTTGCCCCTTGACGAAATTGAAGCCGGTCAGCTGGCGGTTGTAGAAAAACCGCCCCTCCTCCCCCGGATCGGCGGCGATCGCGGTGACCGGCCGGGCCGGTTCGCACGCGACGAGATATTCGATCAGCGCCTCGTCGCTCTGGCGCGCTGCCGCCACGGCGGGCCAGTCCGCCACCAGCCGGCGCAACACCACCGGCTGCCCGGCCGGACGGATCTCGCGGTTGAATTGCTCGGCGTCGACCGGCCCGATCTCCGGAATTGCCGCCGCCGGCCCAAGCTCGCTCATGCCGGAAGTCGCGCGCCGAGGTCTATCGCGCTGGCGTGGGTGCGCAGGAAGTCCTCCTGGGCCGGCATCTGCTCGACCGTGCGGGCGATGACCTCACGGATATGCTGGAGCCGCTTCAGCGTCTCCGCGTCCGGCAGCAGGTCCGCGACCGGGTGATACCCGCCCGGCTCGATGCCCTGGCCGACCATCGCCGAAAGCCAACTGGTCTCGGTGAACAGCTCGTTGTGCTCGCGGAAGACCCGGCCGGAGCTGCGGAACATCTCGAGCTTGTCCTTGAGCCCGTCCGGCGGCTCGATGTTGCGGCAGTAGCGCCAGAATTCGCTGTCGTCGCGTTCGGTGGCCGAATAGTGCAACACCAGGAAGTCGCGGATGTCGATGTAGTCCTGCACCGTCTGGCGGTTGTAGCGTTCGATCTCGGCCGCGGAGAACCGACGGGTCGGGAACAGCGACATCAGCCGCGCGATTCCGGCCTGCACGAGATGGATCGCGGTCGATTCGAGCGGCTCGAGGAATCCGCCGGCGAGCCCCAGCGCGACGACGTTCTTGACCCATGCCTCGCGCCTGTGCCCGGCGAGGAAGCGCAACTGGTTGGGCTCGGCCAGCGGGGTGCCGTCGAGGTTGGCGAGGAGCAGCGCGGTCGCCTCGTCCTCGCCGATGTGCGCCGAGCAATAGACGTGGCCGTTGCCGATGCGGTGCTGCAGCGGGATGCGCCATTGCCAGCCGGCCGGCCGCGCGGTCGAGCGGGTCAGCGGCTGGGTGTCGCCGGCCAGCGTGCAGGGGATCGCCACCGCGCGGTCGCACGGCAGCCAGTGGCTCCAATCCTCGAACCCGACCCCGAGCGTCTGCGCGATCAGCAGCCCGCGGAAGCCCGAGCAGTCGATGAACAGGTCGCCTTCGACGCGGTGGCCGCTTTCGAGCACCACCCCGGTGACGAACCCGCTCTCGGGATCCTGCTCGACCCGGACGATTCGGCCCTCGGTGCGGACCACGCCCGCGCCCTCGGACCGGCGGCGCAAGTAGCGGGCATAGCGCCCGGCATCGAACTGGAACGCGTAGCCGAGCCTCGCCAGCGGCGAGTTGGGATTGTCGTTGCGCGGGCGAGCGAACTTGCCCGCCTTGGCCGCCACCGCCGAGATCGAATAATCGTCGAGCTCGCTGGTGTCGCCGAGCAGGCGTCCCTTGAGCCAATGATGGTGGAACTCGACCCCCATCATGTCGATGCCGTAGAACCCGAACGGGTGGATGTAGCGGTGGCCCGGGCGCGTCCAGTCGACGAATTCGATGCCGAGCTTGTAGGTGGCGTGGGTCTCGCGGACGAACTCGTCCTCGTCGAGCCCGAGCATCCGGTTGAACACGAGGATTTGCGGGATCGTCGCCTCGCCGACGCCGACCGTGCCGATGGCCTCGCTTTCGACCAGCTCGATCGTCAGCCCGGGATAGGCGCCGACGGCCTTCGACAGCCCGGCCGCGGCCATCCACCCGGCCGTGCCGCCGCCGACGATGACGACCTTGCGGATCGGATCGGCGGTCATGCCGCGCCCAGCATCGCGGCGCGCGGATCGGCCGGCGCCCAGGCGTTGGCCATGCGCAGGAACTGCTCCTGGTCGGGCAAGGCGCGCGCCGCCGCTGCGTATTCGTTCCGCATCTGGGCCATCGCCATGGCCACCTTGCCGGGGTCGAGCGAATCGACGATCGGGTCGTAGTTGAGCGGCTCGATGTTCTGGCCGAGCAGGACGGCGACCCAGCTGGTCACCCCGAACAGCTCGGCGCCCTCGCGGAAGATACGCCCGTGCAGGCGCCACAGCTCGATCTTGCGCGCGAGCGCGTCGGGGACGTCCATGCCCCCGACGTAGCGCCAGAATTCGGAATCGTCGCGCTGGGTTGCCTTGTAGTGGAGGATGATGAAGTCGCGCACGTCCTCGTACAGGTCGCGCATCCCGCGGTTGTATTCGTCGCGCTCGAGCGGGCTGATGCGGCGGTCCGGGAACAGCGCCAGGAGGCGCGCGATGCCGTTCTGGATCAGGTGGATGCTGGTCGACTCGATCGGCTCGAGAAAGCCCGACGAGAGCCCGAGGGCGACGACGTTGTGGTTCCAGGCGAGCCGACGCATCCCGGTGGCGAAGCGAATCAGGCGCGGCTCGGCCAGCGGCGCCGAATCGAGGTTCCCCAGCAGCACGGCCCGGGCCTCGTCCTCGCCGATGAAGCGGCTCGAGAACACATGGCCGTTGCCGGTTCGGTGCTGCAGCGGGATGCGCCATTGCCAGCCCGACGAATGGGCCGTGGCGCGGGTGAACGGATGCGGTGGGCCGACATTGGCGGTCGGAACCGCAAACGCCCGGTCCATGGGCAGCCAATGGCTCCAGTCCTCGAATCCCGTGCCCAGCTCCTGCTCGATCAGCAGCGCGCGAAAGCCCGAGCAATCGATGAACAGGTCGCCGGCGACCTGCTCGCCGCTCTTGAGCACCACCGCGGCGACGTCGCCGCTGTCGCCGTCGCGCACGACCGAGCTGATCAGCCCTTCGCGCCGCACCACGCCGTTGCGTTCGGCGAAGCGGCGCAGGAACCGCGCGTACAGGCTGGCGTCGAACTGAAAGGCATAGAACAGCTGCGACAGCGGCGCGCCGAGGTCGGGCCGCGGCCGCCCGAACCGGCCCTGGGAGGCGGCCATCGCGCTCATCGAATACTCGCCGATCGCTCCCGGACTGCCGCGCTCGCGCTCGCGCAGCCACAGCTGGTGGAACGGAATCCCGTGGAGATCCTGCCCGAACGCGCCGAACGGGTGCAGGTAGCGGTCGCCCTGGCGCCCCCAGCCGACGAACTCGACCCCCAGCTTGAACGTGCCCTGCGTCTCGCGCAGGAACTCGTTCTCGTCGATTTCGAGCATGCGGTTGAAATTGAGGATCGGGGGAATCGTGGCTTCGCCGACGCCGACCGCGCCGATCTCGTCCGATTCGACGAGCACGATCTCGCGCCGGCCGTCGGCGAGGAAGCGCGAGAAGGCCGCCGCGGCCATCCACCCGGCGGTGCCGCCGCCGACGATCACCACCTTGCGCACCGCGTGATCGCTACCACTCATCCAACCGATCCCATCGCCACCCTGTGATTGGGACGGTGCATAAGCCTAATCCCCCCTGCATCAAGCGCACTTGCCAAGCTTCGAATCGGACGATAACAACGAACCCAACGATAAGCTACCGGTGCAATTGGTAGCGCTATCATGGGGGAGAGTTTGAACGTGGCCGATCTTAACGACCGCTATCCGACGAAGTTTGCCGGCCTTGCCGGATCGCTCCGCGCCGGGGCATCGGTGCTGGCGCTGGGGTGCCTGCTGGCGTGGACGCCCGCGCTCGCGCAGGATGATCCGACGACGACCGAGATCGACGACACCGAAGACGGCGATGCCGCCGTCGAGGGCGACGCGATCCTCGTCACCGGTATCCGCGCCAGCCTCGCCAACTCGCAGGACATCAAGCGCGATTCGGACACCGTGGTCGACGCGATCACGGCGGAAGACATCGGCGCGCTGCCCGACCGCTCGGTGACCGAAGCGCTGCAGCGCGTCCCGGGCGTCGCCATCAACCGCTTCGCCGGATCGAACGATCCGGACCACTTCTCGGTCGAAGGCGCCGGCGTCGTCATCCGTGGCCTGAACTTCGTCCGCGGCGAGTTCAACGGCCGCGACGCGTTCTCCGCCAACGGCGGTCGCCAGCTCGGCTTCAACGACGTTCCGGCGGAGCTCCTCGGCTCGGTCGTCGTCGCCAAAAACCTGACCGCCGAGATGATCGAGGGCGGACTCGCCGGCACCGTCAACCTCAACACGCGCGTGCCGTTCGACCGCCGCGGGTTCCACATCGCCGGCACGCTCGAGGCGAACTACTCCGACCTTATCGAGGAGGTCACGCCGCAGGGCTCGTTCCTCATCAGCGACACCTGGGACACCGAAAGCGGCACGTGGGGGTTCCTCGCCGCGGTCAGCTACAGCCAGATCAAGAGCCGCTCCGACGGTATCCAGGTGACCAACTTCCAGACGCGCGACGGCGCGCTGACCGGCGGCTCGAACAATTCGGGCCCCGTCACGCGCACCCGCTTGCCCGGCAAAGACGTCGCATATGCCCCGCTCGGCGGCCAGTTCCGCACGCAGGACTACGATCGCCAGCGCCTCGGCATTGCCGCCGCCGCGCAATGGGAGAGCGTGGACGAGACGCTCGTGGCGACGCTCCAGTTCATCCGCTCCAACGCGACCAGCGCGTGGGGCGAGCACACCTTCGAGTCCGGACCCGACCTCGCCGAGTACAACACCTTCCCGGCGGCCGGCACTGACTACGAATACGACGCGAACAACGTGTTCGAGAGCGGCTACATCACGCTGCCGGGCACCGGCTGGCGGTCCGGCGCCTTCAACGGCCAGGGCAACGCCGATGGCCGCGTGGCGACCGGCGGCGTGCAGCAATCGCTCTCGCGTCGCATGGTCGACCAGGAGACGACGAACCAGGACTTCGGGTTCAACGTCAAGTTCACGCCGGACGACCGCTGGGCGTTCAATTTCGACGCCCAGTACACCGAGGCAACGACCGAGAATCTCGACGTGTCGGTGTTCGGCTCGACCTTCGCCGATACGATGCTCGACCTCACCGGCGGCATCCCGTCGGTGATCGTGACCAAGCCGCAGAACACGCGCGCGACTTGGGCGGCGCCGAACGAGATGGACGGCCTCACCGACGAACAGTATTTCAGCTCCAACCGCTACACGTTCTGGCGCGCCGCGATGGATCACATCGAGGATAGCGAAGGCCACGAGTTCGCCTTCCGCGGCGACACCCAGTACTCGTTCGATCCCGACAACTTCATCAAGCGGCTCAAGCTCGGCTTCCGCTATGCGGACCGCGACCAGACCGTGCGCAGCACCACCTACAACTGGGGCCGCCTGTCGGAAGTGTGGGCCGGCAACAACGGCAGCGCGGTGTTCTTCGACGAGTTCGGCGCCAACCAGACCGAATTCTTCGAGTTCCCCAACTTCTTCCGCGGCGCCACTCCCGGCCCGGTCGGCGGCTGGTACTACAGCGGCAACCTGGTCGACGACTACAACGGCTCTTCGGCGTTCTTCCGCAGCATCGACGATTACTTCCGCTTCGGACAGGCCGGCCCGGCCAGTGGTCAGGGCACCGGCTGGGTGCCGCTCGCCGAGCGGCCGAATGCCGTGAACGGCACCCCGTTCCTGCCGTCGGAAATCCAGATCGTCTCCGAAACGACGACCGCAGGCTACGGCATGCTGTCGTTCGGCAATGACGAATATGCCGATTATCCGACGATCAGCGGCAACATCGGCGTGCGCTACGTCGGTACCGACGTGGATTCGGCCGGATCGATCCAGTTCCCGCCGATGAGCACGACCGGGTTCGACCAGGGGACCGGGACTTATCCGACCTATGCGGATTATTGCGCGCCCGAACTGATCGATCCCGACGGGCCCGAGGGTCCGCTGCCGCCACAGCCGCGCGACCTCCCCGCGGTCTGCGATCTGTCCGAGGCGCAGTTCCTCGCCGTGCGAGCCTTCTCGAACGGGGCTTCGGCGCCGGACGTGGCGCAGAACGACTACGAGAACTGGCTGCCGAGCCTCAACCTCAAGCTCGAGGTGAACGACGAGCTGCAAATCCGCTTCGCGGCGTCGCGGGCCATGGCGCGGCCGGACTTCAGCTACATCCGCAACTTCGTCACCGTCGGAACCAATACTCAGGCCGGGTTCCGCTTCCAGGGCGGCGCGGGCAATCCGTTCCTCAACCCGGCCCTCGCGGACCAGTTCGACCTCTCGGCCGAATGGTACTTCGACGATGTCGGCTCGCTGACGCTGACCGGCTTCTACAAGTCGATCAAGGACTTCTTCTACCAGGACGTCACCGAGCGGCAGCTGACCAACGGCGGCCAGACCTTCACCGTGTTCATCACCGGACCGGCCAACTATTCGGCCGAGCGCGGCAAGGTGAAGGGTTTCGAGCTGGCCTACCAGCAGACGTTCGACTTCCTGCCGGGCGTGCTCTCGGGCCTCGGCGTGAACGGCAACTACACCTTCATCGACAGCAAGGGCATCCCGAACTCGATCCTCGACACGCCCAACGCGCCGACGATCACGCCGGGGAACCTGCCGCTCGAGCAACTGTCGAAGCACAACTTCAACGCCACTGCCTTCTACGAGAAAGGTCCGTTGTCGCTACGCGCCTCGTACAGCTGGCGCTCACGCTTCCTGCTGACCTCGCGCGACGTGATCCACCCGTTCTTCCCGGTGTACAACGCCGGCACGGGACAGCTCGACGCATCGATCTTCTTCAACGTCACCCCCAACATCAAGCTGGCGCTGCAGGGCACCAACTTGCTCAACGAGGTGACCAAGACCGAGCAGCAGTTCACCGCCGACGGGCTGATCGGGCCGCGGTCCTACTTCATCAACGACCGCCGGTTCACGTTCGGCGTTCGCGCAAGCTGGTAGCGGGCTCCCTTTCAATCCTCCCGCGATCACTGGGCCGCCATCCTCGGATGGCGGCCCTTTTCATTGGTGCGCTATGTCGGCTGGCGAGCGATCTCGGCGCTCAGCATTGTCAACGCCTCCTCATCAGCCTGCCAATGCGCCGCGAACAGGCCACGTGGGCCAAACAACGCCGCGGCGATGTTCCGCTCTCCGGCCTCGCGCCAGGCCTCGGCGAGCGTCCCCGCCAGCGGGTCGTCGACCGGGTGGCCGTCTCCTCGGACATGGCGCGTCCACGCCGCCAGCGCGCGCAGGGTCGCCGGGCACGCGCGGCCCCGCCGCTGGTGGTGCGCCAGCACCGGCAGCCAGCGCTGCGGAATCTTCTGGCTGCCGTCGATGGCGATCTGGGCGAGCCGGTGCTCAACCGCCGGATCGGCGAACCGCTCGATCAGGGCATCGGCGTAAGCGGCCAGGTCCTGGTCGGTCGCCGGCGTGAAGCTGGTGGCGGCTTCGTCGCGCATCAGCCGCTCGACCAGCGCGCGCTCCGCGGGGCCGGCGATCGCTTCGTGAACGTAGCGGTAGCCGCGCTCGAGTCCGAGGTAGGCGAGCGCCGAATGGGCGCCGTTGAGCAGGCGCAGCTTGGCCGTCTCGTAAGGCTCGGCATCGCCGACCAATTGCACCCCGTGCGCTTCCCAGCCCGGGCGAGGACCGGCGAACCGGTCCTCGATCACCCACTGGCTGAAGCGCTCGCTCACGACCGCGGCTTCGTCGCGCAGGCCGAGCCGACGCTCGGCAAGGTCGCGATCCGCGTCGCTCGTCGCGGGGACGATCCGGTCGACCATCGTCGAGGGACAGGCACATCGGTCCGCGAACCACTCGGCCAGCCGCGGGTCGCGCCGTTCGAGGTACTCTTGGGTCAGCGCCGTGAGCTTGCGGCCGTTGCCGGCCAGGTTGTCGCACGAGATCAGCGTGACCCCCGCCAGTCCGGCGGTCATGCGCCGGGCGAGGCCTTCCGCCAGCAGCGGATAGAAGCTGGCCTCCGCCGCCTCGCCGTCGAGCCGGCCCTCGGGACCGATCGCATATCCTTTCTCGGTCACCGTGAAGGTGACGATCCGGCAGTCGGGGCTGGCCAGCCGGTCGACGACGGCGCGCGCCTGACGAGGGGCAATGAGAACCTCGCCAACCGCCCCGATCACGCGCGTCGCCGCCGCCGTCCCGCTGCGCTCGGTCAGCGAGTAGATCCCCTGCTGCGGATTGAGCCGCTCGGCTACCGCGCCGGAGCGCAAGGACACGCCGCAGATCGCCCAGTCGCGGTCGCCGGCGTCCATCGCCCGGTCGGTGTACCAGGCCTGGTGCGCGCGATGGAATGCGCCGAGCCCGAAATGGACGATGCCAATCCGCTGGTCCCGGCGATCGTAGGAGAACCGCGCGACCTCGGCGGGAAGCCGCGCCACCGTCTCCGGGCCGAGCCTCACAGCCGATAGGCCTGCTTGGCCAGATCGTAAGCCAGCGCCCGCGCCACCTCGGCGGCTTCCCAGTCTTCCAGACGATGCTCGACCACCAGCTCGGCGAGGAACCCGCAGTCGATCCGCCGGGCGAGGTCGTGCCGCGCCGGGATCGACAGGAACGCGCGGGTGTCGTCGTTGAAGCCGACGGTGTTGTAGAAGCCGGCCGTCTCGGCGGTCATGCGGCGGAAGCGGCGCATCCCTTCGGGGCTGTCGTGGAACCACCACGCCGGGCCGAGACGCAGGCAGGGGTAGTGCCCGGCCAGCGGCGCGAGCTCGCGCGCGTAGGTGCTCTCGTCGAGCGTGAACACGATCAGCGTCAGCCTGGCTTCGTTGCCGAAGCGGTCGAGCAGCGGCTTGAGCGCGTGGACATAGTCGGTGCGCAGCGGGATGTCGGCGCCCTTGTCGCGCCCGAGCCGCGCGAACAGCGCCGCGTTGTGATTGCGGAAGGAGCCGGGATGGAGCTGCATCACGAGGCCGTCGTCGAGGCTCATCGCCGCCATCTCGGTCAGCATCTGGGCGCGGAACAGCTCGGCTTCGGCCGGGCCGAACTCGCCCGCGACGATGCGCGCGAACAGGCCCTCGGATTCGGCGGGCGAGAGATCCGCGGTTTGCGCGGTGGGATGGCCGTGATCGGTCGAGGTCGCGCCGTGCTCGGCGAACACCGCGCGACGCTTGCGGTGGGCCGCCAGGTAGCCGCGCCACGTCCGGCAGTCCTCGCCGGTCAGCGCGGAGAGCGCGTCGAGGTTGGCCTGGAAGCCCTCGAACTCCGGGTCGACCACCGGGTCGGGCCGATAGGCGGTGATGACCCGCGCCGGCCAGCCGCTGTCCCGGATGGCTCGGTGATGCCTCAGATCGTCGAGCGCGCCTTCGGTGGTCGCCAGGACCTCGATGCCGAAGCGCTCGAACAGCGCGCGAGGGCGAAAGCCGGGCTGTCGCAGCGCTTCGCCGATCACGTCGAAATAGAGGTCCGCGGTTTCGGCGGCGAGCCGCACCTCGAGGCCGAAGACTTCGGCGAAGACCCAGTCCAGCCAGATTCGCGACGGCGTCCCGCGGAACAGGTGGTAGTTCTCGGCGAGGATGCGCCACGCTGCGCGCGGGTCGGCCTCGGCGCCGATGCCGAGCGCTTCCAGCGGCACGCCTTGCGAGTAGAGCATGCGGAACAGGTAGTGGTCGGGCTTGAGCAACAGCTCGGCCGCGTCGGCGAACGGCTCGTTGCCGGCAAACCACGCCGCGTCGCAATGCCCGTGCGGACTGACGATCGGCAGGGCCGCGACCGCGCCATAAAGCTCGCGCGCCACCGCGCGGGCGGCCGGTTCGGCGGGCAGCAGCCTGTCGGGATGAAGCTCGAGCCGGTGCGCCACGACCTTCCTCCTCGATCCTTGTGTTTTCCCGGCGGCTCGCGCAGTTGGTAGCGGTAACGGCAAGGACTTTCGCGGATGAAGATCACTTCGGCAAGGGTCATCGTGACCAGCCCGGGCCGCAACTTCGTGACCCTCAAGGTCGAGACCGACGAGGGCGTCAGCGGCATCGGCGACGCGACGTTGAACGGGCGCGAGCTGGCGGTCGCCTCGTACCTCACCGACCACGTCATTCCCAGCCTGATCGGCCGCGATCCGCGCATGAGCGAGGACATCTGGCACTACCTCTACCGCGGCGCCTACTGGCGGCGCGGGCCGGTGACGATGAGCGCCATCGCCGCGGTCGATACCGCGCTGTGGGACATCAAGGCCAAGCTCGCCGACCTGCCGCTCTATCAGCTGCTCGGCGGCAAGAGCCGCGACAGGGTCCTGATCTATGGCCACGCCAACGGCGCCGACCTTGAGGCAACGGTCGATGCGGTCGGCAAGTACATCGACATGGGCTACAAGGCGATCCGCGCGCAAAGCGGCGTCCCGGGGATCGAGAAGGCCTACGGCATCGGCCGCGGCGACATGTACTACGAGCCCGCCGATGCGCGCCTGCCGACCGAGACCGTCTGGGACACGCCGGCCTACCTCAACTTCGTGCCCAAGCTGTTCGAGAAGCTGCGCGACACTTACGGGTTCGAACCCCAGTTGCTGCACGATGTGCACCACCGCCTGACGCCCAACGAGGCGGCCCAGTTGGGCAAGTCGCTCGAGCCCTACCGCCTGTTCTGGATGGAGGACTGCACCCCGGCCGAGAACCAGGAAGCGTTCCGTCACGTCCGCCGCCACACGACGACCCCGCTCGCGGTCGGCGAGGTGTTCAACACCATCTGGGACTGCAAGCAGCTCATCGAAGAGCAGCTGATCGACTACATCCGCGCGACCGTGGTCCACGCCGGCGGGATCACGCACTTGCGGCGCATCGCCGACCTCGCCGCGCTTTACCAGGTCCGCACCGGCAGCCACGGGGCGACCGACCTGTCGCCGGTGTGCATGGGCGCGGCCCTGCATTTCGACACCTGGGTGCCGAACTTCGGCATCCAGGAATACATGCGCCACACCGACGAGACGGACGCGGTGTTCCCGCACGACTACCGCTTCGAGGACGGCCACCTGATTGTCGGCGAAACGCCCGGTCATGGAGTGACGATCGACGAGGCGCTGGCGGCGAAATATCCGTACGACCCGGCCTCGTTGCCGATCGCGCGGCTGCGCGACGGGACCCTGTGGCACTGGTAGGAATGCCTTCCGCCCGTTCGATTCGAGCGCAGCCGGGAACCGGCCGCGCAATCTGTCTCGTCATCGCCCGACACGAACGGAGGAGCTGCCGATGAGCCGCATCGTCTGCGTGGGCGAGGGGATGCTCGAGCTCACCCGGGACGGCGAGGACTGGCGCCTCGGCTACGGCGGCGACACGCTCAACACCGCGATCCACCTCGCCCGGATGGGCCACGCGGTCGGCTATTTCACCGCCATCGGCGCCGACCCGCTCAGCCAGGAGATGAAGCGACGGTGGCACGACGAGGGCCTCGATGTGTCGCGGGTGCTGACCCATCCCGAGCGGCCGGCCGGACTCTACGCGATCAACACCGATGCCGCCGGGGAGCGCACCTTCACCTACTGGCGCGAGGCCAGCGCGGCGCGCGAGATCTTCGCGCTGCCGGGAGCCGGGTCGGCCGTCGCCGACAGCGAGCAGGCCGATCTACTGCATTTCTCGCTCATCACGCTCGCCATCCTGCCGCCGGAGCACCGCGGCGCCCTCCTTGCGCTGGCAGCGCGGGTCCGCGCGCGTGGTGGCCGGGTCAGCTTCGACGGCAACTACCGCGCGCGCCTGTGGCCCGACCGGGGCGAGGCGGTCCGCGCGCGCGACGCCGCGCTCGCCGTGGCCGACATCGGCCTGCCGACGCTCGACGACGAGGCCGCGCTGTCGGGCGCGGAGGACGCCGCGCATGTCGCGGCTCACTGGCAAGCCCACGGCTGCGCCGAAGTCGTCGTCAAGCTCGGCGAGCGCGGCTGCCGGCTGGCCGACGGCGCCGTGGTGCCGCCCGACGCGAGGCTCCAGCCGCTCGACACCAGCGGCGCGGGCGATGCGTTCGATGCCGGCTACCTCTCGGGCCGCCTGCGCGGGGGCTCGCCGGACCAAGCGGCGCGGGAGGGTCACGCGCTGGCGGCGTGGGCGATCGCCCGCCGCGGCGCGATCCCTCCGCGCGATCCGGACGCGCCCTACAAGCTGAGCTCGACCGGCTCCCCCGAATAAGTCAGCGAGCTCGCCGGCGGGCGGTCGAATACCGGGCCGGCCTCGCCGCCGTGGACGACGACACCGATCCGCCGCGTCGACGCCATGCCGGGGAAGCGGCCCTCGCGCCGGCCGATGGTCAGCTTGCGGGCGGCGTCGTCCCACCGCAGCGCGATACGGGCGAGCTCGCCGCGCGTGTAGCCCATGTCCTCGCCCTGGTCCTCGTAGAGCGTGAACTCGCCGTCGGCGCCGGCGAACACGTGGATCGTCAGCGGCCCTTGCGGGTCCTCGCCGGTCCACTGCACGTCGGGGCCGAGCGGGACGATCGCGCCGGCGCGCACGAACAGCGGCATCCGCTCGCGCGGCGAGGAGGCGGTGAAATCCTGCCCGCCGGGGAGGCGTCGGCCGCTGGCTGCCTCGTACCACTCGCTTCCCACCGGCAGGTAGACCGAGCGCTCGCGCGCCTCGAACTCGGTCACCGGGGCAACGAGCAGCGCGGTGCCGAACAGGTACTGGTCGTCGATCCCCCACGCCCGCTTGTCCCGGGCGAAATCCATCACCAGCGGGCGCATCATCGTGCCGTCCTCGAAATGGGTCTCGGCGGCGAGGGTGTAGATGTACGGCAGCAGCCGATAGCGCAGCCGGTGATAGTAGGTCAGGCCTTCGAGCATCGCCGGATCGTCCTTGGCGATGATCGGCGTCTCGCGGAACGGGAACTCGCCGTGGCTGCGGAACAGCGGGCTGAAGGCGCCGAACTGGAACCAGCGCAAGTACAGCTCGCGCCATTCGGGCAGATGTTCGGGATCCTGCTGCGAGAACCGTTGCTCGAGCGCGAAGCCGCCGATGTCGTGCGTCCAGTTGGGCACGCCCGAAATCGACAGGTTCGAGCCCGCGCTGATCTGGTCGCGCAGATCGTCCCACCGCGCGGCAACGTCGCCCGACCACAGCGCGGCCGAGGCGCGTTGCACGCCGCCGAAGCCGCTGCGGGTGAGGATGAACGGGCGCCGGTCCGGCTGCGCCGCGCGCAATCCTTCGGCGACGCCCTCGGCATGGACCAGCGGATAGGAATTGAAGATCGCCGCGCCGGGCACGCCGGTCGCGGCACTGGTCATCTGGAACGCGCGCTCCTCGACCGACAGGTTCGAATGCCAGTCAGGCTCGGTCGCATCCATCCACCAGGCGTCGAAGCCCTTGTCGACCAGCGCCTCGCGCATCTGGCGAAAGTAAATCTCGCGCGCTTCGGCCGGGTAGGGGTCGTAGAAGGTGTTGGCGTAGCCGGGCCCGACCCAGTCCTTTTGGGCCGCTTCCAGCGGCCGCTGGTAGAGATAGCCCTTGGCGGCCAGCTCCTGCCCGTTGGCCGTGGTCGGATAGAACTTGGGCCACACCGAGATCATGATCCGGCCGTTCAGCGCGTGGACCGCGTCGACCATCGCTTGCGGGTCGGGGAAGCGCGCGGGATCGAACTTGTGGCTGCCCCAGGCGTCCTCGGGCCAGTAGAACCAGTCCTGGACGATGGCGTCGATCGGGATGAGCGCCTCGCGGTACTGGCGCAGCACGCCGACCAGCGCTTCCTGGGTCTCGTAGCGCTGCCGCGACTGCCAGAAGCCATAGGCCCAGCGCGGCATCATCGGCGCCTTGCCGGTGAGGCGGCGGTAACCGGCGACGAGCGCGTCCATGTCGGCGCCGGGAACCACGTAATAGTCGATCGCCTTGCCCGCGTCGGACGCGAAGCTGACCGAATGGCGGTCCGCCACCGGCAGCGGATCGGCATGGTAGAGGGCGATGTAGCCCTGGTTGGGCTCCCATTCGACGCGCAGCTCGACCGGCTGGCCGGCGTCGAGGTCGAGCTCGAAATTGTGGTACCACGGGTTCCAGTTCTGCCGCCAGCGGCTCAGCACTTCCTTGCCGTCGGCGAACACCTTGACGTAGCTCGACGAGTAAAGGCGGAATTTGTGCCTGCCGCTCGCCTCCGGGGTGTAGCGGCCGGTCCACGTCACCCGCTGCGTCTGCACGGCGTTGCCTTGGGTGTTCTGGCCGGTGGTTGCGGCAACCGTCTGCGCCTTCGCCTCCTCCGGCCAGCGCGCCTGGTCGCGGATGTACTGATAGTCGATCGTCGCTTCGGAGCGCGACAGCACGCGGCGGTCGCCGAGGTAGTAGTCGGCCTGCCAGGCGGCGGCGAGCTTGTCGTAGGGTTCCGGATCGCCCACGCGGGTGATCGAATTGTTGTCCCACAGGATGCCGTAGCCGCGCGTCGACAGCAGGTACGGGATGGCGATGTCCATGTTGTGCTGGGCGAGCTCGACGTCCTCGCCGTTGTAGTTCATCTGCCGGTTCTGGTGCTGGCCGAGGCCGTAGAGGCCCTCGTCGGTGCCGCGGTTGAACTGGACGCGGGTGGCGAGCCACGGCTGGCCCTCGACGTCGACCGGGTCGAGCCGCCGGGCGGGGACGTGCTCGTCGAGCAGCAGCGTCCCGGCGGCATCGAACACCTGCAGCCGCCCGTCGGAAAGGCGAACCTCGGCCCGCGAATGCGGCGTGGCGAGGCTCGCCGTGTCGGCGCTGATGACCAAAGCCGGAAGGCCGTCCGGCTCGCTGGTGACCATGAAGCTCTTGGGCGCCTGGTCGGCATCGTCCGCCACGGTGACGCGGAAGGTGCCGTCGCGATAGGCGAGCACGCGCACCTCGTGGCCGGCGTCGGTGGTCACGAGCACGCCATGCGGCACCGGCACCGCCTCGCCCGCAATAGCAGGCCCGGCAACCAGCAGAGCCGCCGCGGCGGCGAGGATGCGGACAATCATCGGTAACTCCCCATTTCGATCTTCAACCACACCGGCTCGGCCCCGAAGTTGAACCCGTAGTCGATCTGGTCGCCGTTCCAGCGCCGTTGCATGACCCACTCGCCGTTCACGAACCGGCCCTCCTGCGCCTCGATGACTTGCGCGCTTTCGCCTGAGGCCGGCTCCGCCAGCGCCAAGCGCACGCGCACGTGCTGGCCGGCGACGAGAAACGTGTCCGGCCCGAGCTGCGCGACCACGGCGCCGCCCACGGGCGCGTCCTTGAGCGGGTGCGCGTCGCGCTCGATCCAGGTCCAGTCGTCCTCGCCGAACTGCCAGCGGGCGAACTGCGCGGCGATCTTCCAGCGCCCGAAGCGGGTTTCGCGGTCGGCCCCGTCGGCGCCTTTCGCGATGCCCCAGGTGGGATTGTCGCTGGCGATCCGCGCCCAGTCGCGCGCCGCCGGGCCGAGCAGGCGAAACGGCGCCGCGAACGCCTCCAGAGTCGCTTCGTCGAGCGCCTTGGCGCCGAGCGGGTAATTCGAATAGCCGGTGCCGTCGATGCCGAACGGGGTGAACATCGCCGCGCCCCGGCCCAGCGCCGGCCACACGAAGCGCGCGAAATCCCCGGCGTTGCCGATCTCGGGCACCAGCAGCGGGCCGGGCTCGGCATAGCGCTCGAGGAACTTCTCCACCGCCGCGGCATCGCGGGTGTAGATGTCGGGCGCGAACGCGTCGATGTGCGGCGCCGCGGCGCGCCATACGGGAAGCGCGTTCCAGTTCGGCCCGCCCGACGGCCCGACATCGCCCTGCTCGTCGGTGAAGGCGTTGCCGAGCGCGGCGTTGACGTACAGCGGCAAGTCCCACTCGCGCTTGCCGGCCTCGGCCACCTGGTCGACGTAGCGGGCGAGGTGCCAGGTGGTGAAGAATTGCTCGGCCCGCGGGCCGAACGCTTCGCTCCATCCGGTCCGCGCCACGCCGAGCGCCTCGGCCAGGGCCTCGGGGATCGGCTGCTCGAACAGGCGCGCGGGCCCGGCCGCGTGGTCGCGCGCGAGGCCGTAGCTCCCGGCCTCGTTCTCGACCTGGACCATGATCACGGTGTGCTGCGGATCGTTCTCGCGCAAGTGCCGCATCAGCCGCGCGAACGCGCGCGCGTCGGCGGCGAGCGTCTCGGCGCCGTGCGGGCTCAGCGCATAGTGCGCGCGCCCGTCCGGGTGGCGCATGCGCGGGAAGCGATCCCCGTCGTTCTTGACCCACGCGGGGGCATAGCTGGCGGCGGTGTTCTTCCACGTGCCGAACCACAGCAGCACCAGCCGCTTGTCGCGGGCGCGGGCCTGTTCGAGCAAAGTATCGACGAAGCCGAAATCGAATCGCCCCTCGGACGGCTCGACCTGCTGCCACGCGACGGGCATGAGCAGCGTATTCGCGCCGATCCGCTCCACCGCCGGCCAGACTTGCGCCAGCATCGCCGGATAGTTGGAGGAATTGTTGGCTTGCGCGCCGAGCACGAGGAATGGGGCGCCGTCGACGATCAGCGCGGGCTTCTCGCGGCCTTGCTCGAAGCGGGGCGCCTGGGCAATCGCAGCCGACCCGGTCACCGCCAGAATCGCTGCCGCAAGAAGCGCCGGAAGTCGCAGAATCCCCTCCATGTTTGCGCTACCATGACAAAGCTGCAATGACTTGGCCAGCCGGTTCGGGCGAAAGGGAGAGCGGATGCGGCGCAGGGACATGCTGGCTTCGGGCGCGGCCCTGCTGGCGCTTCCCGCAGCGCTTCGGGCGGACGAATCGGCCCCGGCGCCGGGCGAATCCTTCGCCGTGCCCGCCTGGTATCGCGACGCCAAGCTCGGCATCTGGGCGCACTGGGGCCCGCAATGCGCGCCCGAGGCCGGCGACTGGTACGGCCGCCACCTGTACCTCGAAGACCATCCGCAGGCCGCGGTGCACCGGCGGCTCTACGGCCACCCGGCCGACAACGGCTTCATCCCGGTGATCGAAGGCTGGAAAGCCGAAGCCTGGGATCCTGACGCGGTGTTCGGCGCCTATGCCCGCGCCGGGGCGCGGTTCCTGGTGGCGATGGCCTGCCACCACGACAACTTCGACTTGTTCGCCAGCACGCACCACGGCTGGAACAGCACCCGGCTCGGGCCCAAGCGCGATATCGTCGGCGGGTGGGCGGCCGCGGCCCGGCGCATCGGCCTGCCGTTCGGCGTCAGCAACCACGCCAGCCATGCCTGGCACTGGTGGCAGACCGCCTACGGCTACGACACGGTGGGCCCGCGCCAGGGCGAGCGCTACGATGCGTTCCGGCTGACCGCGGCGGACGGGCGCGGCCGCGAGTGGGAGGGCCTTGACCCGCAGCAGCTCTACACCGGCCCGCGCATGGTTCCGCCCGACGGGCTCGATAACCCCGAGGCGATGCGCGCCTGGCACGATGCGCATTCCGGGCAATGGGTCGAGACCGTCCCGCCAGGCGATCGCGCCTGGGCGCTCCACTGGCTGGCGCGCCAGATGGAGCTGGTCGACCGCTACCAGCCGGACTTCGTCTATCTCGACGGCTACAGCCTGCCGTTCGGCGACATCGGGGCGGCGGCCGCCGCCCATTTCTACCGCGCGGCGATGCAGCGCACCGGCGAATTCTCCGGGGTAATGAGCGCGGGATTTACCGAGGGCCAGGGCACGCTGGTCAATCTCGAGCGGCGCGCGGCCGAGGGGATCCGGCCCGAGCCGTGGCAGACGGCGACCTGCATCGGCGACTGGCACTACAACCGTGGGCGGTTCCTGGATCGAAGCTACGTCCCCGCGCGCGAGGTGCTCCGCCAACTGGCCGACGTCGTCGCCAAGAACGGCACGCTGCTGCTGTCGGTGCCCGTGCGCGGCGACGGCACGCTCGACGAGCTCGAGCTCGAGATCCTCGCCGGCCTTGGCACCTGGATGGCGCGCGAGGGCGAGGCGGCGATCTACGGCTCGCGGCCATGGCGCACGTTCGGGGAGGAGGCGGGCGGCGGCGTGCGCTACACGGCCAACGGCGGCGCGCTGCACGCGCTGCTGCTCGATCCGCGGCCGGGGCCGCTCCGCTTGGCGGCTCTCGGTTGGGACGCGCTCGGCGGCGGCGCGATCGAGCGCGTCACGCTTGCCGGGGAGCCGCTGGGATTTGGCGCGTCACCCGCGGCGCTCGAGATCGCGCTGCCCGACGGCATCGAGCGATGGACGGTGCCGGTCCTGCGGATCGACGGCCGCATCCCGCCCGCATGAGCTTTGCACTGGAGGAACCATGAAGATGATCCGATGGCTTTTCGCGCTCCTCGCCGTCGCGGCATTGCCGGGCTGCGCGACCGTGACGACGGGTCCGCCCGCGGGCAGTCCGGTGGCGCACCATGGCGCGCTGTCGGTGGAAGGCGGCAAGATCGTCGGCGCGCACGGACAGCCGGTGACCTTGCGCGGCATGAGCCTGTTCTGGTCGCAATGGGCCCCGCAGTACTATTCGGCCGAGACCGTGGACTGGCTGGCGCGCGACTGGAAGGTCGGCGCCGTGCGCGCGGCGATCGCCGCCGAGGGCGACGACGGCGCCCGCCAGCATTTCGACCGCGAGCTGGCCAAGGCCTCGAGGGTGATCGACGCGGCGGTGGCGAACGGCATCTACGTGATCGTCGACTGGCACGCGCACCGGCCGTATCCCGAGGAGGCGACGCGCTTCCTCACCGCGATCGCGCGCAAGTACGGCCACCTGCCGAACCTGATCTACGAGCCGTTCAACGAGCCGCTGCGCGACGGGGTCGACTGGTCGCGCGACGTGAAGCCCTATCACGAGCGGGTGATCGCGGCGATCCGCGCGGTCGACCCGGACAACCTGATCGTGGTCGGCACTCCGAGCTGGAGCCAGGACGTCGACATCGCCGCGCGCGATCCGCTGCCGTTCGACAATGTCGCCTACACGCTCCACTACTACGCGGCGACGCACAAGCAGGAGCTGCGCGCCAAGGCCGACGCCGCACGCGCGGCCGGGCTGGCGCTGCTGGTGACCGAGTACGGCACCGTGGAAGCCACCGGCAACGGGCCGGTGGACCGCGAATCGAGCGAGGCCTGGTGGCGCTGGGCCGAGGCCAATGACGTGGGCTATCTCGCCTGGTCGATCGGCGACCGCGACGAGACCAGCGCCGCGCTCAGGCCCGGCACGCCGGTCAGCGGCTGGGGCGAGGCCGACCTCACCGAGAACGGGCGGCTGCTGCGCGCGCGCCTGCGCGCTGCGGCCGAGGCGGAAGCACGGTGAGGCGGGCGCTCCCGCTCGCCGCGCTGGCCCTGGCCGGCTGCGCGGCTACGCCGCCGCCGGTCAGCCTCGACCTGACCGGCACCTTCACCCCCGCGCCGGCCGCGACGCCGCGCGTCGGCCCGCGGCTCGAGCTCGGCAAGTGCGTCAACCTGTCGAACATGCTCGACGCCCCGCGCGAAGGCGACTGGGGCCGGCCGTTCGAGGACGCGGACATCGCGCGGATCGCGGCCAAGGGCTTCACCTCCATCCGCCTCCCCGCGCGGTTCAGCGCCCATGCGCTCGAACGCCCGCCGTACACCATCGAGCCGGCGTTCATGGACCGCGTCGCGCATATCGTCGACCTCGCGACCGCGCAGGGCTTGTCGGTGATCGTCGACTTGCATCACTACGAGGAAATCAACGAGAACCCGGCCGGACACACGGACCGCCTCGCTGCGCTGTGGCGCCAGATCGGCGAACGGTTCGCCGCCGCGCCGCCGAGCGTCAGCTTCGAGCTGCTCAACGAGCCGATGAGCAAGCTCGATGCCGGCAACCTGCTGGCGGTGATCGGGCCCGCGCTGGCCGAGGTGCGCAAGAGCAACCCGACCCGAATCGTGGTGATCGACGGACCCGAATGGGCCGGGCTCGACGCGATGCTGACGAGCCCGTTCCCCGACGATCCTTATGCGGTGCCGACGTTCCATTACTATTCGCCGGTCAACTTCGGTTTCCCCGAAGCCGACTGGCTGACGCCGAAGAGCCGCGACGACTTCGGCAGGCCCGAGGATCTCGAGCTGATCCGCAGCGATCTCGCCAAGGTCCAAGGCTACATCGAGCGCACCGGGCGAGTGCCCTTCGTCGGCGAATACGGCGCCTGGGTCACCCGGCCACTGGCCGAGCGCGAGGAATTCTACGAGACGTTGAGCGAGGCGTTCGCCTCGATCGGCGTCGACACCTGCGCCTGGGGCTACACCAACACGTTCGAGCTGTGGGACGACGAAAAGGCCGCCTGGCGCGGCCGGATCGCCGACCGCATCGCCGCGCCGCTGCGGCCGTAGCCGGTCGTGGCGAACGCCTCGGCGTGCTCGCGCACCAGCGCGATTATCGCCGCGTCGCTGTCGAAATTGCCGTACCAACCCTGCGGCTCGTGCATCGGGTCGCCCATGTAGGCGTTATCGCCGTTGCGGTAGCGGAAGTCGGGATGCTTCGCCCGCGCCTCGCCGTTCCAGGCCCAGAAGTTGGTGCCGGCAACCGGTCCCCCCTCGGCCAGGCTCTGCTCCGCCGCACCGTAGATGACCCGGTAGTAGCGCTCGCGAAAGGTCGTCGGCACCGCCGGATCGTAGAGCTCGCCATCGCGCGGGAAGCCGAATTCCTCGAACGCAAGCGGCTTGCCGGCCTCGCTCGAGAGCCGGATGGCGGTGGCGATGTAGTCGTCGACCTTGCGCTTGCCTTCGGTCCAGGTGCCCGCGAGGTCCTTGCCGTCGACCCAGCCCCAGTTGAGCGGCCAGATGTGCGCGGTGTGGTAATCGATGTTGCGGTGCGCGCGCGCGACCACGTCCTCGCGCCCGTTGGCGCCTTGCGTGCCTTCGTGGCCGAGCGATACGAGATGGTTCGGATCGAGCTCGCGAATCAGCGCCGCGGTCGTGTCGATCCACTCGTAGTAATGCGGCAGCGCCGCTTCGATGCCTGCCGCCGATCCGCCCGGGCGCGGCTCGTTGCAGTGCTGCCACGCCATCACCGCGGGATCCTCGGCGTATGGCTTGCCGGTGACCGAGTTGATGCGCCCGACCATGGTCCGCACCCAGTCGTAATAGCCCGCCTTGGCCTCCTCGTTCGAATAGAACGCCGATGCCGCGTCGGGGAAGGCCGGCCACGGCTTGGCCGGATCGTTCATGTCGGTCCATTGGCCGGTCGCACGGGCGAGGCGGTTCATCATCCCGCCCGACCATTCCCAGAAGTTGGTCAGGCACAGCACCGCGACCATGCCGCGCTTGCCGATTTCCGCCATCGCGTAGTCGAGCCCTTCGAGCAGGACCGTGTTGTGCGCCCCTTCGGCGTCGATGAAGCCGGGCTTGATCGAATTGTTGACCGGTCCTTCCTCGCCCGAGGCCATGATCCGCAGGTTGGTGACGCCGATCGCCTTGAGCCGGTCGAGCTCGCGGCCGAGCCGGGCGCGGTCGCCGTAGGCGGCATCGGCGCCGAGCCAGGCGGCGTACCAGGCGTTCGCGCCGGTCCAGCGATACGGCCCGCCGCCGCGGGTGAAGCCGGTCCCCGCGCGGCGGATGAAGGCGTCCTGGCCGGGCGGGGGCACGCTCGCGCACCCCGCCAGCGTCGCCACGCCGGTCGCCCCGAGGCCGGCCAGCAGGGTGCGCCGATCGATTGGAAACCCGTAGCGCTGTGCCATTTCCCACTCCCTTGCCGGCGGCGATTGCAATCGTCGGTGATAGCGCTAACAAATTGCGCAATGCGTGACAAAGGGCATGATCGGGGAGTGCGATCGATGAGGGTAGCGGTCCGGCATTGGGCATTGGTGGCGGCGGCGGGCTTGGCGGCTTCGTGCACCGCGTTGCCGGAGGAAGCACCGCTCGCGTCCGCCGCCGGTCCCGGCGTGGCCCACCCCGAGATCTGGCCGGCTTACGATTACCCGGTGCCGCAACGCCCGGCGGACGAGCGACTCATCGCTGACCTGCTGTCGCGAATGACGCTCGAGGAAAAGGTCGGCCAGCTGGTCCAGGCCGACTTGTGCTGCGTCACCCCGGCCGACGTGAAGGCCTACAACCTCGGGTCGGTGCTGAACGGCGGCAACAGCGGGCCTTACGGCAACGACCTGGCGCCCGCGGCGGACTGGCTCAAGCTCGCCGACGAGTTCCACGCCGCCTCGACCGACCGCTCGGACGGCGGCGTCGGCGTGCCCGTCATCTGGGGCACCGACGCGGTCCACGGCCACTCAAACATCATCGGCGCGACGATCTTCCCGCACAACATCGGCCTCGGGGCGATGCGCGATCCGCAGCTGATCGAGCGCATCGGCCAGGCGACCGCGCGCGAGATCCGCGTCACCGGGCAGGAATGGACTTTCGCCCCGACGGTGGCGGTGCCGCAGGACTTCCGCTGGGGCCGCGCTTACGAAGGCTATTCGTCCAACCCCCAGCTCGTCGCGAGCTATGTCGGCGCGATGGTGCGCGGACTGCAGGGCCCGCCGCAGACCGAGGACCTGCTCGAGGGACCTTACGTCATCGCGTCGACCAAGCATTACCTGGCCGACGGCGGGACCGACCGCGGGGTCGACCAGGGCGACGCGAAGATCGGCGAGGAGGTGCTGCGCGACATCCACGGCGCGCCTTACGGCCCGGCGATCGAGAACGGCGTCGCCACCGTCATGGCCAGCTTCTCGAGCTGGCAGGGCCGCAAGATGACCGGCAACGAAAGCCTGCTGACCGGCGTGCTCAAGGAGCGGATGGACTTCGGCGGGTTCGTGGTCTCCGACTGGAACGCGCACGGGCAGGTCGAGGGCTGCACCAACGCCTCGTGCCCGCAGGCGCTGCTTGCGGGGGTCGACATGTACATGGCCCCCGACACCTGGAAGGACGTCTACACCGACCTGCTGGCTCGGGCCCGCGCCGGGACGATCCCGCTGGCGCGGATCGACGAGGCGGTGACGCGCATCCTGCGGGTCAAGGCGCGGCTCGGGCTGTTCGAGGCGCCGAAGCCGTCGGCCCGCTTGCTCGCCGGACGCTACGACTTGCTCGGCGCGGCCGAGCATCGCGCGATCGCCCGCGAGGCGGTGCGCAAGTCGCTGGTGCTGCTGCGCAACGACGGCGTGCTGCCGCTCCGTCCCGGCGGGCGGCTGCTGGTTGCCGGCGACGGCGCCGACGACATCGCCCGCCAGTCCGGGGGGTGGACGCTGACCTGGCAGGGCACCGGGATCGACAATAGCCATTTCCCGGGCGGGACCTCGCTGTGGGCCGGCCTCAGGCAGGCGGTCGAGGCGGGCGGCGGCAGCGCCGTGTTGTCGCCCGACGGCTCGTTCGAGCAGCGCCCCGACGCCGCGGTGGTCGTCTTCGGCGAGACGCCTTACGCCGAGTTCCAAGGCGACCGCGCGACGCTCCAGCTCGACGCCGCGCTGACCGCTCCGTGGGAGACCATGCGGCGGCTGAAGGCGCAGGGCATCCCGGTGGTGGCGGTGATGATCACCGGCCGGCCGCTTTACGTTAACCCGGCGCTCAACGCCGCCGACGCGTTCGTCGTCGCCTGGCTGCCGGGCAGCGAAGGCGGCGGCCTCGCCGACGTGCTGGTCGGCGACGCCCAAGGCCGGCCGCGGTTCGACTTTTCCGGCAAGCTCCCGGCCGACTGGCCCCGCACGTCGGACATCACCGAAGGCGTGCTTTACCCGTTCGGCCACGGCCTGACTTACGCCTCGCCGCGCACGGCCTGGACGGCGCTGCCGGAAGTCGCCGCGGCAGCCGCCGGCGACGGCCGCGTCTGGTTCGCCGCCGGGGCGCCCGCGGCGAGCTGGTCGCTGACCGTGCTCGATCCGGGCGAGGGCGACGGGACCCGCATCACCACCGTGCCGGCCGCGGTGCTCGACGGACGCGGCGAGGTCTCGGCGGTCGATCACGTCGTCCAGGAAGGGGCGCGGCGCTTCGCGATCAGGAGCGGCCCGGCGGCGGTGCGGCTGGGCACGTTCGAGCCGGTCGATATCACCCGCGAGACCAACGGCGACGTGCTGTTGCTCGTGACGATGCGGATGAGCGACGCTCCGGCCTCGGCCACGCTCGGCATGTGCGAGGCCAGCGGCTGCCGCTCGACCGCGGTGCAAATCCCGGTGAGCGACGCGTTCGTGCGTTACGGCTTGCCGCTCAAGTGCCTGCGCGAGAAGGGGGTCGACATGAGCCGCGTCAGCGCGCCGTTCATGCTGACGACCGAGGGACCGGCCGATTTCGCCATCGCCGAGGTCCGGCTCGGCACCGATGCCGAAGTGGTCCTGCCGTGCCGGTGACCCGCTGGCTGGCGGCCGCGCTGCTGGCCGCGGCCCCGTTCGCGGCGGCGGCGCAGGATCCGGTGGTCGCCACCGAAGGCGGGCTCGTCGCCGGGGTCCTGAGCGACGGCGCCGCGGTGTTCCGCGGCATCCCGTTCGCCGCGCCGCCGCTCGGCGAGCGCCGCTGGCGCCCGCCCGCGCCGGTTACGGCATGGGACGGCGTGCGCAGCGCACGCGAGCCGGCGCCCGCCTGCCTGCAGAATCTCGAAGGCTGGAATCGCGCCGACTGGCTCCATGCCAGCGAGGACTGCCTGACGCTCGACATCCGCACGCCCGATGTCGCCGGCAAGCGCCCGGTGATGGTGTGGATCCACGGCGGCTCGAACCGCTCCGGCTCGCCGAGCGGCATCACCGACGCGAACATCACCGACCAGGGCGTGGTCCATGTCGGCGTGCGCTACCGGCTCGGCGTGCTCGGCTTCCTCTCGCACCCCGCGCTCACCGCCGAGCAGGGCGGCACGAGCGGCAATTACGGGCTGATGGACCAGATCATGGCGCTGCGCTGGGTGCGCGACAACATCGCCCGCTTCGGCGGCGATCCGGCCAACGTGACGATCTACGGCGAAAGCGCCGGCGCGCAGGACGTCTCGCTGCTGCTGTCGGCGCCGCCGGCGCGGGGCCTGTTCCACCGCGCGATCCTGCAGAGCGGGACGCCGGGCTTCGGGATGAGCTTCCGCCCGCTCGCCGAAGCCGAGGCACTCGGCCGCCAGCTCGACGAAGCCGCGGGCAGCGGCGGGGACATCTCGCGCCTGCGCGCGCTCTCTCCGGTGGCGCTGCTCACGCTGCAGGAACGGACCATCGCCGACCCCCAGGCGGAAGGCGGTCGCTCGAGCTGGCTGCGCACGACCGTCGACGGGCTGGTGCTGCCCGACGCGCCCGACCGGCTGCTGCGCGCCGCGCCGCCCGTTCCCGTGGTCATCGGCACCAATGCGGTCGAGTTCGGCGCCGGTGCCGGTTCGGTCGCCGACATGACCGCGTTCGCCACGCAGTGGTTCGCCGCGCCCGACGAGGTGCTGGCGGCCTACCGCGCCGAGGAGCAGGCCGGCGCCGATCCGCGCCGCGGCCACCTCGAGCTGCGGATGCAGTCCGACGGCGAGTTCGTCTGCCCGGCCGACCGGCTGGCCAACCTGCTGGCGGAGGAAGGCTGGCCGGTGTGGCGCTACGAGTTCGACGTCGGCGAGAACGGCGGCCTCACGCGTCATGCTTACGAGATCGGCTTCGTGTTCGACCGCAAGCCGGTCGGGGGAGGCGCGCTGATGCAGGATTACTGGGCGGCGTTCGCCATCACCGGGGATCCCAACGGCGCCACCGCGATCGCCGCCGAGCGTCCGCGATGGCAACGCTGGCAGCTCGCGGCGCCGCGCCAGATGGCGTTCGACGAGGGCCGGACGGGGATGGAGCCCGGCGCCACCCGCGCGGCGTTCTGCCGCTTTGCGAAGAACCTGTGACCCGAGGTCAGTGGATGGCGGCGAGCTCCACGGCCGGGGCCCTGACCTCGGCCCGTCCCGCCTTGAGCGCGAACACGCACAGCAGGACGTAGCACGCCGCCGGCACGATCAGCGCGAGCACGTAGCCCGCAGAGTCCGACACCATGCCGACCAGCAGCGGCAGGAACGCGCCGCCGACGATCGAGGTGCACAGCAGGCCGGAAGTGGCCTCCTCCCCGGCGCTCGAGCGCTCGAGCGTGAGCGTGAAGATCACCGGGAACATGATCGAGTTGAAGAACCCGATCCCCAGCGCGACGAACCCCGCCGAGACGCCGCCCACGCCGGCCACGTAAAGGCACATCAGCGCGGCGATGGCCGTGAACAGCGCGAGCAGGCGCGCCGCTTCGAACCGGGCGAGCAGGGCCGAGCCGACCGCGCGGCCGACCATCGCACCGCCCCAGTAGAACGCGACCGCCTTGCCGGCCTCCTGCAGGCTGACCCCCGCCACCCCGTCGCTGCCCATCGCCCAGCCGAGCAGGGGCACCGCGAACGGCGCATCCGAGTTGCGCCAGACCTCGTCCGAATTGAGGAACAACGCCATTTGCGTTCCGATCGCGACCTCGGCGCCGACATAGAGGAAGATCGCCGCGCCGCCGGCCAGCGCCCAGCGCGACGAGAGCGCATCGCCGATCAGCGAGCCGATCCCGCGAGCCGCCGGCGCCGGCGCCGCCGCGGCCGCTGCCGCGACGGTGCGCCGGCTCACCCAGAAGAACAGCAGCAGGAGCACGATCAGCCCGCAAATCCAGAAATAGGCCCGGTCGATGCCGGCGAGCGAAGCGGCGCGCGCGCCTTCGCCGACGCTGGCGCCCTCGCCGACCTCGAGCCCGCCGAGGAACAGGCTGGCGCCGAGCCATGGGCCGATGAAGGTGCCGAAGCTGTTGAACGTCTGCGACAGCGTCAGGCGGAAGTGCTTGCCCTGGGGTGGCCCGAGCGCGGCGGCGAGCGGATTGGCGGCGACCTGGAGGATCGTGATCCCGCTGGCGAGCACGAACAGACCGAGAAGGACGAGGGTGTAGTTGGCGATGTTGGCCGCGCCGAGCATGATCAGGCAGGCGGCCGCCATCATTCCGAGCGCCACGAGGATCGACGGCACTGCGCGCCACCGGGCGATCAGCGCCGCCGCCGGGAAGGACACCACACCATAGGCGATGAAGAACGCGAACGCCGACAACTGCGCTTCGGTGTCCGAGAGGGTGAAGATGCCTTTCACCGCCGCCACCAGCGGGTCGATCAGCGAGGTGATGAAACCCCACGCGAAGAACAGCGTGGTCACCGCGATGAACGCCGCGCTCACTCGTCCCTTGGTGGCCATCGTCGTTCTCCTCCCGCCGCGCCCCTTGCATGGAGCGTCGATCGCCTGTTTATTCGCAGATGTGAGCGCTAACGCAAGCGCCGCTGGCGAAGGGGATGGGGATGAACCGGCCGCTGGTCTTCGCGCTGCTGGTAGCGCTCGCCGCGCCGGCCGCGGCGCAGAAGTTCGACGCCCTGGCGCAGACGCCGCCGATGGGCTGGAACAGCTGGAACCACTACGGCTGCAACATCGACGATGCGCTGATCCGGCGCACGGCGGACGCGCTGGTTGCGAGCGGCTTGCGCGACGCGGGCTACACGTACGTCAATCTCGACGACTGCTGGCACGGCGAGCGCGACGCGAACGGCAATATCCAGGCCGATTCCGAGCGGTTTCCATCGGGAATGAAGGCGCTCGGCGACTATCTCCACGCGCGCGGCCTCAAGTTCGGGATCTATTCCGATGCCGGCGCGACCACGTGCGCCGGCCGCCCCGGCAGCCAGGGGCACGAGTTCCAGGACGCCGCGCAATATGCCCGTTGGGGTGTGGACTATGTCAAGTACGACTGGTGCGCGACCGGCACCGGAGAGGCTCAGCGCAACCCGCGCGAGGCCTACGCGACGATGAGCCGGGCGATCGCCGCCGCGGGACGGCCGATGGTGCTGTCGATCTGCGAATGGGGCGAGAACGACCCGTGGCTGTGGGGCCGCGCCTACGGCCATCTGTGGCGCACGACCGGCGACATCATCAACTGCTGGGACTGCACGATCGGACACGGCAACTGGATCAGCTCGGGGGTGCTGCCGATCCTCGACAAGCAGGAGGCGCTGCGCGCTCACTCGGGCCCGGGCGGATGGAACGATCCCGACATGATGGAAGTCGGCAACCTGCCCACCCTGGCCGAGAACCGCAGCCATTTCGCGTTGTGGGCGATGCTCTCGGCGCCGCTGATCATCGGCACCGACGTGCCCGGCATGAGCTCGGACATCCGCGCCATCCTCGCCAATCCGCGGCTGATCGCGATCGACCAGGACCCGCTCGGCATCGCCGCGTTCCGGTGGATCGCGACGCCCGAGGTCGAGGTCTGGGCGAAGCCCCTCGCGGACGGGAACTGGGCGATAGCCCTGCTCAACCGGACGGCGCAGCCGCGCGACTTTACCATCGACTGGGCCCGACACGGCGAGCTCAAGGACGACCTCAAGGGGCGGCGCGCCGATTTCGCCCAGGCGCGCTTCGCCCTCACCGATGCCTGGACCGGGCGCGCGGCCGGCACCACGGCGGCACCGCTGGTGCGCGCCATCGGCCCGCGCGACACGCATGTCTTCACGCTAACGCCGCTGTGACTTTACCGCCGCGCCGGGTTCATGGTAGCGCTATCGCAAGGGACTCGCGCGCACGATGCGAGCCGGAAAGGGTAGAGGAATGAAGCGTTTCGCCGCGATTGCCGCCATTGCGTCATTGGCCTGCGCCGCGCCCGGTCAGGCGGCGGAGCCCGCGCTGCCGGTGGGGCAGTGCATCAACATGGGCAACAGCTTCGAGATCTCGCGGACTTACGCCGGGCCAGCCAAAGCGATCGACGCGGCCGACTTCGCGCGGATCAAGGCGGCCGGCTTCGACACGGTGCGCGTGCCGGTGCGCTGGTCGGACAAGACCGGCGACGCCCCCGGCTTCGCGATCGATCCCGCATGGCTCGCGCGGGTCACGGTCGCGGTCGACCAGGCACTCGCCGCGGGGCTCAACGTGATCCTCAACGACCATCATTTCGACGCGCTCGATGCGGACCCGGCCGGGAACCGCGCCAAGCTCGCGGCGATTTGGCGCCAGGTCGCGACGCACTTCGCCGACCGGCCGACCGGGCAACTGTGGTTCGAGATCGAGAACGAGCCGCACGAGAAGCTGACCAACGCCAACCTCGTCGAAACCTTCGCTCCGGCGCTGGCAGCGATCCGGCAGACCAATCCCGGACGGCCGGTGATCATCGGCGGCGAGAACTGGAGCGGGATCGACTCGCTGGCGACGCTCGAGCTGCCCGACGACCCGAACGTCCACCCGACTTTCCACTACTACGAGCCGTTCGACTTCACGCACCAGGGCGCGAGCTGGGCCGGAGATCCGCCCCCCGCGATCGGCCGGGTCTACGGCACCGAGGCCGACGCCGCCCGCCTCGCCGCCGACGTCGCCAAGCTCGACGCCTACATCGCCCGCACCGGCAAGGTGCCATTCATGGGCGAGACCGGGGCCTACGACGCGCACATCCCGCTGGCCGACCGCATCCGCTATCACAGCGCCGTGCGCCAGGCGTTCGCGCCGAGCGGCATCGGCATCTGCGCCTGGGCCTACACCAACACCTTCCCGTTCTACGACCAGAAGGAAGGGCGCTGGCTGCCGGGAATCCTCGAGACTTTCGGGGCCGGCGGAGGGAACTGAGCACGATGGAGGCGGGCATGAAGGGGTGGCGATGGATTATGGCCGGCGGCGCGCTGCTGGCCGCACTGCAGCCGGCTCTGGCGCAGCAGGACCAGGCAGAGGCGGCGCTGGCACAGCTCGAGGCGGAGACCCCGGGCACGCTGATCAGCGACCCTACCCGGCTCGACTGGGAACGCCAGGGCGAGAACGTCAACGTCGCCGGCCTGACCGATGGCGCCATCCCGGGCGGCGGCGCGGCCAACCGCTACACGGTCCGGCGCGCGGGGCCCCAGCCTTATTCGTCGCAGGTCAACGTCCCGCTGGTCAAGGCGATCGACAAGGGGGACACGATCACCGTCGGCTTCTGGGCGCGCACCGAGCGCGCGGAAACCGAAACCGGACAGGGGACGCTGGGGCTGCGGATTCAGCTCAACCAGGACCCGTGGCCCGGTTTCGCCGACACCGTGCTCGCCATCGGACCCGAATGGAAGTGGCACGAGGTCAGCGCCACGGCCACAATCGACATCGCGCGCGACAGCGGCATCCTCGCCTTCCACCTGGGCGGGGCGCGGCAAACGATCGACATCGGGCAGACGATCGTCGTCAAGGGCGCCGCGGCCATCGCCGCGCAGGCCCCGCCGCCCGCCGCCGCCGCCGCGGTCTCGTCGGAGATCCCCGAGCCGCTCAAGAGCGCCGGACGGCTGATCAACGATCCGGCCACGCGCGACTGGCGTCAGACCGGGCCTGACGGCGCCTCGCTGGCGCGCGCGGAGCCGGCGGTGTGGCTCGGCCAGGCGACCCGCTTCACCTCGCCCGCGGGCGCCGCTCGCGGCACCGTGACGACCGCCATTCCGATCGCCGAGGCCATCGCCAACGGCGACAAGCTGGTCGTCGCGATGGTCGCGCGCACCGAAAGCGCCGACACGATCGATAACCGCGGCCTCGTGCGGATTCGCATCCAGGACAGCCAGCCGCCGCACGACGGGTTCGCCGATGCCGCGTTCAACGTCGGCGTGAACTGGCAACTGGTCCGCGTGCCCGTCACCGCCGCGCGCGACTTGCCGGCGGGCCGGGCGGAGGTCGTGCTCGATTTCTCCGCCGCCGGCCAGGCGATCGATATCGGCCCGGTCTACGTGTTCAAGGCGCCTTAGGGCCGGCTACCGCGTACGGGCCGATGACCAGCCCGGTGAACAGCCCGGCGTGGATCGAGGCGAGCGGCTCGACGTCGATGCGCTCGGCAAGCGAAAGCCAGTCCGCGCCGGCAACCGGGCGGTAGGCGAGGGCGGCCGTGCCGCCGTCGAGCGTCAGCCGCAGGGCCACCGGGCCGTCGCCGGGCAGCGGCGTGGTCGCCAGCAGCTCGCCGCGCTCGGGCTGCTCGGGCCCGGTCCGCCGGCGCAGCACCACCATCATCTTCCCGGCGAGGTTCTCGATGCCGACCGCCAGGAAGTGGCTCTCGTCCATGAACGCGAGCAGGCCGGCGAAGTCGCCGGCGCGCTCGGGACCGAAATCGACAGTGGTCTCTACGGTGGCGGCGTGATGCCGCAGCCGCCGCCCGACGAACGCCGGCTGGCCGAGGCCCCCCGCGGCGTCGGGACCGGGCGCGAGGACGAGGGCGCCCCCCTCAAGCTGCGCGATCGCCGACGGGTCCCGCCGCAGCGCGATCCATTCCGGCGACAACTTCGCGGAGTCGAACTCGTCGCGCCACTGGGTCCACGCGCGGCCCGGCGATTCCGCCAGCCGCGGCCGCGGCACCACCGGCGGCACGGCCGCGCCCGGGTCGAGGAAGCGCGGCCAGCCGTCGACCCAGCGCACCGGCAGCAGGAACGTCTCGCGCCCCAGCAGCGTCGATTGCCCGGCGAACGGCCGCGTCGCGAGGAACACGCCCCACCAGCTGCCGTCGTCGAGCTGGACGAGGTCGGCATGGCCGGTCGCCTCGATCCGGTCCGGGCGGTCGGCGGGAAGGTCACGCTGCGTCAGGATCGGGTTGACCGGTCCCGGCACGTACGGGCCTTCGACAGTGCGCGAGCGGTAGATGGTCTCCGAATGCCGGTCGGCGGTCCCGCCCTCGGCCGCCATCAGGTAGTACCATTCGCCGACCTTGTAGATGTGCGGCCCTTCGGCCCAGATCGGGTTCTGCGCCGGGTCGACGCCGCCGTCGACCAGCAGCGTGCGCGGCCCGACGAGCTTGCCCTGGTCGAGGTCGAATTGCTGGATCCAGATCGCACGATGGCCTTCGTAACGCGGCGGGCCGGCCGGTGGGCCGTTGTTGACCAGCCAGCCGCGGCCATCGTCGTCGATGAACAGCGACGGATCGATGCCATCGAACTCGAGCCATACCGGGTCCGACCACGGCCCAGCCGGATCGCTCGCGGTGACGTAGAAGTTGCCGCCGCAATCGATGCACGTCGTGACGATGTAGAAACGGCCCGCATGGTGCGTGATCGCCGGCGCGAAGATGCCGCGATTGGTGCCGAGCCCGGTGAAGTCGAGCTGCCCCGCGCGGTCGATCGCATGGCCGAGCAGGCGCCAGCTGACCAGGTCGCGCGAATGGAGCACCGGGATGCCCGGGAGCCACGCGAAGGTCGAGTTGACCAGGTAGAAGTCGGCGCCCACCCGGACGATCGACGGGTCCGGGTGGAAGCCGGGCAGGACCGGATTGCGGAACGTTTCCGCGGGCGGCTCGGCGGCCTCGGCGCCGTGGTAGGACACCGCCTCGAACCGCGCCGGCGGCGCCGCCTGGGCGAGCGCGGGCGCGCTCGCCGACAGGAGCGCGGCCACCACTGATGCAACCCGCTTTTCGCCCATGTGAAATCCTCCCCACCGCGGACCAATGCCCTTGCCCTGCGCCGGTGGCGTGCTTATGGTAGCGCTATCAGGGGAGAGGGCAAGCTGCCTCATATGGTCGCCGAGTTGATTGACGTCTTGCCGTCGGATTTCGCCGGCGGCACGTTCATCGGACGCGCGCGCTCGCCCGAGGGGCCGTGCGTGATCGCGGTGCGCGGCGGCGAGCTGTTCGACCTCACCGCCGAGGTGGCGACCGTCGCCGGGGCGGTCGATCGCCGGGTGTTCACGGGAGGGCGGTCGCTCGGCCCGGTCGAGAACGGGTTGCCGGCTGGCTGGACGCTGCTGTCCCCGGTCGACCTGCAATGCATCAAGGCGTGCGGCGTGACCTTCGCCGTATCCGCGATCGAGCGGGTGATCGAGGAGCGCGCGCGCGGCGATGCCGCGCGGGCGGCGGAGATTCGTGGCCAGCTCGAGGACAAGGTCGGGACCGGGATCCGCTCGGTCGTTCCCGGCGGCGCCGAGGCGGCCGCGCTGAAGGCGGCGTTGATCGCCGAAGGCATGTGGTCGCAGTACCTCGAGGTCGCCATCGGCCCGGACGCGGAAGTATTCTCGAAGTCTCCGGTGCTCTCGACCGTCGGGCCCGGCGCCGACATCGGTGTGCGGTCGGATTCCGCGTGGAACAACCCCGAGCCCGAGATCGTCCTTGTGGTCGATCCGCGCGGCGAGACCGTCGGCGCCACCCTGGGCAACGACGTCAACTTGCGCGATTTCGAAGGCCGCTCGGCGCTGCTGCTGTCGAAGGCCAAGGACAACACCGCGTCGTGCGCGATCGGCCCGCTGATCCGGCTGTTCGACACCGAATTCACGATGGACGACGTGCGCCGCGCCAACGTCGACCTGCTGATCGAAGGCGAGGATGGCTATCGCCTCGAAGGCACCAACGACATGGGCCAGATCAGCCGCGACCCGGAGGATCTCGTCGCCCAGACCCTGAGCGAGCATCATTACCCCGACGGCTTCGCGCTGTTCTGCGGCACGCTGTTCGCCCCGACGCAGGACCGCGGCGAGCCGGGCGCGGGCTTCACCCACAAGCCGGGCGACGTGGTCACGATCAGCTCGCGCCGGCTCGGCACTCTCGCCAACCGCGTCGCGACTTGCCGCGACGCCGCGCCGTGGACAATGGGCATCGCCGCGTTCACGCGCAATCTCGCCTCGCGCGGGCTTATCGATAGGATCTGATTTCCATGGACACGCAAAACCTCGGGCATTTCATCGGCGGCGAGTGGACCGGTGCCGACGGTGCGCTCGAGAGCCTCAACCCGTCGAACACCAACGACGTCGTCGCCCGCTTCCCGTCGGGTGGTGCCGCCGAGGTGGACCGCGCGGTGGCCGCGGCGTCGGAGGCGTTCCCGGCCTGGTCGCAGGCCTCGCCGGAGGTTCGCTCCGACCTGCTCGACAAGGTGGCCGCGACGATCTTCGCGCGGGCCAACGAGCTCGGCGAGCTGCTCGCGCGCGAGGAAGGCAAGACCCGCGCCGAAGGGATCGGCGAGACGCTGCGCGCCGCGCGCATCTTCCGCTACTTCGCCGGCGAGGCGCTGCGCCGCCACGGGCAGACGCTGGAATCGACCCGTCCCGGCCTCGACGTGGCGACCTACCGCGAGGCGCTCGGGGTGGTCGGGTTGATCACGCCGTGGAACTTCCCGATCGCCATTCCGGCGTGGAAAGCCGCGCCGGCGCTGGCGTTCGGCAACACCGTCGTGCTCAAGCCGGCCAACGTGACCCCCGCGGTGGCGGCCGCGCTGACGCGGATCATCGAGGAGGCGGGCGTGCCGCCGGGCGTGTTCAACCTCGTGCTCGGCCGCGGCGACGTCGGCCGCGCGATGACCGACCATCGCGGCATCGCCGCGATCAGCTTCACCGGCTCGCAGCAGGTGGGCGCGCAAGTCGGCCTGGCGGCGATGAAGCGCCAGGCGCGCGTGCAGATGGAGATGGGCGGCAAGAACCCGCTGGTCGTCCTCGCCGACGCCGACGTCGAGAAAGCCGCGGCGATCGCTGCGGATGGCGGTTTCTACCAGACGGGCCAGCGCTGCACGGCTTCGAGCCGGGTGATCGTCGAGGACGCGATCCACGACCGCTTTGTCGAGGCGCTGGTCGCCAAGGCCAAAGGCCTCAAGGTCGGCGGCGCGCTGGCCGAGGGCACGCAGGTCGGACCGGCCTCGAGCCAAGACCAGTTCGAGCAGAACTTGCGCTACGTCGAGATCGCCACCGGCGAGGGTGGCCGCCTGGCGGCCGGCGGCGACAAGCTGCAGCTCGAGCAGCCCGGGTACTTCATGGCGCCCGCGGTGATCGCCGACACCGCCGCCGAGATGCGCATCAACTGCGAGGAAGTGTTCGGCCCAGTCGTCTCCACCATCCGGGTCAAGCACTACGAGGAGGCGCTGGAGATCGCCAACCGCGGCGAGTTCGGCCTTTCCGCCGGCATCGTCAGCAACGATGCAGCGAAGATTCGCCACTTCCGCAAGAACGTGCGGGCGGGGATGGTCATGGTCAACCTGCCGACCGCGGGGGTCGATTACCACGTGCCGTTCGGCGGCACCCGCGGCTCCAGCTACGGCCCGCGCGAGCAAGGGTTCGCCGCGGTGGAGTTCTACACCCAGGTCAAGACGGTCTACACGGGGGATTGAGCCGGTGGCGGAGGGCACACTACATCCGTTGGCGAACGCCGCGATCTACCCGAGCCTGGCCGGCAAGCGGGTGATCGTCAGCGGCGGCGCGTCCGGCATCGGCGAGGGCATCGTCGAGGGTTTCGTGCGGCAGGGCTCGGCGGTCGCGTTCGTCGACGTGATGACCGAGGAAAGCGATGCGCTGGTCAGGCGCTTCGGCGATGCGGAGATCCCGCCGGTCTTCGTCCATTGCGACATTCGCGATTGCGCCGACTACGGCGCCAAGGTCGGCAAGCTGATCGACCGGCTCGGCGGCTGCGACGTGCTGATCAACAACGCCGCCAACGACGACCGCCACTCGATCGAGGAGATCACCTCCGAGTACTGGGACGAGCGGATGGCGGTGAACCTCAAGCACCAGTTCTTCGCCGCCAAAGCCGTGGTCCCGGCGATGAAGGCCGCCGGCGGCGGCTCGATCGTCAACCTGGGCTCGATCTCGTGGCACCTCGGGCTGGCGGACCTGACCGTCTACCAGGTCGCCAAGGCGGCGATCGAGGGCCTGACCCGCAGCCTCGCGCGCGAGCTCGGCCGCGACAACATCCGCGTCAACACGATCGTGCCCGGCAACGTCCAGACGCCGCGGCAGATGAAGTGGTACACGCCCGAAGGCGAGGCCGAGATCGTCGCGGCGCAGTGCCTCGACGGGCGCATCCAGCCGTCCGACGTCGCCGCGCTGGCGCTGTTCCTCGCCTCGGACGACGCGCGCTACTGCACCGCGCACAACTACTGGGTCGACGCCGGATGGAGATAGCCGCCGACGTCCGCGAGGTGCTCAAGGCCGAGAGCAAGCTCGGCGAGGGCGTGTTGTGGGACGCGGAACGCGGCGTGGTCTGGTTCGTCGACATCAAGCAGCATCGCTTGTGGCATTACGATCCGCAAACCGGCAGCAATGCCATGGCCGAGGCGCCCGGCCAGATCGGCTGGGCGCTGCCGGCCGAGGGCGGCGTGCTGCTGTGCGGCCTCAAGGACGGGCTCTACACCTTCGACCCCGCGACGCAGGCTTTCGCCAAGCTTATGGACGTGCCCGGCGAGCCGGCCGGCAACCGGCTCAACGATGCCTGCACCGATCCGTGGGGCCGCGTCTGGTTCGGCTCGATGGACGATGCCGAGCAAGCCGGGAGCGGGCGCTTCTACGTGTTCGACCGCGGGGAAATCCGTCCCGCCGGCCCGAGCGGCATCAGCATCACCAACGGGCCGGCGGTCTCCGGCTCGGGCGACCGCATCTTCTTCACCGATACGCTCGGCCAGAAGATCATGGTCGCCGATCTTTCGCCCGGTGGCGTCGGTGAGGCCCGGCCGTTCGTCGATACCGGCGTGCTGTTTCCCGATGCCTATCCCGACGGTCCGGTAGTCGATGCAGAGGATCACCTGTGGACCGGCCTCTACCTCGGCGGGCGCGTCGCGCGGTTCACACCCGACGGCGTTCTCGCCGCGACCGTGGCGATGCCGGCGCGCGACATCACCAAGATGGCGCTCGGCGGCGCCGACCTGAAGACCGCCTACGTCACAACAGCGACGAAGAACATGGAACAAGCCGACTACAACGACTTTCCCGCGGCGGGCAGCCTGCTCGCCTTCGACAGCCCGGTGGCGGGGGTCGTGCCGACCCGGGTGAGGCTCGCATGAGGTATGCCGCGCTCCTTCTCGCCGGCGCGCTGACCCCGCTGCCTGCGCTCGCGGCGCCGCAGCTCGACGCGGCCTGGAGCGACCATGCGGTCATCCAGCGCGGCCAGCCGATCGTGATCGAGGGCTCCGCGCCGCCGCGCAGCGAGATCATGGCGACGCTCGGCACCGAAACCTGGCGCGGCCGCGCCGACCGCGAGGGCCGCTTCGCCGCGCAATTCGCGGCGCGCGAGGCGTCGGCCGACCCGCTCGTCCTCACCGTGGCCGACGGCTCCGGGACCGCCACCGTGACCGATATGCTCGTCGGCGACGTCTGGCTGTGCTCGGGCCAGTCGAACATGGAATGGCCGCTGTCGGCCTCGACCGCTGGCGGCGGCGCCATCCAGGGCTCGGCCGACGCAGGCCTGCGGTTGCTGCAGGTCCCGAAGGACACCGCGCCTGCGCCGCAGCGCGCGTTCTCGACGCCGGTCGCCTGGGTCGCCGCCTCGCCGGAGTCGACCCCCGCGTTCTCGGCCGCCTGCTACTACATGGCGCGCGAACTGCGCCGCAGCCTCGGGGTGCCGATCGGGGCGATCCATTCGAGCTGGGGCGGATCGCAAGTCCGGGCCTGGCTCTCGCCCGAAGCGGGCCGCAATCTCTACGGGGCGGAGCAGATGGCGCTGCTCGACGAGTTCCGCGACGATCCGCTGGCCGCGGTCACCGCGTTCATGCCCACCTGGGAAGCGTGGTGGCGCGCGGGCACCGGCCAGGAGCCGTGGAAGGACCCGAGCGCCGTCCAATGGATGCCGGTGCCGCGGATCAGCCATTGGGGCGAGTGGGCGGGCACGCCGCTCGCCGGCAACGGCGTCGGCAACGTGCTGCTGCGCCGCACGATCACTCTCACGCCCGAACAGGCGGCTGCCGGGGGCACGCTCGGCATCGGCGTGATCGACGATCTCGACGCCACCTGGATCAACGGCCGGCCGCTCGGGGTGACCCACGGCTGGAGCGCGGAGCGGCACTACCGCGTCCCCCCGGGTTACCTGAAGGCCGGCGACAACGAAGTGCTGGTGGTCGCCTCCAACAGCTGGGGCTCGGGCGGCTTCACCACGGGGGCGGACCGGCTGTTCTTCGCGGTCGAAGGGGGCGAGCAGATGTCCCTCGCCGAAGGATGGCAGTATTCTATCGGCCAGCTCAGCCAGATGCCGCCGCGCGCGCCGTGGGACGCCAACGCCGGGATCGGCGTGATGCACAACAAGATGATCGCCCCGCTCGGCCGCATCGGGCTCAAGGGCGCCGCCTGGTACCAGGGCGAAAGCGACGTCGGCATCCCGGGTTATGCCGGCCGCCTGAGCGAATTGTTCGCCGGGTGGCGGCGCCAGTTCGGCCCGCAGGCGCAAATGCTGGTCGTGCAGCTGCCGAACTACGGCGAGGTGACCGAAACGCCGGTTGCCGCCGGCTGGGCCGAGCTGCGCGAGCAGCAGCGCCAGGCCGTTGCGGCGGATGCCCACGCCGCGCTCGTCACCACGCTGGATGTCGGCGAGAACGACGACCTCCATCCGCCGGACAAGCGCCAGGTCGGCCTGAGGCTCGCCGCGGCCGGGCAAGGGCAGCCGATGCCGCTGCCGTGGATCGCCTCGGTCAACAACGGCACCGTCACCGTCGAGTTTCGCGGGCTTGAGGGCGGCCTGCACGCGTGGAGCGGGCGGCCGCTCGGCGTCGAGCTGTGCGGCGACACGCAGGAAAGCTGCCGCTACGCGGCCGCGGCGACGTCCGGCGACACGCTGCTGGTCGTCGGCGACGACAAGCCCGTGACGCGGGTGCGCTATGCCTGGGCCGATAGTCCGGTGATCAACCTGTACGACGGCCGCAAGCTGCCGATTCCAACCTTCGAGCTGCCGATCCAGGCCCGCTGACGTGCTCCGGGCCGGCGAGTGGGAAGCCGAGCTCCGGCCCGAGATCGGGGGCAGCCTGGCCGCCTTGCGCTGGCGCGGGATCGACGTGCTGCGGGCCATGCCCGAGGGGTCGACAGAACCGCTCGAAGCTTCCTGCTTCCCGCTGGTGCCCTACGCCAACCGCATCCGCGACGGCCGGTTCGGGTGGCAGGGCCGCGACGTGCGCCTGCGGGCCAACTTCCCGCCCGAGCCGCACAGCCTGCATGGCCTCGGTTGGCAGGCGCCATGGGACATCGTGAGCCAGGCGGGCTTCAAGGTGGCGATGCTCCACAGCTACGCCGGGAACGGCGGCTGGCCATGGGCTTACGACGCCGAGCAACGCATCCGGCTCGGGGACCAGGGTTGCGCGATCACACTCGACTTGACCAACCGCGCGGACACGCCGATGCCCTGCGGCGTCGGCTTGCATCCTTACTTCCGCCGCCGCCCCGAGACGCGGGTGACCTTCGAGGCCGGCGGCATGCTCGAGCTTGACGCGGGCCTGATCCCGACCGGCGAGATCGCCGGCCCGGCCCGTTTCGCCGACTGGCACGGCGGCACCGCGCTGCCCCCGCGGACGGTCGACCATTGCTTTTGCCGATGGGATGGCGCCGCCCAGATCGAGGACGGCCTCGTGACGATCCGCATGACCGCGCGCGGCGCGTCGTTCGTTCACGTCTACGCCCCGGCCGACGGCAGCGCGCTGTGCCTCGAGCCGGTCAGCCACGCGCCTGACGCCGTCAACCGCGCCCCGGAGGAAATGACGCTGCTTCCGCCCGGCTGCACCGCCAGTCTGACGATGCGGATTTCGGCCGGGCCTGCCTGACGCGAAAGCGCTGTCCTACACGGCTCCATCGTGCTTGAGAGCGCGCGTGCCGCCCGCTCTGCCCCCCCAACCATGCTGATTCACCGTGTGCTGGCGGGACCGCGCTCCTTCCGCCAGAACCCTGTCAGGTATGTCAACTTTGACGCTGGAAGCCGCTAGTGATTGTGCCGCGGCGGCGTTTGCGAGGTTCCGCGGTACTTGAGCGCGAATTCCATCACCCCGCCTTCCGCGAGCTGCCCGGTCTTCTCGCGGAACAGCTCTTCCCACGGCGTCGCCGAAGCGGGAACCGGCGGCGCCGGCTCCTCGGCGAGACGCCGCGCGATCTCGCGCTCGTCGACCAGCGCGTCGCAAGTGCCGGCGTCGAGGTCGACGCGGATGGTGTCGCCGGTCCGCAGCCAGGCGAGGCCGCCGCCGGCCGCGCTCTCGGGCGAGGCGTTGAGGATCGACGGGCTGTCGGAAGTGCCCGACTGGCGCCCGTCGCCGAGCGTCGGCAGCCACAGAATCCCGTCGCGGATCAGCGCGTCGGGCGGCTGCATGTTGACCACCTCGGCCGATCCCGGCCAGCCGAGCACGCCGGCGCCGCGGATGACCAGGATGCAGTCGGCGTCGATGCCGAGCGCCGGATCGTTGATCCGACGGTGGTAATCGTCGGCCCCGTCGAACACCACCGCGCGTGCTTCGAACACCCCTTCGTGTCCGGGACGCGAGAGATAGCGCCGGCGGAACTCCTCCGAGATCACCGATGTCTTGAGGATGGCGAAGTCGAACAGATTGCCGCGCAGCACGAGGAAGCCGGCGTTCTGCTGCAGCGGCTCGGCGAACGGGCGGATCATCTCGCGGTCGCTGCTTTCGCGGCCAGCGAGGTTCTCGGCCACGCTGCGGCCGGTGCAGGTCAGGCAGTCGCCGAACAGCCGGCCGGCCTGGAGCAGCTCCCACATCGCCGCCGGGACGCCTCCGGCGCGGTGGAAGCGTTCGCCGAGGTATTGGCCCGCCGGCTGCATGTTGACTAGCAGCGGCAGGTCGTAACCGTGCTCGCGCCAGACCTCGGGCTCGAGCTCGATTCCGGCGTGGCGGGCCATCGCCACGATGTGCGGCTGGGCGTTCGACGAGCCGCCGCAGACGGTCACGGTGGCGATGGCATTGAGGAATGATTGGCGGGTGAGGATGCGCGAGGGTCGCAAGTCCTCGTGGACCATCTCGATTATCCGGCGGCCGGTGCGATAGGCGTACTGCCCGCGCTCGCGGTACGGCGCCGGCACCGCCGCGCAGCCGGGCAGCGACAGCCCGAGCGCCTCGGCCACCGCGTTCATCGTCGAGGCGGTGCCCATCGAGTTGCAGTGCCCGGCCGAAGGCGCGCTGTCGGTCGCCCGCTCGAGGAATTCCTCCTCGTCGATCGCGCCGGCGGCGAGCAGGCGCCGGCTGCGCCAGATCACCGTGCCCGACCCGACCAGCTCGCCCTCGTGCCAGCCGTCCAGCATCGGTCCGCCGGAGAGCACGATCGCCGGGATGTCGACCGTGCTCGCGGCCATCACCTGGCTCGGCGTCGTCTTGTCGCAGCCGGTGGTCAGCACGACACCGTCGATCGGGTAGCCGTTGAGGATCTCGACAAGCCCGAGGTAGAGCAGGTTGCGGTCGAGCGCGGCCGTCGGGCGCCGGCAGTTCTCGAAGATCGGATGCACCGGGAACTCGATCGGCACGCCGCCGGCGTCGCGGATTCCGTCACGCACCCGCCTGGCGAGGTCGAGGTGGATGCGGTTGCAGGGGCTGAGGTCGCTGCCCGATTGGGCGATGCCGATGATCGGCTTGCCCGAGCGCAGCTCCTCGGCGGTGATGCCGTAGTTCATGAAGCGCTCGAGGTAGAGCGCGGTCATGTCCATCCGCTCGCGATTGTCGAACCAGTCGCGCGAACGCAGCCGCGGACGCCCCCGCTGATCGCTCAAGGCCGGCCCACCATTTGCGGCCGGTTGGCGAGCGACGGCGCCGCGTCCGACTGGCGGCGGATCAGCTGGTAGTCGAGCTTGAGGTGAGTCGGCCTGATCCGTTCGCCCTTCTGCCGCGAGCGAAGCTCCCGGCCGAGCAGCTCGACCGCCTTGCGCGACATGTCGCCGATCGGCTGGCGGATCGTGGTCAGCTCGGGCCAGATCGTGCTGGCGATCGCGGTGTCGTCGTACCCGGCCACCGAGATGTCCGCCGGCACGTCGAGATGCTGCCGGTGGGCCACGGCGACCGTGGCCGCCGCCATGTCGTCGTTCGAGGCGAAGATCGCGGTCGGCCGCTCGCCGCTCGCCAGCAGGCGCTCGGCCGCGTCGAGCCCCGAGCGATAGCTGAAGAAGCCTTGCGCGATGCATTCCGGCGGCACCTCGAGGCCCGCCGCGGCCATCGCATCGCAGAACCCTTCGAGGCGCTGGCCGCTCGCGCTCTGGTGCGGATTGCCGACGATGAAGCCGATCCGCCTGTGACCGAGCCCGATGATGTGGCGCGTCATGTCGTAGGCGGCCTGGTAATCGTCGATCATCACCGCCGAATGGTTCTCGGGGCCTCGTCCCGGCCCGACCGCCACCGCCTGCGCGCCGAGCTCGCTCAGCAGGTCGAGCAGCGGCTGCTCGTCGCACAGCGGCGAGGGCAGGACGAAGCCCTCGATGCCGGCCTCGACCAGCCGGCGGACGACCGCCAGCTCGTCCTTGTCGAATTCGCAGCGCTCGACGACCAGGTGCACGTCGCTCAGGCTCGCCTGCTCGAGCGCGCCCATCAGCAGCTCGCTGAGGTACGAGGCCGAAGGGTTCGAATAGAGCAGCGCGATCCGGGTCTGCGCGGCGCCGGCGAGGCTGCGCGCGGCGCGGTTGGGCGAATAGTTGAGCCGCTTGATCGCGTCGAGCACGGCCTCGCGCGTTTCCTCGCGCACGCTGCGCTCGCCGTTGATCACGCGGCTGACGGTCATCGGCGAGCAGTTCGCGGCCCGCGCGACGTCGGTGATCGTCGGCGCGCCGCGATTGCCGCGAACACCGCGGCGGGAGGCTCCCCTGGGCTTTTCCGTCACAGCCATCGGCCGTCCTTAGGCGTGCAGCGCCATGCCCGGCAATAGGGCGGCGTCGCCCGCCTGCGATCAGTGCCCGGGCGCATCGGGGAAGCTCAGCGACTGGTAGTGCTCGAGCGAATGCTCGGGCGGCCGAGCACCGCCCGGGAGCGGAAGCCCGTGGAGCGATTGCCAGTAGGCGATCGAGGCGTCGCGCCACCAGCGCGCCTCGCGCCGCTGGATGGCGAGGTCCTCGGTCACCTCGGCGAAGAACTGCGGGTCGACATAGGGCTGCTGCGCCGCCCAGGTCCATCCCATCGCATCGACCGCCGCAACCCCGCGGTCGTAGCGGGCGATCAGCTCGTCCCACAGCGGGCGTCCGCCGGGCATCGCGAAGTCCCACGGCACGTGGTGGAACCACAGCAGATAAGCCGGGTCGATCGTGCGCGGATCGCGCCACTGCGCCGCGACCGAGGGCGCATATTGCTCGAGCGCATTGCTCCCGCTCGCGGTGCGGTCGAAGCCGATGCCGCGCGCATCGGCGCGGTGGTAGTAGCATGGGTTCCACTCCGGCCGGGCGAGATCGCAGACCCACGGAGCCGGGCCGTAGTGGTGCCCGGTGGCGAACAGGTGCGCGAGGCCGAGCGGGTTCATGTAATCGACCACCGCCTGGTGGCTCCCCAGCATCATCGGCACCACGCGGGCGAGGAACGCCGGCTCGCGGCTGAACGTCTGCGCCGCCCATTCGCGGGCGATCTGCTCACTCGACAGGTCCGGATTCCACGCCAGGCGCCCGAAGGCGTACCAGTTCGCCTGGTCGAAGTGCGAGCCCGACCAGTTCCGGTCGGACCCGGTGTTGGCCACCCCGGCCATTCCCCCCGGGGCGACGATCGTGGCGACGGTGCCGCCGCGGCCGGTCTGGGCGTCGAGCGTTTCCTCCCACATCGGGGCGAGGAACGCGAGATGCGTGGAGAAGCCGAGGTATTCCTTGGTTATCTGCGCCTCGAGCATCAGCCGGGTGCGCGGCATGGCTCCGAACAGCGGATGGAACGGCTCGCGCGGCTGGAAGTCGATCGGCCCGTTCTTGACCTGGACGATGACGTTGTCGGCGAACCGGCCGTCCAGCGGAACGAACTCGGCGTACGCCTGCTTGGCACGGTCGGTCTCGTCCTCGGCCGAATAGACGAACGCGCGCCAGATCACCGTGCCGCGTTCGCCCACCGCCGCCGCCAGCATGTTCGCCCCATCGGCATGGGTGCGGCCGTAGTCCTGCGGCCCGGGCTGGCCTTCGGAGTTGGCCTTGACGAGGAACCCGCCGAAATCGGGGATCGCGGCGTAGAGCGCATCGGCGCGCTCCGCCCACCACGCCTGCACTGACGGGTCGAGGGGGTCGGCCGTCGCCAGCCCGCCGACTTCGCGCGGCGCCGAGAAGCGCGCCGAGATGTACAGCCGGATGCCATAAGGCCGCCACGCGTCGGCCAACCGCTTGAGCTTGGGCAGGTAGCGGTCGGTCAGGAAAAGCGCACTGGCGTTGACGTTGTTCACCACCGCGCCGTTGATGCCCAGCGAGGCGTTGGCCCGCGCGTAGTCGATCATCCGCGAGTCGAGCCGGTCGGGCAGCCGCCACCAATCGAAGATCGAGCGTCCCGCATAGCCGCGCTCGACCGTGCCGTCGGGGTTGTCCCAGTGGTTGAGCAGCCGCAGCGGCGTCGCCGGGGTGGACGCGATGTCGAGCGTGGACGGATTGGCTCCCAGGGACAACTCGCGCAGCAGGGCGAACGAGCCGTAGAGGCAGGCGAGATCGCTCGACCCGGAAATCCTGATATTGCGGCCTTCGGACCTGATCGTGAATCCGACCGCACCGTCGCCGCGATCGTCCGGACAACTGAGCAGGACCTCGCGAGAAGCCGGTACCTCGTCCCGCCAATCCGCCCAGTCGCCGGTCAGTTCGGAAAAGCCGCGGATGAGCTCGCCATTCGCGGCATCGAGCGTGGGACTTTGCTGTCCCCACACCAGGGCGCTCGGGAACGGGCGCGGGCCGAATCCACGCAATCGCTCGAGCGCCTCGCCTTCCAGCGGAGCGTAGCGCAGCCACAGCCGATAGCCGCCCTCCGCACGCGCCGGGGCGGCCGCCGCCAGCGCTGCGAGAAGGAGCGCGAGCAGCGCCGCGAGGCGATTGACAAGCCCTCTCCCTATCATCCATGGTAGCGCTATCACGAACGGCGGCGCAGTCAAGCCGCGGCACTTTGGGGAGAGATGATGAAGGTCCGCTGGAAGGTCGCGGCGTTCGCCGCCGGCGTGGGACTCATGGCCCTATCGGGACCGCTGGCCGCGCCCGCGCTGGCGCAAGGCGGCGCTCCGCAGGTCGAGCGGCCGCTCGCGGACGCCGCGTACTGGAACGCCGCGCTCCCGGTCGAGCGACGGGTGGCCGATCTTCTCGCCCGGATGACCCTCGAGGAGAAGGTCGCCCAGATCATCACCTTGTGGGACAACAAGGTGGCGATCCAGGACGCCGACTTCGGCTTCAATCCGGCCAAGGCGAGCGAGGTCCATCCGGACGGCATCGGCATGATTGCCCGCCCATCGGACCTGCACGGGCCGGGCAGCCCGCGTGTCGAGCCGCCGCGCTCGATCGAGGACAGCGTCGCCTACGTCAATGCCGTGCAGCGCTGGGCCCGCGAGCACACCCGGCTCGGCATCCCGGTGCTGTTCCATGAGGAATCGCTGCACGGCCTGGCGGCGCGCGACGCGACCAGCTTCCCGCAGTCCATCGGCCTTGCATCGTCGTGGGATCCGGACCTCGTGCGCGAGGTCAACGACCTCATCGCGGGCGAGGTGCGGGCGCGCGGCGTCCACCTGGTCCTCTCGCCAGTCGTGGACGTCGCGCGCGATCCGCGTTGGGGCCGCATCGAGGAGACCTTCGGCGAGGATCCGTTCCTGGTCGGCGAGCTCGGCGTCGCCGCGGTCGAGGGGTTGCAGGGCCCCGGGCTCGAGCGCAAGCTGCCCGAAGGCCAGGTGCTCGCCACGCTCAAGCACATGACCGGCCACGGCCAGCCGGAAAGCGGCACCAACGTCGGGCCGGCGCCGATCGCCGAACGCACGCTGCGCGAGATGTTCTTCCCGCCGTTCGAGCAAGTGGTGACGCGCACCGCGATCGACGCGGTGATGGCGAGCTACAACGAGATCGACGGCATCCCCTCGCACTCCAACAAATGGCTGCTGGGCGACGTGCTGCGCGGCGAATGGAACTATGGCGGGGCCGTGGTGTCCGACTACTACGCGATCGAGCAGATGGCGCAGATCCACAAGATCGCGCCGGATGTGGCGGGCGCGGCGCGGCTGGCGCTGGCCGCGGGCGTCGACGTCGACCTGCCGACCGGCGCGGCCTACTCGACGCTCGCCGACGCCGTGCGCCGCGGCGAGGTGCCGATGAGCGCGATCGACCAGGCCGTCGCCCGGGTGCTGACGATGAAGTTCAACGCCGGGTTGTTCGAGAACCCGTGGGCCGACCTCGCGGCGGCGCGCCAGTCGAACGGCGACGCCGCCCGTGCGCTCGCGCGCAAGGCGGCTGAGCGTTCGCTGGTGCTGCTCAAGAACGACGGCGTGCTGCCGCTGGCCTTGCCGGCGGACGACAAGCCGACCATCGCGGTGATCGGCCCGAACGCCGACGTCGCCAGGCTCGGCGGCTACTACGGCATCCCGCGCGGCACGGTGTCGCCGCTCGCGGGCATCCGCGCGCTGGTCGGCGACCGGGCGCAGATCGTCCACTCCGAAGGCGTGGTGATCACCGAGGACGACGACTGGTGGGGCGACGAGGTCAAGCTCGGCGATCCCGCGGAGAATCGCCGCCGCATCGCCGCCGCGGTCGAGGCCGCGCGTGGGGCCGACACGATCCTGCTGTTCATCGGCGACACCGAGCAGACCAGCCGCGAGGGCTGGGCCGACGCGCACCTCGGCGACCGCGCGAGCCTCGACCTGGTGGGCGAGCAGAACGAGCTGTTCGATGCCCTCAACGCGCTCGGCAAGCCGATCGTCGCGGTGCTGGTCAACGGGCGCCCGCCGAGCTACCCGAAGATCGCCGCCGAGGCCGACGCGATCCTCGAGACGTGGTACGCCGGCGAGCAGCAGGGCCCGGCGATCGCCGATGCGCTGTTCGGGCGGATCAATCCGGGCGGCAAGCTGCCGGTGACGGTGGCGCGCGACGTCGGCCAACTGCCGGTATTCTACAACTACAAGCCGAGCGCCCGGCGCGGCTACCTGTTCTCCGAGGTCACGCCGCTCTACCCGTTCGGTTACGGGCTGTCCTACACCACGTTCGAGATCGGCGAGCCGCGCCTGTCGGCGGCTTCGATCGCCGCCGGCCAGCCGGTCACCGTCAGCGTCGACGTCACCAACACCGGCTCCCGCGCCGGCGACGAAGTGGTGCAGGTGTACCTGCGCGACGAGGTCAGCTCGGTCACCCGGCCGGTCAAGGAGCTGGCCGGGTTCGAGCGGATCACGCTCCAGCCGGGCGAAACGCGCCGCGTGGACATCGTGCTGCCGCCGCGCGTGTTCGAGCTGTGGAACCGCGACATGGAGCGGGTCACCGAGCCGGGGCAGTTCACGATCATGGCCGGCGCCAACTCGCAGGACCTCAAGTCGACGACGCTGACGGTGACGCCGTGAACCGGCGGGCCGCGCTGAAGGCCCTCGGCGGCGGCAGCCTCGCCGCGCTGGCCGTCGCGCAGGCGCCGCTCGCGTTCGCCCAGGGCGCGCCGCCGCTCTACAAGGATGCGCGCGCGCCCATCCCCGCCCGCGTCGCCGACTTGCTCGGGCGGATGACGCTGGCCGAGAAGATCGCCCAGATCCGCACCGCGTGGCAGGGCAAGGGCGACATGATCGACGGGCTGGTGTTCAACCCGGCGAAGGCCAGCGCCGCGTTCCCCGACGGGATTGGCCACGTCACGCGGCCTTCGGACAAGCGCGGGGTTCCAGGGATCACCGGCGCCGCCGGCGGCACCGCGGCCCGCTGGCGCACGCCGCAGGAAACGGTCGAGTTCATCAACGCGCTGCAGAAATGGGCGGTCGAGGACACCCGGCTCGGCATCCCGGTGCTGCTGCACGAGGAATCGCTGCACGGCTACATGGCCACCGAGGCGACGATGTTCCCGCAGGCGATCGCGCTCGCCGGCAGCTTCGACACCGACCTGATGCGGCGGGTGCAGTCGCTCATCGCCCGCGAGGTGCGCGCGCGGGGCATCCCTTACGTGCTGTCGCCGGTGGTCGACATCGTGCGCGACCCGCGCTGGGGCCGCATCGAGGAGACCTGGGGCGAGGACCCCTACCTGGTCTCGGAGATGGGCGTCGCCGCGGTCGAGGGCCTGCAGGGGCCGGGCAAGTTCGAGAAGCTGGCGCCGGACAAGGTCTTCGCCACGCTCAAGCACATGACCGGTCACGGCCAGCCGGAGGCCGGCAACAACGTCTCGCCGGCGCAGCTGGCCGAGCGCGAGCTGCGCGAGAACTTCTTCCCGCCGTTCCGGGCGGTGGTCGAGCGCACCTCGATCGGCGGGGTGATGCCGAGCTACAACGAGATCGACGGCGTCCCGAGCCACGCGAACGTCTGGCTGCTCGGCCGGGTGCTGCGCGGCGAATGGGGCTTCGACGGGATCGTCGCCAGCGACTATGGCGGCGTCCACGAGCTGGCGACGCTGCACAAGGTGGCCGACAGCGAGGCGCACGCGGCGCACCTCGCGCTGCTCGCCGGCGTGGACAGCGAGCTGCCCGAGGGACGTGCGTTCGCCACGCTGGCCGAGCAGGTCGAGGCCGGGACGGTGCCGCTGGAGCTGATCGACCGCGCGGTGGCGCGGATGCTGACCTTCAAGTTCCGCGCCGGGCTGTTCGAGAACCCCTACGGCGACTGGGACAAGACCCGGGCGATCACCGGCAATGCCGAGGCGCGCGCGCTGGCGCTCGAGGCGGCGCGCAAGTCGCTGTGCCTGCTGACCAACAACGGCGCGCTGCCGCTCGATCCGGCGCGGATGGGGCGGGTGGCGGTGATCGGCCCGAACCATGCCATCGCCCGCCTCGGCGGCTACTCGAGTGTGCCCAAGCAGGCGATCAGCCTGATCGAGGGCTTGCGCCAGGTGGCGCCGGACGCGGACTTCGTCACCGCGCAAGGCGTGTTCATCACCCGCAGCGAGGACCGTTCGGCCGACCTCATCGAGCTGGCCGACCGCGCGGAGAACCTGCGGCTGATCGAGGAAGCGGTCGCGGTGGCGCGCACCGCCGACCGCATCGTCCTGGCCATCGGCGACACCGAGCAGACCTCCCGCGAGGGCTTCGCCACCACGCATCTCGGCGACCGCACCGAGGTCGACATCGTCGGCGAGCAGAACGAGCTGGTCGACGCGCTCAAAGCGCTCGGTAAGCCGCTGATCGTCGCCGCGATCAATGGCCGCCCGCCGAGCTGGCCGAACGTCGTCGCCAAGGCCGACGCGGTGCTCGAATGCTGGTATCCCGGGCAGGAAGGCGGCACGGCCATGGCCGAGGCGCTGCTCGGACGGATCAACCCTGGCGCGAAGCTCCCGGTCAGCGTCGTCCGCAACGCCGGGCAGATCCCGCTGTTCTACAATCACAAGCCGAGCGCCCGGCGCGGCTACCTGTTCGACGATGCGGCGCCGCTGTTCCCGTTCGGGCATGGCCTGAGCTACACGACGTTCGAGATCTCCGCCCCTCGGCTGTCGGCGACGGAAGTGCCGGCCGACGCGCCGGTCACGGTCGAGGCGACGGTCACCAACACCGGGCAGCGCGCCGGCGACGAGGTCGTCCAGCTCTACATCACCCGCAGCGAGGTTTCGGTGGCGCAGCCGGTGCTGTTGCTCAAGGGCTTCGAGCGGGTCACCCTGCAGCCCGGCGAGAGCCGTACCGTGCGGTTTACCCTGACGCCGCAGCAGCTCGCCTTCTGGAACCGCGAGATGCGCGAGGTCAACGAGCCGGGCCCGGTCGCGGTCCACGTCGGCAACAGCTCGGCCGCGCTCAAGAACGCGAGCTTCCGCGTCGTATGACCGGCGCCGCCTCCGCCAATACCATTGTCCAGGCCGGCGGCCGCTACCGCTGGGCGATCTGCGCCCTGCTGTTCATGGTCATCACCATCAACTACGTCGACCGCCAGGTCCTCGGCGTGCTCAAGCCGATCATCGAAGATGACATGGGCTGGAGCGAGGTCGACTACGGCAACATCGTCACCGCCTTCCAGGCCAGCTATGGACTGGGACTGCTGGTGGTCGGGCGCTGGCTCGACCGGGTCGGCACCCGCAAGGGCCTTGCCATCGCGATCGCGCTGTGGAGCCTCGCCGCCGCGTTCCATTCGGCGGCGCGCTCGGTGCTGGCCTTCATCCTCGCCCGCGTCGCCCTCGGCATCGCCGAGAGCGCGGCCTATCCCGGCGCGGTCAAGTCGGTCGCCGAGTGGTTTCCGCGCCGCGAGCGCGCGCTCGGGGTCGGCATTCTCAACGCCGGCGCCAACGTCGGTGTCGTCCTCACGCCGATCGTCGGGATAATGGTCGCGGGCCAGTACGGCTGGCGCGCCGCTTTCCTGGTCACCGGGCTGCTCGGCTTCGTGGTGCTGGCGCTGTGGCTGTGGCTGTTCCGGCAGCCCGACGACCATTCCAAGGTCACTCAGGCGGAGCTCGCCTACATCCGCCAGGACGGCGAGGACACGGCGGGCGAGCCCCTCAAGTGGCGCGACGCGATCCGCCAGCGCCAGGCGTGGTACTTCATCTGCGGCAAGTTCTTCACCGACCCGGTATGGTACCTGTTCCTGTTCTGGCTGCCCGACTTCTTCGCCAAGACCCAGGACATGGAGCTGTTCCCGACCGGGGACAGCGGCATCCTGGCGACGATCGGCCCGGCGCTGATCGGCGTCTACCTGCTGGCCGATGTCGGCTCTATCGCCGGCGGCTGGGTCTCCTCGCACTTCATCAAGCGCGGCTGGAGCGTCAATCGGGCGCGCAAGACGACGCTCCTGATCGCCGCGCTGTGCGCGGTGCCGATGGTCGGGGTAGTCAGCGCGCCCAATCCGATGGTTGCGGTGCTCGTTATCGGGCTCGGCACCGCCGCGCACCAGGCCTTCTCGTCGAACATCTTCACGATGATCACCGACCTCTACCCGCGCCGCGCGGTGGCGACCATCGCCGGGATGGGCGGCATGGCGGGCGCGATCGGCGGCATCCTGATCGCGCAGGCGACCGGCTGGACGCTCGAGCTGACCGGTTCCTACGTCTGGATCGTCGCCTATGCCGGGCTCGCCTATCTGATCGCGCTCGGCGTGATCCATCTTCTCGTGCCGCGAATGGAGCCCGCCCCGATGGCTCCCGCGAGGGAGAGTTCCCGATGACAAGACCTCCGTTTGTGGCCTCGCGCCGCCAGGCCCTGGCGGGGCTCGCCGCGCTCCCGCTCGTCGGTTGCGGCGGCGGCGGCTCGTCGGCGGGCAGCGAATCGCCCGATGTCACCACTCCGGCGCCGAGCGGGTTCCCGACGCCGAGCCTCAATGCCCTGGCGGCGGAGGGCGGGCGACGGTTCGGCAGCGCCATCGGGTATACCCGCAGCGGCACGCCCGGGGGCTCGATCCAGAACCCTAACTACGCGGCGGTCGTGAAGGCCGAATGCGGCCTCGTCGTGCCCGAAAACGAGCTGAAATGGCAGTGGACGCGGCCGGCGCCCGACCGTTTCGACTTCGAGGCGATGGATGGCATCGTGCGCTGGGCGCAGCAAAACGGCCTTGCCGTGCGCGGCCACACGCTGCTGTGGCACCGCCCGCGGTGGTTTCCCGAGTGGCTCAACAACTACGATTTCGGCGCCACCCCGGCGCGCGAGGCCGAGCGGCTGCTGACCGAGCATATCCGCACCGTGACCGAGCGCTACGACGGCGTCATCACCAGTTACGACGTGGTCAACGAGGCAATCGATCACGACACCAACGGGCTGATGCAGACCAGCCTCAGCCGGGCGATGGGCAGCGCCGAAGCGGTCCTCGACCTCGCCTTCCACACCGCGCGCGACCAGCTGCCGCAAGGCCAGCTGGTGTACAACGACTACATGAGCTGGGAGCCCGACCACCGCAAGCACGTCGCCGACGTGCTGCGCCTGCTCGAGGGCTTCCGCCGGCGCGACGTCCCGGTCGATGCCCTCGGCATCCAGTCGCATATCGAGATGTACTCGATCGATCCGGCCACCGGCGTCGGCCCCTATCTCGAGCGCGAGTGGCGCGATTTCCTCGACGAGGTGGTGGCGATGGGCTACCGGCTGCTCATCACCGAGTTCGACGTGAAGGACAAGGCTCTGCCGGGGGCGATTCCCGAACGCGACGCCAAGGTCGCCGATTTCACCCGGCGCTACTTCGACGTGATGCTCGACTACCCGCAACTGGGGGATATTCTCGCCTGGGGGATGGTCGATCCGTTCAACTGGCTGCAGGGCTTCGCCCCGCGCGACGACGGGATGGAAGTGCGGAGCTCTCCCTACGACGGGCAATACCGGCCCAAGCCGATGCGCGGGGCGATCGCCGAAGCGCTGCGGGAGGCGGTCCCGGCGCGGGCCTGACCGAGCGGGGAGAACCACTGGCTTGCTCAGTACCGGCACACTCAGGGACCGCAGGGGGCTGTGGGCGTTCGTCCTCGGCGTGATCGCCGTCACGACCGGCGTCGGCTTGCATATCCCGATGTTCATGATGGGCGAGGGCATGGGCTTCCGCCTGACCGGCATGGCCATGGGCGCCGACATGTACTGGGGCATGGCGCTGATCGTGGCGGGCATCGCCGTCGCGGCGTACGGCTTGTTGCCGCGGAACGTTGCCCAGCAACTGGCGGCCTCGCAGGAGATCGTCGTGTCGCCGCCCGAGGATGCGCCGCTGACCCCGGCGCACTGGCGGCTGATGGCGGTGCTGGTGATCGCGCTGGTGATCGACGTGATGAAGCCCGCCAGCCTTGGGTTCGCCATGCCCGGCATGCTGGACGAATACGGGCTCCCCAAGGCGACGATTTCGCTATTTCCGCTGTCCGCGCTGATCGGAACGGTCATCGGCTCGATCGCGTGGGGGCTCATCGCCGACGTCTACGGCCGCAAGGCCTCGATCCTGCTGTCGGCGGTGTTCTTCGTCGGCACCGCGATCTGCGGGGCGATGCCGTCGTTCGCCTGGAACGTCGTGATGTGCTTCATGATGGGCGCGGCGGCCGGTGGGATGCTGCCGGTGACGTACGCGCTGCTCGCCGAGATGATGCCGAGCCGGCACCGCGGCTGGAGCCTGGTGCTGGTGGGCGGGCTCGGCTCGATCGGCGGCTACTTCGCGGCCAGCGGCACCGCCGCGCTGCTCGAGCCGATATACAGCTGGCGCATCCTGTGGCTGATGAACCTGCCGACCGGACTCGCGCTGGTCCTGCTCGGTGGCCTGATCCCGGAATCGGCCAAGTTCCTGCTCGCCCGGGGGCGCAAGCAGGAAGCCCGCCAGGTCATGGCCCGGTTCGGCGCCCAGGCGCGCGCGACGCGGCCGGAGGAAGCGGCCGAGCTCGCCAGGGGCCGCGCGACCGCGCTTACCGGGCGCGCGTTCATCGGCAAGCTGCTCGCGCTCAGCCTGGCGGCGATCTGCTACGGCCTGGTCAACTTCGGCCTGCTGCTGTGGCTGCCGGCCGACCTCGTCGCCAAGGGCTACGAGATGAAGCTGGTCAGCACCTTGCTCGCCGAATCCGCGCTGATTGCGCTGCCGACCATCTTCGTCACGGCTTATGCCTACAGCCGGTGGAGCACCAAGTGGTCGGTGACCGGCGCGCTCGCGGTGACGATCGTCGGGCTGCTGCTGGTTCTGCGGCTGGAATTCTCCGGCCAGGGCAGCCCGGTGATCCCGGTGGCGCTGCTGATCATCGGCACCAACGCGCTGATCGCGATGCTGCTGCCGTATGCCGCCGAGAGCTTCCCGCTGCGCATCCGCGGCCGCACCACGGGCACCGTCGCCGCGTGCAGCAAGGCCGGGGGCATGATCGCGCAAGTCCTGGCGGTGCTCGCGCTCGTCCCGGCGCTGGGGGTCGTCTCGCTGGTCATCCTCGCGCCGACCGCCGCCGCGCTGGCGCTGGTCGCGTGGTACGGCAAGGAGACCCGCGGCCGCGACTTGCGCGATCTCGATCCGGACGGACACACCTTCGCCGCCACCGGGATCTAGGCCGCTCGCCCGGGCCGGCGCGAATGCTGGGGGAAGGATGGTGCCAGGGGCGGAATCGCAGTGAAGGCTAAAGCACTTGATTATTGGGGATAATCAAATCGAGATCGCCATCTATACCCCCGGAAATGCCCCCAAAACTGATCGCACCGACGGTTCGATTCCGTTTTCCACAGTGGTGAGTGCCGGCTGTGGCGACCCGTTGCGCTTCGCTTCTTATCCTCACTCTCGCGCCGACGAGAGAAGTCAGACTGGCCACGTCGTCGACGCTGGAGTTGTGGGTGCCCATCAGCGTTCGGATCGCCGGGATAGGCGGCGCAAGCTTGTGTGAGCGTGGGAGCAATTTTGCTGAGCCAGTGCTGACCTGCTGAGGCAGCGTCGCTTGCAGCGCTACTTTGCTGAGGTATGATACACGGGCCCGAGGTGGGGCTTCTAGAACCTCTAGGTTCCGAGCACCGGGCAACCAGGCATCGGGGGGAACATGAAGATAAGGACACTTTCTGCACTCGTTGTGCTCGTCCTGGCAGTCGCCCTTGCAGGTTGGCTTCTTCTTAGTAGTCCACAACAAGACGACGCCACGCTTAAAGTCCGTCTAACGTGGCTGGACCAAGCACAGTTCGCCGGCGTTTATGTAGCGGAAGATCAAGGGTTCTATGAGGATGCTGGGCTCGACGTTAGCGTTAGTCCTGGTGGAATCGAATACCCTTCCATAAAGATGGTCGCGGCTGGCACAGACGACATCGGTCTCACCAGCGCAGACCAAATCCTTATCGCACGCGAAAAAGGGATCCCGGTAGTCGCACTGGCGGCGATGTATCAGAAGAGCCCAGTCGTACTCTTTTCCCTCAAGAGTAGCGGTATCACGCGGCCGGAGGACCTTCGGGGGAAGCGTATAGGGTTTAAGTATGGCGACAACACTGAGGTGCCGCTTCGGGCGCTGTTGCGAAGGTTTGGGATCGGGCCCGGCGACTATGAGGAGGTGGCTGTCGGATATGATGCCACGTTGCTCATTAATGGCACGGTAGATGTTCTTCCAGGCTTCGCCATGAACGAGCCATTGGCCCTTAAAGAAAATGGCTATGAACTCAACGAGATCTACCTCTCAGATTACGGCATCAACTTCTATGCCGATGTCTTGTTTACACGGGCGGACGTTCTCGAGGCAAAAGGCGAGGCTGTCCGCAAGTTTGTCGCTGCTACTCTGCAAGGCTACAGCTACGCGATTGACCATCCAGATGATGCCGTGGCTGCCACGCTGCGCCGCAACCGTGAGGGCAATCGGACCCACGAGCGAGGCATGCTCGAAGCGAGCATACCCCTCTGGCGGCCTGCGCCGAACGCGCAGCTCGGAATGATGTCTCTCGCGAACTGGGCGAGCATCCAGAGAGTGCTCCTCGAGACCGCAATTCAGGGAGGAAGTCCGCTTCTCCAAAGACCGCAAGATCTGAGGGCGGTGATCAATCCGTCCTACCTATCCCCCTCGCAATGAGGTCCCTTACCGTCCAGAATCTTTCGTTCGCCTTCGGCCAATTGCCGGTTATCGACGACGTGTCATTCGATGCCCGGGCCGGAGAGATTATCGCACTCGTTGGGCCATCCGGCTGCGGAAAGACAACGCTCCTTCGGTGCATTGCTGGGCTGCTAAGGCCGGACGGAGGCAACGTGTGTATCGACGGTAAGTCCGGTCGAGAGCGCCTCGCCTTGTGTTCATTTGTCTTTCAGCGCCCAACTCTCTTACCCTGGCTAACAATATCCGAGAACCTGGAATTACCACCCAAACTCCGGAATGCGTCAATTTCGTCGCAAACGATCCGGGCCTGGCTTGCTGATTTCGGCCTATCGGCGTTCGAGCAAAGCCTTCCTAGCCAGCTATCGTTGGGGATGGCCCAGCGGGTCGCATTCGTTCGGGCGCTTGCCGAAGAGCGCCCTGTTATTCTGCTTGATGAACCATTTTCGGGATTGGACGAGCTTTCGAAGCGGGAGCTAGCTTTGCTCCTGTCCACGACAATCGCCGGCAACGGTCTGATCGGGGTTGTCGTAACCCATTCGATTTCCGACGCAGTGTTCCTTGCTGATCGTGTGGTGGTTTTGTCGCCTCGTCCTACACACCCGGTTCGTACCATCGGCGTGTCGCTGCCACACCCAAGAACGGCTGGTCAGTGGCTCGGCCCTGAACTTGTACCGTTCATGCGCGAGGTTCGCACCGTGCTCGATGAGGGCGTAAGAACGCACGCACGATGAGGCTAAGCAGGTACCTCGGTCCTTTGGTTGCCCTTGCGGTCGTCTGCGGCGTTTGGGAAGCGGTGCGCATTCTAGGCGCACTGCCCCCCGTGATCTTGCCTCCGTTAGCCGACGTCTGGAATGCGACGATGCACGAGCCTCGGTTCGCATTCCATGTCCTGGTAACATTGCGCGAAGCGTTTGTTGGATTTGTGTTAGGGAATGCTCTCGCTTTTATGGCCGCTGTCGCAATGGTTCGATGGCGGTTCCTCGAAACCAGCATCATGCCCTACGCGATTGCGCTGAAGACAACGCCAGTCGCAGCGCTCGCGCCGATCTTGATTCTTTGGCTGGGCGGCGGCTGGCAAGCAAATGCGGCCGCGGCGGCGGCTGTCGCGTTCTTTCCCACACTTGTCAGCCTAGTCCGAGGACTTCGCTTGGTGGATGCGCCGGACCATCGAGAGTTTAGAGACCTCTTTGCATCCTGGGGCGTCGGATGGATCAAGACGCTTATCTATCTACGGTTGCCATTTTCGACGCCGCTGCTGTTTTCTGCTCTCAAGGTTTCAAGCTCTCTGGCACTCGTTGGCGCGATGGTGGGAGAGTTCATTTCGGCCAACGCGGGCCTCGGCTACTTGGTAGTCCGCTACTCAAGGCAGCTAGACACGGCCCATATGTTTTCAGCCGTGATCGTGTCCGCCCTAGTGGGCGTCATCTGGTACTACCTTGTCGAGGCAGCCGAGCTTCTGTTTTCGCGACGAATGGTCGACATGGGTCCACATTACATAACGACGGGCCAGCAATGACGTGACGGGGCCGATAACGCCTCGGAAGCTTGGTAGTACAGAGCTAGCGGTGGCGCCATTCGGTTGAAAGGGACAATTCGAGCTTTGGCTTTAGCGGGGAGGGGGAATGTCGAACGTTTCTGATTCTGCGTCAGCTGGAAGCTGGTGGAGCAAGCTTCAATTTTGGCGGCATCAAGACAGTTCCGCTAGGCAACGGCGACCTTGGGGTACCTCTCGCCACTTACGCACTTGGCGCTATGTCTTTTCCTTGGTAGGTTCAATTTCATTAGTAATATTGTGGCTAAGTAGTGGAGACGGCAGCGGTGATCGAGCATTCGGCATAGTCGCGTTCACCCTAGCCATCTTGAATCTAGCGTTCCTATTTATTAACATCAACACTTATGTTGATGAGTTCAGGTCTGATCGCCACGTTAAGCAGCTAATTTTCGCAGTCGACGTCAGTTGGTGGATGTTTGTAGCAGCCATTTGTGCCGGAAGCTTGGTATTAGAGTGGAATGCGGCTTGGGAGTTATCAGACAAGATTATCGAGCCGGTACACATCGCGGAAATCCTCCTAGGAGTAGGTGCGCTCTTTGGACTCGCTGTGGCGCTCACCGAGGTGCGACTAGATCAAGTTCCTCGTGCAATGAATTTTTCAGAAGTCCTCAACGCAGGTAAGAAATTTATTGAAAAGGAAGTCGAATTCGGCAAAACTGTTCGAATGTGCGCATATTATCCGAACATAGGCGCTGCGACACAAGACGAATACAAGAAGGAGTATACACAGTTCCATAGAGTTGTTTCTGACAAGAAGGTCGAATGTGTCTGCCTGGGCCGCGAAAGAGAAGGCCACGGCATAAGTGATCAGGAACTTGAGGCTTTAGGAGTTTTGGTTGAAGGCGGTCGACCCAAGTCTATCGAGCAGGCGGTCTGTGCCTTTGCCAAGCTGTGGAAGACACAAGACGGTTTGAATGTGGGTGCTTTGAGGTATGGTAAGGCCCTGCATGACGTCGATAACTTACTCGACGACCAAGGTGAGTTGCGGGTGGCTGGATGCTTCTTTCCAACTCAGTTCGTTCCGGACTATCACTTCATTTTGTCAGGAGATAACGTGAGGGGTAGCCCGCATCGAGCCTTTCTGATCGTGCCGATATTAGCTGCAGGAATGCGTCCATTGAACGGGACCGCCGAGGCTCCCCCCATGATCGGTGTCGTGATCACCGACGCAGAGATACTTAGAAGCCTGGAGGACTTGTGGTGGGTGCTCAAAGATAGTCCTCTGCCGTCGGCGGCGAGCAGCGACGGTTCGGCGGCCTTAGTTACTTCACCTTCAAGTTCGGCCGACGCTTAGGTAGGTCAGCGCGATGGCGGCGGCGGAGAATATCGCGAGGCGCCGCGGTTCGCTTTGCCATGGCTTGCGAGGATTCGGAAGTCGCGGTGACAGCACGTCAAGCTCACGCACCACCGCTTCGGCAATCTCCTGGCGAGTGCGAGCACCCACCCGACTGAAACGCCGCTGAATTTCGGACAGCGCGTATTGATAAACGCCTATGTTGCGTGAGCGGCAAAGTGTTTCGATTGCCGCATGGAGCTCGACGATACGATCCGCCCGCCCGACGCCACTCGGCTCCTCCAGCACCAGCGCTTCTGGACTGAACCGGTCGAGCAAGCGGACGAGCTTGCGCAGCGTGATTGCGTTCTTGTCGCCACGAGCGGTCACGGTGCCCCAGTCGTAGGCCGCCTCGCCTTCAAAGACGATAAATCCGAACCCCTTAGCACTGCAATGCAGAGCGAACAGACGCGGCTTGTGCCAAGTCATAGGAGCGGCTGGTTAGCCGCCCGACGCACCATATCCGTGAGCAGCGCCCGCTTATGCTCGGTGGCGCGGTCGGAGCGTCCATCGAGCGTGCGATCGAGCGCAACCGCTCTGCCCATGACGGCGTCCTCGACCTCCGCGAACAGGCGCGAGAACAGCTGGCCCGGCCGCTTGCCGAACACGACCTGAAGCGCGAAGGCAGTCTCCAGGCGCAAATGGCGGATGTTGCCGCTATCGGCATCCTCGAGCCGGCTGACGGCTTTTTGCGAGATGCCGAGCAGGTCAGCGAGCTCGGTCTGTGTGAGCGCATGCTTGCGCCGCAAAAGAACAATTTCGGTGGTCATGTAGAAAAGAATTAAACTGGGGCCTCTCGATCGAGCCACTGTCTCCATCTTCACCGGTGAACGCGTTCGTCAAAAGGCGTCACCGCAGGCGCTCGTGCCTAGTCGCCGGCGACTATTTTTCCCGCGCTTCGCGCGGGATAAATGCCGCCGCGCTGTGAGCTCCCACGCCGTCGATCCGATGCCGCGCGGCAACCTGGGCGATCTTGGTGCGCTCGTCCGCAGGGACGACATAGACACCGCGGCTCTTCCTGGTCTCTAGCCCCAGCTCGGCGCGTACGATGTGGCCTACCGACTTCACGGGCAGTGCCGTCATCGCGTCGCGATTATACTCCTCGGCGACGCGCGCGACCGGGATCGCGGATGCTCCGCTTTCACGGAACATTCGATCGAGGACGCCCGCCACCTTCGCGCGGGGACGCTCGGCGCGCCGGGCTTGCGCCCGCGCCTCCTGTCTCGCGAGGTGGCCGCCAAGGGCTTCCCTGAGTCCCGGATCGTCGGCAAGCGCGAGGAGCGGCAGTGCCATTTGGTTGCCACGAGGCGAGAGACCTTCGATCGCACGGGAAAGGTCGATCGCAAGCGTTCGGCGCTCGGCAAAGCGCCAGGCGAGCAGCCGGTCGCGCAGACTCCGTGCTTCGCTGCGAAGACTTTCCGGGGTGGCGAGAGGAATGTCCGAGCGCAGCGGCCGCGTCCCCATCACCTCATCGATGAACCGGCTTTCGAGCGCCTCGTCGTCGAAGGTGCCGCGCATCGCCACGATCTTGGGACCGAAGACGCGAAACGCGGTCGGGTTCAACTCCTTGTGGCGATTGGTCATGGTACGCAGCACGGGCAAGCCTCGCGTCGTGCCGTTGTTGAGGATCTTCACCAGGTCGGCGGTCTTGTCAGACAAGCGTAGGTCGGCTTCGTCGAGAGCGAGCGTGCCGCCGAACGCATCGATGATATGAAAAATCGGCGAGGTGGTGGAAGCGCCCGAGGCGAAGAATGCCTTGTGGCACAGTGACCCGATGGCAAGGAGCCCCCGGGTTTTGCCTGAGCCAAACTCACCCGACAGCCTCAGCATCGGCGCCTCCTGGAATGCGTCGTACACCCACGAAAAGAGGACGTAGTGGGCGGCGATGTCCTCGAAGAGCGGCGAGAGGTCCACGTGGCGATGCAGGAACGCCTTTATGTCGGCGAGCAATTCCGCCTTCGCTTCATATCGGCCGATCGCTGAGGGCAGCACGACCGCCCCGGTGGTCAGCAGATTGTTATCGGGCGCGTACGGCACGAGAACCTGGCCGTCTGGAAGTTCCAAACGCTCGGCCGTCGCAGTCGAGCCGTCCGGCTCCCCCACCGCAAGGGCGGTGGTTCGGGCCTCCGGATCGTGCACGAGTTCAACTATCGTGCCGTCGGCAAGCATACGGGAGATCGTCGGTGTCGGTTGGGCAGGCATGTCCACACGATGCAGCCGGACCGCGACGCGCGGGAGGCGTCACCATACCCACCCATGACTGGGATGACGCCTAAGTCACGGATGCTCTTGGCCTGATACTGCGAGGGCGACTCGCGCGAAGTTCGCCGCGGGTGTAGGATTCTAATCTTTCGGCAAGCCGCCTTCCCTACGCGCGCAAAAGCGTGGACTTGGGGACTTAGGGGACTTGTCCGGACATATATGAAGTATTTCCTCTATTGCCGAAAATCCACCGAGGACGAGGAGCGTCAGGTTCTCTCGCTACAGTCGCAGCGTGAGGCGCTTGATCGGTCTTTCGGCGCCAAGAACGAGATTAACATTGTCGAGACGTTCGAAGAATCCCGCAGCGCCAAGACGCCGGGCCGGCCGGTCTTCGCCGCTATGCTATCGCGCATCGAGGCTGGTGAAGCCGACGGCATCGTAAGCTGGGCGCCCGACCGCTTGGCGCGCAATTCCGTTGACGGCGGACGTATCGTCTACCTGCTCGATACCGGCGCGCTGCGCGACCTTAAATTCGCCACATACACTTTCGAGAACAACTCGCAGGGCAAGTTCATGCTCTCGATCATGTTCGGGCAGTCCAAATACTATTCCGACGCCCTCTCCGAGAACGTCAAGCGCGGCAACCGCACCAAGCTCGAGAACGGGTGGCGACCCAATTGTGCGCCGCTAGGTTACACGAACGACCCCGTGAGCAAGACCATCGTGCCTCATCCAGAGCATTTCGCCTTGGTCCGCCGGATTTTCGAGATGATCCTGTGCCACGGGTACACGCCGCATCAGGTGGTCCAAATCGCCAGGGATGATTGGGGTTTTCTGACGCCGAGGACCAAGCGTCGCGGCGGAAAGCCCATCGCCACGTCCACCATCTACAAGCTGCTGGCGAATCCCTTCTATATGGGCGTGATCGCATGGGATGGCGAAACTTATGCGGGCCGCCACCCGGCGATCGTGTCTCCCGTAGAGTTCGAACGAGTACAGCAAATTATCGGTAAGCGCAGCGCACCCCGCGCGCGGAAAATGTCCTTCCCATTCACGGGGCTCATCAACTGTGGCTCCTGCGGTCGAAAGATCACGGCCGAGCGCAAGCGGAACCGCTACGGCTCGCGCTACATCTACTACCATTGTTCCGCCCGCGGTCGGTCCCACGGGAACTGCCGCGAACGCTCGGTCGAAGCTGGAGAGATTGAAGCGCAAGTCATCTCCTTTCTTGGTAGGCTCAGCGTTCCGCAAGAAGTGGCGGACTGGGTCCGGACCGAGTTCGGTCGGATCGACCGAAACGGCCTTGCAGCGAAGGAAGCGGCCACGTTAGCGCGCCAGGCGGCCATCGCGGAGCTCGATGCTCAGATGGCTGAGCTGACCTCGCTTCGCATCAGGCGTCTCGTGCCGGATGAGGAGTTCGTGGAAACGCGCCGTCAGCTGGAGACGCGCCGTTCTGCATTGGAAAGTGTCGGTAAGACGGCCGAGTTGAAGGAGTTGATCGAACCTTTTGACCTCCTCCTATCGGCAAGCAACAAGGCCGTGGAATGGTTTTCAGAGGCCGATGACGAGGGAAAGCGGTGCCTTCTCAAAATCGTCGGATCGAACCCCACGCTCGGCGACCGAAAACTCAATGTTCAGGCTGCAAAACCGTTCATCGCGAGGAGCGATTTCTCCGAATTTCCACGACTGTGCGGGGGCGTAGAAGTAGATCGAACAAATGGGGTCACCCCAGTCACTGACGTTCGATCCATTGAGAGTCTCGGGCGCAGTCTCATAAAGGAAATGCGAGCTCTGCTGGAATCTCCACAGGGAGATGAGTGGCTCGCGACCCTTCGGGATCTCGCGCATCAGTTCGAGCCGCCAGTGCCGGCGGCGTCGAAAGCAATTCAATGAACGCGAGGACGCGGTGGGCAGCATCGAGCGCCTCTTCGGGGGCAAGCCGCTCGTCGGTCCCGTGTTGGTAAGCATCGATGAAGGCATCGAGGGATTTGTCGGAAATGGTCATACGAGGGTGAATTACGATTTGACGCCGGGGCCCGCTGGGATGCCACGGTGGTCCACACCCTCGGTACAAGTCCCTCAAGTCCCTAAGTCCCCGCGCCGGGTATTAGAGTTCCTTCAGCGCCTCCAAATCCTCTTGGGTCTTGGTGAGAATACCGGCAAAGCAGTCATCGCAGTATTTTTTGGCCCCAGCGAAAGGGGATCGTAGCTGAGGAATTTCAAAGCACTTGGTCCCCTTCTGCAAAGAAGCCTTGCACCTCTTGCATTCGCTGGCGCGCTCAACGACGGCCCGCCGGGGCGAACCCAACGATCCGCCGATTAGAGACGGGACTTTCCCTTTAGGCTTCGGAGCGTTCATATTCGGATTGAGCCTTCTTTACGCGACGAACCAAGGTTTGCAGGATGTCATCCAGCCCGGTCATGATTGCCTCAAAGTCCTCAGTAGAGCATGCATCTCGGTCTTTCCCCAACCGCTTTGAGATCTCCTGGTTCACCATCGTAATGGCAGCGATGAGATTATTCTTCCCAGTGAGCTTCAGGGACTTGTATGTAGTGATGAGATCCCGCCCAGTGATCTTTAGACCCGCATGGTTCAAGAGTATCTTCGCCAACCGCGGACCTTGCTCATAAACCCGCTTTCGGATTTCTTGGAGCTGCCGTTGGGGTTGCACCGGAAAGCTAGGCGCTGCAGCGGTGCGTGCGATCGCGCCAGGCTTGGCGCGCCTCACTATCTGTTCCACCTCCGTTGCATCGAGCCCTAGGAGCGTCATCCGCTCCCGGAGCTCAGCAATGATGTGCTGGTCTTCGAGCGAAGTGAAATCTTCCTCCCAAAGGCTGTCGACGATTTCGCCACTCACGACGACCGACGTCTCGCCGGCACGAAGTCGGGTATCACCCTCCTGAACTCCTGCTGGAGTCTCGGGCTCCTCGCCACCAATGACCCTCTCCCAGAACGCCTCGTCGTCGTTCTCAAACTGCTTGAACTCACTCAGACGCCGATCCAGATTCATCCCCAAATGGGTGACGATGTGGCCAAGGTTATCGGGATGGATCGGATCATTCTGAACAATGACGCGCATGATCCGGCCAACAAACTGAATGTAAGGAGCGAGTGTCCGGAACGGTCGGAAGATCGCGGCGACGCTCAGCTTGGGATGATCAAAACCTTCACCGAGCATCGAGACCTGCACAATGCAGTCCAGCGTGCCATTCCTTAGCGCGCCAAGCACCTTCTCCTGCTCATCAGGCTGTTGCTTGCTGTGGATAATCTCGGCGGTATAGCCACGCTCTTCGTATAGCGACCGCACGTCACGCGCGTGATTGATCGAGCAGGCCACGGCGATCAACTGGTGACGCGTGCCTGACTGCCGCAGCTCTTCCAGTTTTGCGAGGCTCGCATCGACAATATGCTTATTGCAGAGGGGTGCTAACGCTACTCCACGACTGAACCAGTCCTCTTCCTTTAGCTGCATGACCTCGTCGAGCGTGTAGACTTTGCCGCCTTCGTCAGTGAATCCGAGCTCAATCTGAGAGGGAGCCACGTAACTGGCTTTAAGCCGCTTAATGTATCCCTTCAGTGTCGCGCTGCGGAACGAATACCTGTAGATTAGCTCCCCATCGATTTCCTGCCGATCGCTCCGAAACGGTGTGGCGGTAAGATGAATAATCTTCGCCGCCGGGAAATGGTCGACGACCCTCTTCCAGCTGTCGGCGGCGCTATGGTGCGCCTCATCGACGATGATCATGTCGAAAAACTCGTGATCAAACTGGTGCAGCCACTTCTCGACGTTCGTCGCCAGCTGCTGAACGTTCGTGATCACGATGTGCGATTTGGTCGCGACGGTAATGTTGCCGCTATCCAACGTACTGGCGAGAGGCCCCGACGCCATGGTTTCGTCGGTTAGAACGCGGGCTTTCCGCCAGAAGCACTTCGGCCGATTGGTCACGTCCATCGCTTCGTACAGCCCATTCTTGATTTGCAAGTTCGGCGCGATGATGAGCACTCGACCGTTTGCGATGCCGAAGGGCAAAATGGAGGCGAGGCCGGTCTTTCCGCAGCCGACAGGGATCTGGAGAATTGCTTTGTTCTTGCCTGCGCGAAAGAAGCGAAAGGTTTCGTTATAAGCCTCGAGCTGGGGCTCGCGTAGATTAGGGTTCCCTTCGATCGAGAAATCGCTGCTTGTGAAGAACGAACTCACAGGTTGGTTGCTGCGAACCCATGCATCGAGCTGAGCTCGTTGAAACATCCACTTCTTCCCTACCTTGTTTGCCGGAATGCGGCCCTCACGCGCCAGCGTGTAGATCACCGTTCTCCCCATCCCGAGGTATGCGGAGGCCTGCTCGATGGTCAGCCAAGGGCTTTCCGCCATATCGTCACTTCCCAGTGTTTGATCGTTCATGATAGGAAATGATAACATCTGACAAGATAAAGCGCAATTGCGCGGCTATCGCGTAGATCGCCGCGCGCTGATCCGCGGGAGTCAAGGGGTCGACCTAGTCATTCATGACTGTCTGTGCGGGGCGTAGACGTGGTTCGAACCTCTGAGACCAGAGCGATGGCAATCCAAGACCATGGCCGCACGAATCGTGTATCAGTTGCGTAAAGTTATCGAAGATCCCGCGGGGGATCTGTGGCTGAACGGGCTGAGGCAGCTGGCTCATCGCTTCGAGGGGCCGGCCGCTTCGGCCATTTCGAAAGCAGCTCCACGAAGGCGAGGACACGCATGGCAGCGTCGAGCGCGTCCTCGCGACTCAGTCGCTCACCAGTTCCCAGCTCGTAAGCGTCGATGAATGCTTCTAGCCGACGGTCAGGAATGCCCATGACCGTAGCCTGAGGGCGATCCGTTGATTGGTAACGGCGTCACGACAGCCGGATCGGCATAATTGCGCGGGTCCCGTAGGGCCGTAACAAGTCTCCTGAGTCCCCAAGTCTATCCAGTTAGGCGTCCTCGACTGCGGTGACGTCGTGCATCGTGTTTTGCAACGCGTACCCTGAACACAGAACCTTCTCCGCAGCCTGGAGCCTCGCCGCCCCTCCCGGGAGGCTCCAGGCTGCGGGGGAAGGGATGAACCTTTCAGACCGGGATACTCCCGGCCGGCAGCGCCTGCGCTCACGCGAGCGGCAGGTTCCTCACAGCCGCTTGCCGGCTTTCCTGGAGTACGTCCCATGCAACTAGAACATCTCGAGCTATCGAAGCTCGTCGTGTCCGCGGCCAACATGCGCGCCAAGCGCAAGGACCGCGACGTCGCCGAGCTCATTCCCTCAATCCGCGCCCGCGGCGTGCTCGTGCCGCTTCTGGTCCGCCCCAATGGCGAACCGGATACTTACGAGATCGTCGCCGGCCGCAGGCGCTACTACGCCGCCAAGTCCGTCGAAGCTGAGGGCGGCCCCGTGTCCGTGCCCTGCGCCATCATGGAGTCAGGCGACGACGCGGCAGCGCTTGAAGCATCGCTCATAGAGAATGTTGCGCGCCTCAACGCCGACGAGGTCACCCAGTGGGAGACCTTCGCCCGGCTCGTGAAGGAAGGCCGCGGCGTCGATGAGATCGCCGCAACCTTCGGCCTCGAGGAGCGCGTCGTTAGAAGGATCCTGGCGCTCGGCAACTTGCTGCCGCGCATCCGGACGCTCTACCGCAACGAGCAGATCGATGCAGCGACGGTGCGGCATCTGACCATGGCGACCGTGGCGCAACAGCGCGAATGGCTCGCACTCTTCGACAGCCCCGACCAGTATGCGCCCACTGGGCGTGTGCTCAAGGAGTGGCTGTTCGGCGGGGCTGCGATTAACACCTCTGTCGCGCTGTTCGACCTGGCCGAGTACACCGCGCCGATCGTCGGCGACCTCTTCGACGACCACCGCTACTTCTCCGACGCTGCCCTCTTCTGGACGCTCCAGCAGAAGGCGGTCGAGGACAAACGGCAAGCATATCTGGCCGAAGGCTGGAATGCCGTCGAAGTGATGGAGCCCGGCAGCTACTTCGCCCGCTGGGAATACGACAAGCGCAGCCAAGCCAAGGGCGGCAGCGTCTACGTCGTCGTCCACGAGTCCGGCGAGGTGGAGGTCCACGAGGGCTTTCTGCCGCACAAGGACACGCGGCGGGCCGACCGTGAAAACGACCCGACTGTCAAGTCGGCGCGTCCTGAGCTGTCGTCTCCGCTGCGGCGGTACGTCGACCTGCACCGGCACGCCGCGGTTCGCTCCGCCTTGCTCGATCACCCGCAGGTAGCGCTCAGGCTTCTGCTTGCTCATGCGATTGCCGGCTCTGCGCTTTGGACCGTTCACGCGGACCATCAGCGGGCGCAGAAGCCGGAGACGGAAGCCAGCGTGAGGGCAAGCCCGTCGCAGGCCCGGTTCGAGGAGGCTCGCCGAGACGCTCTCCAGCGACTGGGGCTCGATCCGGAAGCCGAATGTCTGGTGGACGGGCATCAGGCCTCGCTTGCCGTGCTGTTCGAAGCTCTTCTCGGTCTGCCAGACGAAGACGTTCTCGCGATCGTCCCCATCGTCATGGGAGAAGCGCTCGATGCGAGCGGAGAGATGATCGAGCAATTGGGCCAGCAGCTCGCGATCGACCTCGGAAGTGCGTGGGAGGCCGACGACGCGTTTTTCGTCCTGCTACGCGACCGCAGGGTGCTTCGGGAACTGGTGGCCGAGCTTGCCGGAACCAAGGCGGCCGAGGCCAATGCGCAGGAGCCGGCGAAGGCGCTCAAGGCCATTATGCGCGACTGCCTGGCTGGCGAGAACGGCCGGACCAAGGTTGAAAACTGGGCGCCGCGCTGGATGCGTTTCCCCGCCACGAGCTATCTCACCTCCCAGGCTGATGCCGCGGAGGGCGATGATGTTCCGGAACCCGAACTCGCATCTTCCTAATGCCTCGCAGGCGGCTCCGTGCCGCCTGCCTCTTTGTCCCCATCGGAACCGCTCTCCCGCGCATCGAGGAGCGCCGCAATCAGGCGACGCTCCTCATGTGCGCAGGAGGAATTCATGTCCGAAGGTCACTCGGAAAACCGGTTCGACGTGTACCGAACGGTCACGCAGAACATCGTTGAAGCGATCGAGGCCGGCACGGGGACGTTCGTCATGCCCTGGCATGGCGGAGGCGCGGCGATCGGCAAGCCTGAGAACGCCTACACTCGTATGGAATACCACGGCATCAACGTCCTCGCGCTGTGGGCGCAGGCGTGCCTTGTCGGCTTCGGAAGCGGGTACTGGGCATCCTACAAGCAGTGGCAGCACGCGGGCGCCCAGGTGAAGCGCGGCGAACACGGAACAACCATTGTCTTCTTCAAGCGGCTGGACGGACCCGGAGCCGATGCCGAAGAGGAAGAGGATCAGCCCCGCTCACGATTGGTCGCGCGGGCGAGCCGCGTCTTCAACGCCGATCAGGTCGAAGGCTGGCAGCCGCCGGCATCGTACCCGAAGGGCGATCTGGTGGAGACGCTCACGGCCGTCGACACATTCGTGCGATCGACCGGCGCGCGCATCACTCATGGCGGTTCCCGGGCGTTCTACAGCATCCCCGACGATGCCATCCAGCTGCCCGATCGAAACCGGTTCACCGGCACAGAGACCTCGACGGCCACCGAAGCCTACTACGCCACCGTCCTGCATGAGCTCGTCCATTGGACGGGCGCGGCGCACCGGCTCGATCGGTCGCTGGCGTTCACGAGTAAGGCCGAGATCGCCGCCGAAGAACTTGTTGCGGAGATCGGCGCCGCGTTCCTCTGCGCCGACCTCCACGTCGCGAACACGCCGCGCCGAGACCACGCGGCCTATGTTGCGAACTGGCTTGAGCTCTTGCGAGGGGACGCGCGGGCGATCTTCACGGCCGCCCGTGGCGCGAGCGCCGCCGCGTCGTATCTGCACGAACTGGTCGCCGCCACATGAACACCTTTCAGCCTCCCCTTAGCGGGGAGGCTCTTTGCTGAGGGATGCTCTCGCGATGCCTCGCGTGACGCCGTGCGGCGGACGAACGAGTGCTTCACCCTGAGCGGATGGACGTGTCCTACTTCGCTCAAACCAATCATCACCAAAAGTTCGTCCGCTTCGGCATCAAGCAGGCGGACCGGCTGAGCCATATGTACCTCGTCGGCGCGACCGGCGTCGGCAAATCGACGCTGCTCAAATCTGTCGCCATAGGCGACTTCGCGGCCGGCCGCGGCTTTGCGCTCCTGGACCCGCACGGCGATCTCGCAGAGGAGCTGCGCGAGGCGGCTGTCAAGTCCGGCCGGCCTCATATCTACCTGGACGCCGCCGATCCTGCGCAGCCCTACAGCTACAATCCTCTACGGCGCGTGCGCGACGACAAGATTCCGCTGGCCGTCAACGGCCTCATGGACGCCATGAAGAAGCTATGGGACGAAGCTTGGGGCGTGCGCATGGAGCACGTGCTGCGCAATTCCCTCTACGCGCTCATCGAACGCGACGGCTCCACGCTTCCCGACCTGCTCCGTCTCTACGCCGACAAGGCGTTCCGGCATGGCGTCGTCGCCGGAATCCGCAATGAGACGGTCCGAACTTTCTGGAAGAACGAATTCGCGAAATATCCCGATCGCTATCGCGCGGAGATGCTCGCCCCGATCCAGAACAAGGTCGGCGCGCTCCTCACCGATCCCCACGTGTACCGCTGTTTCGTAAGCGGCCCCGAACCGATCCGCTTTCGTCGTCTCATGGACCAGGGAGGAATCTCCATCATTAATCTCGCCAAGGGCCGCTTAGGCGCCGACAGCGCCAACGTCCTCGGCAGCATCCTCGTAGCGACCATCGCCATGGCCGCGCTATCGCGGACGGACGAGCCGCCGGCGGAACGTAAGCCCTTCTTCCTTCATATCGACGAGTTCCAGAGTTTCACCACGCTCGCCTTCGCCGACTTGATGCCGGAACTGCGCAAGATGGGGTGCGGCATCGCCGCAGCAAACCAATACCTTCATCAGCTGCCTGATGAAGTGCGGCGTTCGGTCCTCGCCAACGCGGGCACGCTTGTTTCGTTTCGAGTGGGCGCAGAGGACGCGGCGTTCATGGCCCTAGAGATGCAGCCGGTGTTTGACGCCTTGGATCTGATCAATCTGCCCAACCATCACTTCTATATCCGGCTCATGATCGACGGCGCACCGAGCGTTCCGTTCAGCGCGACGACGCTGAAGTAGCTCAGTGACGGCGACATTATCGGCAAACGGGTGGAAGTACCTGCAGCCCTTCGAGCGTCCTTATGGCGATGGGTGGAATTGCCCCAATCCTTGCGAGGTTTTAGGCTTCGGCCCGCGCTTCCCAGGGGCGAGCTTCAGTCCGGTGCGCGTCTCCATGTCGGCGAGCCATTCGGGCGAGCCGACCGGGCGTCCGACGCTTTCGGCCTTGCGCAACGCGGCATAGTTCAGCGCCTCATCGAACTCCGCGCTGAGGAACACGCCGAAGTCGCCGACCCGGTCGATTGCCGGCGCGACGGTTACCACGCGATCGCCCTCGCCGGCCAAATGCGCCCGCACGCTCGACCAGCGCCAGTCTTCGGGCCGGCGCACGAGCCGGGCGCGCACCGGGTTCAGCGACACGTAGCGCAGCGCGCAGACGAGATGTGGCTCGTCCATCGCCACCGAGCTGAACCGCCCCTGCCATAAGTGGCCGGTCCAACGCTGGCGAGCGTTGACGTAGCCGGTGTAGTGGCGATGGACGTAGCGAAAGCAGCGGCCAAGGCCGTCGGCGTCGTGCGGTACGGCAACGATGTGGACGTGATTGGGCATCAGGCAATAAGCCCAGATCTCCACCTGCGCCCGCGCGGCGGCGTCGGCGAGCAGGTCGAGGTAGAGCGCATAGTCGTCATCCTCGAAGAAGGTCTGCTCGCGGCGATTCCCGCGCTGGGTCACATGGTGCGGGATGCCGGGAAGAACGAAGCGGGGAAGGCGGGCCATGGCGACCCGCTAGCATCTGCGTGCGCGATCGTCAATTTAGGGGTTATTGCACGTGTCACCGTAACTCTTGTCTCCCTCAAAAACGATGTGCAGACAATAGGTTACACCGCAGGGGGAGCCGGTGCTTTTATCTTGCTGTCGCTCCCAAGGCGCCTTCCCAGAGCAATTCCGGCTCGTTTCTAGCGAGGCTTAGGCACCTCTCAGCAGGGGCTCGGGCCATCGGAGGCAGGATCGACGGTAAGAACTCGAGCATCCGGTAGTGAGCTCAATATCTCCATCATATCTGATTTAAAATCAGGCTCACTGTCAGCATCAAAAAAGCTTAATCTCAAATCTTCCCCCTGACTCCCAAAATTACTACCGATCAAAACTCCACGACCACCCTTCTGTATGTCGAAGAATACGGGAACGCCGTCTGGAGCAACACCGTCCTCTGCATCGATCTCGATAAGGTCCGCTTTTGCGTTTTGGCTATTGTCGTTGAAGGTAAGGCGATGCCGTTCGGCAACCGTTCGAATTTCGCTGACGACGCTTTCATTGATTTCGCCACGGTCAAGGCAAACGTGAAACACCTGATCGGGGACGCGGCTACCGCAGGAGCTGAGTATGAAAACAGCCCCCGCTAACGCCAAAGACCTGACGGTAGGATAATCCATCGCTCTAGTTCTTCATGTTTGGGGAGCCGCTTGCTGCGGCGCAGTAGTCAGCCACGGCATGTGCCATGCCGCCAAAGAACGCGCCCCCCACAGCATTGTTGAAGAGCGGGTTCGCGCCCGACCCTGTTCCGACGATGTTGATTGAAGAGTAATTGCCCCCAAGATCATTGACGGTGATTCTGACCGAACCGGGATGGAATCGATGGGCTTCTCCGGTCACATTCGTGATGGTCCTTTGGCCGACATTGACCGTTTGAGTGATCGGATTTTCCCTCCAAGGAACTATGTCGGTCAGGAAAACATCGTGCGTGCCCGCTCGTGCATAGGGAGCGCCAGGCGCAGAGTTTCCGGCCGCTCTCACGGCTTCGAAAGCCCTGCCTGCTGAGCATCGCGTTACTACACTGAATTCGTAATGATGCTCATTTTGCGGCGTGTACCGCACAGCCACGGTACCTCTCGGGTCGCGAGTCCGCCTGTCGGCATTCGAGATATCTCGAAGCATGCCTTCGACGCGCCAGCGGTTCACCTGTGCGCATGTGACGTCGCAATATGGTCTAGGCGCCGTTACATTAATGACGTTTATCGCCAACCCCGTCGGATCGACGAGGTTGACCGGATCGTTCCCCACGTACCCATACAGGTTGAACTGGTCCTCGTACCCGATGGGATCGGTCTGCATGAACCGGCCGAGCGTGGGCGAGTACATCCGCGCCTTGTAGTAGTACATGCCGAGCTCGGGCAACCACGCCTGCCCGGTGTACTGGAACCGGCCGGCGTTGCCGGCGCCGGGGATGCC
>DASPMY010000045.1:0-6655 GCA_035626815.1 Croceibacterium sp.
GATCCGCGAGCGCCTGCTCGAGCACGAGGTGGTCGTCGAGCAGATGGGCGGCGAAGTCCAGGACGTCGAGGTCTCGGCCAAGACCGGCGCGGGGCTCGACGAGCTGATCGAGAAGATCCTGCTGCAGGCCGAGCTGCTCGAGCTCAAGGCCAACCCCGACCGGACGGCCGACGCGACCGTGGTCGAGGCCCAGCTCGACAAGGGCCGCGGCCCGGTGGCCACGGTGCTGGTCAATCGCGGCACGCTCAAGCGCGGCGACGTGTTCGTCGTCGGCACCCAGAGCGGGCGCGTGCGCGCGCTGGTCGACGACAAGGGCCAGCAGGTCAAGGAAGCCGGGCCGGCGATGCCGGTCGAGGTCCTGGGCCTCGGCGGCGTGCCGCAGGCCGGCGATCACCTGACGGTGGTCGAGAACGAGGCCCGGGCACGCGAGGTCGCGCAGTATCGCCAGGAGAAGGCGACCGAGAAGCGCACCGCCACCGCGCCCGCCAGCCTCGACACGATGTTCTCCAGCCTGACCAGCGACCTGGTCGAGTTCCCGGTGGTGGTGAAGGCGGATGTGCAGGGCTCGGCCGAGGCGATCGTGACCGCGCTGCACAACCTGTCGAACGACGACATCAAGGTCCGGGTGCTGAGCTCGGGCGTCGGCGCGATCACCGAGAGCGACGTGACGCTGGCCTCGGCCTCGAAGGCGCCGGTCATCGGCTTCAACGTGCGCCCGAACGCCAAGGCGCGCGAGCTGATCGCGCGGCACAAGGTCGAGATGAAGTACTACGACGTGATCTACCAGCTGACCGAGGAGATCGCCAAGGAGATGGCCGGCGTGCTCGGGCCGCTCAAGATCGAGAACGTGCTGGGCCGTGCCGAGGTCAAGCAGGTGTTCCCGGCGGGCAAGCGCGACAAGGCAGCGGGCCTGCTGGTGCTCGAAGGGGTCATCCGCAAGGGCCTCCACGCGCGGCTTACGCGCGCCGACGTCATCGTCAGCGCGACCACGATCGCGTCGCTGCGGCGCTTCAAGGACGACGTCGACGAAGTTCGCGCGGGCCTCGAGTGCGGCGTCGTGCTGGCCGACACCAACGACATCAAGGCGGGCGACCACCTCGAGGTGTTCGAGGTCGAGGAGCGCGAACGGGTGTTGTGACCAGGGCCCGCTACGCCGCGTTCTTCGGCAGCATCAACGTCGGCGGCAACCGGCTGAAGATGGCCGAGCTGCGCGAAGCGCTCGAGCGCGAGGAGTTCGAGGACGTGGAAACGGTGGTCGCCAGCGGCAACGTGCTGTTCTCGCATGATGAACGGCCATCGGAGGGCTTGTCGGAAAAGCTCGCCTACGTCGTGCGCGACCGTTTCGGCATCGACACCTTCGCGGCGGTGCGCAGCCGCGACGAGGTCCGCAGGGCGATCGAGGACAACCCGTTCAAGGATAGCGGCGAGGCCAACTTCGTGCACACGATCTTCCTCGACCGGCCCCTCGACAAGGCCGCTTTCGAGGCCTTCGCCAAGGCCTACGACGGCCCCGAGCGACTGGCTGCAGGCGAGCGCGAGTTCTTCGTCGATTTCGTCGAGGGCGCCGGGCGATCGAAGCTCGCCCCGGCAATGGCCAAGGCCAAGGTGGTCGAGGGCCGCGCCACCGCGCGCAACGTGCGCTCGCTCCGGCGCATCCTCGACAAGATGGACGCCTGACCATGGCTCGACAGACCCACGCCGGCGAAGACCGCTCGGTCCGACTGCTCAAGGTCGGCGAGCGGGTGCGCCATGTGCTCTCGGAGCTGCTCACGCGCCAGCAGGTCCACGACGACTCGCTCAGCGCGCGCACGCTATCGGTGACCGAAGTGCGCATGTCGCCTGACTTGCGCCAGGCGCGGGTCTACGTGAAGCCGCTGCTCGGCAGCGAGGAGGCCGAGGTGCTCGCCGCGCTGCGGCGCAACACGGCCTACCTGCAGCGCGAAGTCGCCCAGCGGCTCGGCCTCAAGTTCGCCCCCAAGCTCAAGTTCACCGGCGACGAGAGCTTCGACGAGGCCGAGCGGATCGAGCGCTTGCTGAGCGATCCGAAGGTCGCGCGCGACCTCGGCGATCTCGGCGAGGACTAGGTCCGCACATCGTCATCGCGAGCATAGCGAGGCGATCCGGGGCGTGTCGCACAAAGCTCTGGATTGCTTCGTCGCGGCGCTCCTCGCAACGGCGAGGTCAGGGTAAGGCAGGCCCGTGGCCAAGCTCTATTTCTACTACGCCAGCATGAACGCCGGCAAATCGACCAACCTGCTGCAAGCGAACTTCAACTACGGCGAGCGCGGGATGGCGACGATGCTGTGGACCGCGGCGCTCGATCACCGCTCCGACAAGCCGATCGCCAGCCGGATCGGCCTCGGCGCCGACGCCCATCGGTTCGGGCCGGGGACCAACTTGTGGGAGGCTGTTTCGGCGCAGCATCGCGAAACGCCGCTGGCCTGCGTGCTGATCGACGAGGCGCAGTTCCTCACCGCGACCCAGGTCTGGCAATGCGCCCGGCTGGCGGACGAAGCCGGCATTCCGGTGCTGTGCTACGGCCTGCGCACCGATTTCCGCGGCGACTTGTTCCCCGGCTCGGCCGTGCTGCTCGGCATCGCCGACACGCTGGTCGAGCTCAAGGCCGTGTGCCACTGCGGCCGCAAGGCGACCATGAACGTGCGGCTGGACGAGCACGGCGAGCCGGTCGCCCGCGGCGCCCAGACCCAGATCGGCGGCAACGAGCAGTACTTGGCGCTATGCCGCAAGCATTTCGCCGAGGGACTGCGGATGTATCCCTGAGCGGAAGGTTCAGTGACGGTTCACCGCCACCATGGTAGAGCGGCGGCATGAAAACGCTCATCGCCTCCGCGCTCGCTCTGGCCGCCGCGCCGCTCGCCGCCGCCGCTCCCGTCAGCCTGCCCGGCGTCTCCGACGAGGAGACCACCATTGCCGGCGGGGTCACCGACTATCATTTCGGCCACGGCGACGTGCTGTTCGTGCGCGACCGGATCGACCGCTGGTACCGGGTGCAGCTCAACGAGGGCTGCCTGAAGACCCGCCTGCCGCGCGAGACCGCCGTGTTCGCCGGCGATGCGATCGACAATCGCGTCGACACCTTCACGCAAGTGATCTTCGTGCGCGACCAGCGCATGTGCGGCATCGACAGCATTCGCCGCTCGGCCGCGCCGCCGCAGGTCGACCGCAACAGCTTGGTCACGCTCGACTGAGGATGACAGCAGCGGTCCGCGTTCCTAGCTAGGGCGCATGGACGGAACCCTGCTTACGGCGCTCGCGCTGATCCCGGCGCTGGTCATCGCCATCGTCTTCCACGAAGTCGCCCACGGCTGGACCGCGCTGATGCTCGGCGATCCGACCGCCAAGGAGCGGCGGCGGCTGAGCCTCAACCCGATCCGCCATGTCGACCTCTTCGGCACGCTGATCCTGCCGGGTCTGCTGGCGCTGAGCGGTGCGCCGGTGTTCGGCTGGGCCAAGCCGGTGCCGGTGATCAAGAGCCGACTGCGCAATCCGCGCTTCGGGATGATGGCGGTGGCCGCGGCCGGGCCGGCGACGAACCTCGCGCTGGCGGCCGTCGGCGCGGTTCTGCTCGGCTTGTTCGTCCGTCCCATGGTCGGCGTGGAGAGCGCCGGCGCAGAGGCGGGCCTGGGCTACGCGTTCGTCGGCGAGATGCTCCAGTACTTCCTCGCCATCAACATCTTCCTGGCGCTGTTCAACCTGCTGCCGATCCCGCCGTTCGACGGCTCGCACGTCGTCGAAGGGCTGCTGCCCCGGCGCGCGGCCCGGGTATACGAGAAATTGCGTCCGTTCGGATTCCCGCTGCTGTTCCTGCTGCTGCTGGTGATCCCGTGGTTGTTTCCCGGCCTCGGCATCGTCGAGCGCGTGGTCATGCCGCCGGTCGAGTGGGCCTACGGGCACTACGCCCGGATCGTCACGGCCATAGCGGGAATCTGAATTAAACCCGGGTATATTGCCAAATTAAACCCGGGTGATTATCTCCTCCGGACGGAGGCAACGATGACGGTGACGGTCTTCCACCACGGCGAGTTGGTCGCGCGCGGCGCGCCGGAGGAGGTCGTGCCGACGATGCGCGAGCTGCAGCCGCTCGATCGCAGTTCGGATCTGCTCGCCTTCGACGACGAGACCGGCGGCCAGGTCGACCTCGACTTGCGGCCGCAGGCCCCGGCGCCGCGCCCGCGCGGGCGGCCGGCGCTCGGCGTCGAGGCGCGCGAGGTGACGCTGCTGCCGCGCCATTGGGAATGGCTCGGCAACCAGCGCGGCGGCGCCTCGGCCACATTGCGCCAACTGGTCGAGGAGGCGGTGCGCAAGGGCCGCACGGCCAAGGACCACCACGACGCCGCTTACCGCTTCCTCAACGTGATGGCGGGCAACCTGCCGCACTTCGTCGATGCGGTGCGGGAGATTTATAACGGCAACCGGGTGGGCTACGACCACTTCAGCTACGAGTGGCCGCGCGACGTGCGCGACCACGGCCGGAGGCTGGCGTTCCCCGAATGACCCAGGAAACACTCCGACCGCATCCGCACGGCTGGCTCGTGCTCGACAAGCCGCGCGGGCTGGGCTCGACCCAGGCCGTGGCGGCGGTCAAGCGCGTCCTGCGCCAGGCGGGCTACGGCAAGGTCAAGATCGGCCACGGCGGCACGCTCGACCCGCTTGCGGAGGGCGTGCTGCCGATCGCGCTCGGCGAAGCGACCAAGCTCGCCGGGCGGATGCTCGATGCCCGCAAGACGTATGCCTTCACGATCCACTTCGGCGAGGAAACCGATACGCTCGATGCCGAAGGGCGCGTCGTCGCCGCCAGCGACCGGCGCCCGCCGCTGGCCGCGGTCGCGGCGATCCTCGAGCACTTCACCGGCGCGCTCGAGCAGGCGCCGCCCGCCTATTCCGCGCTCAAGGTCGACGGGCGGCGGGCCTACGACCTGGCGCGGGCGGGCGAGGCGGTCGCCTTGGCGACGCGGCGCGTCACGGTGCATTCGCTCGAGCTGATGGTCGGACGCGGGACCACGCCGCTCGATTCCGCATTCGTCACCAGCGACGCGTTCGCGCCCGCCGCCCCGGTCGAGCTGGCCGACAGCGTGACGCTGATCGCGAACGTGTCCAAGGGCACCTATATCCGCTCGCTGGCGCGCGACATCGCGCACGCGCTCGGCACCGTCGGGCACGTCGCCTACCTGCGGCGCATCCAGGCCGGTCCGTTCACCGAGGATCAGGCGATTTCGCTGGACATCCTGGACGAAATCGGCAACGGCGCGCGCCTTGAAGACCACCTCCTGCCGTTGGAGGCGGGGCTGGACGGTATCCCGGCCCTCACCCTCGACCCGGAAAGCGCGCAGGCGGCCCGTCAGGGCCGGGTCCTTTCCGGAATGCTCGAACCCGACGGGCTCTATCTCGCCACGGCCGGCAAAGTCCCCGTCGCGCTGGTGGACCTCAAGGGCGGAACGGCCAAGGTCGTCCGAGGGTTTAACCTAACCGATACCGCGGAGTAGAACGAATGTCGGTCACCGCCGAAGCCAAGCAGAAGATCATCAAGGACAACGCCCAGTCCAAGGGCGACACCGGTTCCCCCGAAGTCCAGGTCGCGATCCTCACCGAGCGCATCCGCAACCTCACCGAGCACTTCAAAGGGCACAACAAGGACAACCATTCGCGCCGCGGCCTGCTGATGATGGTCAACAAGCGCCGCACGCTGCTCGCCTACCTCAAGAAGAAGGACGTCGAGCGCTACAACGGCCTGATCCAGAAGCTGGGTCTGCGCAAGTAAGAGTCTGGCGAAGGCGGCTCCGATGAGAGCCGCCTTTTTCGCATTTCGGTTTCCTTCACAATTCGGTGAAGGGGCCAGGGGCTAAGGCCCCACACCGGACCGGGACGGCATACCCGGCACTTGAGGCCCCGCAGCGCAATCTGGCCCTGCGGCTTCACGAAGGAAAACACATGTTCGACACGAAAACCGTATCGCTGGAGTGGGGCGGCAAGACCCTCACTCTGGAAACCGGGCGCATTGCCCGTCAGGCCGACGGCGCCGTTCTGGCGACTTATGGCGAGACCGTGGTGCTGTGCGCCGTCACCGCCGCACGCAGCGTCAAGGAAGGGCAGGATTTCTTCCCGCTGACCGTCCACTACCAGGAAAAGTTCTCCGCCGCCGGGCGCATCCCGGGCGGCTTCTTCAAGCGCGAGCGCGGCGCGACCGAGAAGGAAACGCTCACCAGCCGCCTGATCGACCGGCCGATCCGGCCGTTGTTTCCAGAAGGGTTCTACAACGAGATCAACGTCATCGCCCAGGTGCTCTCCTATGACGGCGAGACCGAGGCGGACATCGTGGCGATGGTCGCCGCCAGCGCCGCGCTGACGATCTCCGGCGTCCCGTTCATGGGCCCGATCGGAGCCGCGCGGGTCGGCTTCAAGGACGGCGAGTACCAGCTCAATCCGTCGATGGCGCAAGTCGCCGAAGGCCGCCTCGACCTCGTCGTCGCCGCCACCCACGACGCGGTGATGATGGTCGAATCCGAGGCCAAGGAGCTGACCGAGGACGAGATGCTCGGCGCGGTGCTGTTCGCGCACGACGAGGCGAAGAAGGTCGTGAAGGCGATCGTCCAGCTCGCCGAGCAGGCCGCCAAGGAGCCGTGGGAGCTGGCCGAGG
>DASPMY010000046.1:0-21869 GCA_035626815.1 Croceibacterium sp.
TGCCAGGAGGCCTGTCCGGTCGATGCGATCGTCGAAGGCCCTAACTTCGAGTTCTCGACCGAAACCCGCGAAGAGCTGTATTACGACAAGGAAAAGCTCCTTGCGAACGGCGACCGGTGGGAACGCGAGATCGCGCGCAACCTCGAGATGGACGCGCCTTACCGGTAGGGGTTCCCGTCGCCCCGGGGCGAGGGGAGTGGACGCCCGGCGTCACACCTTCTCGGCGATCACCTCCAGCACCATGGGCGTGACCATGACCGCGTCGGGGTTGGCTTCCGCGGCCTTGATTTCCGCGCGGAGCCGGTCGGCCCAGGCCTGGTCCTTCTTGCCGGTGTCGACCAGGTGCTGCGGGTAGGTCTCCATGAACGAGGCCGGCCAGCGCCAGACGTAGTTGGACGGGGTGACCACATCCACGATGGGGCGCAGTTCGCGGATGCGCAGCCCCGCTTCCGGCAGCAGCTTGGGGAACGAGCGGGCGATGTCCGGCTCGCCGCCGCTGGCGCGCCAGTCCTGGGTGACGAACTCGACGAACTCGCGCTGTGCCGGCAGGGACGGGGCGAAGGACCAGGTGTTGTAGTCCAGGTACTCGTGGATCACGGCCACGCCGCCCGGCCGCAGGGTCTTCACCAGCTTGGCCAACACCTCGGCGGGGTCGCTGACGAAGGCGAGGACCCAGCGGACCCAGAAGGCGTCGGCGTTCTCGACGGGCAGGTCGTCGGTGACCAGGTCCAGGTTGGCGGTGCGGATGTTGGCCAGGCCTCGCTGGCGGGCGTTCCACTCCAGGAAGCGCAGGAAGCGGTCGGACCGTTCAAGGGCGTGCACCTCGCCGCCGCGGCCGACGATCTCCGCCAGGTCGACCGTCGCCCAGCCGGGACCCGCGCCGGCGTCGATGACCTTGCTCCCTTCGCTGATGCCGGCGCGACGCCAGGCGTCCAGCACGCGGGGCCGCCACACCCGGTGCTGCAGGCCCAGCCGGTTCACCTCGACCTCGTCGGTGCCCAGCAGATAGTCGCGTTCGTCGGCGTCGGTGTCGGTCACGGCGGCGGTCCCTTGTGAAATCAGGCGACTGAGATGGGCAGGGCAGGGGCGTTCTCCAACCCGTTTCTTGCCGTTTCGGCCCTTTGCAAGGCGGTCCGCCGGGGCTAGAAGGGCGCCGGTTCGAGGGGCTCGCGACGGCGCGGATTCGCGCCTGCGCCGCCTTTCGCCGCACCAGTTTTCCGTCCGCCTCAGCCGTCCCGGCGCGCGCGGACCGACGGAGCCGACGGCCGCATGCTTCAGGCGATCGCCTTCTACCTAATGGCCGCCACCACCGTGCTGGGCGGCCTGTTCGTGGTCACAGCCCGCAACCCCGTGCACTCGGTGCTGTGGCTGATCCTGTCCTTCTTCTCGGCCGCCGGCCTGTTCGTGCTGATGGGCGCCGAGTTCCTCGCCATGCTGCTGGTCGTCGTCTACGTCGGCGCCGTGGCGGTGCTGTTCCTGTTCGTCGTCATGATGCTGGACGTCGATTTCGTCCGCCTGCGAGAGGGATACGCCCAGTACCTGCCCATCGGCGGCGTGGTGGCGATCATCCTGCTGGTCGAGATGATCATGGTCAGCTTCGCCGTCGCCGACGGCGGAGCCGCGGCTGGCAAGGCGCCCGTGGCCGCGACCGTCGACACGTCCAACGCCGAGGCCATCGGCCGGGTGCTCTATACGGACTACGTCTACTTCTTCCAGGCTGCAGGCATCGTGCTGCTGATCGCCATGATCGGCGCCATCGTGCTGACCCTGCGTCACAAGCCGCACGTACGGCGCCAGAACATCCACCAGCAGGTCACGCGCCGCCGCAAGGACGCCATGACCGTGGTGACGCCCGCCACCGGCGAGGGGATTTCGGAATGACCATCGGTCTCGCGCACTACCTGACGGTCGCGGCGATCCTGTTCACCATCGGGGTGTTCGGGATCTTCGTGAACCGCAAGAACGTCATCATCATCCTGATGTCGATCGAGCTGATCCTGCTGTCGGTGAACATCAATCTGGTGGCGTTCTCGACCCACCTGAACGAGGTTTCCGGGCAGATCCTGGCCATGTTCGTCCTGACCGTCGCCGCGGCCGAGGCCGCCGTCGGCCTGGCCATCCTGGTGACCTTCTTCCGCAACCGCGGCGACATCGCCGTGGACGACGCCTCGGTGATGAAGGGCTGATCGCGTGACTCTCGAGACCCTGCTCGTCATCGCCGTCTTCGCGCCCCTGCTGGGCGCGATCGTGGCCGGCCTCTTCGGCAAGCGCATCGGCAATGTCCCGTCCATGGCCGTGACCACCGGCCTGCTGTTCCTGTCCTGCGCCATCGCCTGGTACGCCTTCTACCTGCACACCTGGGGCGGGCAGGGGCGTGTCCTGGTGGAACTGCTCCGCTTCATCGACATCGGCGACTTCCGCTCGACCTGGTCGATCCGCTTCGACGCCCTGTCGGCGGTGATGCTGGTGGTCGTGACCACCGTCTCGGCGCTCGTGCACCTCTACAGCTGGGGCTACATGGCCGAGGATCCCGGCAAGCCGCGGTTCTTCGCCTACCTGTCCCTGTTCACCTTCGCCATGCTGGCGCTGGTGACCGCCAACGACTTCATGCAGCTGTTCTTCGGCTGGGAAGGCGTGGGCCTCGCGTCCTACCTGCTGATCGGCTTCTGGTTCCACAAGGCGACGGCGAACGCCGCCTCGATCAAGGCCTTCGTGGTCAACCGGGTCGGCGACTTCGGCTTCGCGCTGGGGATCATGACCGTGTTCTGGATGTTCAACACCATCCAGTTCGCCGAGCTGTTCCCGCTGCTCGCCGCCAAGGCCAGCACGTCCTGGTGGTTCGCCGGAAGCTACTGGCGCGCCGTCGACCTGGCCTGCGCGCTGCTCTTCGTCGGCGCCATGGGCAAGTCGGCGCAGTTCTTCCTGCACACCTGGCTGCCGGACGCCATGGAAGGCCCGACCCCGGTGTCGGCCCTGATCCACGCCGCGACCATGGTCACGGCCGGCGTCTACATGGTCTGCCTGCTGTCGCCGATCTACGAGTACGCGCCCTACGCCAGCCAGATCATCGCCCTGACCGGCGCGGTGACGGCCCTGTTCGCGGCGACCGTCGGCCTGGCGCAGAACGACATCAAGCGGGTCATCGCCTACTCGACCTGCTCGCAGCTCGGCTACATGTTTTTCGCCGCCGGCGTCGGCGCTTACGGCGCGGCGATGTTCCACTTGTTCACCCACGCGTTCTTCAAGGCGCTGCTGTTCCTCGGCGCCGGCTCGGTGATCCACGCGATGCACCACGAGCAGGACATGCGCTATTACGGCGACCTGCGCCGGCACATCCCGCTGACGTTCTGGGCCATGCTCGCCGGCACGCTGGCGATCACCGGCGTCGGCCTGGTCGGGGTGTTCGGCTTCGCCGGGTTCTATTCGAAGGACGCGATCCTCGAGGCGGCGTTCGCCAGCGGCAGCGAGATGGGCCGGGCGGCGTTCTGGCTCGGCGCCTTCGCCGCGCTGCTGACCAGCTTCTATTCGTGGCGGCTGATGTTCCTGACCTTCTGGGGCCACCCGCGCTGGGCCGACAGCGAGCACATCCAGCACGCGGTCCACGGCCATCACGAGAGCCCCGACGAGGAGCACGGCGACAGCACCCACGCCGAGATCCATCCGCACGAGGGCACCGCCGGCTACCACCCGCACGAAAGCCCGTGGTCGATGCTCGTGCCGCTGATCCTGCTCTCGGTCGGGGCGGTGTTCGCCGGGTTCGTGTTCCACGCGCCCTTCCTCGAGGAAGCGGCGTTCTGGGGCGGCTCGATCGCCTGGGACGAGCACCTGATGCACGCGATGCACGAGGTGCCGACGTGGGTGAAGCTGACCGCGACGGTCGTCATGCTGATCGGCCTGCTGGTCGCCTGGACGGCCTACATCCGCGACACCTCGATCCCGCACCGCGCCGCCGAGCAGCTCGGCCCGGTGTACCGCTTCCTCTACAACAAGTGGTACTTCGACGAGCTCTACCATTGGCTGTTCGTGCGCCCGGCGTTCTGGCTCGGGCGGCTGTTCTGGAAGCGCGGCGACGAGGGCCTGATCGACCGCTTCGGGCCCGATGGGGCGGCGTGGGCGGTCGACAAGGGCGCCCTGGTCGCCAGGCGCGTGCAGTCGGGATACCTGACCAGCTACGCGCTGATCATGCTGCTCGGCCTCGTCGGCGCGATCAGCTGGGTGCTGGTGTGATGGACGGGGTGCCCCTACTCTCGCTGATGCTGCTCGTGCCGATGCTCGGCGCGATCGCCTGCCTGTTCGCCGGCGAGCGGGCCGCGCGCGCGATCGCGCTCGCCGCGACGCTAATCGACTTCGCGCTCGGCATCATCCTGTGGCTCAATTACGACATCGGCGGCGCGCAGTGGCAGTTCACCGAGCGCGCGCCGATTTTCGCCGGGTTCTCGTGGGCGCTCGGCATCGACGGCATCGCGCTGATGCTGATCATGCTCTCCGTGTTCCTGATGCCGATCTGCATCCTCGCCAGCCGGGCGATCGACCAGCGCGTCGGCGAGTACATGGCCGCGTTCCTGTTCATGGAAGCGCTGATGCTCGGCGTGTTCGCCGCGCAGGACCTGTTCCTGTTCTACATCTTCTTCGAGGCCGGTCTGATCCCGATGTACCTGATCATCGGCGTGTGGGGCGGCAAGGACCGCATCTACGCGGCCTACAAGTTCTTCCTCTACACGCTGCTCGGCTCGGTCGTGATGCTGATCGCGATGCTGTGGATGGTGAACGAGGCGGGCACCACCGACATCCCGACGCTGATGGCCTACGACTTCCCGGCCGGCGCGCAGACCTGGCTGTGGCTGGCGTTCTTCGCCAGCTTCGCGGTCAAGATGCCGATGTGGCCGGTGCACACCTGGCTGCCCGACGCGCACGTCCAGGCGCCGACGGCGGGCTCGGTGATCCTCGCCGGGGTGCTCTTGAAGATGGGGGGCTACGGCTTCATCCGCTTCAGCCTGCCGATGTTCCCCGAGGCGAGCGCGCAGCTGATGTGGCTGGTCTTTGCGCTGTCGATGCTCGCGGTGGTCCTCACCAGCCTGATCGCGCTGGTGCAGCACGACATGAAGAAGCTGATCGCCTACTCCTCGGTCGCGCACATGGCGATCGTCACCGTCGGGCTGTTCGCGTTCAACGTGCAGGGCCTCGAAGGGGCGATGATCGTGATGCTCAGCCACGGCCTCGTCTCGGGCGCGCTGTTCCTGTGCGTCGGCGTGATCTACGACCGGCTGCACACGCGCGAGATCGACCGCTACGGCGGCCTCAGCATCAACATGCCGAAGTACGCGCTGTTCTTCATGCTGTTCACCATGGCCTCGATCGGTCTTCCGGGCACGAGCGGCTTCGTCGGCGAGTTCCTCAGCCTGGCGGGCATCTACCAGGTGTCGAGCTGGGTCACCGCGGTCTGCGCCACCGGGATCATCCTCGGCGCGGCCTACATGCTCTACCTCTACTGGCGGATCGCCTTCGGGGTGCAGAAGAACGCCGACGCGGCGGCGATGCCGGACTTGTCGGCGCGCGAGTGGCTAATGCTCGGCCCGATCGCCGCCGCGGTGCTGTGGATGGGCGTCTATCCCGAGAGCTTCCTCGCCCCGATGCGCGCCGACATCGCCGCGCTCGACGCCCGCGTCGCCCGGGCCAAGCCCGAGGGCGATGCGCGGCTGGCGCTGGGTGAGCCGGCTGCCGCCGAAGCCGACACGCACGAGGGGGCGCACTGATGGATTTCGCCGCCTCCCTCGCGCTGATCGTCCCGGAGATCGTGCTCTCGGTCAGCGGGCTCGTGCTGCTGCTCGTCGCCGCGTGGGCCGGCGACGGTTCGGCCCGCCTGATCAGCGCGGTCTCGTGCCTCGTGCTCGCGGCGTGCTTCGCCCTCGTCGCCCCAGCGGTGTGCGCCGGCGCCAGCGGGCCCGACACCGTCGCCTTCGCCGGGCAGTTTCGCGCCGACGCCTTCGCCGGCTTCGCCAAGCTGATGATCTACGCCGCGACCGGGGCCGCGCTGGTCGTCGCGCCGGGCTTCTTCGGGCGCACCGGATCGATGCGCGCCGAGTACCCGGTGCTGGTGCTGTTCTCCGCGCTCGGGATGAGCGTGATGGTCTCGGCCGGCGACCTGATCGCGCTTTACATCGGGCTCGAACTGCAGTCGCTCGCGGCGTACGTGCTGGCCGCGTTCCTGCGCCACGACACGCGCTCGGCTGAAGCCGGGCTCAAGTATTTCGTGCTCGGCGCGCTCGCCAGCGGGATCCTGCTGTTCGGCATGAGCCTGACCTACGGCTTCACCGGGACGACCACGTTCGACGGGATCCGCGCCGCGCTCGGCGGCGGCCTCTCGACCGGCGCGCTGTTCGGGCTGGTGTTCATGCTCGCCGGCCTCGCGTTCAAGATCAGCGCGGTACCGTTCCACATGTGGACCCCCGACGTCTACGAAGGCGCGCCGACGCCGGTGACGCTGTTCTTCGCCAGCGCGCCGAAAGTCGCCGCCGTCGCCCTGACCACCCGCGTCGCCATCGAGGCCTTCGGCAGCCAGGCCGACGCCTGGCGCCAGGTGGTGATCTTCGCCGCGCTCGCCTCGATCGTCGTCGGCGCGCTCGGGGCGATCGGCCAGGCCAACATCAAGCGGTTCCTCGCCTACTCGTCGATCAACAACGTCGGCTTCATCCTCATCGGCCTCGCCTGCGCCACCGCCGCCGGCGTCAGCGCGATGCTGGTGTACCTGGCGATCTACGTGGCGATGACGGTCGGCAGCTTCGTCGCGGTGCTGATGCTGAAGGACGCCGACGGCGAGCCGATCGACGAGATCGCCCAGATGGCGGGCCTGTCGCGCACGCGTCCGGCGCTCGCGTGGTGCCTGATGGCGCTGATGTTCAGCCTCGCCGGCATCCCGCCGCTGTTCGGGTTCTGGGGCAAGTTCGTGGTGTTCCAGGCGGCCGTGCAGGCCGACCTGATCGCGCTCGCCGCGCTCGGCATCGCCGCCTCGGTGATGGCCGCCTACTACTACATCAAGATCGTCAAGATCATGTTCTTCGACGAGCCGGCCGACACCATCCGCGGGAAAAGCGACCGGGCCCACTGGGCGCTGCTGGCGATCAGCGCGGTGCTGATGTCGCCGCTCGGCTACCTGCTGACCGGCTGGCTCGACACGCTGGCGGACCGCGCCGCGGCGGCGCTGTTCCTGCTCGCCTGAGTGACTCCGAAGATCGAAATCGTCACCGAAACCGGCTCGACCAACGCCGACCTGCTGGCGCGTATCGAGGCCGGAGAGACCGTCCCTGAAGGCGCCTGGCTGCGGGCGGAGCGGCAGACCGGAGGCCGGGGGCGTGTGGGCAAGGTCTGGCTCAGCCCGCCTGGCAACCTGTTCTGCTCGACCGTCGTCAACCTCACGCCCGACGATCATCCGGCGCCCTCGATCTCGCTCGTCGCCGGATTGGCGGTCCACGACCTGCTGCGCGGGCAGCTGATGAGCGGCACGATCCGGCCGCTCGAGCAGCAGCGCTGGCTCAAGTGGCCGAACGACGTGCTCTACGACGGCGCCAAGATGGCCGGGATCCTGTGCGAGCGGCGCGGTGGCGCCGTAGTGGTCGGGATCGGGATCAACGTCGCCGTGGCGCCCGCCATCGACGGCTCGCCGACGATCTCGATCCACCAGCAGAACGGGCACAACGACAACGACCCCGGCCGGGTGCTCGAATACCTTGCTCCGCTGTTTGGCAATCGGCTCGAGCGCTGGCGGCGCGAGCCGCTCGCGGCAACGATCGTCGAGTGGGAGGCGAGGGCCCACGAACGCGGCTCGCCGATCAGCGTGGCCGAGGGAGCGGGCCGCCTGCACGGCACTTTCGACGGGCTCGAGCTCGGTGGTGCGCTACGGCTGCGCTTGGCGGACGGCACCGTCCGTGTCATCCACGCCGGTGACGTGACGCTGGAAGGAACCTGAGCGATGCTGCTCGCGGTCGATGTCGGCAACACCAACGTGGTCTTCGCGCTGTTCCAGGGCCGCGAGATCAAGGCCCGCTGGCGCATCGCCACCGACCCGCGGCGCACCGGCGACGAGTACGCCGTGTGGCTGCTGCAGCTGATGGCGATCGAGGGCATCGCCCGCGAGGCGGTGACGCAGCTGATCGTCGCGACGGTGGTCCCGCGCGCGCGCCACAACCTCGAGGTGCTCGGCGAGAAGTACTTCGGCCTCGCGCCGCTGATCGCCGGCGAGGGTGCCGCGGCGTGGGACTTCCCGATCGACGTCGACGAGCCGCGCTCGCTCGGCGCCGACCGCGCCGTCAACGCTATCGCCGCCCACGCCGGCTACCCCGGCGACCTGATCGTGATCGACTTCGGCACCGCGACGACGTTCGACGTGGTCGACTTCAACGGCGCCTACAAAGGCGGGATCATCGCCCCCGGGATCAATCTCTCGCTCGATGCGCTGGTCAACCACACGGCCAAGCTGCCGCGCATCGCCATCGAGGCGCCGCGCGACGGTTCGGTGATAGGCCGCAACACCGAGGACCAGATGCTGATCGGCGTGTTCTGGGGCTACGTCGCGATGATGGAAGGGCTGATCGCCCGCCTGCGCGCCGAGATCGGCCGCCCGGCCAGGGTCGTCGCCACCGGCGGCTTGGCGCTGCTGTTCGATCGTCATACGGAGATCTTCGACGCGGTCGACACCGACCTGACCTTGACCGGCCTCGCCATCCTCGCCGAGCGGGCGGGCTCGAAATGAAGAAGGACTTCACCCCCGAGGACGAGCTGCTGTTCCTCGCGCTCGGCGGCTCGGGCGAGATCGGCATGAACGTCAACCTCTACGGCTGCCGTGGCCAGTGGCTGATGGTCGACCTCGGCATGAGCTTCGGCGCCGCCGAGTACCCCGGCACCGAGCTGATGTTCGCCGATCCCGAGTTCATCGAGGAGCGCGCCGACGATCTGCTCGGGGTGGTGCTGACCCACGCCCACGAGGACCACATCGGCGCGGTGCCCTATTTCGCCGCCGAGCTCGGCGTGCCGCTGTACGCCACCCCGTTCACCGCCGACCTGGTGCGGCGCAAGCTCGACGAGGCGGGGCTGGCGGGCGAGGTCGAGCTCAACGTGATCGACCGCGAGCACGGCAGCATCCTGCTCGGCCCGTTCGAGATCACCTACATCCCGCTGTCGCACTCGATCGCCGAGGGCAACGCGCTGCTGATCGAGACGCCCTACGGCCGCGTGTTCCACACCGGCGACTGGAAGCTCGACGAGGAGCCGCTGATCGGCGTGCCCGCGACCGAGGAAGAGCTGATGCAGCTTGGCGACGAGGGGATCCTCGCGCTGGTATGCGACTCCACCAACGTCTTCAACCCGGCCTCGTCGGGTTCCGAGGGTGCGGTCTACCGCGGCCTGCTCGAGGAAGTGCATGGCCACGCCGGCAAGCGCGTGCTGGTGACGACGTTCGCCTCCAATGTGGCGCGGTTGCAGACACTCGGACGTGTGGCTCAGAAGACCGGCCGCGAGCTGTGCGTGGCCGGCCGCTCGCTCGACCGCATCGTCGAGGTCGCGCAGGACAACGGCTACCTGCTCGACTTCCCGACGCCGGTCGATTTCGACACCGCGATGCAGCTGCCGCGCGGCAAGGTGATGATCCTCGCCACCGGCGGGCAGGGTGAGCCGCGCGCCGCGCTGGCGCGCATCGCCGAAGACCAGCATCCGCTCAGCTTGACCGAAGGCGACGTGGTGCTGTTCTCGAGCCGGACGATCCCCGGCAACGAGATCGCCATCGGCCGGATCCAGAACCTGCTCGCCCAGCGCGGCGTCAAGATGGTCACCGACCGGCAGAGCATGATCCACGTCTCGGGCCATCCGGGGCGGCCCGACCTCGAGGCGATCTACCGCTGGCTGCGCCCGCAGATCCTCGTCCCGGTCCACGGCGAGGTGCGCCACATGCAGGAGCAGGCGCGGCTCGGCACGGCCAACGGCATCGCCCACGGGCTGTTCCAGAAGAACGGCGACGTGGTCCGCCTCGCGCCGGGCAAGCCCGGCAAGCTGGCCGAGGTCAGGGTCGGCCGGCTGGTGCTCGACGGCGACATCATCGTCCCCGCCGACGGCGAGGCGATCGCCACCCGCCGCCGGCTCGCGCGCGACGGGCTGGTGATCGTCGCGCTTGACGGCAAGGGCGGGGCGAAAGTCCACGGCATCGGCCTGCCGCTCGACGAGGACTACGCCGAGTTCGTCGAAGAAGCCGAGGCCGACGTGGCCGAGGCGCTGCGCAAGCTCAAGGGGCCCGCCGCGCGCGATCGGGCGGCGCAGGAGGAAGCCGCGCGCCTCGCCGCCCGCCGCGCGGCGCAGCGCTGGTCGGGCAAGAAGCCGCAGATGAAGGTGATCGCGGCGGGTGGTTAGGGCGCCCCACCTCCTCGTCATTGCGAGGAGCGTAGCGACGAAGCAATCCAGCGCGGTTGCGCGGTACGCCCCGGATTGCTTCGCTTCGCTCGCAATGACGAATGAAGGGACAAGGCCGTCCTCATGAAGTGGACCTCGATCCTGGCGATCTACACCCTGTTCTGGGTGCTGAGCGCGTTCCTGCTGCTGCCGTTCGGGGTCAGGACCCACGACGAGGCGGGGATCGCCAAGGTCCCCGGCCAGGCCGACAGCGCCCCGGCGAACTTCCGCCCCGGCCGGCTGGCGTGGCGCGCGGCGCTGCTGGCGGCGCTGCTGTGCGGGCTTTACGTCGCCAACTACCGCTACGGCTGGATCGGCCCCGAGGACCTCAACCTGTTCGGCTCGCCTCCGGGCCGCACACGAACTGGCGGAGCTTGAAGCGGCGGGCTAGGCCCGCAGCCGCTCGATCGCTTGCGCCAGCGCCACATAGAGCTTGCCCATGTCGCTCGACAGCAGCGTCACCGCGAGCGCGTGACCGTCGCGGGTCGACAGGACGCTGCGCAGCATCGCCTCGAAATCGTGGATGTAGCGGTTGACGGTCTCGCGGAAATCGCCGTCGGCCTCGTAGATCTCGGCCACCGCGCGCGCTTCCTGGGTGTCGAGCAGGCGCACCGCGCGGCGCGTGAAGATGCCGCGGTCGCCGCGCAGGTAGCTCGCCCAGGCGGTGTCGGTGACGTCGTTGGCGAACGCCTTGGAGATGTCGATCGCGCTCGAATTGAGGCTTTCGGTGATCAGCGCCATGCGCCGGGCGAAGTCGTTGTCGACCTGCTCCTCTGCGCGCTGGCGGGCGTGGGCGACGCGGCGCTCGAGGTTGCCGGCGAGCTCGTTGACCGCCGCCAGCTGGTCGCGCAGCGCGATGGCCGTATCGCGACCGGCTTCACCGGCCTGCTCGGCGGCCGCCTCGAGCTCGGCGATGGCGCTCGCGGCGTGGGCGCGGACCGCGCGGTCGATCGCCTCGCTGCTGTCGCCGGCGATGCGCTCGGCGATCGCCCGGATCGCCTCGCCCTGCCGGTCCTGCAGCCCGGTGAGCACCTCGCGCGAAGCCTGCTCGAGCGTGGCGATGGCGTCGGCCAGCTCGGACCGGGCTTGCCCGGCCAGCGCCTCGGAGCCTTGCGCCAGCTCCGCCAGCCGCTGCTCGAGCGCCGCCAGCTGCTCGAGCGTCGCGGTGCCGTTGTGGCGCGCGCTTTCGACGTGGCCGGCGAGCGCTGCGCCCTTGTCGCCGGCGTCAGCGATCAGCGCGTGGAGCGCCTGCGCCTGCTGCTCGAATGCGCTCAGCCGGCGTTCGGCCTGGCCGAGCGCCTGCGGCAAGTCGGTGTTGCCGTGCTCGGCGCTCGAGCGGATTAGCTCGAGCAGTCGCACGCTGTCGTCGGTCAGGCGGGCGACGCGGGTGCCGCTGTCGACGATCAGCGCCTGGCTTTCGGCGAGGCGCGCCGCGAGGCCGGCGGCGGATTCGGCGAGGTCGTCCTGGGTCCGGCGGCCTTGCGTCGACAGCCGGTCCATCTCGGCGCTCAGCTCGGCGAGGCGCCGGGCGAGGCCGTCGCCGCGCTCGGCGAGGCCCGAGAGATGCGCCAAGTGCTCCTCCTGCCGCTCGACAACTTGCGCGTCGAAGGTCGCCAGGCGCTCCTTCAGCGCCGCCAGCGAGGCGGCTTCGTGCTCGGCGGCATCGGCGGTGCGGCGCAGCAGGTGGTCGTGGAACGCGTCGGACCGCTCGACCATCGTCTCGTCGACCCGCTGGGCTTCCTCGCCCAGCGCCAGCAGCCGCTGGCGGGCATTGTCCATCGCGTGCTGGTCGACCTCGGCGATGCGCCTGATCGCCTCGAGCATGCGCTCCTCGAGGCCGGCGACCGCGGCCGACCACGCTTCGGCCGCCTCGGTCTCGCCGCCGCGGACGGTCTCGGCGATGCGCGCGCCTTCGTCGCGCAGTTGCGCCATCCGCTGCTGCAGCGCGTCGAGCGCCGCGGCTTCGCCGCGCTCGAGCTCATGGGTGCGCGCGTCGAGCTCCTGCGCCAGCGCGTCGGCCCGGCGGCGGATGGCGGCGAAGGCCTCGACCTCGCGCCCGTCGAGCTCGGCGCGAAACGCGGCGCTGCGCTCAGCCAGCGCGGCGAAGCGGTTGCCGGCGATCTCGTCGAGCTGCGCCGCCTGGGCCTCGAACGCGGCGAGCGCCTCGTCGACCTTGGCCCGCAGCGAGGCGACCTGGCGCCCGCTCGCCTCGCCGAACTGGTTGAGCCGGTTGAACCCGGCCACCAGCTCCTCGATCTGGTCCTTGGCGACGACCCCGGCGTGGCCGATCTGGCTGGCGACGTCGCGCGCCGAGTTGGAGATCACCGGCAGGTCGTCGCGCAGCCGGTCCATGTTCTCGAGCGCCGTGGAGCTGACCCGGCCGATCGCCTCGACCTGGGCGCCGTTGTCGCGGATCAGCCCCTGCAGCCGGTCGGCGTGCTCGGAGATCCGCTCGCTCGCCACGCGGCCGAGCGATTCGAGGTCGCGCGACTGGGCGGCGATGAAGTCGCGGGCGAGGCTGAGCTCGCGGTTGACGGTGGTCAGCCGCCGCTCGAGCAGCGCCGATTCCTGCGACAGCGCCTGCGCCGCGTCGGTGAAGCGGGCCGCCTCGCGCCGGCTGTGGCGCATCGCCAGCAGCCACAGCGCGACGACGAGCAGCACCGGCACCGCCCAGTCGACGACCCATTGCGACCATTGCGCGGGGCTCGCGCCGGCGAGGATCGCGCGCTGGTGGACCCAGCCGAAGAACCCGGTCCAGCCGAGCATCGCGAGCACCGCCAGAGCCGGCACGATCCAGCCGAAGCCGCGCGCGCGGGGCTCGGGCTCGTCGAGCCAGGCCTCGTCTTGCGCCGTGGGTTCCTCGAACGGCGCCGGCTCGGGCGCGTGCGCCGCCTGCTCGTCGCCGTGCGCTTCCGGGCCGATCGCCACGAGGTTCTTCCTGTCCGCCATGGCCGGCAAATTACCACAGGCCGCGCGATGATAAACCCCGCCTTAACGACTCTTCCACTATGCGCCGCAAATGGCTCAGCAAGCGGGAGATTTCGATGCGACGCTGGTGGCGGCGGCGGGCGAGGACCGCTCGCTGCTCGAGGAGCTGCGCCGGGCGTTCGCCGAGAGCCTGACGCAGCAGATCGACCTGTTGCGGCGCGCGCGCTGCGACGGCAACTGGGAAGTGGCCGCGCAACGCCTCAAGAGCCTCGGCGCCAGCTTCCACGCGCCCGACCTCGTCGAGCTGGCGCAAGCCGCGCTCGACGGCGCCCCCGGCGAGCCGACGGTGCTGCGCAAGCTCGACACGCTGCGCGCCCGCTTCGCCGTCGATCCCGCGGCCTGACCCGCTCCATTCTTGGCAGCGACCGCCCGAGCGCCTAGTCCGGGCGCTGCAGCAGACGGGAGCTACGGGTGCGCGCCGCCCTGATTTCGATCGCCGGCCAACCGCGCGACGCCGCCGGCGGCGGCCCGCTGCGCGTCGCCGGCAAGACCCTCGCGCGCCGCCAGCTCGATTTCGCCCTCGCCGCCGGCTGCGGGCGGATCGTCGTCCTCGGCGACGGCGGCTCGCCCGAAGCGATCGCGCTGCGCCATGCGGCCGAAGCCGCCGGCGCGCGGTTCCAGGCGATCGGCTCGGGCCATGGCCTGCTCGGCGCGGTGAGCGCGGCCGACGAGCTGCTGGTGCTGGCGCCGGGGCTGCTGCCCGACGCCACTGCGGCGATCGCGCTGCTGGAGAAGGGCCCGGCGGTGCTCGTGCTCCCCGCCGCGCCGGGCGTCGCCGCGGGATTCGAGCGGATCGACCTCGAGCGCGCTTGGGCCGGGGCGCTGGTCGTCGGCGGCGGGCTCGTCGAGCGGCTGGCCGAGCTGCCCCCCGACAGCGAGCCGGCGCCGGCGCTGCTGCGCATCGCCCTGCAGGCCGGCGTGCCCGAGCGGCGCTTGCCCGAGGCGCTGCTCGCCGATGGCGCGTGGTCGATGGTCGCCGACGAAGCCTCCACCGGGCCCGATCGCGCGTGGCTTCGGCGCAACCTGCCGCCGGCCAGGCCGACGGCCCCGTCGGGCTGGCTCGCCCGGCAAGTGCTGCGCGCGTTCGCGGCGGGGCTGCTGGCCCGGGGCCCCGCGACCGGCGTGCTGCCGGCGGCGGCGCTGGGCCTTCTGGCGATCGGCGTCGCGGCCGCCGCCTACGGCTTCGCGGCGATCGGCTTCGGACTCGTCGCCGTGGCTGCGGTGGCCGGCGAGCTGGCGCTCGGCTTGCGGCGGCTGGCGGAGGCGCCGTTCGGCTCGCAGCGCCGGCACACCCTTGCCGCGATCGTGCCCGCGGGTGTCGATATTGCGCTGACCGCCTGCGGCGTTGCGGCAATCGCGCACGACTGGCCGCACCGGCTGTTTCCGCCGCTGGTCCTGCTCGGCCTGCTGCTCGCGCTGCGCCCGGCGAATTGGAGCAACGTCTCGGCCATCGCCGGCGACCGGGCGGTGCTCGCCGCGCTGCTCGCCGCCGCTGCTGCCTTCGGCCTCGCCGAGCCGGCCATCATGCTCGCCGCGCTGGCGCTGATCGCGCTGCAACTCACGCAAATCGCCCGCCCAGCGCGGATAACGGCGGTTTAACCCTATCCGGCTATGGCGGGACGATGAACCAGGCGGCGATCAGCGAGCAGACCGCGGAATCGGTCGAAGCGACTTTGCGCGACGAGCTGGCGCGGGGCGACGCGATGATCGCGACCGCCCGGCCGATCCTGCGCCACTTGCTGTCGAACGACGACCAGGCGCTGTTCAGCGACGAAATGATCGCCCGGGTCCGCGGGATGATGCTCGACGTCGCCGCGCAGCTGCTGTTCGCCGAGGCCGCGGCCGACGATGCGCGCGACCGCGCCGGCTATGTCGCCGAGCGGCGCGACGGGCTCGCCCAGGCTTTGTTCGAGGACACCGCCTTCCTCGCCCACGCCCACGCGCTCGCGCTCGAGGCGCAGCTGTCCGAGCGGCTCCAGGCCCGCAGCGGCATCGACGCGGTGCTCCCGCCGCTGGTGCAGGAGCTGGCCGCGGCGAAGGACCCGGCGATGGCCGGGCTGGCGATGTCGCTGCTGGCCGCGCAGGCGCGCTTCATGCAGCACTTCCGGCGGATGGAGCTGCCGCTGCGGGAGCTGCCCGGCGACTTGTTCCACAAGGCGCTGCTGGCGCTGCGCGCGCAAGGCGCCGGGCCCGCCGAGGCGGCCGAGCGCGCGCTGCGCGATGGCTACGAGGAAGGCGCCGCCCGGCTCGGCCTCGTCGCGCGGCTGGTCATGGGCATGGGGCAGGGCGCGTTGCGCGCGCTGTCAATCCACCATGCCGGGCTGGCGGTCTTCGCCACGGCGCTGGCGATGGCCGCGGGGCAGGAGCGCGACCGCACGGTGCTGTCGTTCGCCGAGCGGCAGTTCGCCCGCCTCGCGCTGTCGCTGCGCGCCGCCGGGCTCAAGCAGCAGGCGGTCGAGGAGCAGTTCCTCTACCTCCATCCCGAGATCGCGCTGCCCGACGGGTTCGAGATGCTGCGGCCCGACCGCGCGGCGGCGCTGCTCTCCGCCTCGCAGCCGGAGGCGGCTTTCTAGGGCAATGGCGGCAGGCGCCCCTTTCACCGCGCGGGCGAGGACGGACGCGCAGGACTGGCTGATCGAGGCGGACGAGCCGCTCGCCGGCCTGCAGCTGCGCAGCGGCGGCGAGCTGCCCGGCATCATCGCCGCGCCAGCGCTGCTCGAGCTGGTGCGCAAGTCGCGGCTTTACGGCCTGCGGCTGGCCCGTGCGATCCGCGCGCAGGACGATCACGAGCAAGTCACCGCGTGGGTCGAGGTCGCCCCCGAGGAAGGCGGCGACGGCTGCACCATCGGGCTGAGCAGCTGGCAGGCCTCGCCGCTGCCCGATGCCGACGGCAGCGAGGCGGCCGAGCGCCGCGCCGCGAGCGCCCGCCAGCTGGCCGAGCTCAGCGCCCGCCTCGGACCGCAGCAGGAGCTGCTGGCGGTCGACGCGACGACGCCCGAGCTGGCGGCGGTGACCGAGCGGATGCAGGCAGGGCTCGGCACGCCGTGGACCGAGTTCGTCGCCCTCGAGGGCAATGCCGACCAGCAGCCGCTCCACTGGCGCCTGCTCGACGGCGCGCGGCTGCGCCTCGAAGGGTCGGACCGGCACTGGAAGGCGCACCTCGTGCCGCTCGGCCAGCCGGTCCCGGGCAGCGCCGGCTTCGAGCTGCACCTGGTCGCCGAGGAGCCGCTCGACGAGCCCGAGGCGGCGGCGCCCGCCCGGCCCGCGTTCGGCGCCGCCATCGCCCGCGAGATCGCGCCGGTGCTGCGCCAGCCGGTGGCGCGGATCATCGCCAACGCCGAGACCATCCGCACCCAGCTCGCCGGGCCGCTGGCCGAGGAGTACAGCAGCTACGCCGCCGACATCGCCACCGCGGGCGAGCACCTGCTGGCGCTGATCGACGACCTCGCCGACCTCGAGGTGGTCGAGGACGAGCAGTTCACCACCGCGCCCGACCGCATCGACCTTGCCGATCTCGCCCGCCGCGCGGCGGGCATCCTTGGCGTGCGCGCGCAGGAGCGCGGGATCGAGATCGACGCGCCCAAGCCGGGCGAGAGCGTGCCGGCGATCGGCGAGTTCCGCCGCGTGCTGCAGATCCTCCTCAACCTCGTCGGCAATTCCATCCGCTACGCCCCCGAAGGCTCGCAAGTATGGCTCCGCGTCGAGCACGACGCCGAGCGGGCGCGGATCGTCGTCGCCGACCAGGGCGAGGGTCTGTCGGCCGAGCAGCAGGCCCGCGCGTTCGACAAGTTCGAGCGCCTCGGCCGCAGCGGCGACGGCGGCTCGGGGCTCGGGCTGTACATCTCGCGCCGTCTGGCGCGGGCGATGGACGGCCAGCTGACCGTCGACAGCGCGCCGGGGCAGGGCGCCCGCTTCACGCTCGAACTGCCGAGCTTCGACGAGCGCCGCGCGGAGCCGCGCTAAGCCCCTATCGCGATGACGACGGGCGCGGAGAAATCCGCCGCCCTAGCGCTCCCCCACCGGCACGTAGTCGCGTTGCGTCGGGCCGGTGTAAAGCTGGCGCGGGCGGCCGATCACCTGGGCCGGGTCGGAGATCATCTCGTTCCACTGCGCGACCCAGCCGACCGTGCGGGCGAGGGCGAACAGCACGGTGAACATCGTCGTCGGGAAGCCGATCGCCGAGAGGATGATGCCGGAGTAGAAGTCGACGTTGGGGAACAGCTTCTTGTCGATGAAATAGTCGTCGTTGAGCGCGATCTCCTCGAGCTGCAGCGCGGTCTCGAACACCGGATCGCGCACCTTGAGCGCGTCGAACACCTCGCGCACGGTCTTCTGCATCACCGTCGCCCGCGGGTCGTAGTTCTTGTACACCCGGTGGCCGAAGCCCATCAGCCGGAACGGGTCGTTCTTGTCCTTGGCCCGCTCGATGTAGTGCTTGATGCGGTCGGGCGTGCCGATCTCGCGCAGCATGTTGAGCGCGGCCTCGTTGGCGCCGCCGTGCGCCGGGCCCCACAGGCAAGCGATGCCCGCGGCGATGCAGGCGAACGGGTTGGCGCCCGACGAGCCGGCTAGCCGCACGGTCGAGGTCGAGGCGTTCTGCTCGTGGTCGGCGTGGAGGATGAAGATGCGGTCCATCGCCCGCTCGACCGCCGGGTGGACCTCGTAGGGCTCGGCCGGGACGCCGAAGGTCATCTTGAGGAAGTTGGCGGTATAGCTGAGGCGGTTGTCGGGGTACTGGAACGGCTGGCCGACCGAATACTTGTAGGCCATCGCGGCGATCGTCGGCATCTTGGCGATCAGGCGGTGGCTGGCGATTTTCCGTTGGTGCGGATCCGAGATGTCGGTGCTGTCGTGGTAGAACGCCGACAGCGCGCCGACCACGCCGCACATGATCGCCATCGGGTGCGCGTCGCGCCGGAACCCGCGATAGAACTGGGCCAGCTGCTCGTGCAGCATCGTGTGGCGCGAGATCGTGAAGGAGAACTCGTCGAGCTCCTGCTTGCTCGGCAGCTCGCCGTTGAGCAGCAGGTAGGAGACCTCCATGAAGCTCGACTGCTCGGCCAGCTGGCCGATCGGGTAGCCGCGGTGCAGCAGCACGCCCTCGTCGCCGTCGATGTAGGTCAACGCGCTCTCGCACGAGGCGGTCGACTTGTAGCCGGGATCGTACGTGAACATCCCGGTCTGGCCGTAGAGCTTGCGGATATCGACCACGTCGGGCCCGGTCGTCCCTTCCATCACCGGAAGGTCGTGGTCCTGCCCGCCGACCGTCAGCTTCGCCTGCTTGTCCGCCAAAACGCGTCTCCTCGTGATCTGTTCATTCAGCCGGCCGGCTCGGGGTCGCCGGTCGACTGGTCGTCGATCCGCGCGAGGCTTTCCTCCCTACCGAGGAGGGCCAGCACATCGAATATTCCCGGCGAGGTGGTCTGCCCCGTCAAGGCCGCGCGAAGCGGCTGCGCGAGCTTGCCGAGGCCGAGCCCCTGCGCCTCCGCATAGGCCTTGAGATTGGCTTCCAGCGCCGCGGTTGTCCAGTCCCGTTCCTCGGCCAGACGCGCGGAAATCCGCGCCAGAAGGCCTCTCGCATCCGCGTCGAGCAGCGCTTGGGCCGGCTCGGTCAGCTCCAGCGGGCGGCGCTTGAACAGGAACGCCGCGCCGTCGGCCAGCTCGTCCAGGTCGCGGGCGCGGGTCTTGAGCACCGGCATCGCCTCGGTGAGCAGCGCGACGTCGGCCGGCGGGCCGATCCGCGCCGCCACCTCGCGGGCCAGCCGGGCGTCGTCGGCCAGGCGGATGTAGTGGCCGTTGAGGCTGAGCAGCTTCTTGAGGTCGAAGCGCGAGGGGCTCTTGCCGACGCCGTCGAGGTCGAACACTTCGACCGCCTCGGCGTGTGTGAATTCCTCGCGGTCGCCGTGGCCCCAGCCGAGCCGCAGCAGGTAGTTGAACAGCGCTTCGGGCAGGATGCCCATCTCGTCGCGGTAGCTGTCGACGCCGAGCGCGCCGTGGCGCTTCGACAGCTTGGCCCCGTCGGGCCCGTGGATCAGCGGGACGTGGGCATAGACCGGCTCGGGCCAGCCCATCGCGCGAATGATGGCCAGCTGGCGGAAGGCGTTGTTGAGGTGGTCGTCGCCGCGCACGACGTGGGTCACGCCCATGTCGTGGTCGTCGACCACCACCGCGAGCATGTAAGTCGGCGTGCCGTCCGAGCGCAGCAGGATGAAATCGTCGAGCTCGGCGTTCTGCACCGCGACGCGGCCCTGGACGCGGTCGTCGATCGCGGTTTCGCCCTCGCGCGGGGCCTTCAGGCGGACGACGAACGCGCCTTCGCCTTCGTCGCTGCCGTCGCGCCACGGGCTGTCGATGCGAAACGGGCGGCGCTCGGCCTGGGCCCGCTCGCGCTGCGCGGCGAGCTCTTCCGGGCTCATCCAGCACTTGTAGGCGTGGCCGCGGGCGAGCAGCGCGTGGGCGACTTCGGCGTGGCGGGCCCAGAACTGCGACTGGTAGTACTCGTGCCCGTCCCAATCGAGCCCGAGCCAGCGCATCCCGTCGAGGATCGCCGCGATCGCCGCCTCGGTCGAGCGCGCGCGGTCGGTGTCCTCGATCCGCAACAGGAACTTGCCGCCGAGCCGGCGCGCGTAGAGCCAGTTGAACAGCGCGGTGCGGGCGCCGCCGATATGCAGGAACCCGGTCGGCGAGGGAGCGAAGCGGGTGACGACGGGGCGGGTGGCCCCGGAGGCCGGGTCCGCCGCGGTGCCGCTTCCACTTGCCATAGCCAAACGCTTCCTATTCAGTGACTTCATGGCCACGGGCCAGCTGCCACTCGTTCCGCTGGGAGAGGGACCGGCCGATGCTGCGATGCGGCAGGTGCCTTGGCGAAACCGCGCGCGCTTGTCCAGCGTGGCCGATGGCGCCGAGGCGTGGCTGGCGCGCGCCGGGTTCGACCGCGGGCCGTGGCTGGCGGTCGCCTTCGCCGGCGGCATCGCCGCGTGGTTCATGCTCGACCGGCCCGCCGAGTGGGTCGCGGCGATCGCGGCGGGGCTGCTCGCGGCGGTGGGCGCGGTGGCGCTGTGGCGCGGGCGCGAGGACCGCGCTCACTTGCTGCGCGGCGCGGTGGCGATCGGGCTGCTGCTCGCCGCGGGGATGGCGATCGCCTGGTCGCGCTCGACGCTGGTCGGCGCGGAGCCGCTCGAGCGGCCGGTGTCGGCGGTGTTCGACGGGCGCGTGCTCGAGCGGATCGAGCAGCCGGCCGAGGGGCGCGTGCGGCTGGTGCTGGCGACCCGCGCGCCCGGCGGCGAGCGGGCGGTCAAGGTGCGCGTCAACGTGCCGCTGGCGCAGGACCGCCCCGAGCTGAGCGAAGGCGCGCGGGTGCGGCTGCGCGCGCGGCTGATGCCGCCGGCCTCGCCGATGCTCCCCGGCGGCTACGATTTCGCCCGCGCCGCGTGGTTCGAAGGCCTTGCGGCGACGGGGACCGTGCAGGGCGAGATCCGCGTGCTCGAGCCGGGCACCGGCGGGGCGGCGCTGGCCTCGCTCCAGCGGCGGCTGGCGGCGCACGTCCGCTCGCGGCTCGACGGCTCGCCCGGGACGATCGCCGCGGCTTTCGCCAGCGGCGACCGCGGCGCCATCGCCGGCGCCGACGAGGACGCGATGCGCGATGCCGGGCTGACGCACTTGCTGTCGATCAGCGGGCTGCACGTCAGCGCGGTGATCGCCGCGGTCTACCTGCTGGCGATCAGGCTGCTGGCGCTGTGGCCGTGGCTGGCGCTGCGCGTCCGCCTGCCGCTCGTCGCCGCCGGCCTCGCCGCGCTCGCCGGCGTCGCCTACACGCTGCTGACCGGGGCGGAAGTGCCGACGGTGCGCAGCTGCGTCGGCGCGCTGCTGGTGCTCGTCGCGCTGGCGCTCGGGCGCGAGCCGCTGTCGATGCGCATGGTCGCGGTGGCGGTGATCTTCGTGCTGCTGCTGTGGCCCGAAGCGATCGCCGGGCCGAGCTTCCAGATGAGCTTCGCCGCGGTGCTGTCGATCGTCGCGCTGCACGGTTGCACGCCGGTGCGCGCGTTCCTCGCGCCGCGCGAGGAAGGCGTGCTCGGCTGGACCGGGCGGCGGCTGGCGATGCTGCTGCTGACCGGCGTGGTCATCGAGCTGGCGCTGATGCCGGTCGTGCTGTTCCACTTCCATCGGGCGGGGATTTACGGGGCGCTGGCCAACGTGATCGCGATTCCGCTGGTGACGTTCGTGTCGATGCCGCTGATCGCGCTGGCGCTGCTGCTCGACCTCGTCGGGGCGGGGGCGCCGGTGTGGTGGCTGGCGGGCCAGTCGCTCGAGCTGCTGCTCGGCATCGCCCACTTCACCGCCGGGCAGCCGGGCGCGGTCCGGCTGATGCCGCAGATGGGCGGCGGGACGTTCGCGCTGTTCGTCGCCGGCGGGCTGTGGCTGGCGCTGTGGCGCGGGCGCGCGCGGCTGCT
>DASPMY010000047.1:0-2503 GCA_035626815.1 Croceibacterium sp.
CGCCGCGCACGCGCGCCTGGCCGCCCAACTTGCCCTCGGTGCCGACCTCGCGCGCCACGCGGGTCACCTCGGAGGTGAAGTTGGCCAGCTGCTCGACCATCGTGTTGACGACCTTGCCGATGCGCAGGAACTCGCCCTTGAGCTGGCGGCCTTCGATCTCGACGGACATCGTCTGCGACAGGTCGCCCTTGGCGACCGCGCCGATCACGCGGGCGACCTCGACCGTCGGCTGGACCATGTCGTCGATCAGCTCGTTGATCGCGCGCAGCTTGCTCTCCCAGCCGCCGGTGGCGCCCGCCACCTTGGCGCGCTGGCCGATCTTGCCTTCCTTGCCGACGATGCGCGACAGCCGCTCGAACTCGCCGGTCATCTGCTGGTTGAGTCCGACGACCTCGTTGAACAGCGTGGCCAGCTCGACATCGGCGTCGGTGCCGTCTTCGGACATGCGGACGGTGAAATCGCCCTGGCGCAGCTTGCGCAAAGCCTGGATCAGCTCGCGACGGCTGCGCGAGAATTCGATTTGCGGCGTCTGGATATTCACGCACCCCTCCCGGTCACGCTGGGGCGCCCCCACAATGCCCCCCATCTCAAAGCGACGGCGAGGCGTCGGGTTCCCGGGCGGCGGCGAAAAAGCGTGGGCTGTGGCCGATGGGATACGCCGTCAGCCGGCGAACCCGAGCTCGCCGAGGGCCTTGCGCAAGTCTTTGAGATTGTATGGCTTGCGCACGTAGCGCTCATCTCCGGTGAGGCCATTGGCGGCTTCGCCGAGGCCCGTGGCGTAGATCACCTTGATCCCGGGGATGATCCGCTTCGCCTCCTCGGCCAGGCCCCAGCCGTCGGTCGATCCCGGCATGCGGATGTCGGTGAACAGCAGGTCGAAGCGCCGCCCCTCGCGCATGTGCGACAGCGCCTCGTCGCCGTCGCAGCACGCGGTCACCTCGAAGCCGGCCTCGGCGAGGTCCTCGGACGCGAGCTCGCGCACCAGCACCTCGTCTTCGACCAACAGGACGGTGCTCATCTCGGGCCTGTCGGCATGTGTTTCCCCTCCGGCGCCGGCGCGCACGATAGGAACCAACGGCAAGGCCGACGGTTGGTTCCAAAACCGGGTCGGCCGTCGGCTGCCCAGGGGGAGGGGAATGACGGGTCGCAGCTCACGCTCGCTTTCGATCAATCGCGGCCGCGGAGGCAAAGCCTGCGCGGCGCTGGCCTTGCTCGGCGTGTCGCTGGCCGCGCCCCCCGCCGGCGCCCAGACGATCGACGAGCTGCTCGAGATGTCGATCGAGGACCTCGCGGAAATGAGCGTCTCCTCGGTCAGCAAGACCGACCAGCCGCTGGGCGACGCGCCAGCGGCCATCTACGTCATCAGGCGCCAGGACATCCTGCGCGCTGGCGCCGCGACCCTCCCGGAGATGCTGCGCCTCGCGCCCAACCTGCAGGTCTATCAGCAGAACCCGGCGGAGTGGGCGGTCACCGCCCGGGGCCTCAACGGCAACCTCGAGGCGCAGAGCTTCCCCAACAAGCTTCTCGTGCTGATCGACGGGCGTCCCGTGTACACCCCGCTGTTCTCCGGCGTGTACTGGGACCTGCCCGACGTCCTGCCCGACGATATCGACCGGATCGAGGTCATCAGCGGTCCCGGCGCGACCTTGTGGGGTGCCAACGCGGTCAACGGGGTGATCAATGTCATCACCCGCCCATCTTCCGAGGCGAGCGGTGTCTATGCCGACTTGCGCGGCGGGCCGGACCGGCAGGTCGCCGGGGTGCGGTTCGCGGGCCAGTTGGGGGACGACGTGAGCTACCGCGTCCACGGCGGGTTGCTGCGCGACGAGGCGTTCCTCACGCCCGCCGGGCTCGACGCCGACGACGGGCGCCGGCGCATGGGCGGGGGGTTCCGACTCGACTGGTCGCCGCGCGAGGATGACCTCGTCAGCTTGCACGGCGAGCTGTTCGACAGCCGGATCAGCCAGCCTGGCACCGCGCGCGAGACGAGCTCGGGCCGCAATGTCACCGCGCGCTGGACGCGGCGGACCGGCGCGAACAGCGGGTTGCAGGCGCAGGTGTTCTACGACCACGTCTCGCGCGACGACCGCGCCGGCGGGGGCGTGCGCTTCGACGCAGACACATTCGACGCCGAGCTGCAATACAACTTCCTCGCCGGCGCGAGCCACCGGATCGTCGTGGGCGGCGGCGCCCGGGTGTTCGCCTACGATATCGAGGGCACCCCCTCGATCTTCTTCGACCCCGCCGCGGACGAGCTGCTGATTGCCAACGCCTTCGTTCAGGACAACTTCGCCGTCTCGCCCAATCTGACGCTCACGGCCGGATTGAAGGTCGAAAGCCTGCCTTATGCCGGGGTCTCGCTGCTGCCTGAATTCCGCGTCGCGTGGAAGCCGGCGGCCAACGCGCTGGTGTGGGGATCGGTCGCCCGGGCGGTGCGTTCGCCGACCCCGTTCGACGTCGATGTCGAGGAGCGCGTCGCCAACCTCATCTCGATCAGCGGCGA
>DASPMY010000048.1:0-69304 GCA_035626815.1 Croceibacterium sp.
ACCGCGCCGATCGCCATGATCGCCGAGACCGCGAGCAGCTGCTCGTTGCCGAGCGCCACGAACAGCGCGCCGGCGATGATCGGCGAGCCGGCCGCGCCGGCGCGCCCGACGCCGAGCGCGAAGCCCGTGCCGGTCGCCCGCGCGAACGCCGGGAAGCCGCGCGCGAACGCGGCGTAGTAGCCGACGATCGCGGCGTTGAGGAAGAACATCGTCAGGAACGCGGCGATGCGCCAGCCCCACAGCGTGTCGCTGCCGATGCCGAACGCGGCGACCGCGATCGAGCCGAGCACGGCGACCACCACCGTCGGGCCCTTGATGTCCCATTTCCGCAGCAGGAACCCGAACAGGAACCCGCCGATCGCGCCGCCGATGTTGGCGTAGGTCAGGCTGCTGGCGGCCTCGGGCTGGGTGAATCCGGCGCCCGCGACGATCGTGGGGGCGAACTTGAGGATGTAATAGAACGTGATGGTGTGGAACAGGTAGGCGAACGCCAGGATCAGCGTGACCGGCCGCAGGCGCGGGTTGGAGAGGATCTCGGTGACCTTCGGTTTCGGGGCGCCCGCGTCGACCTCGGGCAGCGCGTCGATCGGCGGCTGGTTGAGCGTGCGCAGCGAGCGGTTGATCTTGTCGAGCGCGCCGTCGGGCCGGCGCGCGGCGTAGAACGCCGCGGTCTCGGGGACCAGCAGCAGCACCAGCGGAATCATCACGGCGGTGACGATCGCGCCGAACAGAAACACCGCGCGCCAGTCGTAATCGACCAGCAGCCAGCCCTGCGCGGCGAAGCCGCCGATCACGCCGCCGACCGGATAGCCGATCACGTACAGCGCCATCGCCAGGCCGCGGCCCGACTTGCTCGAGGTCTCGGCGGTCATCGCGTTGGTCGCCGCCAGCATGCCGCCGATGCCGAGGCCGGTGATGAAGCGCCAGGCGCTGAGCGGCCACAGCGAGTCGGCCGCGTGGGCCATGTACATGCCCACGGCCATGATCACGAGGCACACGAGCATGGCGAGCTTGCGCCCGGCCTTGTCGGCGAAGCCGCCGAGGATGACCGAGCCGAAGCCCATCCCGACCAGCTCGGCCGAGAGCATGACGCCGAGCTCGTCGCGCGGAATGCCCCACTCGGCGGAGATGCCGGGTGCGGCGAACGCGCTCGACAGCACGTCGAACCCGTCGAGCGCGTTCAGCAGGACCATCAGCGCGACGACGATCCATTGCCGCGTGCTCATCGGGTTGTCGTCGATCACCCGGATCGGGTTGGTGCCACCTGCGGGTCCGGCCATCGCTCGTTATCCTCTCTCCCTGGACGTCCACGTCATTCGTGGATTCGCGCCAGCATTTCCACCAGATTCTCGATTTCCGCCGGGCTGAAGCGGGCCTTCAGCCAGGCCTCGTGGGCGGCGATGCAGCGCTTGGCTTCGGCCAGCGCCTCGGCCCCCTCGCCGGTGAGGAACAGCGCCTGCTTGCGCGCGTCGCTCGTCGAGCGCTCGCGGCGCAGGTAGTCGCGCTCCTGCAGGCGGTTGACGATGGTCATCGTCGTCGCCCGGTCCATCCGCAGGCGCCCGCCGAGCTCGATCTGCGCGATGCCCGGGTGGTCGGCCACCAGCCACAGCGCCGAGACCTGCTTCTGCGTCAGGTCGAGGTCGGCGAACGTCTCGGTGAAGTGGCGATAGACCGCGCCGTGGGCGAGGCGGATGTGGAAGCCGACGATGCCGTTGAGCCCGCCGAGCTCGGCGGGCCCGAGCCGGTCCTGGTCCGCGGTCAATTCAGCAGTCGCCACCGGCCGATGTGCTCCCCATGCCGCTTGCCGAATCGTTAGTGGAGCATACAATCCCGCGCAACCTCTGGAGGATCCCGATGGCGCAGTTTCCCGACACCCCGGCGTTCACCGGGTTCAACACCCCGAGCCGGGTCGAGGCCGACGTCTACGACCTGCCGCACGACGGCACGATCCCGCGCGCGCTCGACGGGGCGTTCTACCGCGTGCAGCCGGATCCGCAGTTCCCGCCGCGCCTCGGCGACGACATCGCCTTCAACGGCGACGGGATGATCAGCCGGTTCCATTTCCACGACGGCCAGTGCGACTTTCGCCAGCGCTGGGCGCAGACCGACAAGTGGAAGGCCGAGCGCGCGGCGGGCAAGGGCCTGTTCGGCGCCTACCGCAACCCGCTGACCGACGACGACAGCGTCAAGGGCATGATCCGCTCGACCGCCAACACCAACGCCTGGCTGTTCGGCGGCAAGCTGTGGGCGCTCAAGGAGGATTCGCCGGCGCTGGTGATGGACCCGGCGACGATGGAGACGGTCGGGTTCGAGACGTTCGGCGGGCGGATGACCGGGCAGACGTTCACCGCGCACCCGAAGGTCGATCCGCGCACCGGCAACATGGTGGCGATCGGCTACGCGGCGAGCGGGCTGTGCTCCGACGACGTGACCTATTACGAGGTCAGCCCCGACGGCGAGCTGATCCGCGAGAAGTGGTTCAAGGTGCCGTACTACTGCATGATGCACGACTTCGCGATCACCGAGGACTATCTCGTGCTGCACATCGTGCCGTCGGTCGGCAGCTGGGAGCGGCTCGAGGCGATGAAGCCGCATTTCGGCTTCGACACCCGCCGGCCGGTCTATCTCGGGATCATCCCGCGCCGCGACGACCTCCAGCAGGACGACATCCGCTGGTTCAAGCGCGACAACTGCTTCGCCAGCCACGTGCTCAACGCCTGGCAGGAGGGGACCAGGGTCCACTTCGTCACCCCCGAGGCGAAGAACAACATGTTCCCGTTCTTCCCCGACGTCGACGACGCGCCGTTCAACCCGATGGAAGCCGCCAGCCGGCTGACCGACTGGGTCGTCGACATGGCCAGCAACGGCGACGAGTTCGCCGAGATCGTCCGCCTGACCGACACCGTCAGCGAGTTCCCGCGGATCGACGACCGCTTCACCGGGGTGAAGACGCGTTACGGCTGGGGCCTCGAGATGGACCTCTCGCGCCCGGTCGAGACCGAAGTGCGCAGCGCCGGCGGGATGCTGATGAACTGCCTGTTCCTCAAGGACCTCGAGACCGGCGCCGAGCAGCACTGGTGGTGCGGGCCGAACAGCACCTTGCAGGAGCCGTGCTTCATCCCGCGCGCGAGCGACGCGCGCGAGGGCGACGGCTGGATCGTCCAGGTCTGCAACCGGATGGCCGGCGCCAGCACCGACCTGCTGCTGTTCGACGCGCTCGCCATCGAGAAGGGCCCGATCGCCACGATCCACGTGCCGATCCGCCTGCGCTTCGGCTTCCACGGCAACTTCGCCACCAGCGAGGAGCTGGGGCTGGCGGCGTGACCGGCCGCCTGGGGCTGGTCTTGGCCGGGGTGGCGCTAGGAGCCACGCCGGCGGCGGCGGCCGGACCGTCGATCGCGGGCAACTGGGTCACCGCGGATCGCACCGCGGTGGTGCGGGTCGCCGAGTGCGGCCGGAAGCTGTGCGGCACCGTCGTGGAAGTCCTGGCGCGAGGCGTGCCGCGCTCCGACGTCCACAACCCCCGGCGCGCCCTCCGCGCGCGGCCGCTGGTCGGGTTGCAGGTGCTCCGCGGCTTTGCCGCCCGCGGCGGCGAATGGCGCGGGGGCACCGCCTACGATCCCAAGACCGGCAACAGCTACCGCGCCACGCTCGCGCTGGCGCCGGACGGCCGGCTCAAGGTGACCGGCTGCGTGCTGCTGATCTGCCGCTCGCAAATGTGGACGCGCGACTAGGCCGCCTCCGCCCGCTTCGCGTCGGCGAGGACCATCTCGGCGCCTTTCTCGGCGATCATGATCGTCGGCGCGTTGGTGTTGCCCGAGCTGATCCTGGGCATCGCCGAGGCGTCGATGACGCGCAGATTGTGCACCCCGCGCACCCGCAGTTGCGGATCGAGGGGGTAGCGCTCGTCGCCCATCGCGACGGTGCCGACGCAGTGGTAGAGCGTGCCGCCGGCGACCTTGGCGTAGCCGAGCATCGCCTCGTCGGTGTCGCCGAACGGGTCGCCCTTGTCCTTCAGGTACGGCTCGAGCGCCGGCTGCTGCCAGATCTTGCGGATGATCTTGAGCTGGTCGACCACGCTCTGCTTGTCGATCGGGTCGCTGAGGTAGTTCGGCACGATCTTGGGCCACACCATGCCGTCGGGCGACTTCGCATGGATCGAGCCGCGCGATTCCGGGCGCAGCTGGCACGGGTTCGAGGCCATGCCCGGGTCCTTGTCGAGCCTGAGGCCCTGGTACCGGTTGAGGTACTCGAGGTCCATCGAGGCGGCCATGACGTGGATCTGGATGTCGGGATAGGCGAGCTCGTCGCGGCTCTTCACGAACGCGCAGCCGTGCGCCACCGCGTAGCTGAGCAGCCCCTTGCGGGTCAGCCCGTACTTGGCGATCTCGCCGAGCAGGCGAACGCCGCGGCTGAGCTGGTTGATCGAATGGTGCGGCTCCTTGAGCGCCGCCTGGCAGCCGATCATGTAGTGGTCCTGCATGTTCTCGCCGACCAGCGGCGATTCGTGCACCACCCGGGCTCCGAGCGACTGGATCAGCGCGCCCTGGCCGACGCCGGAGATCTCGAGCAGCTTCGGCGATTCCACCGCGCCCGCCGCGAGGATCACCTCGCGCCCGGCCATCGCCCGGCGCGTCTCGCCGTGCTGTCTGAACTCGACGCCGACCGCCTTCTTGCCGTCCCACAGGATGCGCGTGGTCATCGCCCGCGTCTCGACGGTGAGGTTGGCGCGCTTCATCGCCGGGTGCAGGTAGGCGACCGCGGCCGAGTGGCGGCGGCCGTTACGGGCGGTCATCTGGAAGAAGCTGCAGCCTTCCTGGTTGCCGTCGTTCAGGTCGGGCTTGTAGGGGATGCCGGCCTGGACGCAGGCCTCGACGATCGCCTTCGAGACCTCGTGCTCCTCGGGAAAGTCGGAGACGTTGAGGGGCCCGCCGGCGCCGTGGAACGCGTTCTCGCCGCGCTCCTGGTTCTGGCTCTTGCGGAAGTACGGCAGCACGTCGTCCCACGACCACCCGCGCGCGCCCATCTGCGCCCAGCCGTCGTAGTCGGCGGCCTGGCCGCGGACGTAGAGCATGCCGTTGATCGACGACGAGCCGCCGAGCACCTTGCCCTTGGGCCACTTGTGCTTGCGCCCGCCCGAGCCCTCGTCGACCTCGGTCTCGTAGAGCCAGTTGACCTTGGGATCGTTGAGCGTCTTGCCGAACCCGATCGGCGTGTGGATCATCACGTTGGAGAGGAACTGGCCGGGCTCCTTGAGCGGCCGGTCGTCGCCGCCCGCCTCGAGCAGCACGACCTTGTGCGCCCCGCTTTCGGTCAGCCGCGCGGCCAGCACGCAGCCCGCGCTGCCGGCGCCGACGATGACGTAGTCGGCGTACAGATCGGCGGCCATTTTCCTCTCCTCGAATGCGCGATTCGCTTGGCATTCACGCTAGGGTTCGCGCCCGGTGCGGGCAATGGCCGGGGCCAGCAAGACTGGTCATGCCTGGCGCCGCCGGGTAGAGGCCGACAACACCGCAAGGCTTGCTGCGAGGGCATTATGCGCGGACTTGGCTTGGCGCTTCGCTTCCTCGGGATGGCCGCGGCGATCGTGCCGGCTCAGGCGGCAACGGCCCAATCGCTTTACATGCCCGCCAAGACGGCATGGGGCGATCCTGACTTCCGCGGGACATGGCCGATCGACCGGATTGCCGATGCCGGAATCCCGCTCGAACGACCGGAAGCTTTCGGTGACCGCCTGTGGCTGACCGACGAGGAGTTCGCGCAGCGGCTCGAGGCAGCAAGGACAACCGACGCCGGGTTCACCCGAGACGTCGTCGAAAGGGGCACCACCGGACTGGCCGAGTGGCTCCAATCCACGCGGTTCGGACGCCGCACGTCGTTGCTCGTCGCGCCCGCCAACGGGCGCGTGCCGGCGCTGACTCCGCAAGCCGAAGCGCTGCACCGGGCGGGGCGAACCAGCTGGAAGGCCGACCAGCCGGTCGACTGGGTGTCCGATCTCGACAGCTACGACCGCTGCGTGTCGCGCGGCTTCCCGACCTCGATGCTGCCTTTCGCGTACAACAACGGCATCCGGCTGTTTCAGTCGCCCGGCTTCGTCGTGCTGCAACTGGAGATACTCGGCACGCGGGTCATCCCCCTGACGAGCGACGATCATTGGCCGGAGGCGGTGCGCAGCTGGCTCGGGCAGAGCCGCGGCCGATGGGAAGGCAATACGCTGGTCATCGAGACGACCAACCTGGTCGCCGGCGACAGTGCCACCGACGACGTCATGAAACGGGCAGCGACCCCGTTGCAGGGCAGGACCAGGACCACGATTCCGATGAGTGCAAAGGCAAGCGCGGCAGAGCGCCTGACGATGACCGGGCCGGACACGATCGCCTACCAGGTCACCTACACCGATCCGGACGTGTTCACCGCACCCTGGACGATCGAGCTCGAATGGACCCGCAACGACGGCTATCGGCTGCACGAATTCGCCTGTCACGAAGGCAACCAGCAAATTCGCCACATGATCACTGGCTCTCGCGCGCAGCGAAGGTCCGGTGAGGCCATGGCTGTGGGAGTCAGCCCGCAAGACGGGTTGGGCAACTGGTCCTTTCCGGGTGTCGACGGTCTGGACGGCGAGCAGGCCCACGGTATCGGGCCCTGAACGGCAAGGCCGATGTTACCCTTGGCCTCGCGCAGCATTGCTTCATAAAGCGGATAGGGATGATCAAGCCTGAACTCGAGTTCGTCTACGAGGCCGGCGGCGAGCTCGAGCCGCCGCGCGAGATCGGCCGGGTGGTCGACGGCACGCGGCGGATCATCCCGATCAGCGCCGGCGGCTACGTCAAGGGGCCGCGGATCAGCGGCCGGCTGATGGGCCATTCGGCCGACTGGCAGCTGACCCGGCCGGACGGGGTGACCGTGGCCGACGCGATCTACGCGATCGAGACCGACGACGGCGCGCTGATCCAGATCCGCAACAAGGGCCTGCGCCACGGCCCGGCGGAGGTGATGGACCGGCTGCGGAGGGGCGAGGAGGTCGACCCGGCGGAGTACTACTTCCGCACCGTGCCCGAGTTCATCGCCCCCGAGGGCCCGTACGACTGGCTCAACAAGTCGATCTTCGTCTGCGCGGGCGCGCGCTATGCCGGCAGCATCAAGCTGTGGGTGTGGCGGGTGACGTGAGGCGGGCTGGCAAGACCCTGATCGCGGCGGCCGTCGCGGTGACGTGCCTCGCCGGCCCTTCCGATGCAGAGGAGACCCCCGGCGAAACGGTTTCGGTCGCGACGCCCGCCGCTGTTCCCCGGACGGCGTGGGGCGATCCGGACTTGCGCGGCACCTGGCCGCTTCAGAATATCAACGATGCCCGAATTCCGCTTCAGCGGCCCGCCGAGCTCGGCACGCGGGGCTGGCTGACTGACGAGGAGTTCGCCGAGCGGCTGAGACGCGCCGAGCAGTCCGACGCCGAATACTCCACCGGCCTCGACGGCGACGGCACGGTCGGCCTGGCCGCCTGGCTGCGCGCCACGCCCGTCGGGCGACGGACCTCGCTGCTGGTCGAGCCCGCCGACGGCCGCCTGCCTGCCCTGACCGCGCCGGCGCAGGAGCTGTATGCGAAAGGCCGCTCGACCTGGCAGGCGGCCGCCGCCACCGACTGGGTCAGCGACCTCGATGCTTTCGAGCGCTGCATCACGCGCGGCTTTCCGGCCGTCATGTTGCCGCAACCGTACAACAACGGAATCCGCGTATTCCAGTCGCCGGGCCATGTGGTGCTGCAGCTCGAGACGTTCGGCACCCGGGTGATCCCGATCGATCCCACCGGCCATTGGCCTGAAGCCGTGCGCGCGTGGCACGGCGACAGCCGCGGGCGCTGGGAAGGCGACTCGCTGGTGATCGAGACGACCAATATCGTCAGCGGCGACAGCGCGACGAACGATGTCGCCGGGCGCGCTGCGGGCCCGGTCCCGGGCCGGAACCTCGCCATGCTCCCGGTCGGGCCGTCGGCCAGGGTCATCGAACGGCTCGCCAGGACCGGGCCGGACACGATCGCCTATCGCCTGACCTACGAGGATCCGGACGTGTTCACCGCCCCGTGGACGGTCGCTTACGAGTGGACCCGCGACGAAGACTACGCGATCTTCGAGTACGCCTGCCACGAAGGGAACACGGTGCGCGAGGCGATCACGTCGGCTCGCGCGCTGCGCAAAGAAACCGCCGCCGCGCCCTGAATTCAGGCGATGCGCACGTCCAATAACGACGGGCCCTGGCGGCCGAAGCTCCATTCGAGCGCCTCGTCGAGCCCCTCCACGCTCCCGACCAGCCGCGCCGGCAGCCCTTGCGCTTCGGCCAGCTTGACGAAGTCGAGGCCGGTCAAGTCGCAGCCGGGCACGTGGTTCATGCCGAACTCGCCGGAAAAGCCGGTCAGCGCGGCGTAGCCGGCGTTGTTGAGGATCACGAAGCTGACGTTGGCCGCCTCGTTGCGCGCCGCGTAGAGGCCCTGGATCGTGTACATCGCCGAGCCGTCGCCGAGCAGGGCGATGACCTTGTCGGGTTGCGCCATCGCCACGCCGACCGCGCCCGGCAGCGAATAGCCGAGGCCGCCGCTGGCGCACGAGTAGAACCCGCCCTCGCGGACGATCGGCAGCACGTCGTGCTCGGGGCCGCGCGCGGTCGGGGCTTCCTCGACGATGACCGCGCGCTCGGGCCGCAGCGCGGCGACGCGCTTGAGCACGTAGGCGGCGGTCATCTCGGCCGGCGGGTCCTTGAGCTGGTGCGCCTGGCCGGTGAACCTCCGTGCGTTGACCCGCTCGGCGAGCTGCGCCAGGCCGTCGGCGACGTCGCCGAGCACGCCGCCGCCGCCGGGCAGCGCGGCGAGGTGCTGCGGATCGTCGCTCAGCGCCATCAGCCTGGCGTGCGCGGGCCAGTGCGGACCGCTGCCCTCGACGTGGTAGGTAAATACCGGCGCGCCGGCGACGAGGATCGCGTCGAACGGGGCCAGCAGCGCCTGGATCTGGTCGCGCCACGCGGGCAGGAAGCCGGCGAACTGCGGGTGGTCCTCGGGGAACGTCTCGCGCGCGTTGTACGGCGCGGTCCACACGCTCGCGCCCGAGCGCTCGGCGAGGCGGATTGCCGCGTTCCAGCCGCCGGCGTTGGCGACCCCGGTGCCGAGCACCAGCGCCGGCTTCGTCGCACCGTCGAGCAGCGCCGCGAGGCGCGCGATCCCGGCCGTGCTCGGTGGCGTGCGCAGGGTCAGCTCGGGCAGGCCGGGCAGCCCGCATTCGCGGTCCCAGTCGTCGACCGGGATCGAGACGAACACCGGCCCCATCGGCGGGGTCAGCGCGGTGACGAAGCCGCGCACCAGCGCCAGCGGCACGTCCTCGGCGCGCGCCGGCTCGATCGCCCACTTGACGAACGGGCGGGGGAATTCGCTCGGCCGCTCGGCGTAGAGGAACGGGTCGTGCGGCAGGATGCTGCGCGCCTGCTGGCCGGCGGTGACGACCAGCGGGGTGTTGTTCCTGAACGCGGTGAACAGGTTGCCGAGCGAATGGCCGGTGCCGGCCGAGCTGTGCAGGTTGACCAGCGCCGGCCGCCCCGAGGCGCGCGCGTAGCCGTCGGCCATGCCGACGACGACCGCCTCGTTGAGGCCCTGGACGTACGGGAACGGCAGCGCCTTCAGCATCGGCAGCTCGGTGCTGCCGGGATTGCCGAACAGCCGGTCCACGCCGAAGTGCTCGAACACGGCGAACGCGGCTTCGCGAACGGTGGGCACTTGTTCCCCTTCGTGCAGTGCCGCGCCCCCGCGCGGGCGGGGGCCCAGGGCGGAGAAAGCGGCGCGTGAGGCCCTGGGTCCCCGCCTACGCGGGGACGCGGGAATTTCAAGTCAGCGGCAAGCCTAAACCGCCTCGCCGCCGGCCCGCGCGCGGTCGAGCACCTGACTCTCGTCCTTGTTGATGCGCAGCAGGATCACGAACAGGATCACCACGATCAGCGGGGTGACCACGTTGATCGAGATGATCGCCTGGCCGAGGTCGCCCTTGAGCTTGTCGCTGACGATGCCGACGAAGTATGGCCCCATGCCGAGCCCGAGCATGGTGGTGATGATGATGAACAGCGACGAGGTGATCCCGCGCATGCGCGGCAGCACGCAGTCGTAGAGCAGCGAGTAGAGCGGCGGCAGCCACAGCGTGAGGATGATGCTGTAGGCGACGAAGCGCAGGTAGAAGTCCATCTCGGTCGCGGCGCTGTAGGTCCAGATGCCGGCGAACGGCGAGACGCCGAGCGAGAAGATCGTCAGCCAGACCCGCCCGCGGCCGCCCATCCGGACGGTCAGCCAGTCGCTGAGCGGGCCGGCGATGACCGGGCCGACCAGCCCGAGCGCGGCGGCGAGAAGGCCGAAGCGGACGCCGGTCTGGGCCAGGTCGAGGCCGTATTCGCGGCCGAGGAACGACGGGGTGAAGCCCATCACGCCGTAGTTGATCGAGGTCTGCAGCCCGGCGACGACGATCAGCAGCAGCACCGACGGGCTGGTGACCACGTTGTAGGTCGGCCGGTCGGTCAGCTTGAGCGACTGGAACAGGTTGAGGATCACGAACGCGCCGAACCCGACCACGAACCACTGCAGCTCGTGGGCATTGAAGCCGAGGCCGAACAGCGTGGTGTCGGGGCGCGGCGAGTAGTCCTGCAACGCGTGCATCATGTACCAGCAGAACCCGGCGATCGCGGCGAGCGAGATCAGGTTGATCGCCCACTGCTTCGCGCCGGCCCCGCGGCCCCACAGGTAGAGCCAGTTGATCCCGGGCGTGACCGCGCCGAGCACCGCGGCGCTGGCCTTGAACGGGTGCGGGTCCTCGCGCGTGACGATCCCGTCCATCGCCCCGCGTGTCGGCTCCTGCAGGCGCCAGATCAGCCAGGCGAGCAGCAGCCCGGGCGCGGCGGCGACGATGAAGGCGAACTGCCAGCCCGAGAACCCGCCCGGTCCGCCGCCGGGGTAGGCTTCGTCCCACTCGTGCGCGACGAGGCCGCCGAGGGTCATCGACAGGCCGAGGCCGAGCGCGGTGGCGATGCCGAGCGCGGCCATCGCCGTGCCGCGGCGCTCGCGCGGGAAGGTGTCGAAGATGATCGAGTTGGCCGCCGGCTGGGTCGCGCCCTCGCCGATGCCGACACCAAGGCGCGACACGGCGAGCAGCGTGAACCCGGTCGCAAGCGCGCTGAGCCCGGCGAACAGCGACCACGCGCCGATGCAGATCGCCAGCAACCGGGTGCGGACCCAGCCGTCGACCAGCCGCCCGAGCGGCAGCGAGAACAGTGCGTAAAACAGCGAGAACACGGTGCCGTAGAGCAGCCCGAGCTCGGCGTCGCCGATCTGCAGGTCCTCGCGGATCGACGGCGCGAGGATCGACAGGATCTGCCGGTCGAGCAGGCTCATCGCCTGGGCCGAGGAGACCAGGAACAGCGCGTACCAGCCCGCGCTCGAGACTTTCGCGGCCGGTTTCAACGGCGCGTCGGCGGCAGTGGTGGCCATTCTCTCGATCCTCCCAGTTCCTCCCCCACCGGGGGAGGGGGACCATGCGAAGCATGGTGGAGGGGCACCGCCCCGATCGCCACGCTTGTCGGCCCGTGCCCCTCCACCACCCTGCCGGGTGGTCCCCCTCCCCGTGCCGGGGAGGAACTCAATTCACCCCTTCAGCGCCGCGGCGATGGTGTCGGCGATCGGCGTCGACGGGCGCCCGGCCAGCTCGCTCAGGTCCTTGCTGTCGCTGTACAGCTCGCCCGCTCCTGCGAGGTAGCTGGTGCTGGCGAGCAGGCCCGCGACCGGCGGCGGCAGCCCGGCGTTCTTCAGCGTCTCGGCGTAGTCGGACTCGCTCTGGTTGACATACTTCACCGGCTTGCCGGCCTGGCGCGAGACCTCGGCGGCGAACTCCTGCATCGTCCACGGGTGGTCGCCGGCGAGCTCGTAAGTCTTGCCGCCGGGGCTCCGCAGCAGCGCGCCGACGGCCGCGGCCGCGAGGTCGGCCCGGGTCGCGGTCGACAGCTTGCCTTCGCCGGTGGCCCCGTAGATCGCGCCGTGCTCGATCGCCGGACCGAGCGCGCCGGTGTAGTTCTCCGAATACCACGGCATCCGCAGCACGTCGTGGTTGAGGCCGCTCGCCTCGAGCAGCTTCTCGGTCGCGACATGCTCGGGCGCGAGCATCAGCTTGGAGGCCTGGGCATTCAGCACCGAGGTGTAGGCGAGGTACGAGACGCCGGCCTTCCTGGCCGCGTCGAGCACCGCGCCGTGCTGCCGCTCGCGTTGGCCGACGGCGTTGCCGCTGATCAGCAGCACCCGGTCGACGCCGGCGAGCGCCGCCTCGAGGCTGGCCGGATCGTCGTAGTCCGCCCGGCGCACGTCGATGCCCTTCATCGCGTAGTCCGACAGCGCCGCCGGATCGCGCGCCAGCGCGACGATGTCGCCGGGATTCGCCTGCCGGAGCAGCTCGTCGAGCACCAGCCGGCCCAGCTTGCCGGTCGCTCCGGTCACCGCGTACTTGGTCATCGGTATCCTCTCCTCAGCCTTTTCATTCGTCATCGCGAGCCCGCGGAGCGGGCGTGGCGATCCAGGGCGGTCTAGCGCGGCCCCTGGATTGCCGCGGGACCTACGGTCCCTCGCAATGACGAAGGAAGGAGGTCATAGCTTGAACCAGCGCTCGGCGTTGGTCTGGAAGAACTTCTTCTTCTGCGCCGGGGTGATGTCGAGATCGTCCATCCAGCGTACCTCGTCGGGCACGTATTGGTAGGGGTAATCCATCGCGTACATCACGCGGTCCTCGCCCATCACCTCGATCATCGTCTTGATCGCCGGGCCGAACGGCAGCCCGCTGTTGGTCGCGAGCACGTTGTGGCGCATGTAGTGGAACAAGTCGTTCCGGAGCGGCTTGAGCCGCGGGTAGCGCTGCGAGCGCAGGCCGGCCTTGTGCATGTAGTCGAGCCGGTAGAGCATGAACGGCAGCCCCTCGCAGCCGTGGCCGAGCATCAGCTGCAGCGTCGGGTAGCGGTCGAACACTCCCGTCGTCATCAGCCGCATCGCGTGATAGCTGACCTCGACCGCGAAGCCGAAGATCGCCCCGTCGAGACCGGCGCCGACCATGTCGCCGATCATGGCGTCGGGCGGACCCTGCGGGTGGATGTAGAGCGGCAGGTCGAGATCGGCGCAGGCGCGCAGGATCGGGTCGAACTGCGGCTCGTCGAGGTAATGGCCGTGGGTGTGCGAATTGATCTGCACGCCGCGGAAGCCGAGTTCTTCCTTGCCGCGGCGCAGCTCCTCGGCCGACCACTCCGGGTCCTGCGGCGCGACCGCGACCATGCCGTAGAACCGGTCCGGGTATTTCTCGCAGGCGTCCGCCAGCTTGTCGTTGCCGTTGCGCGCAATGCGCTTGGCTTCCTCGACGTCGAACAGCGTCTGCACGCCGGGGCTGGTCATGGCGAGGATGGCCTTGTCGATCCCGCTCTCGTCCATCGCCTGGATGCGCAGCGGCCCGGCATCGATCAGCCGCTCGCGGATGAAGGTCGTGCGCTCGCTCGGGCTGGTGCCGTAGAAGCCCCACAGGCTCATCGTGCCCTTGTCGGCGCGGCCCTGCTTGACCAGCCGCATGATCGCGTCGAGCTGCTCCTGGGTCGCCCAGGCTTCCTCGGTGGCGATGCGCAAGTAGCCGCGGTCTCCGCCGGTCTTGAGTTCGTGAGTCATTCTCTGTTCCAACATTCCTTTCTCGCCGGGTCCTTCGAGACGCGTCTTCGCGACGCCGCTTCGCGGCTCCTCAGCCGCTCCTCAGGATGAGCGGTTTTGAAAAGGTCCGCTCATCCTGAGGAGAGACTGAGCGAAGGGCCGCAGGCCCGTAGTCGAAGGCTCGTCTCGAAGGACCGCAAATCACCCCTCATGCACCGCCTTCAGCACCATGCAGGCGAGCACCCCTTCGGGGCCGTCCTCGCTGCCGTGGCCCGACCACTTGACGCCGCCGAACGGCGCGTCGGCGCCGCCGATCATGTGGCTGTTGAGGCCGATCATGCCGCTCTCGATCTCGGCGGCGAGGCGGCGCTGGCGGCGGTAGTCGCCGGTCCAGGCATAGGCGGCGAGGCCGTAGGGGAGGCGATTGGCCTCGGCGATCATCTCGTCCTCGCCGCGGAACGGGTTGATCAGCGCGACCGGGCCGAACGGCTCCTCGTTCATGATCTGCGCGTCGAGCGGGATCTCGCTCAGCACCGACGGGGCGTAGAAGTAGCCCTGGTTGCCGATCCGCTCGCCGCCGAGGAGCAGGGTCGCGCCCTTGTCCCTGGCGTCGCCGATCAGCCGGTCCATCGCCTCGGGCCGGCGCGGGTTGGCCATCGGCCCCATCTGCGTGCCTTCGGCGAGGCCGTCGCCGACCTTCACCTTCTTCGCGCGCTCGACGAAGCCGTCGCGGAAGCGCTCGAATACGGTGTCCTCGACGATGAACCGCGTCGGCGAGACGCACACCTGGCCGGCGTTGCGGTACTTGCCGGCGACCGCGGTATCGAGCGCCTTGTCGAGGTCGGCGTCGCCGAACACCAGCACCGGGCCGTGGCCGCCGAGCTCCATCGTGGTGCGCTTCATGTCCTCGGCGGCGAGCTTGGCGAGGTGCTTGCCGACCACGGTCGAGCCGGTGAAGCTCAACTTGCGGATCACGGGGCTGCCGAGCAGATGGCGGCTGACCTCGTCCGGCACGCCGAACACGGCCTGGGCGACTTCCCTCGGCAGGCCGGCGTCGAGCAGGCACTGCAGCACGCCGAGCGCGGAGGCGGGCGTTTCCTCGGCGGCCTTCATGATCACCGAGCAGCCCGCGGCGATCGGCGCGCCGAGCTTGCGGCCGGGATTGCCGAGCGGAAAGTTCCACGGCGCGAACGCGGCGACCGGGCCGACCGGCTCCCACCGCACGGTCGAGCGAAGGCCCTCGGGCCGGACCAGCTCGCGGCCGTAGAGCCGGAAGCACTCGCCGGCGTAGAAGTTGAACAGGCCGACGTTCATCATCACTTCGATGCGGCTTTCGGCGAGCGGCTTGCCCTGCTCGAGCGTGGCGATGCGGGCGAGCTGCTCCTGCCGCTCGAGCATCAGCCGAGCCGCCCCGGTGAGCACCGCGGCGCGCTCCTGCGGGGTCGACTTGCGCCACAGCCGGAAGCCGCGCGCCGCCGCCTCGAGCGCGCGGTCGAGGTCCGCCGCCTCGGCCAGCGGCAGCGCACCGATCGCCTCGCCGGTCACCGGATTGACCACGTCGAAGGTCCGCCGTCCGCCGCCGGAAATGCGCTCGCCGTCGATGATCATGTGCAGGGCGGGGTAGTCGCTCATCGAGGTCTCCGGGGCAGGGGGCGCGCCATCGCCCGATGGGAAAGACGCGAGAGCGTGTCAACGCTTCTCGCGCCCCCGCGAAGGCGAGGGGGCGGAGCGGCACGCACCGCACCTGAAGCCGTGGGTTCCCGCCTACGCGGGGACGCGGGATTCGATCCAGCGGGCGTCCTTCACTGCCCCATCGCCTCGAGCCGCTCGACTTCCTCGCGGTAGGGGCGGATGCCGCGCCACATGAACAAGGTGGCGAGCGGCAGGAACACCACGGCGGTGATCAGGATCGCCTTCCAGATGTCCTGCTCGTTCCCGACGATGAAGGTGCTCACGAAGCCGATCACCATCGGCCCCATTGCGCCGAAGAAGGTGAACATGAACAAGTACAGCGCGGTCACCTGGCCGCGCATCTCGTTGGGGGCGATGCGCTGGATGGCGGCGTTCTGAGCCGGCGCGCCGGCCAGGCCGAAGAACACCGACAGCGCCATGCAGCCCAGCGCCAGCTCGCCGGTCGGCATCAGCGGCATGGCGATGGTGACGACGGTGGTGCAGGTGAAGATGATGGCGGTGGCGCGGATGTTGGCGTCCTTGTGGCGCTTGCCCAGCCAGGTGACGAACACGCCGCCCACGGTGATGCCGAGCAGCATCGCGACCAGCAGCATCGAGCCGAGCAGGGTGCCGAGCTGCGCTTCGTCCCACCCTGCGTACGTGCGCAGGATGAACGGGGCGCGGAACTGCGGCAGGCCCTGGCTCTCGGTCGCCGACATCGCCAACGCTACGAACAGCGGCAGGAACACGTACTTGCGGCGCCAGATCGCCACCGCGGCATCGAAGCCCATGAACGCGACCGCCTTGCGCCAGAACGGCGCCGTCGGCGGCACGATCAGCCGCGCCTCGACAGGGCCGCGCCGGGGCGGCTCCTTCACCGTCAGCCAGATCAGGCCGGCGAGCAGGCCGGGCAGGCCGACCATGATCAGCACCAGTTGCCAGCTGAAGATCTCCAGCCCGAGCACGCTGGTCGTCGCGCCGAGCGTGTCGGTCCAGCGGATCAGCCGCCCGCCGAGGATGTTGCCGAGCGAACTGCCGAGGATGTAGCCGAGCTGGAGCAGGGCGAAGACCAGCGGAATCCTCAACGGGCGGAAATAGTCGACCAGGATCGAGTACGAACCCGGCCCGTTGGCCGACGAGCTGGCGCCGACGAACAGCCGCGTGGCGACGAGCTGCCACAGGTTCTGCGCGAGGCCGCCCAGCGCCATGATCGTGCCCAGCGCGGCAATCCCTGCGGACAGAACGTACTTGCGCGGGAAGATGTCGACCAGCCGCGCCAGCGGGATGCCGACGATCACGTAGGCGACCACCGTCACCGGACCGAGCAGCACGCCGAGGGTGAAGTCGGAAATGCCGAAGCTGAGCTTCATCTTCTCGGCGAGCAGGCCGAACGCGGTCTGGTCGAGGAATGTCACGAAAGTGGCGAAGACGACGGCGAACAGCGCCCACGAGCCGGCCTTGGGCGACGGCCATGCCGCGGCGGCGGAGCCCTGCGGCCGCGGTCCCGTGCCGCCGACGATATCCGCTCCGGTGGGCGCGATAGCCATGGCCGCTCTCCCCGCGCTGCCCCGCTTGCCGCGGGTGTTGTCGCAATTCCCTTGCCCGGTTTTCTAGGAGGTGAATAGAGGAAGGCGAAACTGAATCTTTGTCGCAATCGGTCGCTCGGGCGGCCGGGAGAGGTGGGCCGATGCAGGACCTCATGGGCAAGACCGCGTTCGTCACCGGCGGGGCCAGCGGCATCGGGCTGGGCATCGCCAAGGCGCTGCTCGGCGCGGGGATGAAGGTCACGATCGCCGACATCCGCGAGGACCACCTCGAGGACGCGCGCGAGGAGCTCGACGGGCGCGGCGACGTGCTGCCGATCCCGCTCGACGTGACCGACCGGGCGGCGTTCGCCGCCGCCGCCGACGAGACCGAGCGCAAGTTCGGCAACATCCACGTGCTGGTGAACAACGCCGGCGTCGCCGCGCTCGGCCCGGTCGAGCTGGCCGCCTACGGCGACTGGGACTGGACGCTCGGCGTGTGCCTCGGCGGCACGGTCAACGGCATCGTCACCATCCTGCCGCGCATCCTGGCGCACGGGCAGGGCGGGCACATCGTCTCGACTGCGTCGATGAGCGGGATGGTGCCGCACGCCGGCGCGGCGACGTACGTCACCGCGAAGGCCGGGGTGATCGGCCTGATGGAGGCGATGCGCGCCGAGCTCGAGGACAAAGGGGTGGTGTGCAGCGCGTTCTGCCCGGGCGGGGTGCAGTCGAACATCGCCGAGGCCGGCAAGACGCGGCAGGATCGCTTCGCCGAGACCGGCTATGCCGAGACCGACAAGGCGCGCCAGGCCTCCGGCAATCTGATGCACCTGTTCATGACCAAGGAGGAAGTCGGCGAGCGGGTGCTCGAAGGCATCCTCGCCGACGAGCTGTTCATCCTGACGCACTCCGAATTCCTCGACGGGGTGAAGGATCGCGCCGCGGCGATGGTCGCCGCGGTGCCGCACAAGCGGCCAGAGAACCACGAGTACAAGCAGACGTTCGCGCGGCTGTTCCGCAACCCGGTCCACGCCGCCGAGATCGCCCGGCAGGAGAAGCTCAAGGCATGACGCGCCCAGTTTACGACGATGGCTACGCGCGCGACCGCGCCGAGATCGAGGACCTGCTGTCGCGCTACCTGTTCGCGATGGACTACAACGACTTCGACACGTACGCCGACACTTTCACCGAGGACGGCACGCTCGAGTTCGCGCGCGGCTCGGTCACCGGGCGCGACGAGATCAAGTCCGCCGCCAAGAACTTCAAGGAAGCGGTCGGGGCGATCTACGTCGACGTCGACCGCAAGCCGGCAGTGCTGCGCCACGTGCTGTGCCACTCGACCATCCGGGTCGAGGGCGACCGCGCCTGGCACACCGGGTTCTGGTTCGAGTGCGCCAACGACGGCCCGCGCAACGCGGCCGGTCGGCTGACCCCGACGCTCGGCACGTTCGGCATCTACGAGGACGAGCTCGAGCGCGTCGACGGGCGCTGGCTGTTCAGCCTGCGGCGCATCCTCAACGAGTTCCTGCCCGGGCGCGAGAGCGGGAAGGAGAACCCGGTGCTGGCGATGGACGCGAAGGTCCTTCGAGACGCGTCTTCGTGACGCGCCCCGCGGCTCCTCAGCCGCTCCTCAGGATGGGCGGGACTAGAAATAGCCGCTCATCCTGAGGAGAGACTGAGCCCTGAGCTTGTCGAAGGGTCCAAGGCCCGTCTCGAAGGACCCCTGGATAGGAGAGTAGGATGAAGGACTTCGCCGGCCGCACCGCCTTCGTCACCGGCGGGGCCAACGGGGTGGGCATCGGCATCGTCCGCAACCTGCTGGGCGAAGGCTGCAAGGTGGCGATCGCCGACATCCGCCAGGACTCGATCGACGCCGCGCTGGCCGGCGTCGACACCCGCGCGGTCATGGGCGTCCAATTGAACGTGATGGACCGCGCCGGGTTCGCCGCCGCCGCCGACCAGGTCGAGGCCGAGCTCGGCCCGGTCAGCCTGCTGTTCAACAACGCCGGCATCAACCTCTTCCAGACCATCGAGGACAGCTCCTACGACGACTGGGACTGGGTCCTCGGGGTCAACCTCGGCGGGGTGATCAACGGGGTGATGACGTTCGCGCCGCGAATGAAGGCGCGCGCGCGGTCGGGGGAGGTGACCGGCGGCCACATCACCAACACCGCCAGCATGGCGAGCTTCATCGCCAGCGGCGCGCCCGGCATCTACAACACCGCCAAGTTCGCGGTGCGCGGGCTCTCCTATTCGCTGCGCCACTCGATGTATCCGTACGGCATCGGCGTCTCGGTGGTGCATCCGGGGCTGGTCAAGAGCCTGATCTACGCCAGCGACGCCGTGCGGCCCGACGCGCTCAAGCGCGCGATGCAGCCGGTCGACCCTGCGGCGGTCGAGCGGCTCGCCGGCATCCACCAGTTCGGCATGGAGCCCGACACGATCGGCGCGCGCATCCTCGACGGCATCCGCGAGAACCGCGCCAACATCTTCACACATCCCGATCACAAGGACGAGCTGCGCGAGATCTTCGACGAGATACTCGCCGACTATCGCGACTATCCGGAGGACGCCGGCTTCGAGCGGCGCGTGGCCTTCGAGCAGGCGCGGCGCGAGAAATTCGCCGAAACCCGCCGCCAGGCGCAGGCGGTCGGCTGACGGTGTTCGTTCAGCTTGGCCCGGCTAAGGCGAGCCGCATGACGCGAGCCCTCGCCCTGATCTCCGCGCTCCTGCTCGCGGCTCCCGCGACGGCGCAGGAGCGGCAGCGCGACATGTCGCTCGAGCAGCGGATGCAGCTGCGCTGCTCGGCCGCGTTCGCCATCGTCGCCAACGAGCAGCAGCGCGGCATCGCCTCGGCGCGCGCCTATCCGCCGCTCGGCGAGCGCGGGAAGGAATACTTCGTGCGCGCCGGCGCGCGGCTGATCGACGAGCTCGGCCTGTCGCGCGAGCAGCTCCAGGCGCTGCTCAAGACCGAGGTCGAGGCGCTCCAGGCGCGGGCGATGGAGGCCGGCGATCCCGCCGCGTTCGTCGACAGCGTGATGCAGCCCTGCCTGACCGCGCTCGAGGCGTCGGGCCTCTAGGTTCAGGCTCGCTTCAGCGGTGGCATGCCATGCGCCGCCGGACCGTTCTGCACAGGAGACGGACCGATGCGCCTCGCCCTTCCAGCGCTGATTGCCGCCTGCGTGCTGGTCCCCGCCGCGGCGTCGGCCGCCGAATCCGACAGCGATGCCGGCCGCCTCGCCGAGGCGCTGCGCGATCCCGCGCGCCAGGCGCAGATCGCCGCGACCGCGGAGGCCGTCACCGGCGCGGTGCTGGCGATGCCGGCGGCGCCGCTGATGAAGTCGCTGGCGGAGATCGCCGGCGAGGACCCGGAGCGGATCGATCCCGACTTGCGCGTCGGCGACCTGGTCGACACCGAAGACGCCGAGGCGCCGCGCGAGTTCGCCCATCGGCTGCCGCAGATGATGGGCGCGATGGCGACGATGGCCGCGACGCTGGAGGCGATGCTGCCCGAGCTGCGGGCGATGGGCGACCGCATCGCCGAGGACCTGCACGACCCCTGGGTGGCCGACGCCGGCGAATAATCCTCGCGCCGCCCGGTAGACGGCGCCCGTGCCTTGCGGCATGACCGCGGCGCAAGCATGTGGCAGCTCTTTTACTTCCCGCTCTGTCCGTTCAGCCGCAAGGTCCGGCTCGCGCTCGGCGAGAAGGGCGTCGGCTACGAGCTCAGGCGCGAGACGCCGTGGGACGCCGGCGAGCAGTTCTACGCCTATAATCCGGCCGGCCGCACGCCGGTGCTGCGGCTGGAGGAGAAGAACCTCACGCTGATCGACAGCCAGGCGATCTGCGAATACTTCGAGGAGACCGTCGACAAGAGCCCGCTGATCCTCGGCACCGCGGTCGGCCGGGCCGAGATCCGCCGGCTGACCGCGCTGTTCGACGAGACGTTCTACGCCGACGTCACCTATCCGCTGCTCAACGAGAAGATGAAGAAGCGGCTGGTGCTGCGCCAGTCGCCGGATTCGGGCGCGCTGCGCGCGGCGATGCGGCTGGCGCACGAACACCTCGACTACATCGACTACCTGATCGACAACAACCGCTGGCTGGCGGGCGCGCAGATGAGCCTTGCGGACTTCGCCGCCGCGGCGCAGATTTCCGTCGCCGACTACCTCGGCGGCATCGACTGGAAAGGGCATGATGGCTCGCACGGCTGGTACCGGGTGATGAAAAGCCGCCCGAGCTTCCGCCCGCTGCTCACCGAGAAGATGGAAGGCATCCCGCCGCCGGCGCACTATGCGGACGTCAACGCGTGAGCGTTGCAGCCGCCCGCGCGCTCGGTGGGCTGCTGCTCGCCATCGCGCTGTTCGGCAACGCCGGGGCCATCCCGCCTTCGCTGCCGGGCGACGCCGACCGCCAGGCCGAGGCGGAGAAGCAACGCCGGCAGTACGTCGCCGACCTCGAAGCGACCGAGGCGCCGGCGCTGGTCGGCCTGTTCTTCGAGCGGATGGGCGAGGGCGAGCCCTTCCCGCTCGACGACCTGTTCACCCCCGGGGCGACCTACGTCGGCCCGGACGGCGAGTGGGTAACGATCGCCGACGATCTCGACGACGACGGTTTTCCGGGCATCGCGCAGTGGCAGCAACTGGCGCTCTTCCGCCTGCCGGATTGCTGGGCAGCCGCGGCAACGACGAGGCTGGAGCCCCTGGGCTCGATCGAAGCGGTGCTCAAGTTCTACTTCGCTCGCGACGGCTCCGGCGCGTTGAGGATCTCGCGGATCGAGGAAGTGCGGCTCTAGCGCGCAGTAGCCCGGTTGGACGCAGCCGGCCCGACCCCCATATCTGGCCCAAGGAGGCGCCGATGCCCGAGAAGATGAACCTGACCGACGCCGAGTGGCGCGAGAAGCTGACGCCCGAGCAGTACCGGGTCCTGCGCGAGGCCGGGACCGAGCGTGCGTTCACCGGCAAGTACGAGAAGAACAAGGCGGCCGGCGAATACCTCTGCGCCGCCTGCGGGCAGCCGCTGTTCGACAGCGAGGCCAAGTTCGACAGCGGCTCGGGCTGGCCCAGCTTCACCCGGCCGATGGCGGGCGACGCGGTCGAGGAGCATCGCGACACCGCCCACGGCATGGTCCGCACCGAAGTGGTCTGCGCGCGCTGCGAGGGCCACCTCGGGCACGTGTTCCCCGACGGGCCGCGCGATGCGGGCGGCCTGCGCTATTGCATCAACAGCGCCGCGCTCGACTTCAAGCCGGAGGATAACTAGGGCGCCCGCGCCCGCCCGGCGTTAACGCTGCGTTCCGATTGCCCTATGCAGATCGGCGCGGGATGCGAGGGCGAGCCACGCCCGGCTGCAGGATGACGAAGCTCGATGGCGCAGCAGAGGCGGGGCGCACGCACCGCTAACCGACGGAAAGCCGAGCCGCCGCGCCCGCGCTCGCGGTGGCGCATCTGGCTCAGGCGCCTGCTCGTGTGGGGCGGGGCGTTCGCGGCGCTGGTGCTGCTGGCGCTCGGCACCGCGGTCTATTTCGCGGCGCGCTCGATGCCCGGCTACTCGACGCTGATGACCAGCCAGGTCGGCCAGACGATCGTCGTCCGCGCGCGCGACGGCAGCGAGATCGTCGCGCTCGGGCCGAGCTACGGCCAATGGCTCGATTCGAGCGAGATTCCCCAGGTGATGAAGGACGCGATGGTCGCGGTCGAGGACCGCCGCTACTACTCGCACTGGGGCATCGACCCGCTCGGGCTGGTCCGCGCGGTCTACGTCTCGTTCCGCGACGACCGGCCGATCCGCGCGACCTCGACCATCACCCAGCAGCTCGCCCGCAACATCTTCCTCAACTCGAACCGCACGCCCGACCGCAAGGCGCGCGAGATGATCTTGGCGCTGGCGCTGGAGAGCAAGTTCTCCAAGGAGCAGATCCTCGAGCTGTACCTCAACAAGGTCTACTTCGGCGGCGGCGCCTACGGCATCGATTCCGCCAGCCGCCGGTTCTTCAGCCATTCGGCGCGCGAGCTGTCGACCGCCGAGGCGGCGATCATCGCCGGCCTGGTCAAGGCGCCGAGCCGGTACTCGCCGACCGCCGACGTCGACGCCGCGGTCGGCCGCGCCAACGTGGTGCTCGAGCAGATGCGCAAGTACGGCGCGATCGGCGCGGCCGAGGCCGCCGCGGTCGACGTATCGGCGGTCAGGCTCAAGCCCGAGGAAGGGCAGAACTCGTTCCGCTACTTCACCGACTGGGTGCTGCCGCAGCTCGACTTGCTGCTGCCCAACGGCGGCACCGAGCCGATCGAGGTGTGGACGACGATCGACCCGGGGATGCAACGCGCGGCGACCGCCGCGATCCGCGCCAACGCCCCGGGCGGGGCGCAGGGCGCGCTGGTCAGCCTCGACCGCGACGGCGCGGTGCTGGCGCTGGTCGGCGGCACCGACTACGTCAAGTCGAACTACAACCGCGCCACCGACGCGCTGCGCCAGCCCGGCTCGGCGTGGAAGCTGTTCGTCTACCTCAGCGCGCTCGAAGCGGGCTACACGCCCGACGACCGCGTCAACGACGTGCCGGTCAGGATCGGCGACTGGAGCCCGCGCAACTCGAGCGGACGCAACGTCGGCGAGATCGACGTGCGCACCGCGTTCGCCTACTCGATCAACACCGTCGCCGCGCAGCTCGGCAACGAGGTCGGGTTCTCGACGGTGGCCGGCATGGCGCGGCGGTTCGGCATCACCACGCCGATCTCGACGTATCCGTCGATGGTGCTGGGCAGCTCGGAAGTGCGGGTGATCGACCTGACGCGCGCATTCGCGGCGGTTTCCGCCGGCGGCCGCTCGGTCGAGCCCTACGGGATCACCAAGGTGGTCACCGGCAACGACGAGGTGCTCTACCAGCACGCGCAGCCGCGCGCCTACCAGCTGGTCCCCGACTACGTCGCCGCGGGCATCACCGACCTGCTGCAGACGGCGGTCAACACCGGCACCGGCCGCGCGGCGCAGATCGGCCGCCCGGTCGCCGGCAAGACCGGCACGACCAGCTCGAACAAGGACGGCTGGTTCGTCGGCTTCTCCAGCGGCATCACCACCGGGGTGTGGATGGGCCGCGACGACGCCAGGGCCGTCGCCGGCCTGCAGGGCGGCACCGCGCCCGCGCGCGCGTTCTCCGACTTCATGCGCTTCGCCGTCCGGGGCCGGCCGGTCGAGGAGTTCGACACCGACCTCAAGCTGCCCGAATGGCAGCTCGAGCCCGACGAGGAGTGGATGTACGGCGATCCGGACGACGACTATTACTTCATCGACGAGGACGGCAACCTGATCGAGCCCGTCCCGGCGGGCGAGCGCCGCGGCGTGCCGTTCCCAGCCGAGGGCGAGGAGGATCCGCCGGCCACCGCTCCGGCACCGGTCACCGGCCGCAACGCGCCGCAAGCGGCGAGCGACGATTTCCTCGACCAGGCGACCGGCGCCGGCTCGGCGCCGCGCCGCCCGCCGCCCACGTCGGGAACGGTCCAGGTCCAGCGCGGCGGGCAGCCGGCCGGAAACCAATAGAGGCCCCGCCGCGCGAACGGCGGCGGGTTCCCGTCAGCGCAACCGGACGTCGATCGTCAGCTCGGGCGCGCCGCGGCCGCGGACCCGCAGCAGCACGGCTTCGCCGTTGGCGGCTTTGGCCGCCTGGACGATCGCTTCGAGATTCTCGATCGTGCGCGTCTCGCGGCGCCCGCGGTATTGCGCGGCGAGGATCACCGTGCCGCGGGTCAGGCCCTTGGCGGCGGCATCCGAATTCGGATCGACGTCGGTGATGAGCAGCCCGGCGGTTCCGGCGGGCAGGCCGAGCTGCGCGGCGATCTGCGGCGAGAGCGGCTGCACGGCCAGCCCGAGCGCCTGCTCGATCAGCCCGGCGCCCTGCGGCGTGCGCTCGAACGGCGACTGCTCGTCGGGGTTGAACAGTTGCGAGGCCAGCTCTTCCTCGCTCGGCCGCCGGCCGATCGTCACCGGCACGGTCAGGGTCCGGCCGTCGCGCAGCACCTCGACGTTGATCCGGCTGCCCGGCTCGATGTTGGCGACGATGAACGACAGCGTCTGCGACGGCGTCACGTCCTTGCCGTCGACGCTCATCACCACGTCGCCGACCTGCAGCCCGGCCTGGTCGGCCGGCTCGCCGGCGACGACCGACTGGATGAACTCGCCGCGGTTCTCGGGAATGCCGAGCGCGTCGGCGAAGTCGTCGGTCACCGGCTGGAGGCGGATGCCGAGATAGCCGCGCTGGATCTCCTCGCCGGCGATCAGCTTGCGGACGATCGGCTCGGCGGTCTCGGCCGGGATGGCGAAACCGATGCCGACGCTCCCGCCCGACGGCGAGAAGATCGCGTTGGCGATGCCGATGACGTTGCCTTCCATGTCGAACAGCGGACCGCCCGAGTTGCCGCGGTTGATGCTGGCGTCGGTCTGGATGTAGCGGTCGTAGGCGCCGCCGGTCTGGGTGTTGCGGTACACCGCCGAGACGATGCCCGAGGTGACGGTGCCGCCGAGGCCGAACGGATTGCCGATGGCGATGACCCAGTCGCCGACCCGCGCCTGGCTCGAATCGCCAAAGTGCACGAACGGGAACTCGCGGCTGCCGCTGATCTTGAGCACCGCCAGGTCGGAGGCGGCGTCGCGCCCGACGACTTCGGCCGCATACTCGGTGCCGTCGGGCATGGTGACGGTGACTTCCTCGAGCTCGGCGCGCCCGTCGGGCTGGATGACGTGGTTGTTGGTCACCACGTAGCCGTCGGCCGAGACGATGAACCCCGAGCCGAGCGACTGCGCCTCGCGCGTGGTCGGCTGGCCGCCGCGGTTGCCGAACAGGTCGGCGAACGGGGTGCCCTGGAACGGGTTGGTGTTGACCGTGATCCGCTGCCGGGTGGAGATGTTGACCACGGCCGGCTGGAGCTGCTCGGTCAGGTCGGCGAAGCTCGTCGGGGCGCCCGCGCGGGGGACCACGTTGCTCAGCTGCCGCGCATCGTTCTGCGCGACTTGCGCCCCCGCGGGCTGACCGGTGATGAGCGAGATGGCCGCGCCGCCGGCGAGCAGCGCCGCGGTGATGGAGTAGGAGTAGCGCACGGGCTTCACGTCCTCTTGATTCCTTTTCCCATTAGACGCCCAATGTGTGGCGGGCGCCGTTCGTTTCCAGTCCCGGCGCGGATTCACGCCCGGGGGGCTGAACCCCGGTTTAACGCCTCAGCGATTGCCGCCGCGGAACTGGCGGAAGTATTCGCTGTCCGAATCGAGGATGAACGAGCTTTGGCCCTCTCCTCCCATGAACGTGCTGCGATAGCTCTGCATGGCCCGGTAGAAATCGTAGAATTCGGGATTCTTGCCGTAGGCGTCGGAGTAGATGCGGGCGGCCTCGGCCTCGGCGTTGGCGCGGACGATCTGCGCGTCGCGCGCGCCGCGGGCGCGGATCGTCTCGGCCTCTTGCTTGCGATCGGTGTCCATGCGCCGGAAGGCCGCTTCGAGCGGCGTGCCCTCGGGCAGGTCGGCGCGCTTGACGCGCACGTCGATGACCTGCGCGCCGTACTGCCGCGCCTGGCGGTCGAGCGTGTTGCGGATGTTGGTCATCGCCTCGCCGCGCTCGGCCGTCAGCATCGAGGCGAATGTCCGCCGGCCGAGCTCCTGCCGCAGGACCGAGCCGAGGATCGGCTGGAGCTGCAGGACGACGTTTTCCTCGGACCCGGCGTTCTCGACCATCGTCACCGGGTCGATGATGCGGAAGCGCGCGTAGGCATCGACCTGCAGCCGCTGCTGGTCGCTCGAGAGGACCTCCTGCCGTTCCATGTCGAGGTCGAGCACCCGCTTGTCGATCATCTGCACCCGCTCGATGAACGGGATGCGGAACCGCAGGCCGGTGTTCGTCTGGCCGTAGGGCACGTTCGGCTGGAAGCGGTTGTAGGTGCGGACCGGCTCGCCGGTGCGGATCACCACGGCCTGCTGCGTCTCGGCCACGACGATCACGCTCGAGAAGAACGCCACCGCCAGCGCGATCAGCGCGATGATCGTCAGCTTGTAGGTTTCCCAGACGTCGGCCATGGCCTCAGCGCCCTCCCCCCGGGCTCGCCGGGGTCGCCGCCGTCACCGACTGCTCCGCCCGCCGGCGCACTTCGGGCAGCGGCAGGTAGGGGGTCACCCCGCCCGATTCCACGATCGTCTTGTCGGTCTTGCCGAGCACGCTTTCCATCGTCTCGTAGTAGAGCCGCCGGCGCGTCACTTCGGGCGCGAGCCGGTATTCCTCGTAGATCTTGTTGAAGGCCGCCGCGTCGCCCTGGGCCTTGGCGAGCAGCTGCTGCTCGTAAGTGCGTGCGACGTTCATCGCGGCGTTGGCGTCCTGCTGCGCGGCGGAGACGTCCTTGAACGCCTCTACGACCTGCTCGGGGGGGTCGGTCTTCTGGATTTCGATGCCCTGGACGACGATGCCCGCCCGGTAGCCGTCGAGGATCGCCTGCATGCGCGTCCGCACCGCCTGCTCGATGTCGGCGCGGCCGGCGCCGGACAGCACGCGGTCGAGGTCATGCTCGGCGACCGAGGCGCGCATCGCCGCCTCGCCCACCTCGCGCAGGGTCTCCTCGGGCAGCGCCAGCTGGAACTTGAACTGCTTCAGGTCCTTGATGCTCCAGCGGATCAGGTAGCTGAGGTCGACCAGGTTCTGGTCGCCGGTCAGGATCAGCTTCTGCTCGGTGCCGTCGGGGATGCGCTCGAGGCGGATTTCGCTGACGTTCTCGACATCGACGCTCTGCAGCGGCCACGGCAGGGTGAAGTTGAGCCCGGGGTTGAGGGTCCGGCTGTACTTGCCGAGCGTGGTGACGATGGCCTGCTCGCGCGGCGCCACTTGGTGGATCGTGGTGAAGCCGAGCCAGATGAGCACGATCGCGCCGATCGCCACTGGGAACCAGCTGCCGCCGCCGGGGCGCTGCGGCAGGCGGAAATTGGGCCCGCCTCCGCCCGCCCGGCGCGGACCTTCGGGCCCGCGGTGCTTGAAGATGTCCTCGATGTTGGCCGAGCGGCGCGGGCGGTCCTCGGAGCCGCCGCCGGGCAGCCACGGATTGCGCGGGCCTTTGGGCTGGTCCTCGCTCGCCGGCGGCGTCTCGCCGTCCTCGCCTTCGCCGCCGCCCTCGTTGCCGGCGCCCCCGGGAGGCTTGCCCCAGGGGCTGCGCTTGCCGGCCATCGCCAGCGCGATCCTCTCGATCAGCCCGCCCAGTCGTTCCATGGAGGTGTTTATAGGGGGCCGGCCCGATAAAAACAGGGGACCGCGGATTTTTCGCTGCGCCGGCCGGAGAGAAGCGCTAGCAGGCGCGCAATGACGTCTGCCGAAGACATCCAGCAGCAGCTTCCCTCGCACATCGCCCCGCGCATCCGCTCGGTCCGCCTGGCCGAGGGCGTGGCGACGCTGGTGGCCGACGCCGGCGGCCTCGGCCGGCCGGAAGCGGCCGCGCTGCAGCGCGAGCTCGAGGCGACGGTCGGCGCGATCGAGGGCGTGGCGGAAGTGCGCGTGGCGCTAATGGCGGACAAGGTCGAGCGGCGGATCGTCGCGATCGGCTCGGGCAAGGGCGGGGTCGGCAAGTCGACGCTGACCGCCAACCTCGCGGTGGCGCTGGCGCGGGCCGGGCGCAAGGTCGGCGTGGTCGATGCCGACATCTACGGCCCGTCGCAGCCGATGCTGCTCGATGCATCGAACAGCAAGCCGACGGCTGAGGGACAACAGCTGATCCCGGTCGAGACCGCTTTCGGGGTCAAGCTGCTGTCGATGGGCCAGCTGATCGCCCCGGGCAAGGCGATCGCCTGGCGCGGGCCGATGACCGGCAGCGCGCTCGGCCAGCTGATGGACGCGCAATGGCGCGATGCCGAAGTGCTGCTGGTCGACCTGCCGCCCGGCACCGGCGACGTGCAGATCACCATGCTGCAGAAGTTCAAGCCGGCGGGCGCGATCGTCGTCTCGACCCCGCAGGACCTGGCGCTGATCGACGCCACCCGCGCGCTCGACTTGTTCCGCCAGGCCGAGATCCCCGTCGTCGGCATCGTTGAGAACATGGCCGGCTACTTGTGCCCGCATTGCGGTCAGCCGAGCGACCCGTTCGGCTCGGGCGGGGCGGAAGCGGCGGCGCGGGCGCTGGGCGAGCCGTTCCTCGGGCGTATCCCGCTGGCCCTCGAGATCCGCGTCGCCAGCGACGCCGGGCAGCCGCCCGCGTCCGGCGACGGCGCGCACGGCGAGGCGTTCGCGCAGATCGCCGCGCGGCTCGGCGAATGGCTCGACCGACGGTGAGGGCGCGCGCCTGAAGCGGCTGCACGTCTCGCGGCGCGGCCTGCTGGCCGGCGCGGCCGTCGGCGGCGGCTTGCTGGTCGCATGGAACCTGCTGCCGCGCCGCTACGATTCGCCGCTGACGCCGGGGCGCGGCGAGACGGCGTTCAACGCCTGGCTCAAGATCGGCGGCGACGGCGTCGTCACCGTCGCGGTGCCGCAGCTCGAGATGGGCCAAGGGGTGACCACGCTGCTGCCGCAAGTCGTGGCGATGGAGCTCGGCGCCGACTGGCGGCAGGTTGCGGTCGAGCCGGCGCCGGTCAGCGGGGCTTACGTCAACCTGCCGCTGGCGGCGCGCTGGGCCCCGCTGTGGCGGCCGGCGGTGGCGGCGCTGGCCGACGAGCCGGACGACTGGTTCCTGCGCCGCTGGGCCGAGGACGAGCGCTTCGGCGCGACGGCCGAGGGCACTGCGCTGGCCGCGTTCGAGCGGCCATGCCGCGAGGCGGCGGCGGCGGCGCGGGCGATGCTGGCGATGGCCGCGGCCGACCGCTGGGGCGTGGCGTGGGAGGAATGCGGCGCGGCCGAGGGCTTCATCGTCCACGGGCCGCAGCGGCTGAGCTTCGCCGAGCTGGCGGCGGACGCGGCGGGTTACGATGCCCCCGACCCGCCCCCGCTCAAGCCCGAGCCGCCGGCCGACCCGTCGACGGCGATGCCCGGCGAGGATGTCCGCGAGCTGCCGTTCCCGCGGCTCGACCTGCCGTCCAAGGTCGACGGCAGCTACCTGTTCGCCGGCGACGTGCGCCTGCCGGACATGGTCTTTGCGGCGATCCGCCACGGTCCGCTCGGCCGCGCCGAGCTGAGCAGCTTCGAGCGCGAGGCCGCCGCCGGGCGACGCGGGCTCGTCGGCATCGTCGAGGGCAAGCGCTGGCTGGCTGCGGCGGCGACCGACTGGTGGGCGGCGGAGCAGGCGCTCGAGGCGATGGCGCCGCGCTTCCGCGTGACCGGGCCGGTCACCTCGGCGCGGATCGACGAGGCGCTCGATGCCGGCGTGCGGCGCGGCGAGCCGCAACGCATCGCCACGCGCGGCGCGGGCGACGAGCTGATGGAGACGCCGACGTTCGCGTTGCGCTTCGACGTCATGCCGGCGGCACACGGCACGATCGAGACCGCCAGCGCGACCGCGCGTCTCGCCGACGGGCGGCTCGAGCTGTGGCTCGCCAGCCAGGCGCCCGAGCGCGCCCGCGCCGCCGCGGCCCGGGCGCTCGGCATGGAGCTCGGCGACGTCGTGCTCTACCCGATGCCGGCGGGCGGCAGCTTCGACCGGCGGCTCGAGCATGACCACGCGATCGAAGTGGCGCTGATCGCCCGCGAGCTTGGCCGCCCGGTGCAGCTGGTCTGGTCGCGGTGGCAGGAGCAGCTGGCGCTGCGGCCGCGCCCGCCGGTCGCCGCGGTGCTCAGCGCCCGGCTCGGCGCCGAGGGCCATATCGACACTTTCCGCGCGCGCCTGGCGATGCCGCCGGCGGCGCTCGAGTTCGGCCGCCGGCTGTTCGGCAACCTGACGAGCTGGGCGGCGATCGACGCCGTCGAGGACGAGCCGGATCCGCTCGCGCTCGAAGGGCTGATGCCGGCGTACGGCATTCCCAACGTCGCCATCGACCACGTGCCAGTGCGCATCCCGCTGCCCAGCGGGCGGCTGCGCGGCAACGCCCACGGCTACACCTGCTTCTTCGTCGAGAGCTTCATCGACGAAGTGGCCCGGCGCCACGAGCAGGAGCCGCTCAGCTTCCGCATCGCCATGCTCGGCGGCGACTTGCGGCTCGCCCAGTGCCTGCAGCGCGCCGCGCGCCTCGGCGAGTGGGGCGGCGGCGCGGCGGGCACCTCGCAAGGCCTCGCCTGCCACCGGATGGGCGACGCGGAGGCCGGCGGCCGAACCGGAGGACGCATCGCGCTGGTCGCGACGGCGGTTGCCGGCGAGGGCGGCGTGCGCGTCGAGAAGCTCGCCGCCGCGGTCGACATCGGCCGCGTCGTCAACCGCGACATCGCCTTGCAGCAGATCGAGGGCGGGCTGCTCTACGGCGTCGGCCTGGCGCTCGGCTCGGGGGTCGATTACGAGCGCGGGCTGCCGACGCCGGGCCGGCTCGCCGGGCTCGCCCTGCCGACGCTCGCCGACAGTCCCGAGATCGCCATCGACCTGGTCGAGAGCCAGGCCGAGCCGTTCGATCCCGGCGAGCTGGCGGTCGCACCGGTGGCCCCGGCGATCGCCAACGCGCTGTTCTCCGCCACCGGCTTGCGCCTGCGCCGCCTGCCGCTGCTCTCGGGCGGGCTATGAGCGGCGTCGGCGTGCTGCTGGTCAACCTCGGCACGCCCGACGCGCCGACCCCGCGCGCGGTCAAGCGCTACCTCGGCGAGTTCCTGTCCGACCGGCGCGTCGTCGAGATCCCGGCTTACGCCTGGCAGCCGATCCTGCGCGGGATCGTGCTGCAGACGCGGCCGCGGAAGTCGGCCCGCGCCTATGCGCAAGTGTGGACCGAAGCCGGCTCGCCGCTCGCCGCGATCACCGCCGAGCAGGCGGAGCGGCTGCAGACGCGGCTGGGCGACGGCGTCAGGGTCGCGCACGCGATGCGCTACGGCCGCCCGGCGATCGGCGCCGAGCTGCAGGGGCTGCTCGAGGCCGGCTGCGAGCGCATCCTGGTGGCGCCGCTCTACCCGCAGTACTGCGCCGCCACGACCGCCACGGTGGTCGATGCCGCGGCCGACGCGCTGCGATCGATGCGCCGGCAGCCGGCGCTGCGCACGCTGCCGCCGTACTACGCCGACCCGGCCTACATCGGCGCGCTGGCCGGCGACCTCGGCGCGCAGCTCGACGCGCTGCCGTTCGCGCCCGAAGTGCTGCTGCTCAGCTTCCACGGCATGCCCGAGCGGACGCGCGCGCTCGGCGATCCGTACCACGACCAGTGCCGCGAGACCGCCCGGCTGCTCGAGAAAGCGCTTACCCGGCCGGGCCTGCGGCTGGTGACGACGTTCCAGTCGCGCTTCGGCCGGGCCAAATGGCTCGAGCCGGCGACCGACAACGTGCTGGCCGAGGAAGCCGCGCGCGGCACTCGGCGGCTGGCCGTGGCGGCGCCCGGGTTTGCCGCCGACTGCCTCGAGACGCTCGAGGAGCTGGCGATCCGCGGCCGCGAGCAGTTCCACGCGGCCGGCGGCGAGCATTTCGCCGCGCTGGCGTGCCTCAACGCCGGCGAGGCGGGGATGGCGATGCTGGAGGCGCTGGTGCGGCGCGAGCTGGCCGGCTGGATTTAGGCGCCGCAGCGCGATGAACCCGGGTTCGTCGGCTCGGCACTAAGGAGCGTTATCCAAGGGAGCCGTTCCGATGCGGAAGGCCCTGGTGTTCCTCATGGCGCTGGCGCTCGCCGGCTGCGGCGACCGCGCCCGGCTGGCGCTCGAGCAGGGCATCGGCCCCGCGCCCGAGCTGCCGCCGCCGGTCCACACGCTGATCCCCACGGTCAAGGTGGCCGAGGCGGTCGGCTGGCCCGCCGGCGCCACCCCCGTCGCCGGTCCCGGGCTCGCCGTCGCGCCGTTCGCGCAAGGCCTCGATCACCCGCGCTGGCTCGCCGTGCTGCCCAACGGCGACGTGCTCGTCGCTGAGACCAACGCGCCCGAGCGGCCCGAGGACGGCAAGGGCCTCAAGGGGTGGTTCTTCCGGATGTTCCAGAAGAAGGCCGGCGGCGCAGTGCCCAGCGCCAACCGCATCACCCTGCTGCGCGATGCCGACGGCGACGGTGCGGCCGAGACCCGCTCGGTGCTGCTCGCCGGCCGCAACGCGCCGTTCGGCTTGGCTCTCGCCGGCGGCACGCTCTACGTCGCCGACACCGACGCGGTGCTGGCGTTTCCCTACCGCGAGGGCGACACCGTGATCGCCGCGGACCCGCGCCGGCTCACCGGGCTCCCCGCCGGCCGGCGCAACCACCACTGGACCAAGAGCCTCGTCGCCTCGCCCGACGGGCGGCGGCTCTACGTCGGCATCGGCTCGAACAGCAACGTCGCCGAGCACGGCCTGGCCGAGGAGGAAGGCCGGGCGCAGATCTGGGAAATCGACGCCGCATCCGGTGCCGGCCGCGCGTTCGCCACCGGGCTGCGCAACCCAGTCGGCATGGATTTCGAGCCGGCGACGGGCGCGCTGTGGACCGTGGTCAACGAGCGCGACGAGCTCGGCAGCGACCTGGTGCCCGACTACATGACCAGCGTCGTCGACGGGGGGTTCTACGGCTGGCCGTTCAGCTACTTCGGCGATCATCTCGATGACCGCATCGCCGAGGCCGACCGGCGGCCGGACCTCGTCGCCCGCGCGATCGTGCCCGACTACGCGCTCGGTCCGCATACCGGCTCGCTCGGGCTGGCATTCGCGCGCGGCGGGGCGCTCGGCCCGTCCTTCGCCAGCGGCGCGTTCGTCGGCCAGCACGGCTCGTGGAACCGCAATCCGCGCAGCGGCTACCGGGTGATCTTCGTCCCGTTCGCCGGCGGCAGGCCCGCCGGTCCGCCGGTCGAGGTGCTGACCGGCTTCCTCACCGCCGGCGGGAAGGCGCAGGGGCGGCCGGTGGGGGTGGCGATCGCCGGTGACGGGGCGCTGCTCGTGGCGGACGACGTCGGCAATACAGTGTGGCGCGTGACGCGGCGATAGCCAGCCCGGGAACGATTATCGCCGTGCGGCAATCCTGACGGTGATGACCGCCGCGACGAACCAGTCATGAGCCGCGAGCCGCTTTCCAGCCGCCTGCTGATCGGCGCCATCGCCGGGTTCGTCGCCACCGCGGCGATGACCGCGGCGATGCGCCGGATGCACGGACTGCTGCCGCCCGCCGAGCGCTATCCGCTGCCGCCGCGCGAGATCACCGAGACGATCTTCGCGCCGGCGAGCGAGGCGGGCGCCGAGGACCTGTCGCTGGCCGCGCATTTCGCGTTCGGCGCCGCGGCGGGCGCCCTGCTGACCGCGACTGACGCGGACGTGCCGGTGCGGCGCGGCATCGTCGGCGGCCTCGCCCTGTGGACCGCGAGCTACTTCGGGTGGGTGCCGGCGGTGGGCATCCTCACGCCGGCGCATCGCCACCCGCTCCGCCGCAACGCGCTGATGGTCGCTGCGCACCTGGTGTGGGGCGCGGTCGCCGCGCTGACCGCGCAGGAGCTGGTCCACAGCCGCGATTCGGTGGTCAAGGACGGTCCGTTGCGCGACCGGCCGGCAACGGTGCGGCGCCGCCGCGCCTGAGCTAGCGCGAGAACTGCGAGATGTAGGTCGCCAGCGCGAGGATTTCGGCATCGCTCATCTGCCCGCCGAAAGCCGGCATCGCCCCACGGCCATCGGTGACCGTGTCGACGACGGCGCGGACGGCCAGGTGGCGATCGAGCGAGGGGCCGACCGCGCCGCTGGCGCCGGCGTCGGCGAAAGCGTGGCAGGCGCCGCACGAGAAGCTGTTGAACAGCGCCAGCCCCTGGGCGCGGAGCGAAGCGCTGGCGGCGGCCGGCTGCAGCGCGGGAACGGGCTGGGCGGCTTCGGGCCGGACGATGTCGGACGCCGCGACCGCCGGTTGAGCGGCCGGCGGGCTCGGCTGGCGGTTGGCTACAGCCGCCGGCACCGGGGCTGGCGGTCCCGCCGGCGGCAGCGGGCCGGCGACGAACGCCGGGGCCGGCGCAGGCCCGACCCAGGCGCTGGCGCCCGTGGCCGCGACCGGGCCGGCGCGCGGCCGCGCATACTGATCGTGCATCGCCGCGATCGCGCCGCCGTCGTGGACGATCCCGCCGGGGACCGGCGAATCGTGCATCGCACCCGTGTGATGTTCCGGCGCCGCGTCGGCGTGGCCGTCGCTCTCGATGCCTTGCGTCGTGCACGCGGCCAAAGCCGCGAGCGGCACGGCCGCGGCCGCGATGGCCGGCCCCAGGTTGATGCGCATGGGCCTCTCCTCGTTTCGCCGCCGCCGCGGCGGAGTCCTAACGAGGTGGCAACCGGCCAGGCAAGGGGCCGTTCCGGCGGTTGCGGGAGAGGGCGGGCGTGGGCTCGCCCGATCGGGAGCCTCAACTGGCCTTGGCCAAGCCGTCCAGGCCGCCGTCGGGCCCCGGCCAGCTGCGCTTGACCAACTGCCCGTGCAGAGCCGGCGGGGCGCCGCGCGGCGGCGCGCTGGCCGGTTGCGGGGAGAGCGGCAGCGGCGCCGCCAGCAGGCCGTCGGGCGTGCGGAACGCCAGCTCCTCGAGCAGCGCCGGCTCGAGCGCGGCACGGAACTTGACGCCGGCGTGGCCGCGGTGCTGCCAGGCGACCTCGCCGTCGATCGCCGGGAGCCCCTTGAGGCGCAGCCGCAGCGGGCCCCCTTTGGCCAGCTCGGCCTCGGGGCATTCGATCATGCAGCCGCCGGTCGAGACGTTGCGCATGCGGGATTTCCACGCGTGTCCGCCGGAGCGGCAGTCTGCCTCGAGGTCCGTCGGAAACCTGAAAGCCGCCCGCTTGTCCATATGCCCCCCACCCTTGCCGACTGTTCGGATAGGCAATTTTTCTCAAGCGCTGGTTAATCGCCGGGTGTACCGAAATTAACCATCGCGCCGGCCGCCGGCGTCAGAAATCGACCGCGATGCCGTCCTTGACCCACTCGCCGTAGCGGGTCGGACCGAGCTCCTCGGCATCGTCCTGCGGAGCGGCCGGCCGGGGCGGCGGAGCGTCGCTCCAGTGGGCCGGCTTGGCGAAGGGCCGCGGGCGTTGCGTGGCGCGTGCGCTCATGACCCGCGCGATGGGCCGGGTGGCGGCGCGACGCAACACCTTCTAGGGAACGCGCGATGAACCGCCCGCCGGAAATCCAGGGCCTCGCCGCCCGCCGTGCCGCGCTCAAACTGCTCGACGCGGTCCTGCGCCGCGGCAAGACGCTCGACCAGGCGGCCGGCGCGGCGACCGCGGGCCTGGTGACCAGCTCGGACGGCGCGCTGGCCCGCGCGGTCGCGAGCGAAGTGCTGCGCTGGCTGGTCGATCTCGACGCGCTGATCGATTCCGCCACCCGCCAGCGGCTGGCCGACGACGCCAAGGCGCGTATGGTGCTGCGGATCATGCTCGCCCAGTGGCTGCGGCTGGAGACGCCGCCGCACGCGGTGATCGCGACCGGACTGCCGCTGCTGGCGGGCGGGCCGCGGCGGCTGGCGCACGGGGTGTTCTCGACGCTGGTCAGGCAGGGCGCCACACTACCCCGAGCGCCGACGCTGCCGCCCGCGGTGGCCGCGCGATGGGGCGAGCGCGCCGCCGCCGTCGCCGCTGGCCTCGCCGAACCGCCGCCGCTCGACCTGACGCTGCGCGATCCGGCAGCGACGGAGGAGTGGGCGCGCAGGCTCGACGGAGAGAGCCTCGCGCCGGGCCATGTCCGCCTGCCGCGCGGCACCGCGGTCACCGACTTGCCGGGCTTCGCCGAAGGCGCGTGGTGGGTGCAGGACCTGGCGGCGTCCCTGCCGGCCCGGCTGCTGGGAACGGGCGAAGGCAGGCGAGCGCTCGACCTCTGCGCTGCGCCCGGCGGCAAGACCCTGCAGCTGGCCGCGGCCGGGTGGCAGGTGACCTCGCTCGACGTGGGCGGCAAGCGCCTCGAGCGGCTGCGCGAGAATCTGGGCCGCACCGGGCTCCGCGCCGAAGTGATCGTGGCTGACGCGCTGAAGTGGCGGCCCGAGGGCGGCTACGACGCGATCGTGCTCGACGCGCCGTGCACCGCGACCGGCACCGCTCGCCGCCATCCCGACGTGCTCCACCGCATCGGTCCGCGGCAGATCGCCGAGATGGCCGAGCTGCAATCGCGGCTCGTCGAGCGCGCCACCGGCTGGCTCGCGCCCCGGGGACGGCTGGTCTATTCGGTGTGCTCGCTCGAGCGCGAGGAAGGTGAAGGGCAAGTGCCGGGGATCGCTCTGGCGCCCGACCCGATCGCGCCCGCCGAAGTGCCGGCCGGCCTGCCGGTGACGCCCGAAGGCTGGTTGCGGACCGACCTCGGGATGCTTGCCGTCCACGGCGGGCTAGACGGGTTCTTCATCGCCAGGTTCGTGAACAGCCCGTGAAAACAGACGGTTAACAACCGGTTACCTCAAGCCGACTTGACCTTTGCCTGAAAGCTCTTGCGCAGCTTCATCAGCTTGGGCGGGATCGTCGCCAGGCAGTACGGATTGCGCTGGCCTTCACCTTCCCAATACTCCTGGTGATAGTCCTCGGCCGGATACCAGTCGGCGGGGCCTTCGATCGTGGTCACGGCCGCGTGGCCGGGGTGCTCGGCGTTCCACCGTGCGATCGCCGCCGCGGCCCCGGCGCGCTGTTGGTCGTCCAGCGGGAAGATCGCCGAGCGGTATTGCGTGCCGACGTCGTTGCCCTGGCGGTTGAGCTGGGTCGGATCGTGCGTGCCGAGGAACACGTCGAGGATCTCGGCGTAGGAAATCGCCTCCGGATCGTAAGTCACCCGGATCGCCTCGGCATGGCCGGTGGCCCCCGAGCACACTTGCTTGTAGGTCGGATTGGGTACGCTGCCGCCGATGTAGCCGCTCTCGACCCCCGTCACGCCGATCACGTCGCGGAACACCGCCTCGGTGCACCAGAAGCACCCGCCGGCCACAATCGCCGTTTCCTCTGCCATCACGCTCTCCTTTGCCGGCCAGATGGGCCTTGGCGATGCGCTTGTCATCCTCGGCTCGCAAGCTAGGCTGCCGCGGCCCCTCGACGGAGTATTCCCGATGCGACCGATGCTGCTTGCCGCCGCCATTGCCCTGACCCTTCCGCTCGCGGCCGCGCCATTGCCGAGCGCCGCGCAACAGGCGGCCAGCCCGGCGCTGGCCGAAGCGCTCGCCCATCCGCGCCGCGCCGAGGACCGCGCGCGCGACCGATATCGCCATCCGGCCGAGACGCTGGCTTTCTTCCAGGTCGAGCCGGGGATGACGGTGGTCGACTACCTGCCGGCCGGCGGGTGGTACACGCGCATCCTCGCCCCCTACCTCGGGCCGCAAGGGCACTACATCGCGATGGGGCCCGATCTCACCGGCGAGACCAACCAGTACTTCCTCAATTCGATGGGCGGGCTGGCCGAGAAGTTCCCCGCCCAGGCGGCCGGGTGGAACCTGGGGACGACGCCCCGCATCACCGCGTTCAACACCGGCGGCTATCCCGAGAGCCTCGATGGCACCGTCGACCGGGTGCTGATCTTCCGCGAGATGCACAACCAGTTCCGCTTCGGGTGGCTGCACGACGACCTGCTGACCATCCGGCGGATGCTCAAGCCGGGCGGGCTGGTCGGCGTGACCGACCATCGCGCCGACGAGGATGCGCCGTACGCCCTGACCGATGGCAACAAGGGCTACTTGCGCGAGAGCGACGTGATCGCGCTGATGGACGCCTACGGCTTCGACCTGGTCGGCAAGAGCGAGATCAACGCCAATCCCAACGACACCAAGGACTACGAGCGCGGGGTGTGGGCGTTGCCGCCGGGGCTCGCCGGGGCGACCGACGCGACGCGCTCGCGGATGCTCGCGATCGGCGAAAGCGACCGCATGACGCTGCTGTTCCGCAAGCGCGATTGACCGCTTGCGCTGCTCCGGCGATGATGTGATAGTGTAACATCGTTCGTCAGAGGTCGCGGTCATGGCAGTCTCGAAATTCCGCTTGGTCCTCGGCGTGCTCGCGCTGGCGGGCTGTTCGGACGCGCGGTACGATCCGCGCGGGGTCGACCACGACGAGACGCTGCTGTCGGTCAGCGCCACCGGCGAGGCCGAGACCCGACCCGACGAGGCGCGCTTCCAGGCCGGGATCAGCAACTGGGCGGCCACGGCCCGCGCCGCAAGCGAGGCGAACGCCGCCCAGATCCGCGAGATCGTTGCCGCTTTGCGAGGCGTCGGCGTGGCCGAGAAGGACATCCAGACGCGCACCGTCGGCGTCCAGCGGATCGACTACGGCGACCGCCGGGGCCAGTACCAGGCGAGCAACGTGGTCGCCGTCACCGTGCGCGACGTGGACGAGACCGCGGCCGCCGTCACCGCCGCCACCGATGCCGGCGCCAACATCGTCGGCGGGCCCGATCTGCGCATGTCCGATCCCGAGAAAGCGGCCAATTCGGCCTACGGCGCGGCCTACCGCGCGGCGCGGGCGCGGGCCGAGGCCTTTGCCGAGGCCGCCGGGATGGAGATCGCGCGCGTGCTGTCGATCCGCGATGGCGGCGGTTCGCAGGGGATGCGCTACTTCCCCGGCGCGGTGCCGGTCGCGCCACCGCCCCCGGTCGCGATCGAGGCCGCGATGGCTCGCCCGGAGGAAGGCGGCGGGATCGTCATGGCCGGGCAGACGACCAGCGCGGTGTCGGTCCAGGTGGACTTCGCGCTGGTGCCCCGATAGCCCGCGCTTGTGCGCGCGGCGCGCGGCACTAGATAGCGGCGCATGACCACGATCACCGTCGCCGCGCTGCAGCTCGCGCTCGGCTCCGCCGACGAGCAGGACAACATCGCCGCCGTCTCGGCGCTGGTCGAGCAAGCGGCCGGCCAGGGCGCGCGGATCGTGCTGCCGCCCGAGCTGTTCTCGGGCCCGTACTTCTGCAAGATCGAGGACGACGCGCTGTTCGCCACCGCCCGGCCGCTCGCCGAGCACCCCTCGGTCGTCGCGATGCAGGCGCTGGCGAACAAGCTCAAGGTCGCCATCCCGACCAGCTTCTTCGAGCGCGACGGACACCATTACTACAACACGCTGGCGATGGTCGATGCCGGCGGCGAGATCCTCGGCACCTACCGCAAGAGCCACATCCCCGACGGGCCGGGCTACGAGGAGAAGTTCTATTTCCGCCCCGGCAACGACGGGTTCAAGGTGTGGGACGTCGCGGGCACCCGCATCGGCATCGGGGTGTGCTGGGACCAGTGGTACCCCGAGACCGCCCGCGTGCTCGCCTTGAAGGGTGCCGAGCTGCTGTTCTACCCGACCGCGATCGGCTCCGAGCCCAAGGACCCGGAGATGGACACCAGCCGGCTGTGGCGCCGCGCGATGATCGGGCACGCGGTCTCCAACTGCATGCCGGTGATCGCCGCCAACCGCATCGGCCACGAGAACGAATGCGGCGGCGACGGGCAACACTTCTACGGCCACAGCTTCATCTGCGACGAATGGGGCGACCTGGTCGCGGCGTTCGGCGCCGAGGAGAGCGGGGCCCTGGTCGCCACGCTCGACCTCGCCGCCGCCGCCCGGCACCGGGCCAGCTGGGGCTTCTTCCGCGACCGCCGGCCGCAGCTCTACGGACGCATCTGCGAGGACGTCTGAGCTACCGGTACCTGATCGCGCTCGGCTCCAACCGGCGCCATCACGGCCACGGCCGCCCGCGCGACGTGCTGGCGGCGGCGCTTGCGGCGCTTGAAGACGCGGGGGTGCGGATCGACGCCGCCGCGCCGGTGCTGCTCAGCGACCCGGTCGGACCGTCGCTGCGCCGCTATGCCAACTCGGCCGCGGTGATCGCGAGCGCGCTCGAGCCGCCAGCGATGCTCGCGCTGCTCAAGCGCATCGAGCGGGCGTTCGGCCGCCGCCGCGGCGGTCGGCGGTGGGCCGCGCGCGTGCTCGATCTCGACCTGGTGCTGTGGAGCGTCGGGCCCTTCGCCGCGCCCGGCCTGACCATCCCGCATCCGCTGTTCCGCGACCGCGCGTTCGTGCTCGCCCCCGCCGCGCTCATCGCGCCCGCCTGGCGCGACCCGGTCACCGGCCTCACCGTCCGCCAGCTCCACGCGCGGTTGACCCGCCCTCGCGCCGGTCATAGGTGAGCCGGTGGGCGGGCCCTTAGCTCAGTCGGTAGAGCAACTGACTTTTAATCAGTAGGTCGCTGGTTCGAATCCAGCAGGGCTCACCACCAATTCAATAAGTTGTCAGGGACACCCAGCCGGCCGTCGCGTGCTCAGGCGCGGAGGATCGCATCGGCTCGGAAGCGCGAAGCCCTCGATCGACACGCCGCGTCGCTCGAGGCGGACCATCACTCTCGTGCGCGCGGGCTCTACGGCCTCGGATTGGACCGGTCGCCCGGTCTTTCGCGGCATTACGAGCGGCCGGTCTCTTACCCTCTCACCGGCGATCAGATCGCCAATCCACCACGAACCGGACCGCGGCCGGGCAGCTCGCTGTCGGTGGCGGGACCGAAAAAGCGCCTCATCGCGTGTATGTCCTTTCTGGGAGAGCCAGAACGGATCGCGCATACTTCCAAACAACGTGTTGATTCCTACTCAAATAATTCTTAAGGATCCGGCTGCCGGGATTGGCCGCCGGCCGGGCCGGTTGCTGACTGAGGCAAGTCTGCTTGGTCGGCTCAGCGAAGCTCATCTTGGTCTCCGTTCGTTACGTTTCGAGGCCAAGGAGCATAGTTTGACTGCCGATCACCACTCCTTTCTGTCCGGCAGACCCGGCGTAGCCGAAGCACAGATCGGTTCGGCGGATGTACAGGAGGTCGTCGCGACAGCGCTCGACGACTTTTCGCGTCAGGCGCGGAATGCCGATTTCAGCCCGCGAGTCCTGATCGATAGCCATTGCAACGTGCTTTGGCGGTCCGCACAAACGGAACGCCTTCTGCGACCTCCCATACCGCTCGCGATCAAGGCCAGCCGACTTCAAGGCACCGGCAGTTCTACCGGCCAGACCTGGCTTTCGTTTGTCGAGGGCCTTGATGAGGCTGGATCGCGGCTGCTGCTCATTGGCGACAGGCCCGACGTCTGGGTGCTGCTGCGCGGCTGGGCGAGGTCGTACGGTGCGCACCGGCTGGTCTTCATCAAGTGCGCGCTCTCGTGGCCCTATTCGAGCGTCGCGACCAGCGGTCTCGCGAAGAACTTCGGTCTCACCAAGTCAGAATGCGCCGTTTTGGATGAATTTGCTCGCTTGGCGAAGCCCGATCAGATTGCCGAGCGGCTCAGTATTTCAGTGGGCACGGTGCGCAGCCATTTGAAGCTGATTCACTCCAAGATGTCGGTCAAGTCGAGCGTCCAGCTGTTGCGGATCACGCGCGCCTACACCGATACCTAAGCCTCGCCGGCGGACGTCCCATTCCGAGACAGCGATCCGCAACCTTCGGTAAACATGCCCTCTACCCCCCCAAGTTGGGGGCGCGAATCGGTGCGAAGGTAACTAATTGGCCGTTAACCTTTTCCGATTGCAGGACGGGAATCGGCATCGGGAAGGCTGGCGCGAACCGCGCCGATGACTTCGACAAGGGGGGCGCATGCCGATTCGTTCGGGCACGATTCGTGCCGCCGTAAGCCTCGCAGGTTGCGCGGTGGGATTGGCCGTGGCGCGGCCGGCGGTCGCCCAGGATATCGTCTACCAGCCGATCGATCCGAGCTTCGGCGGCAACCCGTTCAATTCGGGTCACCTGCTCGGCATCGCCAACGCGCAGAACGATTACAAGGACCCGGCTTCCCAACAGACCAATTCGCAGGCGGACATTTTCGCACGCCAGCTGCAGTCGCGGCTGCTCTCCGCGCTGTCCTCACAGATCGTCGACGCGATTTTCGGCGACAATCCCCAGGAACGCGGCACGATCAGCTTCGGGGGCCAGACGATCGACTTCGTCCGCAGCCTGACCGAAGTCACCCTGACCATCGCCGATGACGAGACCGGTGAGGTGACGACGATCGTCATCCCGACTTTCATCGAAGTAAATTGAGGCAGCCGGTCGACATGATCTCGCGAATTGCATCCGCCTGCTTGCTGGCCGCCGCACTTGCTGGCTGCACCACAGTGACCGAGGATGGCCGCTCGCTGTTTCCGGAAACGCGCCCCGAGGCGTTCATTCCGGACAAGACTCAGACGCAGACCCTGCTGGAACGGCTGCCGGCCCCGACCCGCCCGATCGCCGTGGCGGTCTATGGCTTCGTCGACCAGACGGGCCAATACAAACCCAGCGAATCCGGCCAGACCCTGTCGCGCGCGGTGACCCAGGGCGGCGGCTCGATCATGGTCAAGGCGTTGCAGGACGCGGGCAACCGCCAGTGGTTCACCATCGTGGAGCGTGAATCGCTACGCAACCTGCTCAACGAGCGGCAGATCATCCGCGAGATGCGCGAGCGCTATCTCGGCGAGCAGGGCGTCAATCCCCAGGCGCTGCCCGCCTTGCTGTTCGCCGGCGTGCTGCTCGAAGGCGGCATCGTCGGCTACGACACCAACACCGTGACCGGCGGCGCCGGAGCGGCTTTCCTCGGCATCGGCGGCCGCACCGAATACCGCCAGGACACGGTGACCGTATACTTGCGCGCGGTCTCGGTCCGGACCGGCGAGGTGCTGACGACGGTGACCGCCTCGAAGACGATCGCCAGCCAGTCGATCGGTGCCAACGCGTTCCGCTATGTGGGCTTCAAGGAGTTGCTCCAGGCGGAAGCCGGCTACACCACCAACGAGCCCGACCAGGTGGCGCTGCAGCAGGCGATCGAGAAGGCGGTTTATTCGCTGGTGCTCGAGGGGGTCGAGCTCAAGCTGTGGGAATTCGCCGACGCCGACGCCGGCTGGCCGTTGCTCTACGAATACCAGCGCGAGCGCGACGGCCAGGTCGACGAGGCGCAAGTGGCCGAGGCCCTGCGGCGGCTCGGCCCGATCGCGCCGCAGGAAGTCAAGCGCACCGCCGCGGCCGACCAGGTCGGCGCGGCGGGCAGGCCCGAGCAGGGGGCGCTGCGGAGGAATTGACCGGCGCCGCGAGGCGCTGGCGAGGGGTGCGGGCAGGCTGCCGGACCTGCCCGGGAACGCCCCAGGGGTTTCCGGTGGCTCCGGGGGGAAGTTGCAGCTTCCGCCGGGGGTCGATGCAAATGGGCGCGCCGGAGTTGCAGCTCCGACGCGCCCCAGATGACTGACTTGCTGTGACACAATCCAGGTCTGACCTGCGCACAAGACGCAGGCGGGCATGGTTATGAGAATCCGGAAGGGATTTGACAACCATGTTAACCGGCCAAATTCATGGGAAACTGCGCGATTCAGCGCCGTTCGCCGTGCGCAAGCCTGAAAACGTGCTCCTTTCCGGATGCGGAATGACCGCGGGGGTCTTCGCCCGCGCCACCACCACCAACGTTCGAGGCCCGACAAAGGGCCCCTACCTCAACGTCGCGTCGCGGATTTCCCGCGCGGCGGCGCGGGGCCGCATTCGCCACACTTTCACCCAGGAGTACCACTCATGAAGAAGTTCCTTCTCGCCTCGGTCTCGGCCGCGGCCCTTCTCTCGACGCCGGCGTTCGCGCAAAGCAACACCAGCGACATCACCCAGGGCGGAAACGCCAATCAGGCGACGGTGAATCAGCCAGGTTCGTCGAACGGTTCCGACATCGACCAGACCGGCAACAACAACGCCGCGACGCTCAACCAGAGCGGTTCAGGCAACACCTCGGACATCGATCAGGCCAGTTCGAACAAGGCCACTGTCGAACAGCTCGGTACGAGCGGTGAATCGCACGTTGCGCAGAACGGCAGCCTCAATGACGTGATCGACCACTCGTCGCCGGGGAGCTTTCCGAACGCGGGTGTGAATGGTTCGGCGACGGGCGCCGGCGTGCGCCAGCGCGCGGACAGCGTGGATGCGTTTTCGAACATCGTGCAGAACGGCACCGGCTCTTGGGCCGAGGTTGACCAGGGCGGCATCAACAACCAGTCCGATATCCAGCAGGGGAACGCCGAAAAGCGCAGCGGCGACCGCGCCTATGTCGAGCAGACCGGTGACGACAACCAGTCCGACATTCGCCAGTCGCTCGACGATACCGGCCCAGTAGTGAATCCCGCGTTCGGGGGCGCCAATACGGTCAACTACGCCATCGTGACTCAATCCGGCAGCGGCAACGAGTCCAGTGTGACGCAGAACGCCATCAACGGCGAGAACGACGAAACACCCAGCGGGCTGGCGGTCGTCAACCAGCTCAGCGACGATAACACCTCCGACATCACCCAGTCCGGCGACGCGACGGCCAGCGTGACGCAGACCGGCGGCAACGGCAACGACTCGTCCGTCGATCAGCAACTCGGCTCCGACGGCGCATCGGCCACGGTGGTGCAGAACGGTGCCGCCAACGTTTCGCAGGTGGTGCAGAGCGACGATGCAACCGCCACAGTGAATCAGACGGGCGACGAAAACAGCTCAACTGTGACGCAGAGCGGTGCCGCCACGGCGATCGTGAACCAGTCGGGTTCGGACAGCTATGGCATTGCCCCGCCGAACAACAGCTCGACGGTCATTCAGACCGCCGATGGCGCGTCTGCCACGGTCGACCAGACCGGTGAGCTCAACCGTTCAAGCGTGATCCAGAACGCCGCCGCCACCGCCGATGTCGATCAGACCGGCGTCTACAACGAGTCGAACATTACCCAAAACGGCGCGGGCGCTTCGGCGACCGTCAGCCAGACCGGTAATCCCTCTTCGGGTGGTCCGGGTGTGGGCCAGGGCGACAACCTGTCGAACATCGTCCAGAACGGTGCTTCGACGGCCAATGTCATCCAGCTCGCGAACAACCCGACCAACGGCTTCCCGTCCAATGACTCCCGCATCCAGCAGAACGGCGCCGGCAATGACGCCGACGTCAGCCAGACGGGCGACAACAACACCTCGGACATCGACCAGCTCGGCAGTGGCGATGACGCCGATGTCATCCAGCAGGGTGACAACAACACGTCCGCGATCACCCAGAACAGCAACACCGACAACGTTGCCTCGGTCAACCAGGGCGGGAACACCAACAACTCTGGCATCACCCAGAGCGGTGCTGACGCGTTGGCGGTCGTCAACCAGACCGGGGACAACAGCAACTCGACCATCACTCAGCTCTCGGGCGGTGAAGTTCGCGTGAATCAGGACGGCACCACCGGGTCGACCTCGACGGTGACAACCGAGGCCGACTCCACCCTGGCGCCTCCGGCCAACACTGTGCTGGTCAACCAGAATGACAATGGTACCGGTCCGGCCCTCGGCCTGGCGAACCTGTCAACGGTGATCCAGGACAACGTCAACCTGGGCAGCTCGGTCGAAGTGAACCAGACTCACAACATCGCTGGCGAAGAGAGCAACAGCTCGTTCGTTCGGCAGGGTCGGAACGCTTCGAACGGCGATGTCCTCGTTTCGCAGAACGGCGGCGACAACGTGTCGACCTACACCTCGACCACGTCGACCGACAACGATGCTCTGATCACGCAGACGGGCAGCAACAACAATTCGGACGTCCAGCAGGACTTCCAGAATGGCAGCGCGCGCGTCGAAGTGACCCAGAACAACGCTGGTGGTGCGGACAACAATGTCTTCATCGACCAGATTTCGGACGGGTTCTCGGCCGACGTCGATCCGGTGGCTCCGGGTCTCCAGCCTGAGTTCGCCGTGGCTGCCGAAGCCTATGCGACCCAGAATGGCTCGGGCAACAGCTCGACGATCAGCCAGACGGGCTACTCGGCCACCGCGGCGACTGCGAACTACGCCAGTAGCGACCAGCAGGGCGACAACAACCGTTCGTCGATCCTGCAGCCGGGCTTCGACAACACCGCCATCGTTTCCCAGACGGGCAGCGGGCATGAGTCGGATGTCCTTCAGAGCGGAAACGGCAACACGGCCAATGTGACCCAGACGGCGACCGGGAATATCTCGGGCGTCATCCAGGCGGGTAATGGCAACGTTGCCACGGTGACGCAGAACTAATCGTATCGGCCGGCGCCCCACTCGCGGGCGCCGGCCATTCCTTCCCGAAAGGATGGACGATGAAAAAGCTTCTCATCTCAGCTTCGGCCATGGCGCTCGTCGCCACTCCGGCTCTCGCGCAAAGCAATACCTCCACCGTTAGCCAGCCCGGTAACGCCAACCAGGCGACCATCGAGCAGACCGGCTCCGGCGCGTCGTCAAGCGTCAACCAGACTTCGAACGACAACCGAGTTCTGGTTCGCCAAGCCGGCTCCGGCGCGGACTCGACGATCAACCAAACCGGCGCGGATACGGTGTTCAATCCCAACAACGTCGCCGAGGTCAATCAGACCGGCGATTCCACCTCGCTGATCAACCAGAGCGGCCAGGCCGCCTCGGCCAACGTCGAGCAGAATGGCGACGGCAACGACTCGACCGTGAACCAATCGGGACTGCTCGCCGTCACCGGCCGCTCGGAGGAACTGGGCCCGCTCAATTACGACCAGACCGGCGTCAAGCAGACCGGCGACGACAACACTTCGTTCGTCGAGCAGCAGGGCGGAAGCTCCGCTCAGGTGATTCAGGACAGCACCGGAGCGGCGCTGGGCAACAACTCCGAGGTCCGTCAGGGCACCGGCAACGGCGGCGCCTATGTGACGCAAATCGGCGGCGCCAACGACTCGCTGGTCAACCAGCAGACCGTGGCATGCTGCGGCCAGCCGACTCCGGTCGCCACGGTGTCGCAGATCGGCGACGAGCACGATGCCGAAATCCAGCAGACGGCCACGTCGGCCGGTTCGGATGCCACCATCATGCAGACCGGCTTCAGCAACGAGTCGCGCATCCTCCAGACTGGTCAGCCGTCGGCTAGCGGGGGTAGCCTCGCGTTCTCGAACCAGTCGGGCGATGACAACTACTCGCTGATCGAGCAGGGCGCCGATGATAACGACGCCGATGTCAACCAGACGGGCGACGACAACCAGTCGCGCATCTACCAGACCGGCACCGGCAACGAGGCCGACGTCGATCAACACTCGAACGGCAACATCTCGCTGATCACTCAGGGCGGGACCGGTAACATCGCGATCGTCACCCAGGGTACTCCGTAGCCCCCACCTCGAGGCGGCCGCCACCACCGGCGGCCGCTTCTCGGCACCGCGGCCCGGCTGTAATGCCGGGCCGCGGCTGGCCGAACCCTCGCATTTGGCATAGGACAGGATCGATGAGCTACCGACTGACCGGACTACTCTCGCTCCTCGCCGGCGCGCTTGCCGCCCCGGCGGCGGCGCAGGCCGCGTCCCCCACCTGCAACGGAGACGCTCCCATGGCCGACAGCGCCGATGCCACCGGTCCGGATCGCGGCCGCACCACGATCGTGCGCACCGGCACCGGGCACACAGCCACCGTGACCCGCACCGATCCGGACGGCACCGTCCATGTCGAGCAGCATGGCGCCGACCAGGACGCCGAAGTGCTGCAGAGCGGCCGCTGCAACGCGGCCGAGCTGAGCCAGGCGGGCGAGCGCAATCGCGCCGTCGTCAGCCAGAGCGGCTCGGGCAACCGCGCGGTCGTCCGCCAGGGAAAGGAATAGCCCGATGCGCCGCTTGATCCCCGCGCTCGCCGCCGCGCTGCTGGCCGTTTCCTCGGCACCCGCATTCGCCGGCGACGGCAACGACAACGACAATTCCGACATCGGCCACGATTGCACCGACGGCAAGAAGTGCCAGGGCAACGGCCATACCAGCCACGGCAACGGCAACGGCTACGGCCATCAGCACGGTGGCGAGGATGTCGATTACGACCACAACCCCGACCCGTTCACGATCGCACGCCCGGGCAACGACCGCGGCGCCTTCATCAACCAGGTCGGCGAACAGGATGTCGCGACGATAACGCAGAGTGCGAGCAGCCAGTACGCGCGCGTCGACCAGACCGGCGATGGCAACGCTGCCGAGATCGCGCAGTCGGGCAGCGGCGCGCATTATGCGCTCGCCGCGCAGACCGGGCACAATAACGCTCTCGAGCTCGACCAGAGCGGCGTCGGCGTCCAGGTCGCGTTCGTGCAGCAAAGCGGTCATTTCAACGAGATGGCCCTTTTGCAGCAGGGCGGCGCGGCCAGCAGCGGCGTCGCCGCCGCGCAGCTCGGCAACGGCAACAGCATGGCGCTCGCCCAGTCCGGCGACAACAACCAGGCGCTGCTGGTGCAGAACGGATCGGGCAACTCGATGACCGCCAGCCAGACCAACGGCAACAACCAGCTGTCCTGGACCCAGAATGGGGACAACCTGTCCAATCTCGCGATCAGCCAGACCGGCGGCCAGGCCTTGCAGGTGACCCAGTCGCGGTGAGAGCCGCGGTGCGCCTTGCTACAGCCATCGCGTTGGCTGTCGCCGTGCCGGCAGGAGCGCAGGAAAGCGCGGACAAGGCTCGTCTCGACGAGTTCGCCTTGCCAGTCGACGAAGCGGGACGCCCGATCGAGCAGCTCGGACACGATGGCGAACGGTTGCCGGCCGCACAGGTTCAGGCGAACGACCGCCAGCTTGCGGTCCCCGGCCCGCCGATGGAGGCACGTCTGCCGATGGCCCAGCTGTCCCCGCCCGATGACGATGGGGTCACTCGCCAGGTGAACGACAAATCGGATTCGCGCGAACTGAGGACTGCTTCGGTTTCGACCTCACGTGACAGCCGTCCACAGGCCAGCATCCCGCTTGCCGGTCACGACAGATGCGATGCTCAGCTCGCGTCCGAGCAGCTCGAGCGGTGCCTGCACATCCTCGAGGTCCGCGCTTCGGAATTCAGCGCACCGGAAGCACCGCAAATGAGCGCCGAGCAGGCGCTGCTGGCGGAGCGCGGCAACAGCGAGGAACGGATGGCCTCGACATCGTCCGACCTTCGCTTGCGCCTGGCCAGCGTGGACCCCAACGCCGAATTCGCCAGCAACCAGGAGCTCGCCTCGATCTATCTCGATCGCTCACCGTCGGCGCCCGCTGCTGCCAGCGAGCAGCAACCGGTGGAGGAGGACGATGGTCTCGCCGCCGTGCTGCAGAGTCTCCAGATTGAGGTGCCCGGATCAGGTGAGTAACAGCCGTCGGCATGAACTTTTCATGGTCGCCTTTCGACGGCGATGACTTGGTCACGAACGGACATCTGACAAAACAGAGGCCCATGCACGGACGGCCGGCGGCAGAGGCTCGAACCTCGCCAGGCAATATTTTGGCAAAGCAGGACGATCGGATGACGCGCAAGTTGTGGGCTGCCCTGCTGCTGGGATTCCTCTCGGCCGGAGCCGCGGCTCAGGAGCAAGCCGCGGGGCCGTCGCAGGACGCGGCATGGCACAACCGGCAGATGCTGGCGCTGGCCAGCCGCCAGGCCAGCGACGGGTGGTCGTGGTTGCCGGGCGGGGTGCTCTGGCGCCGCATCGCCGGCGACGGTTCGGGCGCGCACCCGACTGTCAACGACACCGTCACGCTGCACTATGCCGGCACGCTGGTCGACGGGACCGGGTTCGACAGCTCGTACGACCGCGGCCAGCCGGCGACGTTCCCGCTGCGCTCGCTGATCCGCGCGTGGCAACTGGCGGTGCCGCAAATGGGCGTCGGCGACACCATCGAGATCGCCGCCCCGGCCGTTCTCGCTTACGGCCCGCTTGGCCGCGGCCCGATTCCCGGCGGAGCGACGCTGCTGTTCAGGATCGAGCTGCTCGGCATCGCCGGTCGCTAGGCCGGTCGTGCGCGACTCCACTGGGCGTGTTTTCGCGCCGTCTGGCCCCCCGTGGGCCCACCCAGCCGGGTTGACGGGGCGGAGTTTCTCGGCAAGGCGCGGCCATCCGCGGATCACAGGCTCGCCATGGGAAGCGCCAAGGCCCGATTCTTCTTCCACTTCTGCGACGGCGAGACGTCGACGCGGGACGAACTCGGCCTCGATTTCGCCAGCGTCGAGGAGGCCTACATGGAAGCGATCAGCGCCGCGCGGGCGATGTGGCCCGAGCTGCTGGCCGATCGCCGCGATCCGCGCGGTTGCGCGTTCGAGATCGCCAACGGGCGCGGCCAGGTGCTTTTCCGGCTCGAGTTCATCGAGCTGCTCGAAATTTGCCGCCCGTCCGGCGCGCGCCCATCGGACACGGGCGGCCTCGGCTCGCAGCCCATCGGGGACGTTGGCCGGTCCGGCGCGAAGGGCGGGCGCAACGCGCTTGACGACGAGAGCGCGCTGCTTGCCCAGCTCCGCCGCAACTACCGCGACCGCGTGCCGAAATAGGCCCTCCCGGGCTAGCGCGCCGGCGTGCGCACCCGGTCGAGATGGAGGTAGGACGAGCTGAACATCGCCACCTCGCGCAGCCGCTCGGGATCGAGCAGTTGCAGGCGCCGACCGCGCAGCTCGATCATGCGTTCCTTGCGCAGCTGCTGCAGCGTGCGGTTCACGTGCACCGAGGTCAGGCCGGTGGCGTCGCCCAGCTCGAGCTGGGTCAGCGGCAGCTCGCAGCTGTCGGCGGGGGCGAAGCCCATCGCCTGCTGGCGGGCGAAGATTTCGCAGAACAAGTGCGCGATCCGCTCGTAGGCGCTGCGCTGGCCGATGTTGGTGGTCCATTCGCGCTGGATCGACACGGTGACCAGCTCGCTCCACCATAGCGCCTTGGCGATGCGCGGCGAGGCCGCCATCATGTCCTCGAAATCGGCTTGCGCAATCTCGGCGTAGCGCAGCGCGGTCAGCGCCGCGAGCGAATGGTCCATCCGCTTGAGGATGAAGACGTTCGCGTCGCACAAGTCGCCCGGGATGAGGAAGGCGAGGATCTGCCGGCGGCCGTCGGACAGCTGCTTGTAGCGCATCGCCCAGCCTTCGAGCACGACATTGACGGCGCGCGGGCGGTCGCCGTCGCTGATGATGTCCTGGCGCGCCGCGAGCGTGTGGACGTTGCGGCTGACCGCCGCGTGCAGCAGCTCGCGGTCCGCCGGAGTCAGGTCGACGAACGCCGACAAGTGGTCCGTCAGGGGCGAACGAAAATCCGACATCACACGGAGGTGTGAAGGCTTTGTGACGACGGCGCAAGGAGATTGCCGCCCACCTCGGTTCCCGCTCGCGCAGGGTTTCGTCGCTTCTCCGCCACGTTTGGCCTCATTTGTCCCCGGTCGCCTAATTTCCGTTATCGCGCCGTGCTGGAGTCGGTGGGAGATTGGGTCCGCCCGCGGAAGGAAGGCGCGATGCACAACTACAGCCTCAGGTATTCGGACGACGGCATCGGGGCGGCCAAGCGGGTCGAGTTCGAGGCCTTCGATGCCGCCAGGGCGCTGTTCATCGCCCACCGCGAGCCGAGCCGCCGCGCGGCCGAGCTGTGGTGCGAGGACCGCAAGCTGTGCACGATCCGGCGCATCGGGGAGGAGAGCGATTTCTGGGAGGTCGGCCCGGCTTTCTGACTCGCGCGGCGCGCGGAACCGAGTCCGCGCTGGTCTATTCATCGGCTCATGGGGTCGCAGGAAACCGACATCTATCCGCTGACCGGGCGCTTCCTGATGGGGCGGTTGCGGCACGCGATGACCGCGGACGAGAAAGCCGTCGTCGAATCGCTGATCGAGCGCACCGAGACGTTTCCCAAGTCGACCACGCTGCTGCGCCGCAGCCAGGTAACCGACCAGGCCACGCTGGTCATCGAGGGCTACATGCTGCGCGCGATCACCGAGGGCGGGCAACGCTACGTGGTCGGGATGCACGTCCCCGGCGATTACGCCGACCTGCACGGCTTCGCGCTCAAGCGGCTCGATCATGATATCCTCACGCTCGGCGAGACCACCGTCGGCTACACCAGCCACGCCCGGCTCGAGCAGGTGCTGCACGACCATCCGCACCTCGCGCGGCTGCTGTGGTTCTCGACGCTGCTCGACGCGGCGATCCACCGCGAGTGGATTCTCAAGCTCGAGCAGCTCCCCGCCGCGCGGCGCGTGGCGCATGTGTTCGCCGAGCTGTGGCACCGGCTCGACCTCGTCGGCCTCGGCCGCCGCGACGGGCTGCGCACGCCGTTGACGCAGACCGACCTCGCCGACATGTGCGGCACCACGCCGATCCACATGAACCGCTCGCTCGGGCAGCTGAGGAAGGCGGGCGTGGCCGAGTTCCGTCGCGGCGCCGTGTACGTCTCCGACCGCGCGGCGCTCGAGCGCCTCGCCGGCTTCAACCCCGACTACCTCTACGGCACGGGCCCGCTGCGCATGGGCGACGAGCTGAGCCCGCGCTGAGCGGGCGCTCGAACCGTTGCCCGACTCGTTCGTTTCGCCGGCGATGGAACCGCGCGCGCCGACTGCTCCCTCCGGGTATGCGCCTTCGCGCCGCCCGCGCTGGGGCACGCTGGCGCTGGTCGGCGCGCTCCACCTCGCCGCGCTCGCCGGGCTGGTGCGGGTGTTCGCGCCCGATTTCACCGCCGCCGCGATCGACAAGGCGGCCTCGCTGGTGACGGTGACGATCACCGCACCGCCCGATCCGGCGCCGATTCCGGAGCCAGCGTCCGAGCCCGATGCCGGCGCGGCGGCGGAGGCCGGGCGCGAGGCCACGCCGCGCGAGGTCGCCGCGCCCGAGGCGCCGCTGCCGCGCCCGAGCCGGGCGCCCCGCGCCGCCTCGACCGGCAGCGCGAACAGCGCGGGCGCGCGCGACGACGGCGCGGGCACGGGCGCCGGCGGCGCCGGCGAGGGCACCGGCAGCGGCAATGCCGGGACCGGCCAGGGCGGCGGCGCGCGTCCGCTCGAGAAGATCGCCGGGACCATCGACAACGCCCAGGACTACCCGACGCCGCCGGGCGGGCGGCAAGTGCGCCGCGGCCACGACGTCGTCATCGAGCTGACCGTCGGCACCGACGGGCGCGTCACCGCCTGCCGGGTGACCGACCCGAGCCCCGACCCCGAGGCGGACGCGATCACCTGCCGCCTCGCCACGCAGCGGTTCGTCTTCCGGCCGCGGTTGAATGCTGCCGGCGAGCCGGTGGTCGGCATATACCGCTGGCGCCAGCGGTGGTTCTGACTACTCTGGAACGGGCCGGGCGGGGGCCGCGTTGGCAGACCGTTGGCTGAAGGATTGTCGAGCGATGGCAGCGATTTACCCGGTGGTTCTGTGCGGCGGCAGCGGCACCCGGTTGTGGCCCCGCAGCCGCGCGCGCGCGCCCAAGCCGTTCCTGCCGCTGGTGGCCGAGAGCACGCTGTTCGAGGCGACGCTGGCGCGCTGCGCCGATCGCGCGCGCTTCGCCGCGCCGGTCGTCGTCACCGGCGTCGGCCACCGCACGCATGTCGAGGCGCAGGCGGCGGCGTTTCCCGGCACCCGGGTGATCGTCGAGCCGATGGCGCGCAACACCGCCGCGGCGATCGCGCTCGCCGCGCACCGGCTGCCCGCCGAGGCGGTCATGCTGGTGTGCCCGAGCGATCACCACATCGCCGACGTCGCCGCGTTCCAAGCCGCGGCGCTGGCCGCCGCGCGGCTGGCGCAGGACGACTGGCTGGTCTCGTTCGGCATCACCCCGACGGGGCCGGAGACCGGCTTCGGCTACATCCGCCGCGGCGCGCCGCTGGACGGCGGCTTCCAGGTCGAGCGCTTCGTCGAGAAGCCCGACCGCGCCACCGCCGAGGCGTTCCTCGCCGACGGCCGCTACAGCTGGAACGGCGGCATCTTCGTGTTCAAGGCCGGGACGTTCCTCGACGAGCTGGCGCGGCATCGGCCGAAGCTCGCCGCGGCAGCGGGCGAGGCGGTCGCCAAAGGCCACGAGGACGGCTCGGCGTTCCATCCCGACGCCGGGGCGTTCGCGGCGATCGAGCCGGAATCGGTCGACTACGCGGTGATGGAGAACACCACCCGCGCCGCCGTCGTGCCGGTGGCCATGGGCTGGTCCGACATCGGCAACTGGCAGGCGCTGCGCGACGCGCGCGACGGGGACGAAGCCGGCAACCGCACGCGCGGCGCGGTCGAGCTGGTCGACTGCCGCAACGTGCTCGCCGAGACCGACGGACCGCGCATCTCGGTCATCGGGCTCGAGGACGTCGCCATCGTCGTCGACGGCGACGAAGTGCTGGTCACCACGATGGCCGGGGCGCAGAAGGTCGGCAAGCTGTCGGGGGCCGTCAACCAATAGCGGGGCGAGCAGGGGGGAGACCATGGGATCGGGCAGCATGATCGCGCAGACCATCCAGCTGGCGCTGGCGCCGGTGTTCGTGCTGGTGGCGATCGGCAACATCATGAACATCCTGGCGACGCGGCTGGCCCGGATCGTCGACCGCTCGCGCCACCTGCAGGCCCAGCACAAGGTCACCGCGGGCACCGAGCACGACATGGTCGTGCGCGAGATGCGCCTGGTCGACCGGCGCATCCATCTGATCGGCCGGGCGATCCTGCTGCTCGTGCTGAGCGGCCTGACGATCGGCTTCTGCGTCGCGCTGCTGTTCGTCGAGGAGCTGTTCGACGTGAACCTGCAGCAAGTCGCGGGCGCGGCGTTCTTCTTCGCGGTGGTGCTGCTGATGAGCGCGCTGTGGCTGTTCCTGCGCGAGGTCCGCCAGGCGACCGCCGCGCTGCGCATCCCCGAGACCTTCCTCGAGCTCGAGCGGAAGCTCTAGTCGCCGCTCGGCGGGGCGAGCATCTTCTGGCCCGACTGCCGGATCGCGCCGGCGACGATCGGCTCGATGAAGCCGAGCGCGGGCGGCAGGTCGACGGTGAGGATCACTTGCGCGTCCTCGATGTCGATGCGCCCGACCACCGCCTGGCCCATCGCCTGGATCGACATCGCCATGCGGTCGTCGCTCGGCCACGAGGTCTCGACCTGGGCCATGCCCGCGGGAAACCCTTCGGCCATCTTGTGGCTGTTGGCGCGCAGCCGCCGGCGGGCTTCCTCGCGGCCGAGGCTGTGGGGAATGGGGACTCGCATCAACGCTCCTGTCGCTCGGGTGCGGGCAGGCTGGCGGGCTCGCCGGCCCCGAGATCATCCTGGCCGTAGCGGTAATCGAGGTAGCGGGTCCGCACCGCGAGATCGTCGAGCGCCCCGTCGGCCAGCTGGCGGGTGACCGAATCGATCTCGGCGCTGATCTTGCCGAGGCTGTCGACGATCTGCTGCTCGGGCGTCGCTCCGGCGCGTTGCTCCTTGCGCAGCGGCGCCGGGATCCGGCGGTAGGCCTCGACCATCCCTGGCAGCGTCTCGCCGACCAGCTTGCGCGTCTCGACCGCGGCCGGGTGCAGCGGATCGACGTTGGCCAGCTGAAGCCCGAGCGCGTCGAGCTGGACGCCGATCTGGTCGACCAGCGTCACCGCCGGCGGCGGCAGCGCCGGGCGCTGGTGCTCGAGCCACAGCTCGGTGCGCGCGACCATCTGGCGCACGTCGCCGGTGTTGAGGTCGCTGCGCCGCGGCACCCGCACCTTGGGGAAGTTGGCGAACAGCAGCGTCGCCGCGATCACCGCGAAGAACGCGATCACCACCCCGGCGAAGCCGATGCCGTCGATGACGATCCCGGCCAGCGTCGTCGCCGCCAGGATGGCGAGCAGCGATCCGCCGATCAGCTTGAGCCGGGTCTTGAGGTTGCGCTGCTTGAGGTCGGCCGAGCCGCGCCCGATCGACGGGGCGCGGCGGTGGTAGCCGCCGCTCCGCTGCGTCACCAGCGAGCTTTTCGCCTCGCGCAGGATGACGTCGGACTGGCGGGTGCTGTCGGCCATCGGCGCGCCGTCACTCCGCCGTCAGCAGCGACGGCTCGCTGGCCGCCTTGGAGGCCGCCGCCTGGCCTTCGGCGCGGGCGATGTAGCCTTTCGACTTCTCGACCTCGGTGGTCAGCACCTCGACCGTCTGCTTCATGCTGGCGAGCGCCTTGACCTTGAACGTGTCGACCTCGTCCATCGTGTCGTAGATGTTCTGGAACGCGCGCTGCAGCGTCTCGAGCGGGATCGTGCTGGCGGCAGCCTGCTCGTGGATCTTGGCGGTGTTCTCGCGCAGCAGCTTGCCGGTCGAATCGATGATCCCGGCGGTGGTCTCGTTGAGCGAGGTGATCTGCTGCAGCACCAGCCGCTGGTTGGTCATCGCCTGGGCCACGGTGACCGCGGTGCGCAGCGCGCCGACGGTCGTGGTGCTGGCGCGGTCGACGCCCTTGACCAGCTCGACGTTGTTCTTCTTGACCAGGTCGAGCGCGAGGTAGCCCTGCACCGTCACCGCCATCTGCGTCAGCAGGTCCTGGGTCCGCTGGCGGACGTAGAACAGCGCGGTCTCGCGGATCGCCTTGGCCTTGGCCGGATCGGACGAATCGAGGTTGTCGGCCTCGTCCTCGAGCCGCGCGTCGAGCGTGCGGGCGATGTGGATCATCTGCTCGAGCTTGCCCATCGCCTCCCACAGCTTGTGCCGCTCGACGTCGATCGCGGCGTTGTCCATCAGCAGCTCGTCCTTGCCGCTGGAAAGCCGCGCGAGGATCGCCTGGATGTGGCCCTGGGCCGAGGTGTAGCTGTCGAAGTAGCGCTTGAGCCGGTTGCCGAACGGGATGATGCCGAGGAACTTGCGGCCGGAGGACAGCTTGCCCTGGCGGCCGGGATCGAGCTCCTCGACGGTGCGGCGCAGCTCGGCGAGGTCGCGGCCGACGCCGGTCTCCTGGTCCATCGCTCGCACCGGCCGGTCGAGGAAGCGGTTGGACATCTGCGCCGCGGTGGTGATCTCCTTGCGGCCCATGCCGGTGATCTGATCGACCTTCTTGCCGAAATCGGGCGAGTTGGCGTCGAGCGCGACGAGCTCGGCGACGAAGCCCTCGACCTTCTCCTCGAGCTTGGACTTCTTCTCGGCGTCGACCGGCACCAGGCCTGAGGCCTTCTCGACGGCGACCGCGGGCACCGGGTCGGGCGGCGTCAGCTCGAGCTCGGTCTCGCTCTTGGTCGTCGTCTGGTTGGTCGTGGCCATGAACCTGTCCCCTTCCGGAATCCGCTAACTGTATTAAGTGGGCAAAACACGCTGTTCAAGGTCGGCGGGGGCCGTACCGTCCGAACGTGCCGCAATGCGGCAACGAGCGGAAGGGGGCATTTGGATCGGACGCGGCCGCCCCGCCTCCCCGGGCACCGGTCACGCGAGGATGCCGGCGACCGACTGCACTTCCGCGGCCTGGACCGCCAGCGTGTTGGCGAACAGCACCGCCGAGATGGCGAGCGCGGCGCAAGCGGCGAAGAGCTGCCGGTTGATGTTCGAGAAAGTCGTCATTGTCATGTTCCCCATTCGATTGCACTGGCGGACCATCCGCCGATGCCGACACTACTGCACGAGCCGTGCCAAATCGCCGAAACGGCGGAATTGCGCGGTTTCGGCCTGCAAGAGGGACTTGGTCTGAAATCGGCGCGCCCGCATATTGGGAATTTGTCCCAACTCTTGGCGGGCGGGGTCGGAAGTTGAGGAAGTTGAGGGCACGTCCCATCTCTATCGTCCATCACCGTCGGCCCTCTGCATGCGCAGGACCTTCGCTGCGATCTCGCGCAAGCGCTGTGAAAACCGCTTGGGAACATCGTCGACGCATAGCCCCGCATCCTCGCGGACCGCGTGCTTGGCCTCGTGGAGCTCGGAGGCAAAGCCTTCGGGATGCCCGCGGTGCTCGAACCGGTCGAGCCACTTGCCGTAGCGGAGCGGGTCGCGGTAGCGCATCAGGAACATCGCCAGGCGCTCGTCGTAATAGCGCTTCTCGCCGATCTGCTCGCCCCGGTAGAACACCGGCACGGCGACTCCGTTGATCGCGCGCGATAGCGCCGCGTCGGACAGCCGCCTGACGCCGTAGTCGAGCGCGGCCTCCCAGGCGTTGCGAAAGCTGACGGCGTCCGCGCGGGCGCGCAACGCGTAGGCGGACTGCACCGACATGCCCACCGCCCGGCATGCGTCCTCGACGCAGGCGCTCTCGCCGAGCGCCTGAATGAACTCGGCCTGGCGGTTAGGCGTCCAGCCGTCGAACCGCGGTCGCGGGCGGGCGGGCTCGAACTCGGGCGGCTCGAACGCGTCGAGGTCGTCGTTGGCGGCGGAGGCGGCGGGGGCGCAGGGGCGGCGCGGGGGAGGTTTCCGGTTCATCCGACAGGATGGAACATAAAAGGAACATGTAGGAAAGCGATTCTTTCGAATCCCGACCCGCGCTCGACCGCCCTGCTCGGCGCAGCCAGCTCCGCGAGCTCAAATTGTGCTTCCAGCTCGTCCCGCCAAGGCGGGACATCTGAGCCATCATCCTCTCTGCGTCATCATCGCTCACCGCGCCTCACGCCGCCAGCGTGAACGGCTCGATCTCGCCCGACAGGTAGAGGCGCTTGGCCTTGGCGCGGCTGAGCTTGCCCGAGCTGGTGCGCGGCAGGGTGCGCGGGGGGACCAGCTCGACGACGCAGTTCATCCCGGTGATCGAGCGGACCTTGTCGCGGATCGTGTCGCGCAGGCGGACCCGCTCCTCCGGGTCCGACACGCGGCAGTGGACCAGCACGGCGGGCGCTTCCTCGCCGTTCTCGGTCTCGACCGCGAACGCGGCGATGTCGCCGTGGTTGAAGCCGGGCAGCTGCTCGACCGCCCACTCGATGTCCTGCGGCCAGTGGTTCTTGCCGTTGATGATGATCATGTCCTTCGCCCGGCCGACGATGAACAGATAGCCGTCGGCCATGTAGCCCATGTCGCCGGTATCGAGCCAGCCGCCCGACAGGCATTCGGCGGTCGCCTCGGGATTGCGGAAGTACGAGTGCATCACGCTCGGCCCGCGGCAGAACACCTTGCCGATCTGATGGTCCTTGCGCGCCTTGCCGTTCTCGCCGCGGATCTCGACGTCCATGTCGGGCAGCGGCTTGCCGCAGTTGACGATCGCGCGGTAGCGGGCGGGGCGCGACAGGTCGCGCTTGGTGCCCGACAGCCGCTCCTCCTCGACCAGCTCGACGCGGATGCCTTCGCCCGGCGGCATCACCGTCACCGCCAGCGTCGCTTCGGCGAGGCCGTAGCTCGGGGTGAAGGCGCTCGCCTTGAAGCCGGCGTCGGCGAAGGCGTTGACGAAGTTCTGCATCACGTCGGGGCGGATCATGTCGGCGCCGTTGCCGGCCAGCCGCCAGCGCGACAGATCGAACCGCTCGGCGACGCTCGACTGGCTCGAGATGCGCCGGGCGCAGATGTCGTAGCCGAAGGTCGGCGAGTAGCTCAGCGAGGCGCCCTCGTTGCGGCTGATCAGGTCGAGCCACGCCAGCGGGCGGCGGGCGAAGTGCTCGGTCTTGAGGTAGTCGGCCGAGACCTGGTTGGCGATCATCGACAACAGGCAGCCGACCAGGCCCATGTCGTGGTACCACGGCAGCCAGCTGATGCCGCGGTCGCCGTGGCCGATGTTCATCGACGCGGCATGGCCGTAGAGATTGTGCAGCAGCGCCCGGTGAGTGACCGCGACCCCGGTCGGGAAGCGGGTCGAGCCGCTGGAATACTGCAGGTAGCAGATATCGTCGGGCTGCGCCTCGGGCAGCGCCACCTCGCTCGCCGGGCGCGCCGCGAAGCTCTCCCAGTCGAGCCCGTCGCAGCCCTGGCGCGAAGCCGCCTCCGCCGCCATCTCGGCGATCTCGGCCGGATAGAGCAGCAGCTTGGGCTCGGCGCTCTCGAGCTGCACGGCGAGCTGCTCGATGTAGTTCTCCTTGCCCCCGAACGTCGTCGGCAGCGGCAGCGGCACCGGCCACGCGCCGGCGTAGATCGCGCCGCAGAACAGCGCGGCGAACTCCGGCCCGGTCTCGGCGACCAGCGCCACGCGGTCACCTTGGCCGATCCCGGCGGCGGCGAATCGCCAGGCCATCGCCAGCGCGTCGCCGCGCAGCTCTGAATAAGGATAGGCGCGCTGCAGCGTGCCGCGCGCGTCGTAGAAGTTGAGCCCCTTGGCGCTCCGCGCGGCGTAGTCGACCGCCTCGGTGAACGTGGCGAAGTCCGCCCGCCGCAGCGGCAGCGGGCAATCGTTCGGTGTCGGCACGCGCTCGGTCATCGGCTAATTGGCAATCCCGTCATCTGCACGCTCTTACCGGCGCTTCCCCAAATGCCAAACAGGGCGCCGAAACCGGACGCCCCCGCGACAGTCTTTTCCATTTGGCAACGACTGTGGCACGAATATGGCCATGGCCGGCGAACGACAAGCGGCGAAGCGCCCGCGGCGGCAGCCGAAGCCGCTCGACGGCGCGCGGCTCGACGAGCTGGCGCTGGCCTACGTCGCCCGCTTCGCGACGAGCGCCGCCCGGCTCGAGCGCTACCTCCGCCGCAAGCTGCGCGAGCGGGGCTGGGACGGCGAGCGCGAGCCGGACCTCGGCGCGCTGGTCGAGCGCTACGTCACGCTCGGCTACGTCGACGATGCGGCGTTCGCCCGCGCCCGCGCCGCCAGCCTGCTGCGCCGCGGCTACGGCCCGCGGCGGGTCAGCCAGGCGCTCGGCGAAGCGGGGATCGACGCCGACACCCGCGCCGAGGTCCGCCCGGGCGAGGCGGCCGGGCGCCGCGCCGCGCTGGCGCTGGCGCGCAAGCGCGGGTTCGGTCCGTTCGGCTGCGAGCGGCCCGACCGCGCGCGGCGGGAGAAGCAGCTCGCGGCGATGCTGCGCGCCGGCCACCGGCTCGACAGCGCGCGCGAAATGGTCGATGCCGCGAGCGAGGAGGCGGCCGAGCACTGGGCCGCCGAAGGCGACGACGACGAGGTCTGACATGCGCGCGCTGCTGTGGTCCCTGCTGCTGGTCCTGCCTGCCTGCTCGCCGCAGGCCGCCGAGCGCTCGCCCGCCCCGGCCGGCGCGGAGGCCTCGGTGCACCCGGTCTCGGGGCTGCCGGTCATCCCGCTGACGGTGACCACGCAAGGGCGCACGCACACTTTCCGCGTCGAGCTCGCGCGGAGCGACGCCGAACAGGCGCAAGGGCTGATGTTCCGCACCGCGATGGGGCCCGACGAGGGCATGCTGTTCCCTTACGACCCGCCGCGGGTGCTGAGCTTCTGGATGAAGAACACGGTGCTCTCGCTCGACCTGATCTTCATCGGTCCGGACCGCCGCGTGATCAACGTCGCCGCCAACGCGGTGCCGTACTCGGAAGCGCCGATCCTGTCCGACGCGCCGGCGATCGCCACGCTCGAGCTCAACGCCGGGCGGGCGAAAGAGCTCGGCATCGTCGCCGGCAGCCGCGTCGACTGGTGAGCTTGCGCGGCTGGGGCCCAGGCCCTATCGCGCCGCGCATGGGAATCCTCTCCAAGCTGTTCACCTGGTGGGACGGCGCGACGATCGGCACGTCGCTGTTCAGCGCGCTCCACGGCGAGCAAGTCGGCACCGATGCGCAGGGCAACCGCTACTTCCGCTCGAAGAAGAAGACCGGCGACGGGCGCGAGCGCCGCTGGGTGATCTACAACGGCGCCAACGACGCCAGCCGGGTGCCCGCCGAATGGCACGGCTGGCTGCACAACTCGTACGACGAGCTGCCCGAGAGCCGGCTGCCGCCGCCGAAGATCTGGCACGCCGAGCATTCGCCCAACCCGACCGGCAGCGCCGCCGCCTACCGCCCGCAAGGCGCGCTCGAGCGCGGCGGCCAGCGGGCCCGCGCCGCCGCCGACTACGAAGCGTGGACGCCCGACGCGTGAGGGCGCGCGTCGTTCCGGCAGCCGCCTCGGCCGCGCTGCTGCTGCTGCTCGCCGCGTGCACCGGCGAGGCGCCCGAGCCGGAGCCCGAGGCGACCGAGATTCCCGAGGAGCTCGCCGGAGCGCCGCCGCCGGTCGCCGCGGCCGGCGGCATCGGCACCCCGATGGACGAGCGCGTCGCCGTGCTCGGCCTGCTCAACAAGCGCAACAACATCTCGCGCGACATCGAGATGAAGCCGGGCGAATCGCGCCGCGTCGGCGACGTGGTCATCCGCCTGTCGGCGTGCGAGCGGACCGCGCCGTGGGAGGAGCCGCCCGAGACCGGGGCGTTCGTCCAGGTCGTCGTGCAGCAGCGCCGCGACGCCGATTCGGGTCTCGAGTGGCGGCGGGTGTTCTCCGGCTGGCTGTTCAAGAACTCGCCCAGCCTCAACGTCGTCGAGCACCCGATCTACGACGTCTGGGTCAAGGATTGCAGGATGAGCTTCCCGGGGCAGGAGACCGCCGCCCCCTCCGGCGACGAGGACGGCGCAGCGCCCGCGGCGCCCCCGGCCGCGGCCACGCCGCCGGCCCCCGCGCCCGCGCCTGCAGCCGCCGCCGCCCCGCCGAACGAGGCATAGGCCTCGGCCAGCGTCGGCGCCGGGCCGGCCGCGACCGCCTCGGCCAGCCGCGCGAGATAGGCCTCGCGGCTCATCGCCATCGCGCCGAGCGAGGCGAGGTGCTCGGTCATGAACTGGCAGTCGAGCAGCCGGTATCCCGCGCGCCGCAACAGCGCGACCAGCCACGCCAGCGCCACCTTGGACGCGTCGGGCGCGCGGCTGAACATGCTCTCGCCGCAGAACGCGTGGTCGAAGCCGACGCCGTAAAGCCCGCCGACCAGCTCGCCGTCGCGCCAGCATTCGAGCGAATGCGCGTGCCCGGCGAGGTGCAGCGCGCGATAGCTGGCGGCGATGCGGCGGCTGATCCAGCTTTCCGGGTGCCCCGGGCGCGGCGCCGCGCACGCCGCGATCACGCCGTCGAAATCGGCGTTGCAGGTGACGCGGAAGCGGTCCTGCCGCACCGCCTTGGCCAGCGAGCGCGACAGCCGCAGCCCGTCGAGCGGGATCACCGCGCGCTCGCGCGGCTCGACCCAGTAGACCTCGTCGTCGTCGCGGCTGTCGGCCATCGGGAATATCCCGCTGCGATAGGCGATCAGCAGCAGCTCGACCGGGATCGGTTGCGGCGCGGGGGCGTGCATCGGCTCACTCTAGCTTGTCTTTGCCGATGCGACACCCTAATGGCGGCGTCCGCCTGCAGGGGTGTAGCTCAGCTGGTAGAGCATCGGTCTCCAAAACCGAGGGCCACGGGTTCGAATCCTGTCACCCCTGCCAGGCGCATTCCCTCCCGAAAAAATATTCCCGCTTGGCGGGAACCCCGGCGGAAACCCTCGGCTCGGGCCGGTGCCATCGCGCCACACCCGGGCCACTTGCGGCGAACCGTTGGAACCGCCGCGCCGAAGCGTTCATTTATCGCGCCGACGGGACAAGGTAGAGGAGCAGCCATGTCGAGCCTGAGCTATCGCAGCAGCCGACCGGACGGCTGGGTCATGCCGCGTCCACATAGCGATGCGAGCCTGCGCTACATGATCCATGGACCGATCCAGCCGATGGAGGAACCGGGCTTCCTGGCCCGCCTGTTCGGCCACCGCTGACGGCACCGCGTACGGATTGGAACGCCCCGGGAGGCAACTCCCGGGGTTTTTCTTGCGCCCGCGCCGCAGCCGCGCGGCATGCCTTGCCATCCCCCCGGCGCCTCGCTACATCGCGCGGCGACTTCCGACATCGGAGCCAGACAGCCCCTCCCGGACCCGAGCCGGGGCGGCGCGGATCCTATGGCGGAAGGCGAGGTTCAATCGAGCGAGGCAGCGATCCATGGCCAAGACCAGCCCCGGCGAGTTCATCCGCCAGGTCCGCGCGGAGATGGGCAAGGTGGTATGGCCGACGTGGCCCGAAACCGTGCGCACGGCGATCTTCGTCGGCATCCTGATGGTGGTCCTCGCGATATTCTTCCTCGGCATCGATTCGCTGTTCGGCTTCGGCGTCCGCCAGCTGCTCGAGCTGGTCTGACGCAAGCAACCACAGGTTCACGGGAAAGTAGAGCAATGGCAGCCCGCTGGTACATCATCCACGCCTATTCAGGCTTCGAGAACAAGGTCCGCGATTCGATCATCTCCGAGGCCGAGCGGCTCGGGCTGTCGCAGGCCGTCGAGGCGGTCGAGGTGCCGACGGAGTCCGTCACCGAGGTCAAGCGCGGCAAGAAAGTCCAGGTCGAGCGCAAGTTCATGCCCGGCTACGTGCTCGCCAAGCTGACGCTGACCGACGACGTCTACCACCTGGTCAAGAACACCCCCAAGGTGACCGGCTTCCTCGGCTCGGGCCCCAAGCCGCAGCCGATCTCCGAGCGCGAGGCGGCGCGCTATTTCGGCGGCATGGAAGAAGCCAAGACCGCGCCCAAGAAGCAGGTCAGCGTCGAGTACGACATCGGCGACCAGGTCAAGGTGCTCGAAGGGCCGTTCGCGAGCTTCAACGGCGTGGTCGAGGAGCTCGACTTCGACAAGCAGAAGGTCAAGGTCAGCGTCTCGATCTTCGGCCGCGCGACCCCGGTCGAGCTCGACTTCGAGCAGGTGGAACTCGTCAAGTGATCTGTTCCCCTCCCGCTTGCGGGAGGGGTTAGGGGAGGGCCTGTCGCGCTCCCCAGCGGCCAACACGCCCTCCCCCGGCCCCTCCCGCCAGCGGGAGGGGAGTGACTTGCGCTTTTCGGCCTGCTCCGCTAACGGCGCCGCTCCCTTCGGGGAACCCGCGCGGGAGGCTCGTTTCGGCGCGCCGTTTGCACCGCTTACCATGAGCCCCGGATTTGCGCCGGGGCGACAGTGAGAAAGGAGGCCATCCGTGGCCAAGAAGATCGAAGGCTATATCAAGCTGCAGGTGCCCGCGGGCGCCGCCACCCCGTCCCCGCCGATCGGCCCCGCGCTGGGCCAGCGCGGCGTCAACATCATGGAATTCTGCAAGGCGTTCAACGCCTCGACGCAGGAGCTCGACAAGGGCATGCCGATCCCGACGGTGATCACCGTCTACGGCGACCGCAGCTTCACGTTCGTCACCAAGACCCCGCCGGCCAGCTTCCTGATCAAGAAGGCCGCCAAGCTCAAGTCGGGCTCGAAGGAGCCGGGCAAGATCTCGGCCGGCAAGATCGCCCGCAGCGAGCTGACCAAGATCGCCGAGCTCAAGATGGCCGACCTCAACGCCAACGATCTCGACCAGGCAACCCGGATCATCGAGGGCTCCGCGCGCTCGATGGGCCTCGAAGTGACGGAGGGCTGATCCGATGGCCAAGCTGACCAAGAAGCAGAAGATGCTCGCCGAGAAGGTCGACGCGGAGAAGTTCTACGGCGTCGACGAGGCGCTCGCGCTGCTCAAGGAAGTGGCGTCGAAGAAGTTCGACGAGACCGTCGAGGTCGCGCTCAACCTCGGCGTCGATCCGCGCCACGCCGACCAGATGGTCCGCGGCATGGTCTCGCTCCCGAGCGGCACCGGCAAGGACATGAAGGTCGCGGTGTTCGCCCGCGGCGACAAGGCCGACGAGGCGACCCAGGCGGGGGCCGACAAGGTCGGCGCCGAGGACCTGATGGAAGACATGCAGGCCGGCAACCTCGACTACGACCGCGTCATCGCCACGCCCGACATGATGGGCGTCGTCGGCCGGCTCGGCAAAGTGCTCGGGCCGAAGGGCCTGATGCCCAACCCCAAGCTCGGCACGGTGACCCCGAACGTCGCCCAGGCGGTCAAGGACGCCAAGGGCGGCCAGGTCGAGTTCCGCGTCGAGAAGCAGGGCATCATCCACTCGGGCATCGGCAAGGTGAGCTTCACCGACGCGCAGCTGAAGGACAACTTCCGCGCGTTCGTCGATGCGATCGTCAAGGCCAAGCCGGCCGGGGCCAAGGGCAAGTACGTCAGGAAGGTCTCGCTGACCTCGTCGATGGGCCCGGGGCTGAAGATCGACGTGGCCGAAGTCGAAGGGGCGTAATTCGGTTTGCCTCAAATGCCGGCGGGCCCATCCGGGCCCTTAGGCTTCCGGCCTGACCGGCCGACGCGCGTTCGCGCTTGCGGGGCTCCCTGGCAGGGAGCCCCGTTTTGCCTGGGCCTGTCAGTAAGGCGCGGGTTCGGTCGGCGAACAGCCGACCGCAAGGCCGACTGGCCGCCCGCAGCGCCGAAGGCGCGAGGATAGCCAAGCGGGCGGATGCCCGCGCCGGGGCCTGAGGCGAGCAAGAGAATGCGCCGGCGGAGCGATCCGCCGGCCCCTTTTTGTCGTTTCCAGCGCCGTTCGTCGCGCCGGGTTCGCTCCTCGTCGCGCGGTTCATGTGCCGGCAATGCCGCGCCCCGGACTGCGCGCGGGTGCATTCGGTCGCACTTCGAAAGGACATCTCATGAGGAAAGTTCTCGCACTCGCCGCGCTCGCCGCCGGCCTCGCCGCCGCCCCGGCCCAGGCCCAGTCGACCGGCGGGCTCTACGTCGGCGCGCTCGGCGGCTATCAAGGCATCGATGTCGAATCCGCTGACGGAACCGCCACCGCCACCGCCGATTCCGCGGTCTACGGCATCAACGCCGGCTACGACCTCAGCCTCGGCAACGCCTTCGTCGGCGTCGAGGGCGAATTGTCGACCAGCGACGGCGACACGCAGTTCCCGAGCACCTTCACCGGCGCGCGCGACAGCCTCGAGGCCAACGGCCAGTACTATGTCGGCGCCCGCGCCGGCGTCGCCCTGACCCCGGGCATCACCGCTTACGGCAAGCTCGGCTACACCGCGCTCGACACGCGCGCGTTCACCTCGGCCGGGACGTTGGCCGAGCTCGAGGACAACGCCGGCGGCCTGCGCTTCGGCGGCGGCGTGCAGGTGGCGCTGCCGGGCCCGCTCGAAGGCCGCCTCGAGTACCGCCGCTCGCGCTACAAGGACGCCGGCGACGGCAGCTTCGGCGATGCCACCACCGACCAGGTCGTGGCGGGAATCGGCGTGCGGTTCTGAGCGGGAGCCGGGCGATCAACGCGGGGCCGGCGGCGAGAGCCGCCGGCCCTTTCGCTCAAGCGGCCGCTTCGGCGGGCCGTGCGCGGAGCTGGCGCGAGTAGACCCAGCCGATACCGATCAGGCTGAAGCCCAGGGCCATGAAGCTGGCAATGCGCAGCAGGCCCTCGAGCCCCGCGGCGTCGACCACGAACACCTTGCCGACCGCCAGCAGCATCAGCACCAGCGAGCCGATCCGCCAGCTGCGCTCGCCTGTGCGCGAGCCCCACGCGAGGTAGAGCAGCGCCAGCACGATGCCGAGCAGCGAGCGCATCAGGTCCTCGCCCTGGCCGATTGTGCCCGCGTTGGGCAGCGGGCCCGCGTGGAGATGGCGCAGCTCGGACAGCGCGTAGAGCGCGATCAGCGCCATCAGCGCCGCTTCCGCCGCCAGCGCGAGGCGCGGCCAGCGCGGGCGCGCGAGCCGTCCCAGCGCGACCAGCGCCAGAGCGGCGACGCCGTAACCCGCGAGCAGCCAGTTCGCCAGCGGCCACGGGCCGACTGCCTGCGCTTGCCACAGCGGGTTGTGCAGCAGCAGCGTGAACCAGCCGAAATGGGCCAGCGAAAGCCCGAGCAGGGCCACGCCCGCGGCCCGCGCGGCCACCTCGCGCGCGCGCCACACAAGGACCAGTCCGGCGCCGGCCAGCAGACCCTGCCACACGGTGCGCTCGGTCATGCCGAGGGCGACGAAATCGAGCGGCGAACCGAGCGCGAAGACATGCTTGTAGAGCCCATGCAGCACGATGCCGCCGACGACAGCCGCGGCGACGGTGAGCACCGGGAACACGCCGCGCCGCTCGCGCATGCTCCAGGCACCGAATGCCAGCGCCGCGGCGGCGGGCGCGAGCCGCAGCAGCGTGGGGCGCCAGCCGGGCAGGTCCTCGAGCAGCATCGGCCGGCCGCCGAGCGCGAACGACCCGCTGGCGAGCCACTGCATCAGCGGGGCCCAGGCCCACAGCGTCGCGACGGCGAGCAGCGCGGCCCACACGCCCGGCCGCGCCGGCAGGCGCGCGCAACCGGCGAGCGCGGCGACGGCCGCGGTCCATGCCAGCCAGTCGGCGGGCACCAGTTGCGCCGCCGCGCCGTAGACCAACAGCGTCGCGACGCTCTCGCCGACGCGCCGGTCGACCGCCCGCGCCTCGGTCCACGCGAGCGCGGCGAACGGCAGCGCTGCCGCCAGCCAGCGCGCGGCGCCCCGCACCCGGTCTGGGTCGGCCGGAAAGCCGAACAGGCGCTCGACCTCGGACAGGGCTTCCGGCGTCGCGATCAGGGTCGCCAGCGCGACGAAGGCCGCGGCCCATGCCAGGCCCCGCACCGGGGTGTCGGGCCGCCGGCGGTTGAGGCCCCACAGCCCGAGCGCGACCGCGACCGCGGCGAACGGCGCGGCCCACGCCGGCACCAGCATCAGCAACGCCGCAAACGCCATCGCGGCGGCGCTGGCGGTGGACAGCGTGAGGTCGGGGCCCGGGCTGGCGGCTTGCCACACCCGCCGGGCGGCCAGCACGGGCGCCACGGCTAGCGCGGCAGTCACCGCCGCGAGCAGCGGCTCCGCGCCCGCCGCGTCCCACGCCCCGAACTGCCAGTAGACGACCGCTACCAGCGCCGGCGCCGCCAGCGAAAGCTGCTGCACATCGAGCATGCCGCCGCGGCCGGTCAGCGTCAGCGCCAGCGGCGCGGCGACGAACACCGCGGCGATTCCGGCCGCGACGGGCCAGAACTCGCCCGGCGGCGGGGCGCCCCACTGCGCCAGCAGAACCAGCGCCACCTGAGCGGCGAACGCGCTCGCCGGACGCAGCCGCTGGTCGCGCCAGCCGAGCAGCGCCAGCGCCGCGGCGAGCAGCAGGTAGAGGCCCCAGGTCAGCGGCCGCTGCCCGGCGAGCTCGATCAGCACGGCGAGCTGCACGCTGGCCA
>DASPMY010000049.1:0-196294 GCA_035626815.1 Croceibacterium sp.
GGGGTCGCATTCGATGCCCCGCTCGACGAGGCCACACTGGCCGCGGTCGGCGATAGCCCGCCCGAGCCGACCGTGGTCCCGCTGCGCCGGCGGCTCGGCAGCTAGAGCGCCGCCGTCAGCCTTCGTCGCTCAGCTCGAGCACATTGGTCGCGAACAGGGGCTCGCCGAAAATGAAGCCGATCAGGTTGGGCTTGCCGAGGTGGTCGACCAGCGCGGTGATGGTCAGCAGGATCGGCACCGACAGCAGCGCCCCGGTGACTCCCCAGATCCACGTGAAGTAGCTCAGCGCCAGCAGGATCAGCACCGGGTTCATCGTGAACCGGGCCCCGAGGATCGCCGGGGTCACGAGGTTCGATTCGGTGGCGTGCAGGCCGAGATAGGCGGCGGCCGGGATCAGCCCGACCAGCGGCGCCTCGGCCGTGCCGAGCCCGAACAGCGTGAGCAGCGCGATCATCGCCAGCGGGCCGATGTAGGGCAGGAAGTTGAGCAGCGCGGCGAGCCCGCCCCACATCACCGGAAACGGCATGCCGAGCGCCCACGCGCCGAGCGTGACGATGACCCCGACGCCGAGGTTGATCAGCCCGACCGTGAGGATGTAGGCGGCGACGCGGTCCTGCACGTCGCGCATCACCCGCGCCGCCTTGAGGCTCGCGCCGAAGTGCTGCCGGTCGAGCAGCAGCCGCCGGCGCATGCGCACGCGGGCCTCGATCATGAAGAACGCCATCAGGAACGTCAGCAGCACCTCGAGCACCACGGTCGGCGTGGCGAAGGCGAGCTGCTGCAGCACCGTCGGCTCGGCCAGCACGACCTGCTGGCCCTTGGTCGTGCCCACGATGGCGGCGACCTGGTCGTTGAGCCGCGACAGCCACGCGAGGTTCCCCTGCAGGTCGTCGAAATGCCGGCCGATGCGGTCGACCATCGCCGGCACGTCCTCGAACAGCAGCAGCGCCGGGCGCAGCACCACGGTGAGCGCCAGCGAGAGCATCGCGAGGAACGCCAGCAGCGCGGCGGACGAGGCGATGAAGTTGGGCAGCCCGACCCGCGCCAGCCGGTCGGCCAGCGGCGACAGGATGATCATCAGCACGATCGCGGTGACCAGCGGCAGGAACACCACCGAGCCGATCGACAGCACGAACGGCAGCGCCAGGAACAGGCCGATCGCCATCAGCACGACGAGCGCCGAGATCAGCCGCAGCTCCTCGGCGGCGAAGGCCAGCGTGCGACGGCGCGGCAGCGGGGCGTCGGGCGGCGGAGCCGGCGGCTCCTCGGTGTCCGGCAGCGTGCTCATGGTTCCCCTCTGGCGGCGCGGGCTACTTTATCGGGGTCGACAGCCCTCGGCCAGCGGCTACGTCGTCGAGCTCCTCGAGGATCGCCCGGTGCGCGGTGGGATCGCCGATCGCCCGCTCGGGGATGTTGCCTTCCTCGATCATCGCCGACAGCGCCGCGCGGGCGCGGCCGACGCGGCTCTTGATCGTGCCGACCGCGCAGCCGCAGATCTGCGCCGCTTCCTCGTAGGAAAAGCCGCCGGCGCCGACCAGCAGCAGCGCCTCGCGCCGCTCGGGCGGCAAGGTCAGCAGCGCGCGGTGCATGTCGGAGAGGTGGATCGGCTCTTCCTGGCCCGCCGGCGCGGTCAGGATGCGCTCGGCGGCGGTCTCGTCGTACTCGCCGCGGAAGCGGTTGCGGCGCATGTCGGTGAGGTAGGCGTTGCGCAGGATGACGAAGGTCCACGCGCGCATGCTGGTGCCGGGCTCGAACCGGTCCTGCGCCGCCCACGCCTTGAGCAGCGTCTCCTGGACGAGGTCGTCGGCGACGTCGGGCCGGCCGCACAGGCCGCGGGCGAAGGCGCGCAAGTGCGGCACCACCTCGGTCAGCTCGCGTTTGAAGGCGCGTTTGTCGTCGGCGCTGCGTTGGGGCAGCTCCCGTTCCGGTTTGCTCATCGTTTCCCGCTGTCGAGCCGTGTGAGCAAGTCCTTGAAAGCGTCGGGCAGCGGCTCGTCGACGACCGAGTCGTAGAGCTGCTTCAACCCGGACGCCCATTCGGGTCCGCGCCGCGTCTTGGTTTGTGCCTTTGCGATAGGTTTCCTGCCCTTCGCGGGCCTCCCCGTCTTGTCAGACCCTGCCATCCGTTCCCGTCCGCCCCGCCCCCATGGTCCCTCGAAACTGCCGTCGCCGCGCGGCCCGTGTTGCACGCGTGCATCGGCAATGCGCATTTGTCGCGTCCGTGTGGAACGAAAGGAGCGCATTCCGGTTCCCCCGACAATGCCGCGCAGCGTCGGGAGGCCGCGCCGGCGAGGATCGAGACGCCTCTGGACGGGGTTCGGGCGGCCATCCGCCCGCTTGCAGGGAGTCGAGGTTGGAGCAACGTTCCAGCGGCCGCAGCACGACGAAACGGTGGCTCGTCCGCTACCCGCGGGCGATGCCGGTGGCGATCTTCCTGCTGATCGCCGCGATCACCGTGCTCAGCGTGTTCGCGATCGAGCGGGGCGAGGACAGCCGCGCGGCGGCGCAGCTGCGCGGCAGGGCGACGGCGATCGCCTCGGCGCTCGAACGGCGGGCCAACGCCAGCAGCGCCTACTTGCGCGCCGGCGCCGCGCTGCTGGCTACGCTCGACGAGGTGCCGGCGGCGCGCTTCCGCCGCTTCGTCAGCGAGCTGCGGCTCGACGCCGACTACCGCGGCGCCGAGGGCATCGGCTGGGCGATGGTGGTCTATCCCGATCAGGTCGAGGCGTTCGACGCGCTGCTCGAGCAGGAGGCGCCGGGCCGCGTCCGCCTGCACCCGCGGATCGCCGGCAACCAGCCGTTCGCGGTGCCGGTGACCTTCCTCCAGCCCGACACCGAGCGCAACCGGCGGGCGCTTGGGTTCGACATGTTCTCCGAGCCGGTCCGGCGGGCGGCGATGGTCGAGGCCGAGCGGGCCGCGCGCCCGACGGCGAGCGGCAAGGTGACCTTGCGGCAGGAAGGCGAAGGCGACGATCCGGGTTTCGTGATCTACATGCCGGTGTTCGAGCCCGCGCCGGGCGGGCGGCGCCTCCGCGGGTTCATCTACAGCCCGTTCAGCGCGCCCGAGTTCCTCGCCTCGGCGCTCGAGCTGGAGGACGCCGGCGGCCACCAGGTGGCGCTCTACGACGGGCCGGTCAGCGAGGCCAACCTGCTGGCGCTGATCGACCGCGGCACCGGCGAGGGCGAGACGGTCCGCGAGCGGGTGGCGATCGGCGCCGAGCCGTGGACGCTGACCGTCACATCGTCGGCGAGCGGCGGCCTTTCGGGCCTGTCGATGGCGACGATGATCTTCGGCATGCTCGTCGCCAGCCTGCTGATGCTGCTCGTGCGCATGCTGACCCAGCAGGCGCTCGAGGACGAGGCCTCGCTGCGGTGGTTCGAGGAGCAGGCCTCGATCCGCAACTCGCTTACCCGCGAGCTGAACCACCGGGTCAAGAACACGCTCGCCAACGTGCTCTCGATCATCGCCCTGACGCGCCGGCGGGCGACCAACCTCGACGAGTTCGCCGACGGGGTCGACGGGCGCATCCGCGCGCTGTCGGCCACGCACGACCTGCTGACCCAGTCCGACTGGGGCACGACCCCGATCCGCGCGGTGGTCGAGGCCGAGCTGCTGCCGTACGCGCACGGCACCGAGCACGCCGTCGACCTCCAGGGTCCGGAGATCGAGCTGGCGCCGAACGACGCGCTCTCGCTCGGCCTGGCGATGCACGAGCTGGCCACCAACGCCGCCAAGTACGGCGCCCTGAGCAAGACCGGCGGCAAGGTGGCGGTGCACTGGCGGCTGATCGCGCAAGGGCTGGTGCGCGTCGAATGGCAGGAAAGCGGCGGGCCGCCGGTGGCGCCCAAGCGCGGCCGCGGCTTCGGCACCGACCTGATCGAGCGGATCGTCGCGCACGAGCTGAAGAACCCGGTCGAGCTGTCGTTCAACCCCGAAGGAGTGCGCTGCGTGCTGACCATCCCGGTGCGCGAGCCGAGCACGTTCGTGATGCGCGCGAGCAAGGGCGGCCCGCGCGAGCCGGGCCGCGACAAGGCGCCGGACCCGAGCGCCTGACCCGATGCTGCGGTCTGGACCTCGCTGTATTCCACGGTACACAGCCTGATCGCGGGCCGGCGTTCCGAGGGGAGCCGGGGCGCCATCAACCGACGGGAACCCAGTGACCACGGCCGACCTGCTGCTCGCCGCCTGCATGTTCCTCGGCGCGGTGCTGTACACCTCGGTCGGGCACGCGGGCGCCTCGGCCTACCTCGCGCTGATGGCGCTGTTCGGCCTGCCGCCCGCGGTGATGCGCCCGACCGCGCTGGTGCTCAACATCCTCGTCGCGAGCCTGACGTCGTTCCGCTACGCGCGGGCGGGGCTGTTCCGCTGGCGCGTGCTGTGGCCGTTCCTGATCGGGGCGGCGCCGTTCGCGCTGTTCGGCGGCTCGCTGCACGTGCCGGGCGACGCGTACCGGCCGCTGGTCGGCGCGGTGCTGTGGCTGAGCGCCGCCCGCCTGCTGTGGCCGAAGGAGATCAAGGCGGTCACCGATCCGCACGATCCGCCGATCGCGGTGGCCATCCCGCTCGGCGCGGGAATCGGGCTGCTGTCGGGGCTGACCGGGACCGGCGGCGGCATCTTCCTCTCGCCGCTGGTGCTGTTCCTCGGCTGGGCCAACCCGAAGGTCGCCTCGGGCGTGGCGGCGGTTTTCATCCTGTGCAACTCGATGGCCGGCCTGAGCGGCAACTTCGCTTCGGTCCAGGCGCTGCCCGACAGCCTGCCGCTGTTCGCCGGCAGCGTCCTCGCCGGGGCCGTGGTCGGCACCACCTTCGGCATCCGCTTCAACGCCCGGGTGATACTCAAGGCGCTCGGCCTCGTGCTGCTCGTCGCCGGCTTCAAGCTGATGGATTTCTTCTAGCGGCCGGCCGCCGCCGGGGCCTCGCCGAGCTCGGCGAACGCCGCGGCGAGCCCGGCGAGCGCGCGCGCCCTGGGCGTGTTGGCCGCGCCCGGCTCGCCCGGATCGAGGAACAGCTGGAACGTCGGCCCGCGCTCGAGCGAGGCGAGCGCCTGCTCGGCCGTCCCGCCCATTTGCCGGCTTTGCTGCGCCGCCTGCGCCAGCGCCCGGGTGAACGTGACGTAGGACCGGAACTCGGCCCACGTGCGGGTGTCGCGGTCGTGGCCCGGGATGACGGTGTCGACGCCCTCGATCGTGTCCTGCGCCTGCGTCAGCGTGACCGGCAGGGCGATGGCGCTGCCGCCGGCGCCGCGGTCGATCCGCGGCATCGCCATCAGCTGGAAGATGTCGCCCGCGGCCATCGCCCGCTCGGCCGGAAAGACCACGAACGCGTCGCCGTCGGTGTGCCCGGCGCCGAACCAGTAGAGCTCGATCCGGTCCGCCCCGGCGCCCAGCGTCAGCCGCTCGCCGAAGCCGCGGGTCACCGCCAGCGGCGTCGGCAGCGCCGCCATGCGCCGGGCGGTGTTGTCCTGCGCGACGATCTCGACGCTGCCGCGCGGGTCGATCTCGGCGTTGCTGCCGACATGGTCGCCGTGCGAGTGCGTGTTGACGATCAGCGTCACCGGCTTGTCGGTGACCTGGCGCACGCGGGCGAGGATCGCCGCGCCGTTGCCGGCGAGCTTGGTGTCGACCAGCGCGACCCCGTCGCCACGCACGAACACCGTCGTGTTCCCGCCCTCACCGTAGATCTTGTAGAGCCTCTCGCCGACCCGCTCGATGTCGGACAGCGGCGGCTGCCCTTGCGCCGACAGCCCCGCAGCGGCGAGGCCGGCGGCGACGATCGAGGCGAGGACGAAGGCGCGCCGGATGGGGCTAGCCCTGCTCGCCGGTGCGCGGGCCGCCTCCGGGAGGCGCGGGCGGGACGGCGGGCGCGCCCGGACGCGGCGGGGCGCCCATGATCAGCGGCGGCCGCTCGCCGCGCAGCTCGAGCATGGCGACGTAGATGTTGTTGTGCGACCGGCTCTTCGGCGTGCCGCCATACTCGAGGCCCGGCTTGAGCGCATCGACGGTATAAGCCGCCATCGCCGGGTCGGTGGCGAAGTAGCGGTCGTAGGCCTGCTCGTAGTTGAGCCCCTCGGCGTTGGCCTGGCGGGCGACCTCGACGACCTTCTGGGTATAGGCGAGGTAGCGCAGCAGGCCGGACCAGGTGTTCACGTCGCCGTGGCCTTCGATCACCTTGTCGATCCCGGTCACCGCCTGCACCAGCCGGCCGACCGTGACCGGGGTGGCGACCATGCTGCCGCCCGACATCGGATCGATCAGCGGGCCCATGTCCCACGCCATCACGTCGCCCATCAGCAGCGTCCGCTCGGCGGGGAAGACGATGAACGCGTCGCCGTCGGTATGGCCGGCGCCGAAATAGTAGAGATCGATCCGGTCCGCCCCGCTGCCCAGCGTCAGGGTGTCGGCGAACTGCTGCGAGACTTTGCTGTTGCCCGGCATCGCCGCCATGCGCCGGGCGGTGTTGGACTGAACCACGACCTCGACGTTGCCGCCCAGGCTGGTGTCGATCTGCTGGTTGGAGCCGAGGTGGTCGGGGTGCGAGTGGGTGTTGATGATCATCGTCACCGGCTTGTCGGTGATCTTGCGCACCTGGTCGAGGATCGCCTGCCCGTTGTTGGGCAGCTTGGTGTCGACCAGCACCACGCCGTCGCTGCGCACGAACACCGTGGTGTTCCCGCCGCCGCCGAAGATCTTGTAGACGTTGTCGGTGACCTTCTCGATGTCGGTGACGCCCGGCAGCGTCGGGCCCGCGGGCCGGGCGCCGGGAGGCGGGCCCTGCTGGGCCGACAGCGTCGCCGCCGTCATGCCGGCCACTGCGATGGTCGCGAGAATCGCCAGACGCTTCATCATCATGCTCCCCAAAACACCCGCTCGACGAACCAATAGGCGCCCATTGCGATCACGAACGCCGAGCCGACCCACACAATCGGGTCCTTCGTTGCTGGCCAGCGCCGGCGGACCAGGGCCAGCGCCGAGGCCACCACGAAGACGATCGCCAGCTGCCCCAGTTCCACGCCGACGTTAAACGAAAACAGCGACCAGCCAAGCGCTTCTTGAGGAAGTCCGAATTCCCTCAGCACGCTGGCGAAGCCGAAGCCGTGCACGAGGCCGAAGAACAGCGCCACGAAGGCGCGCAGGTCGCGGCCCTTTTCCTTGCGCTGCAGCAGGTTGTCGGCCCCGACGACGACGATGCTGAGCGCGATCGCCGGCTCGACCAGCCAGCCCGGCGGATTGACGATGTCCAGCGCGGCGAGACTGAGCGTGATGCTATGCCCGACGGTGAACATGGTCACGATCAGGATCAGCCGCCGCCAGCCGCCGCCGAGCAGCAGCAGCCCGACGAGGAACAGGACGTGGTCGGGCCCGATCAGGATGTGGTGCACGCCCGAGGGAATGAATGTGCCCATCACCGCCAGCGCGCCGGCGGTGGTGCCGCGGTAGTAGGTGACCGGGTTGCTCGCGGCGGCGAAGATGAACTGCTGGCGCAGCTCTCCGCCTTCGTAGACGTTGACGAAAGTCTGGTGATCGGGGTCGCGCGGGAACAGGTTGGTGTCGAGCGCCAGCGCGCCCTCGGGCCGCCCGGCGATGCGGAACGTCAGCTCGAGCGCCTCGTCCTCGTCGACCACCGCGATCGGGCCCCACTCGGCGCGCCGGAAGCCGCCGTCCTCGAACGCGATGCGCGAGGCGAGGTAGCGCTCGATCGCCGCTCGGTGCGCGGCGCGGACGCGCGGGTCGAGCAGGTCCTGCGGATCGGCAATGCCGAGCACCGGGGCGAGATCGACGAGGTGCGCGCGGACGCGGCCGGTCACCGCGTCGTCGTGCACCTCGAGGTCGAGGTAGCTGAACGGCACCGGGTGCGCCGAAACCGGCGCGGCGAGCAGCAGGGCGAAGAGGGCGACCAGCCCGCTCAGCCAGCGCGCGGCGGTGTCACCCTTACTGTCACGCAAATCGCGCTTTTGTGAGATTCGTCTGTCTCGATTTTCAGCGCCGGTTTCAATGATGTGACCCCGAAATCGGGCGCCCGGCCTGTCACCCCCGCCAGCGCCGAAACAGGTGCGGCGATTGTCACCCTCCGAGGCCGGGAAAGTCGGAATCGCGGACTGCATCGGCCAGCTTATGGCGGATCGGGCGCGTGTAGGACAGATGGTTTGCTGCCGATGCTTCGTGCCCGGCGCGGATGGGGCGGGCGGCCGTCAGGCGCGGGAGGGGACGGCGCGAGCCGTGGCCAGCCGCTGGCGGCTGCGGTCGATCCTGGCCCGCCCACCGCTGCGGCGGCGGCCCTCCCCGTTCCCGCCGCGCAGAAACGGGGAGGATCTGCCTACCTGAACAGCCGCGGGGCGAAGTCGGCCAGGTAGCGCCGCCAGTTGATCCACGTGTGGCCGCCGGCGGTCTCGTTGTAGACGTGCGCGATGTCGTATTTGTCGAGCATCGCCCGCGTCGGCGCGACGGTGCCGTAGAGGAAATCGTCCTTGCCCATCGCGTAATACACCAGGTCGAGATCGCGCGCCGCCTCGCGCAATGCGGAGTCGTTGGCCGCCTCGTAGGCGGCGATGTCCTCGGGCCGCTGCAGCCCCATCGAGAACACCGCGATGTGGTCGAACAGCTCGGGATGGGTGAGGCCGAAGCGCAGCGTATGCGAGCCGCCCATGCTGAGCCCGGCCATCGCCCGGCTCTCCTGCTCGGCCAGCGTGCGGAAGTGGCCGTCGACGTACGGGATCAGGTCCTTGACCAGGTCGTCGCCGAAGTCGGTGTTGGCGAGCATGTTGCCGCCCCCGCCGGCGGGCCGGTCCGGCGTGTGGCCGAACGGCATGACCACGATCATCGGCTGGGCCTTGCCCTCGGCGATCAGGTTGTCGAGGATCAGGTTGGCGTGGCCGACGCTCGTCCAGCTGTCGGCGCTGTCGCCGGCGCCGTGGACCAGGTACAGCACAGGGTAGCTCTCGATCCCGGTCATGTAGCCGGGCGGGGTGTAGACGTAGGCCGGGCGCGGCGCGCCGAGCGACTCCGACCAGTAGTCGATCCGCGTCACCGCGCCGTGCGGCACGTCCTTGCGCCAGGTCTGGAACGCGCCCTCGGGGCCGATGACCTCGAAGGTCGAGTTGGTCCCGACGCGTTCGTGGCTGAACGTGGTGCCCTGCGGGTTGGGCACGCGGGCGCCGTCGACCTGGAAATTGAAGCGGTAGGTGTCGGGCGGCACCGGCACCGCGGTGGTCGCGGTCCACAGCCCGGTGGCGTCCTTCGTCATCGCCAGGCCGCGCGTCGTGCCGGGCGCCACGCCCATCGGGATCGCCTCGTCGATGTCGTTGCTGGTCACCCGCACGTCCTGCGCCGCCGGAGCGCACAGGCGGAAGGTGACCCGGCCGTCGGGCAGCTGCTCGACCGACTTGTAGGGGGCGGGCGGGGCGAACGGGCTCTGCGGCATGCAGCTCGCCGGCGGCTCGGCCGGGGCGGGCTGGGCGATGGCGGGCGTGGCGGCGAGCCCCGCGAGCAGCGCAGCGACAACGGTCAGTCGATTCATGGTTTCTCCCTTCCGTTTGATTGGACGGGCAAATGCGGCAAAAGGCAAGGCCGCGAACGTGGCTGGGAGATGACGATGGGTGCGTGGATGCGGAGCGGGACCGGGCGGACGGCGTCGGCGCTGGCGGCGCTGGCGATGGCGGCGTTGCCGCTGGCCGCCCCCGCGCAGGACGATCCCGCCGTCCGCGCCGCCGCGACCGAGGCGCGGATGACCGACGACGAGCGCGTCGCGCTGACGCTCGGCCACCTCACTTCGGCGATGCCGGGCCGCCCGGCGCCGCCGCCCGAGGCCCGCCCCGGCGCCGGCTACATTCCGGGCATCCCGCGGCTCGGCATTCCGGCGCTGTACGAGACCGACGCCAGCCTCGGCGTCAGCTGGATCGGGGGCGCGCGCGGCAACGGGGCGACGCAGCTGCCCTCCGGCATCGCGCAAGCCTCGAGCTGGAACGTCGGGCTGGTCGAGCGCGGCGGGCGGATGATCGGCGCCGAGGCGCGCGCCAAGGGTTATAACGTCATGCTCGCGGGCGGGATCAACCTGATGCGCGAGCCGCGCAGCGGACGCACGTTCGAGTACTTCAGCGAGGATCCGCTGCTCGCAGGGCTGCTCGGCGGCGCGGCGGTGCGCGGCATCCAGTCGAACCACGTGATCTCGACGCTCAAGCATTTCGCGATCAACCCGCAGGAGACCGGGCGCGCGTTCATGAACACGGTGATCGCCGAGGACGCGCTGCGCGAGAGCGACCTGCTGGCGTTCGAGATCGCGCTCGAACAAGGCGACCCGGGCGCGGTGATGTGCGCCTACAACGCCACCAACGGGGCGCCGAGCTGCGGCAACAGGTTCCTGCTGACCGACGTGCTGCGGCGCGAGTGGGGCTTCGACGGCTTCGTGATGAGCGACTGGGGCGCGGTCGATGCGCTCGACTACGCGCTCGCCGGGCTCGACCAGCAGTCGGGCGCGGGAATCGACCCGCAGCCGTTCTTCGGCGAGCCGCTCAAGGCGGCGGCGCAGCGCGACCCGGCGTACCGCGAGCGGCTCGGCGAGATGGTCCGCGGCATCCTCCACGCGATCTACGACAACGGGCTCGACGCGCACCCGGCGGTGCTCGGCGAGGTCGACGCCGCGGCTCACTCCGAGGTCGCGCTGCAGGTCGCGCGCGAGGGCATCGTGCTGCTGACCAACCGCGACGGCATCCTGCCGCTCGGGCCCGAGGTGAAGCGCATCGTGGTGATCGGTGGGCACGCCGATGCCGGCACCGTGGTCGGCGGCGGCTCGTCGAAAGTGCTCGGCGACGGCGGGCCGTCGATCTCGATCCCGTTCCTGCGCGACGGGACCGGTCCGTTCGTGGCGATGCTCGACCAGGACTTCAACCGCTCGGCCCCGCTGGCCGCGATCCGCGCCGCGGCGCCTGGGGCCACGGTGCGTTTCCGTGACGGGCGCTACGCCAGCGAGGCGGCCTTGGCGGCGGTCGATGCCGACGTGGCGATCGTCTTCGTCACCCAGTACCAGACCGAGGGGTTCGATGTCCCGAACCTGTCGCTGCCGCAATTCCAGGATGCGCTGATCGAGACCGTGGCGCAGGCCAATCCCAACACCATCGTGGTGCTGCAGACCGGCGGGCCGGTGTTCATGCCGTGGCAGGACCAGGTCGCCGCGGTGGTCGAGGCGTGGTATCCCGGCGCGCGCGGCGGCGAGGCGATCGCCGACGTGCTGTTCGGCAAGGTCAATCCGTCGGGGCGCTTGCCGGTCACCTTCCCCAAGACCGCGCTCCAGCTGCCGCGCCCGGTGCTCGACGGGCTCGACGTGGTCGAGCCCAGTTTCGTCGGCGTCGGCGCGCCGGGGCAGAAGCTCGACGTCGACTACGACATCGAGGGCTCGGACATCGGCTACCGGTGGTACGCCCGCGAAGGGTTCGAGCCGCTGTTCGCGCTCGGCCACGGCCTCGGCTACACCAGCTTCGCGCACGACGGGCTGGAGATCGTCCGCAGCGGCGACCGGCTGGCGGCGCGCTTCACCGTGCGCAACACCGGCGAGCGCGCCGGGGCGGACGTGGCGCAAGTCTACCTCGCCGAGGCCGCCGGACGCCCGCTCCGCCGCCTCGCCGGCTTCGCCCGGCTCGAGCTCGAGCCGGGCGAGGCGCGGCAGGTCGAGGTGCCGCTCGAATGGCGCACGATCGCCGAATGGCACGACGGCGGCTGGCTGGTCGCCCCGGGCGCCTACCGCTTCGTCCTCGCCCGGGATGCGCTGGCCGACGGGCCCGCGGCTACGATCGAGCTTTCCGCGCGACGCAGCGCGAGGTAGCCACCGAGCATGGCCCGTACGCCGCCGACCCGCAGCTTCCGTTCGCGCCCCGGCTGGAAGGAAGTCGTGCTGTCGGTGTTCTTCATTCCGCTCGCGGCGATCCTGTGGGTCGACGTCGTTGTCGATTCCGGGCGCGAGGGCCTGCCGGTGGCGCTGGCGACCACGGCGATGGCCGGGCTCGGCCTGCTGGTGGTATGGCGCCGGCGGCTGCCGTGGCACGGCCCGGCGCTGGTCGCCGACGCCGAGGGCGCGTGGTTCTGGCCCGAGCGCCCCCGGCGCCTGTTCATGCCGTGGGCCGACGTCGCCTCGGTCGGCTGGGACCCGTCCGACCGTTCGCTCGTGTTCCACCCGGTCGTGCCCGGCACGTACGACCAGCGGCACCTGATCTGGCTGCGCCGGCCGCCGGCCGTGCCGTCCGACATCCGCACCGAGGACGGGACCTATTTCGGCGCCGTGCTCGAGGACTATCTGCCGCCGAAGCGGGGCGCGCCGAAGCCATGACCGGCGCCCGGGCCGCGCCGCCCGACTTCGCCATCGTCGGCGCGCCCAAGTGCGGCACCACGGCGCTCTACAGCTACCTCGCGACGCATCCGGGCATCGCCATGGCGGCGCGCAAGGAGCCGGGCTTCTGGTGCACCGACGCGGAGGCGCCGTGGCGGGTCACCGACCGCGCCGCATACGACGCGCTGTGGGCCGGCGCGGCGCCCGGCGCCGTGCGCGGCGAGGCGACGCCGGTGTACCTGCAGTCGGCGGTCGCGATCCCGCGCCTGCTCGCCGCCCGGCCGGACGCGCGGCTGATCGCGATGATCCGCAACCCGCTGGAGATGGCCGCCTCGCGCCACGCCGACCTGCTGTTCGGGCCCAACGAGGACGTCGCCGAGTTCGAGGCCGCCTGGCGGCTGCAGGAGCGGCGCCGCAACGGCGAGGATCTGCCGCCCGGCTGCCGCGAGCCGGCCGTGCTGCAATATCTCGCCAACGCCGCGATCGGCGACCAGCTCGAGCGGTTCGTGGCGCTTGTCCCGCCCGCCCAGCGGCTGGTGATCGTCTATGACGACTTGCGCCGCGATCCGGGCGGCGAGTACCGCCGCGTGCTCGAGTGGCTCGGGCTGCCCGACGACGGGCGCGGCGACTTCGCCCCGGTCCACGCCCGCCGCGCGCTGCGCTGGGCCGGGCTGGCGGGCTGGCAGCGTGCGCTCGCCCGGCGGGTCGGCTGGCTCTACCGCCCGGCGCGCGCGCTGGCCCACGCCGCCGGCATCAGCCCGGCGGCGCTCAACGTCCGCCCCGCTCCGCGGCGGCCCCTCCGCGCGGAATTCGAAGCCGAGCTGATCGCCGCCTTCGCGCCCCAGGTCGACAAGGCCGCGCGCCTGCTCGGCCGCGACCTGGCCGCGTGGAGGACACCGGCGAGCACAATTCGATCGCGCTGATCCCGACGGCAACGGCATCGCCACCGCGACGATCCGCTATGACGAGTACGGCATCCCGTGGTTCACCCAGGGCGCGCGGTTCATGTACACCGGGCAGATGTATTCGAACGAGATCGGGATGTACTCCTACAAGGCCCGGATGTACTCGCCCTCGCTCGGCCGGTTCATGCAGACCGACCCGATCGGGTACGAGGACCAGTTCAATCTGTATGGGTACGTGGGGAACGATCCGATTAATGGCATCAATCCGACGGCAACGACGTGCGCAGTCCGGAAAGCGATTCAGAGGTAAAGTCGATAACAATGCCACCAACTTCTCGGATGACGACATTGACGCTATCGAAGGATCCTCCACCGCAGCGGTAAACCGACTAAGAGAAGGTGACTGGTTATGCGTTGGACAATCATAACAATGCTAGCTGCCGCTCTGCCTGGCAGCGTGCGGACAAACATCCGAGGTTGGCCTGCTCCCGAAAGCCATACCCCAACTCTTTAGATTTGAGGGGTTTGTCAGACACAGTTTGGTATGATTCAGTAGATTCCGGGACAAGTATCTTCTTTGATTTTGAGAGCATGAGATAAAGCCTACTTCGAAATACAGTGAAATTGGCCATCTGGACTCTCATTTCAGCAGTCCAATCACCGGCTTTGGAAACATCGAAGTCAATTGCATGCATGGGGGATTTACATTTACCATGCCGAAAAGGGTCGATGTGGCAGCGTGCACCGTTCTCGCCTATAATTGCAAAATAGGCCGAAATTATCTATGAGGCAATGTGAATTGCCATAGTCTTGACTCCGGAAGACATTTTGAATATTGGATTATGGATGGGTATAGAACAATATCGACTTGTTGTCAAAGAATAGCCGAAGAGTAACTCCTCTATATGGCGCGAGATATCGGTATAGCCGTCCGGGTGCTGAGATTTTTCTAATTCGTTCCGGATAAATTCGCTGGACAGTGTGCATAGCTCACTTCGCGCGCATCGACATTCCCGGCGTCGCGCACCACTGACCCCGCGCGGCAACCGCCGCCAGCCGGTGTTCGTCCGCGACGCGGACCGCGCGCCCTATCTGAGCTGTTGCGTGCGGGGTGCGCCGCGGCCGGGTGCGCTTACCCACCTGATGACAAGCCCGTCCACCTGATCCTCACGCCGGAGGCCGCCGACGGCTTGCGCGCCGCACTTGGCCAGGCGCAACGGCGCTATCCGCCACGTCAACTTCCGAAGGCTGGCGCAGGTACCTGTTCCAAGGCCGCTTCGCCAGCTACGCGACGGACGGCGCGCACCCGATGGCGGTGCAGTAGGTTTGCCGTCATTTCCAGCCGGAGCTGGTGCCGCTCAACGGTTTCGAACCGTTGACCGCATGATTACGTGGGTCGGAAAGGCCTTTCACAAGGGTCACGCGACGCGACCGTACGAAGGGTATTCAGAGGCTGTTGGGTCAGGGTCGGCCGCGAACGAGTAACCTGCAGTGTAACAGCGAAGAAGCCAGGACCCCCTAGCTCGGGTCAAAGGGCTTCCCGAAGATCACATTCCGCGATCCTCGGCGCTTCCAGCCGCAAGCCCGCAATTCCTGCCGAAAGTGGCGGTGCAGCTTAGCGGACTCAAACCGCTAGGCCCATCATTGCGATGGCGATCGGCACTTACCGAGGATGCAGTGTCATTCAGGTTCGGGGCTCCCCGGCTCCAGCCCCGAGGTGACGGTGCTGCTGTCGCGCTCGGCGCCGTAAGCCGCCAAGAAGACGTCGACGCCGCGTGCCGCTACCGCGCGGCATTCTTCCAGGTCGGGGTGTTCGACCACGCCCAGAAGACGCCGTTCCACCAAATCGGTGTCCATCAAACCCTTGAACTGCACGGTCGCTTGCCAGGGATCGACATCACGCAGCCGACCTTCGGCGATGAGCTCCTGGAACTTGTGGCACATGATCATCCACGCCGGCTTGAGCACATTAATCCAGAAATGCCGGCCGATCGCTGACTCTTCCGCCTGTCCCGAGACCATCCGGAAATAGCGCGTCGGCCGAAGCGACAAGCGCTGCATCAGGTAGCCGGTGCCGACGATGATGAGCGACTTGCGCAAATCCGGCTCGTGGGCAGCCGTCCCGACGATGGCCCCCGCATTCGTCTCGATCTCGTCATCGAGGACGGCCAGGAACAGCTCCTCCTTCGACTTGAAGTAGCTGTAGAGGGTGGCTTTGGAGCCGCCGAGGCGCTCGGCGATCGTCGACATCGATGTCCGTTCGAATCCGTTCTCGAGAAAGATCTCGGACGCGACTCGGACGATTTCCTTTCGCCGCTTTTCGCTTTTGGTCCTGGCCACACTGCCTCCTGCAAGCCGCTGACTTTCTAGCCTAAACCATACCATACCGTACGGTATTGACAAGGGAGCGACTCGAAACTAAACCGTACGGTACAGTTACAGGTTTAGGGATTCATCCAATGACGCAATCTTTCCCCGCGCGGCGCCGCCGCGCGGCATGGCTCCTTCCTGCCCTTTTGACAGGGGCATGCGCCTCGGTGCCTGACGTGAGCGAGGCACCCGCGATCAGGGCTCCCAGCGAGCACGCCGCAGCGGTTGCGCTCGCCGGCTCGCAGGCCGCCTGGCCGGGAGACGGCTGGTGGCATGCCTACGGCGACCCACAGCTTGCTCGCCTGATCGAGCAAGCACTCGCTGACTCGCCGGACCTCGCTGCCGCGGCGGCGCGGATGCGCGCGGCCGAGGGATACACGCAGCGCGCGAGCGCAGCGCTGAAGCCGACAGTCGATGCCTTCGCCGAACCCGAGTTTTCGCGTCAAAGCGAGAACAACGGCCCACCGGACCCCTTGGGGCCGGGTGGCTGGGACGACCGCGGCCGCGTCGGCCTTACGTTGTCGTTCGACCTCGATCTGTGGGGCAAGAACCGCGCCGCGTTTCGCGCCGCTGAGGCGGACGCTGACGCCGCGCGGTTCGAAATGGCCGAAGTTCGGCTCGGCCTGACCACTGGCATCGCCTCGACCTATGCCGAGCTGGCCTCGCTCTACGCGCGGCGCGACACACTGGCTGGCTCGGTCGACTTGCGCGAACAGACGGCGACGCTGGTCGCGCGGCGCGTCGAACAAGGTCTCGATACCCAAGGCGAGCTCAAGCAGGCCACGGCCCGCGTGTCGCAGGCCCGCGCCGATCTCGAAGCGACCGACGAGGCCCTTGCTCTTACACGCAACGCCCTCGCGGCCCTGATCGGCGCCGGGCCCGACACGGCCCTCGATATAGAACGCCCGCGTCTCGCGGCGCTCCAGACCCAGGGACTGCCCGCCACCGCATCGCTCGATCTCATCGGGCGCCGGCCGGACATCGCTGCGGCTCGCGCCCGTGTCGAGGCGGCGGACGAGCGCGTCAGCGAAGCCCGCGCCGAGTTCTACCCGAACGTCAACCTGAGCGCGCTGATCGGCTTGCAGGCCGTCGGGCTCGGCAACCTGTTCTCGGGCGGTTCGCAGTTCGGCAGCATCGGGCCCGCGGTTAGTCTGCCGATCTTTCACGGCGGCGCCCTCGAGGGCCAGTACCGTGGCCGCCGCGGCCAATACGACGAAGCCGTCGCAGGCTACGACGGCCGCGTGATCGCTGCCCTTCGCGAAACGGCGGACGCCGTGACGAGTCAGCGACGGCTGGTTTCACGGCTGGTGGAATCCCGGCGGGCGTTGGCCGACTTCGAAGACGCCAATCGGCTGATGCGCAGCCGCTACGAACATGGCCTCGCCAGCTACCTCGATGTGCTGTCCGCGGAGGAAGGCGTCCTTGCCGCCCGCCGCACTGTCGCGGAGCTCGAGACTCGCGCTTTCACCCTCGATGTCGCGCTGATCCGCGCGCTTGGCGGTGGCTTCGCCGCGGCCTGATCAACTCAACAGGAGACTACAAATGGCTGACAGAGATCCCATCGAACTGCACGAGAGCTTTGAACGGGCGGAGCAAGTCCGCTTCGACGCGCAGCCTCCCACCGACCAGGCCGCCGGCAAGAAGCGCCGGCTCAGGGTGGCGCTCGCGCTGTTGGCGGGTAAGGTGCTGATCGGCGCCGGCGCCTGGTTGCTGATGGACGGCGACCACGTCTCGACCGACAACGCTTATGTCGCTGCGGACTCCGCGCAAGTCACGCCGCTGGTTTCGGCGGCAGTGGCGTCGGTTCCGGTCGCCAACACCCAGCATGTCCGCAAGGGCCAAATCCTGCTGGTGCTCGACGACCGCGATGCACGACTGGCGGTCGCCAAGGCCGAGGCCGAATACCTAAAGGCGCGGCGTCAATTCGCGCAAACCGCGGCGACCAGCGGATCGCTCGCCGCCCAGGTCAGCGCTCGCGAGGCCGATATCGGCCAAGCCCAAGCGCAGCTTGCCGCCGCGGAGGCCAACTTCGGCAAGGCGCGCATCGACTTGTCGCGCCGGTCTGAGCTCGCCTCGTCAGGGGCGGTTTCGGGCGAAGAGCTGACGATCGCGCGGAATGCCTATTCGACCGCGCAGGCCAATCTCGCGCTGGCACGTTCGGCAGTCGCGCAGGCAGCCGCGACCCGCAGCGCGGCGCGCGAGACCTGGGCCGCAAACCAGGCGCTGATTGCCGGCACAACCGCCGACACCAGCCCTGAAGTTGCGGCGGCCAGGGCGCGGCTCGACCAAGCGAGGCTCGATCTTGAGCGCACCGTCATTCGCGCTCCGATCGACGGCGTCGTCACCAACCGACAGGTTCAGATCGGCCAGCGCATCGCCGCCGGTACGCCGGTGATGACGATTGTCCCGCTAAACAGCGTCTACGTCGACGCCAACTTCAAGGAAGGCCAGCTCACGGAAGTCCAGCCGGGCCAGCCCGTCGAGCTGGTCTCCGATCTCTACGGAGACGAGGTCGTCTACCATGGGCGGGTAACCGGGTTCTCCGGCGGGACGGGATCGGCCTTCGCGCTGATCCCGGCGCAGAACGCGACCGGCAACTGGATCAAGGTGGTGCAGCGTCTGCCGGTGCGGATCGCGCTCGATCCGCGCGAGCTGGCCCGGCACCCGCTGCGCGTCGGCCTGTCGATGGAAGCCACCATCGACCTCTCGCCAAAGCCGCGGAGGGGATGATGCGCGCAGATCCGGAAACACAACCGGCGATGGGCAAGGGGACGCTGGTCCTCGCCTGCTTCGTCCTCGCCTTCACCAACTTCATGGTCGTGCTCGACACGACCATCGCCAACGTGTCGGTGGCGCACATCGCCGGCGGGCTGGGCATCTCGTCGAGCGAGGGGACGTGGGTGATCACGTCCTATGCCGTGGCCGAGGCGATCTGCGTCCCCCTCACGGGGTGGCTGTCGCGCCGGTTCGGGACTGTCCGCGTGTTCGTGTTCGGAATGGCCGGGTTCGGGGTGTTCTCGTTCCTGTGCGGCATCGCCCCGAGCCTCGGCGCGCTGATCGCGTTCCGTGTCGGCCAGGGCCTGTGCGGCGGGCCGCTGATGCCGATCAGCCAGACCCTGCTGCTGCGCATCTTCCCCAAGGAGAAGCATGCGATGGCGACCGGCGTGTGGGCGATGACCACCATCGTCGCGCCGATCCTCGGTCCGATCCTCGGCGGCACGATCAGCGACAGCTGGGGCTGGCACTGGATCTTCTTCATCAACATCCCGATCGCCATCGTCTGCGCGCTGAGCGCGCTGGTGTTCCTGCGCAAAGCGGAGACCCGGATCGAGCGCGTGCCGATCGATGTCATCGGCATGATCCTGCTGGTGATCTGGGTCGGTACGCTGCAGCTGATGCTCGATCTCGGCCGCGAGCACGACTGGTTCGGCGATCCCATGATCGTGACGCTCGGCGTCACGGCCGCCGTGGGCTTCGTCTGGTTCCTCTATTGGGAGCTCTTCGCCAAGGAGCCCGCGGTCAACCTGCGGGTGTTCCGCTACCGCGGCTTCGCGGTCAGCGTGCTCGCGCTGGTGTTCGCCTACGGCACGTTCTTCGCCAGCCTGGTGGTGATCCCGCAGTGGCTGCAAGGCTCGCTCGGCTACACCGCGACGTGGGCCGGATACGCGACCGCGTTCAATGGCGTGGGCGCGGTAATGATGGCTCCCGTCGTCTCCAAGCTGGCGACGCGGGTCGATGAGCGCCTGCTTGTGTCGTTCGGCATCCTCTGGCTCGGCGCGACATCGCTGATCCGGGTGTTCTGGTGGACCAGCGATGCCGACTTCTGGACGCTCGCCTTGCCGCAGCTGATCCAGGGGGCCGGGATGCCCTTCTTCTTCATCCCGCTGACCACGCTGGCGCTGGGAGCCGTTCGCGAAAACGAGGTCGCATCCGCTGCGGGCGTGATGAACTTCCTGCGGACGATGTCGGGCGCGGTCGGCACGGCGATCGTCACGACCACCTGGTACGACGGCGCTCAAGGCATCCGCAGCGAGCTGTCCGGCGTCCTCCATGGCGTTCCACAAACGCTGCAGGCTCTGCAGGCGCAGGGATATTCGGAGGCCCAGGCCCGGCAGGTCGTCAGCCAGCTCGTCGACAGCCAAAGCACCGCGCTCGCGACCGGCTCGATCTTCGTCACCGCGGCCATGGTCTTTGCCGCTGCCGCTGCAATCGTCTGGCTCGCGCCGCGTCCGAGGTACGCCGTCGCGGCCGGCCACTCGCATTAAGGACTTGGAACATGACTGGCTTATTCGTCGCATTGGGCCTGCTGGGAGGGACGCTTACTTATTCGCTGCCCCCCGCGAAACCAGAACAGCCGACTGTTCTCGCCGCTCCGCAGCCCGAGAAGACGGCTCGCCTGCGCAGACCGACCGGCTCCATTCGCCCCGACCTCGAGCTCGAACGGCCTATCGAATGCGGTCGGACGCTGGCGCGCAAGGTTACGCGCTATGGCACGATCCGGATCGGCGCTGCATGTCAGTCGCCGGCCGTGGATGGGAGGACCGGTTCATGAGGAAAGAGCAGAAGATCGTCGCCATCGGCGCGGCGAGCGGGATCGCCGCAATGCTCGCGGGCATGTTCGGCTTGTCGAGCCTGATGCCAGCGTTGCCGGTTACGGCCGATGCCGGGGAGCGGCTCGCGTTCGCGGCGCAATGGACCGCACTGGCCGCGCTGCCGCTATTCCTCGCCATCACGGCGGTCGGCAACGCGCGGTTCAAGAGCGACGCGATCGACCCGACCGCGGGCAAGGACGACCGGGCGATGATCATCAACGGGCGGATGGTCGACAATACGCTGCAGCAGTTCGCCTTGTTCGTGAGCGCATCGTTCGCCGTGGCGGCGAGCGCCGCGGGCAATGCGCTCAACGTGATCGCCATGGGCGCGATCATATTCGTGGTCGCCCGGCTCGCGTTCTGGGTCGGCTATCGCGTCGATCCGCTGTACCGCGCGTTCGGCATGGCGGCGACGTCCTACCTCAACGTCGTACTGTTCGGCACAGCGATCTGGCAGGCATGGCAATGATCGGCGTGGCTTCAAAGCGGCTGTCCCTCAGCCCTGCGGCGGCGCAATATTCTCTCGCCGGCGTGTTCTTCGTCCTGGGCGGCTGGTGTCTGGTGGCGCCGGACTCGGTCATGACGTTGGCCTTCCGGCCCGAGTACCACTCGAGTGATCGGCTCGTTTCGTTTCTGCTCGGGGGCTTCGGAGCGCAGGCGCTGATCGCCGGGCTGTTCGCCGCCTTCTCCGTATTCACGCGGCGCACCTTTGCTGCCTATGGCGTCGCACTGCTGCCCTTTTTCGTCTTCGATTACTGGTTCTATTTTGTTGAACCCATTTTGACGCCGATTGGCTTGCTCGATGCTGCCGGAAACGTGGTCATGCTGACGCTGTGCTGGATCGGCTGGAGGAGCAGGCCCGACCAGGTGTAATGCCCTTCGCTGCGCGCATCGGCGTTTTTCCTACTCTAGGCGGCGCCCAATGGCCGCCGAAGAGCTCGTCCGCGAATGCCTCGCCGGTCCGCCAATGCGGACCGGCCGCTCGCGGCCGATTGCAGATCTCGCGGGCGGGTTCATTGCAAGAAGCCGTCGCCCAGGCCAAGTGCCTGGTCAGCCGGATTGCCCGTTTGAATGGGCCTGGAGTGGGATTACGCCTTCCCGCCCGGTGTGCCTCAAGCAGGTCCCAAGTCGAACGACAAGCTCAAGGGCCCTTCCGCAGCAGGCTTCCAATTCCGCTATTGAAAGGATGGTGCCGCTTAACGGACTCGAACCGTTGACCCCATCATTACGAATGATGTGCTCTACCAACTGAGCTAAAGCGGCATTGGCGCGGCCCTTATCGGGCTTGCGCGCTCCTCGCAAGAAGTGGAGGCCCGAGCCGGAATCGAACCGGCGTGCAAGGATTTGCAGTCCTCTGCGTAACCACTCCGCCATCGGGCCGGAACGCGCGCCCCTAGCGAATGGGGGGTGGGCGCGCAACCTTGCTGACCGGCCTGCGAAAGCGTAGCCCACCGCGCATGGCCGACGAAGTCAGGATGCAGCGGATCGCCGGGCACAGCGAGGAGCGCTTCCTCGGCTCCGACGTGTTCGAGAGCAGCGGCCGCAACCTGCCGCCGCCCCGCCGCGGCGGCACGGTGCGCGAGGCGGCGCGCGAGATCGACGTCTACCACCGCTGCGACGTGGTCGTCGTCGGCGGCGGCCCGGCGGGCTGCGCGGCTGCATGGGCGGCGGCGAAGGCCGGCGCGGAGGTGACGCTGGTCGAGCGCTACAACTGCCTCGGCGGGCTCTCGACCGGCGGCCTGGTCATGTGGATCGACCGCATGACCGACTGGGCCGGCAACCCCGTCATCCAGGGTTTCGCGCGCGCGTTCATCGAGCGCATGCCGGCCGACGCCGTCGCCGGGCCGGCGCGGGCCGCCTGGGGCTCGCAGGACCCGGCCAAGGTCCAGTACTGGCAGAACCGGACGACCGCGTTCCACGGCATCGTCCAGTGGGCCCCGACGCTCGATCCCGAGCGGATGAAGCTCAACAACCAGGAGATGCTGCTCGCCGCGGGCGTGCGCCTCGTGTTCCACGCCTGGGCCGCGCGGCCGCTGGTCGAGGGCGGCGCCTGCACCGGCGTGGTGTTCGAGAGCAAGGCCGGGCGCCAGGCGATCCTCGCCACGGTCGTCGTCGACACCACCGGCGACGGCGACATGTTCGCCCGCGCCGGGGCCGAGTTCGACACCGACATCGAGGAAGGCGACGTCCACCACTCGATGAACACCGCGTGGATCGTCGGCGGGGTCGACATGGACCGGTGGATCGACTGGAAGATCCACCATCCGGACGAGCTGCGCGCGCTGATGGAGCGCGGGCGGCAGGAGCTCGGCTTCTTCCAGACGCCGTACGTGACCTGGCGCCCGGACGTGGCGATGTGGCTCGGGCCGCGCCAGTCGGGCCTGTCGGCGCTCGACGTCGACGACATGACCGAGGTCGAGATCCGCAGCCACCGGCTGATGGAAGGGCACACGCAGTTCTTCCGCCGCCACGCGCCGGGGTTCGAGCGGGCGTTCTCGCTCAACAGCGCGGCGCAGCTCGGCGTGCGGCACACGCGCAGGCTCGCCGGCGTCGCGCGGATCGAGCGCAAGGACTGGGGCGACAGCACCCCGGCGGCCGACGAGGTCGGGGTGAGCCCGTCGATCAGCCCCAAGTTCCCGGTCGTCTCGGTGCCTTACGGCAGCCTCGTCCCGCGCGCCCTCGACGGCCTCCTGGCGGCCGGGCGGCACATCAGCTGCGACGCCAACAGCCACGGCTTCATGCGCGAGATCCCGCAGTGCTGGCTGACCGGGCATGCGGCGGGCGTCGGCGCGGCGGTGGCGGCCAACCGCGGCGTCCAGCCGCGCGCGGTCGACGTCGGCGAGGTCCGCGCGATCCTGCGCCAGCAGGGCGCGCACCTCGCCGATGACGTGGCGGTGGCCGCCGCGGGGCGGGCGGAGGCGGCCGAGTAGGCGCTTACGACGCCGAGGCGATGCCCGGCCGGCCGAACTCCATCTGCGGCATCGCCAGCGCATCGAACCCGTAGGGGTCGGCGCGGAACACCACTCCGCTCCCGGCGCTCGGCGCGACGGTCAGGTAGGTCATGTAGACCGGCACCGGCCGGGGCAGCTCGAAGCTCTGCTCGAGCTGCGAGCTCGCCTGGGGCACGCGGTCGAACACCCACGAGGCGAAGCGGCGGTAGTCCTCGAGCCGCACGCAGCCGTTGCTCAGCCAGCGGTCGTCCTCGGCGAACAGCTCCTTGTGCGGCGTGTCGTGCAGGTAGATGCCGAAATCGTTGGGCATCTCGAACTTCATCTCGCCCATCGAGTTCCACGGGCCCGGCAGCTGGCGGACCATCACCGTCGGCGCCGCCTTGCCCGAGGCGATGGCCTTCCAGTTGACCGTTCGCGGGTCCACCCGCGGGGCGGTCAGGTCCCACTCGGCGAGCACCTCGTAGTGGAACTCGCTCAGGTACGACAGGCCCTGCTGGCCGATCCGCCTGGCGGTCAGCGAGCGGATCAGCTCGGGCGGCACGTACCAGTACGGGTTGGCCTTGGCGGTGCGCATCAGCACCGCCATCATCGGCGTCTTGGTCTCCGGCGAGCCGACGACGACGCGCATGCTGTCGGTGACCCGGTCGCGGTCGAACAGGTAGGCTTCGGCGGCGCCTGAATCGACCAGCACGTAGCGCTCGAAGGCGTTGGTCGCCGGCAGCCGCCAGGCGCGCTCCATGTTGATCGCGATGCGCCGCTCGTAATGCTCGGCCCCGGCGTTGAGCGAGGCGATCGTCGCGCGTCCGGCGATGCCGTCGGCGTCGAGGCCGTGGACCCGCTGGTACTCGCTGACCCGCTGGAACAGCGCCTCGTCGAAGCCGCCGCCGGGGGCGAGCCCGAGCCGCGTGCGCAACTGGTCGACCCGCCGCCCGGTCGAGCCGCGCCGGAGCGCCGCGCCCGCCGTGACCTGGGCTTGCGGCAGCGCGCCCCACGTCGAGCGATAGTCCTCCAGGCCCTGCGCCAGCTGCAGGAACACGGCGTGCGGCGCGCTCCTCTGCTCGCGATCCTCGCGCGAGCCACCGAAGATGCGCTGCAGCCAGTTGCGCGGCTTGCGCTTCTTGATCGCCACGCTGCTCATCTGCGGGTCGACGTAGACGAAGTCGACGCCCTGCTTGATCGAGCTGGGGACCGCGACCGGCTCGTCGCCGCGCGGCTGGGCGGCGAGCGGGACGGCCGCCAGCAAGGCCACGGCGCCGAATATCAGACGAAGGTTGTTGTGCATCGATTTCGCGCCGTGGTGCCGGCGCGCTCCCGTTGTGGCTGTGGGGGTCAAACGCCCTGGCGGCCAATGGGTTGCCCCCGACTGAACGGGGGGCTGGCGATTCGGCGAGGTCTCGCGATGCGGATGGGTGACGAACTTGACGATTCTGACACGGTCCCAGGGGGAATTGTCGCCCTGGCCCGAAAGTGTCGCTTTGCGTGCCGCGAACGGCGCTTTTCTGCGGGTTTGCGAGGGAGGCCATGCGCAGACGCTGGCACGGGTGTGAGGCTGTAGGACAGTGAAAAATGGAGCGCCTAGAACCTAAAAGGCACTACGCGAGACCAGCCTCCGTTCCAAGGTTTCGGTGGTGGTGGAGGTTTCCACCGAACCATCCGGTGTGCGGGTTTCGAGCCTGGTCAGTTTCGTTCGCCGCCGGACGCTGCCGTTGGCGTCGGTCTCGAACGTGATCGTAATCGTGCCGGAAATTTGCTCTGCAGAATGGGCGCGAAGCGCTTCCTCGAGAGTCACCGGCTCTCGCGTGATCTCGCCGACGACGACATCGGATTCAGCTTTCTCCCGGCGCACCCATTCCGGATCGACGGCCAACTCAACAACGTAAGCAGCACCCTCCGGCGCGGCCGCGGTTTCCGTGATGTGTGCCGGCTCGTTTGCACCCTGCTCGTGGAACTGTGCGCCGCCGCGCAGGTCGCCTGGCCGCATGTCGAACCTTGCGACCCCTTCGATCACCGACTGCGGATCGCATTCGATGCGAAAGGCATTCCATGTGAAGATCCAGGTGCCACATGCCGACCGCGGTATCTCTGAATGTTCGAGCCACCGCATGATGCGAGCTTCCAGCTCCGCGGCATTGAGCAGCCGGATGGGCCCATCAAGCGGTTTGAAGACGCGAAAGGGGTATTGCCACTGATCCGCTCGACCGTGACGAAGCCCCTCCTCGCTCGCAAGATCGTATTCTAGGACCAGGCCTTCAGGAGTTACCTCTATCACGCGCTCGATCAACGTATCCGTGCCGTTCGAACTCGATGACGACCCATCGCTGTCCTCGGACTTTGATTCATGCCTGAGGAGAAGTTCATAAACCGCGCCGGCTTGTTCCGGAGCGCGTGCCGCCGCTTCAGACGATTGTGGGAAACCAAAGGCCAGAGCCGCCAGCAGAGCTCCCAACCGGATCGGCTGAAGGCGAATCAGCTCGTTATTCCGCACGAGGCAACAGCACCCCGCCGGTGCTCATCGGCTGCACGTCCTGGCGAAAGCTGGCGAGGTAGCCGGTGGCCTCGGTGACGTAGCCCACGCCCTCGCGCGCGGCGAGCTCCTCGGCGGGCACCTCGATGTCGATCGCGCGGTTGGCGACGCTGATGCGGATCGTGTCGCCGTCGCGGACTTTGCCGATCGGGCCGCCGGTCGCGGCTTCGGGCGCGACTTCGGCGACCGTCAGGCCCTTGAGGCACAGGCCGGAGAGCTGGCCGTCGGTGACGAAGGCAGTGCTTCGGGCGAGGCCGGCGGCGTCGAGCGCGAACAGCACCAGGCTGGCCGAGCCGCCCATTGCCGGGCCGCCCTTCAGGCCCTGGTTGCGCGCGACGACCACGTCGCCCGGCTTGACCACGCCGTCCTCGATCGCCTGGAGGCAGTCGAGCGAGCTTTCGAACACCCGCGCCGGGCCGGCGAATTCCTCGGGCCGCGAGCCGTCGCGGATGCCGAGGCGGACGACGGCGGTCTGGGCGAAGCTGCCCCTGAGGATGGCGATGGCGGGGCCGGGGCCGACCGGGTCCTCGACCGGGCGGATGATCTCCGGGCCGGGTATCGCGTAGCCCGCGAGGTTTTCGCCGAGAGTCCGGCCGGTGCAGGTCAGCGACGAGGGGTCGATGCGGCTCTCGAGGCGCTTGAGCACCGCGCGCGCGCCGCCTGCGTCCTCGAACGCCTCGATCCGCACCGCGCCCGTGGGGCGCACGGCGGAGAGCACCGGGACGTCGGCCATTTCTTCCCACATCGCGAAGATGTCGAGGTCGGTCCCGGCCTCGACCGCGACCGCCTGAAGGTGCTTGATCGCGTTGATCGAACCCGAGACCGCGAGCACCGTGGCGATGGCGTTGCGGAACGCGCCTTTGGTGAGGATCGCCCGCGGCTTGAGGTCCTCGTCGACCATGGCGACGATGCGGCGGGCTGCCTCCCGGGCGTTGGCCTGCATCCTGGGCGAGTCGGCCCGCACCGGGGCGTGGCCGGGCAGGCACATACCGAGCGCCTCGACCACGCAGTGCATCGTGTTCGCGGTCGCCATCCCCGAGCACACGCCGGGGCCCATGATGGCGTTCTCGGCCATCTCGGCGACCGGGAACCTGGGCGCCTTGCCGAAGCGCTCGCCGATCGAGCCGCCCCACACGTCCTCGACGTCGACCGGCTCGCCGTCGATCTCGCCCGACGCCTGGTAGCCGCCGATGACGAGGATCGTCGGGATGTCGAGCCGCGCGGCGGCCATCAGGTGGCCGGGCGGGGTCTTGTCGCAGCTGGTCAGGCAGATCATCCCGTCGAGCAGCGCGGCCTCGACCTGGACCTCGATGTCGTTGGCGATGATGTCGCGTCCGGCGAGGATGTAGCTGCCGCGCTTGTTCGCCCCGGTGATGAAGTCGGAAGGCGCGGCGGTGCGGACCTCGAACGGCACGCCGCCGGCGGCGCGGATCTCGTCCTTCACGATACGCGCGATGCCGTCGAGGTGGGCGTAGCAGATCGCCAGCTCGCTCGAGCTGTTGACCACCGCGATCTTGGGCTTGAGCATGTCCTCGTGGCTCAGCCCGAGCGCGCGCCAGTTGGCCCGCCGGCCCGGGGTGTTGGCCGCGAGGCTGCGTAGCGTCATGCTAGGCCGAGGCTCCGGCCGGCAGGGGGCTGGCGGCAGCGGTGCTTGCCGCCGCCTTTTCCTCGGCCTTGAGCCGACGGGCAAACGGCGCCAGCGCCAGGGCGCAGATCGCGAACCCGAACAGCACCACCGCCGACAGCTGGTAGCTGTCCATAACGGCGGCCTGGCTCACGACGAAGTAGGCGCCGATGTACGACGCTCCGGTCGAGCCGATCTTGGCCATGAAGCTCGCCCAGCCGCCGCCGGTCGAGCGAATCGCGCTCGGGTAGTAGATCGCCGTCATCGAGATGATCGCCGCGTGACCCGCGCCGAGCATGACGGAACCGAACAGCACGACGGGGACGAACAGCGGCCCGCTCGTCAAGCCGAGGCCGATGGCCAGCGCGGCGGGAGCCGCCAGCAGCGGGGCGAGCGCGATCCAGGCCGGCCCGCGCTTCTCGGTGAACCGCAACAGCAGCACGCCCGCAACCGCGCCGGACAAGCCGCCGATCGAGCCGAGCCAGGCGGCGTCGGTGCGCGCAAGCCCGAGCATTTCGAGATATTGCACTCCGTAGCTGGCCTTGAAGTACATCGCCACGGAACTGCAAAAATATGCCACCCAGATCAGCGGCGTGATGAACGCCAGTGCGCCGTGGAACAGCTCCATGAACTTGGCCTGCGGGGAACGCTTGTCCGAAGTCTTCCTCTCGTCGGACAACATGAAGCCGCTGTGCGCGCTGCCCTCGAAGCGAGGATCGAAGCGGCGCAGCAGCGGCTCGATGCGCTCGCGCGCGGCGCCGACCGCGACCAGCCAGCGAGCCGATTCGGGAAGGGTCAGCAGCAGCGCGAAAGCCAGCAGCAGCGTCAGCGTCCCGCAGGTGTAGAAGACCATCTCCCAGCCGTATGTGGGCGCAAGGAAGTTGGTCAGCGGCGCGGCCGTGGCACCGCCGAGGCTGAAGCCAAGCATGATCACCGTCACCGCCGTCGCCCGGCGGCCCGGCGGCATCGCTTCGAGATTGATCGCCCAGGCGGGGGCAAGCAGGCCGCCGATCGCCAGCCCGCTGACGAACCGCAAGGCAATGAGCATGTCGGGCGAGCCGGCAAGGCCGGTGGTGAAGGTGAGCACCGCGCTCAGCACCGTGCAGATCAGGATCACCGGCCGCCGGCCGATCAAGTCGGCAACGTAGGACCCGGCGAGCGATCCGATCATTTGGCCGAGCACCGCGGCCGAGCTGACCAAACCCATCTGATCGCTGCTCAGCACCATCTGCTCGCGGATGTACGGCAGCGTGTAGGCAATCAGCGAGAAATCGAGCCCGTCGAAGAAGGTGACAATCGAGCAGATGAGCAGAAGCTGGACGTGGAAGCGGGTGAACGGCAGGTCGCCAAGGAACTTCGCGACATCGAGCGTGCCGCCCTGTCCGTAGCCGCTAGCGACGCCGTTCCCCATTTCTCGCTGTCCTCTCGAAGCCGCGTCGACTCTCCGGCCGCCTGCGCAGCGTGCTCTCCTTGTGCGGGCCTAACAGGAAATCCCGGAGGCACAAAGCGGCCCCTCGGCGCGCTCGGGCGACGGCGGGGGCGGCTTGGCATGCGGCACGCTCAGCCGGTAGCCGCCCTCGGGGTCGGTCTCGACCAGGCCGGCGATCCCGGCGGCGGCGAGCTTGGCCCTGAGGCGCGAGACGTGGACTTCGACGCGGTTGGTGCCCGGCTCGAAATCGAGCCGCCACACGTCGCGCAGCAGGCGGGTGCGCGAGACCCGCTCGCCCGGGCGCTCGGCGAGGCGCCACAGCAGCGCGAACTCGCGCGGGTGCAGCGCCAGCCAGCGCGCGCCGGTGCGGGCGTCGCGGTGGAGCAGGTCGAGCGTCAGCGGGCCGACCTCGAGCCGGCGGGGGAGGCTGTCGCGCGCCGCGGCGATCCGCCGGGCGCGTTGCGCCAGCTCGGCGAGCCCGACATCGGCCCGGAGCGCGTCGCCGCTGCCCGCGGCGAGCAGCCGCGCCCGCTCGCCCGCGCAGTCGATGCCGAGGGCGACGCAGCCCGAGGGGTCGGCGGCGCCGGCGAGCCATTGCCGCGCGGCCGCGTCGCGCCCACGCCGCCAGTCGAGCAGCACCACGCCGCCGGACGATCGGGCCGGGACCAGCGTCCACCCGGCCCGGCGCAAGTCCCATTGCGGCGGCAGCTCGCACCCCACCGCCACCCATCCGAAAGAGGACACCCCCACCCCCCATCTGCGCTCAACAGGGGCCGGGCATCGCATCCCGCCGGGCCAATGCAAGCGGGGGGAAACCGCATATGAAACGGACCTGGCGCGGCTCAGGCGGCCGAGCTGTTGACCCCCATCGACTGGAGGTAGCGCTTCACGTTGCGCGCCGCCTGGCGCAACCGCTGCTCGTTCTCGACCAGCGCGATGCGCACGTAGCCTTCGCCGTCCTCGCCGTAGCCGACGCCCGGGGCGACGGCGACGTCGGCGTGGGTCAGCAGCTGCTTGGAGAACTCGAGGCTGCCCATTTCCGCCAGCGCCGGCGGCAGCGGCGCCCAGGCGAACATCGACGCCGGCGGGGCGGGGATGTCCCATCCGGCGCGGGCGAACGCCTCGACCAGCACGTCGCGGCGCTTGTGGTAGAGCAGGCGGTTCTGGTCGACGATGTCCTGCGGCCCGTTGAGCGCCGCGCAGGCGGCCGCCTGGAGCGGGGTGAAGGCGCCGTAGTCGATGTAGCTCTTCACCCGGGTCAGCGCCGCGATCAGCGTGCGGTTGCCGACGGCGAAGCCGATCCGCCAGCCGGCCATCGAGAAGGTCTTGCTGAGCGAGGTGAACTCGACCGCCACGTCCTTGGCCCCCCTGGCCTGGAGGATCGAGGGCGTCGGCTTGCCGTTGTAGTAGAGCTCGGAATAGGCGAGGTCGGACAGCAGCCAGACCTGGTTCTCCTTCGCCCAGTCGACCAGCTTCTGGTAGAATTCCAGGTCGACGACCTCGGCGGTCGGGTTCGACGGATAGTTGACCACCAGCACCGTCGGCCGCGGCGCGGTGAAGCGCATCGCCCGGTCGAGCGATTCCCAATAGCGCTCGTCGGGCGTGGTCGGGACCGAGCGGATCGTCGCCCCGGCGATGATGAAGCCGAAGGTGTGGATCGGGTAGCTCGGGTTGGGCGCGAGGATCGTGTCGCCGGGCGCGGTGATCGCGGTGGCGAGGCTGGCGAGCCCTTCCTTCGAGCCGAGCGTGACCACCACTTCGCTTTCCGGATCGAGCTCGACCCCCCAGCGCCGCTGGTAGTAGTTGGCCTGGGCCTTGCGCAGCCCCGGGATGCCCTTCGATTGCGAGTAGCCGTGCGCGTCGGGCTTCATCGCCACCTCGCACAGCTTGTCGATCACGTGCTGCGGCGGCGGCAGGTCGGGGTTGCCCATGCCGAGGTCGATGATGTCCCTGCCGCTTGCGCGTGCCGCGGCCCGCATCGCGTTGACTTCGGCGATGACGTAGGGCGGCAGGCGCTTCATGCGGTAGAAATCGGTATCCATGACCTCACGCTGTTGTTGTGGAATTGCGGTTCGCCGCCAGCGGCCGCGACGCAACTTCTGTGGCGGAATCGGCCGCCTGACGCAATCGCGCGTTCTCGCGCGGCCGCGACGGCACTCCCAATTGCCGCAATGAGGCCTATGTTGTGGCCATGAGCGCGACCGACCCCGCCCCCGCCGCCGACCTGTTCACCGAGATGCTGCGCATCCAGGGCGAGGCGGCGCGGCAGATGATGGCCACGTGCCTGCCCGAGGCGGTCGAAGCCGTCCCCAACGACGGGAACATCGCCGAATGGGGCGCGGCCGCCGGGAAGCTGCAGAAGATGTGGCTCGAGTTCCACGAGCAGCAGGAAATCCCCGAGATGCCGGTGCCGCTGTTCGCCGACCCGGCGCAATGGATGGGGCTGATGCAGGGCTGGTACCAGCAGGCGCCGTGGCTCGATCCGCAGCGCCAGGCGAAGCTGCTCGAGGAAGGCATGGCGCTGTGGGAGGACGTGCTGGCGCAGTACGGCATCGGGCCCAAGTCCGACCCCGACGGTCCCGCGGTAAACCTGCCGCGCCAGGACAAGCGCTTCGCCGACCCGGCGTGGCGCGAGCAGCCGGTGTTCGCGTTGATCCACCAGACCTACCTGCTGCTGGCCGAGCGCGTGCTCGAGGCGGTCGATGCAATCGAAGGGCTCGAGGAGTCCGAGCGCGAGCAGCTGCGCTTCGCCACCAAGTCGGTGCTCGACGCGATGAGCCCGGCGAACTTCCCGCTGATGAACCCGGTGGTGCTCGAGCGTACGCTCGAGACGCACGGCGAGAATCTCGCCAAAGGCATGGAGCGGCTGGCGCGCGACCTCGAGCGGGGGCAGCTGACGCATACCGACAGCAGCCAGTTCCGCCTCGGTGAGAACATCGCCTGCACGCCGGGCAAGGTGATCCACGAGACCGAGCTGTTCCAGCTGATCCAGTATGCCCCGGCGACCGACGAGGTGCTGAGCGTGCCGCTGGTGATCTTCCCGCCGTGGATCAACCGGTTCTACATCCTCGACCTCAACGCCAAGAAGAGCTTCGTCAAATGGGCGGTCGAGCAAGGCGTGACCGTGTTCATGGTCAGCTGGCGCTCGGCCGACGCGAGCCTCGCCCATGTCACGTGGGACGATTATGTCCGCGCGCAGATCGCGGCGATCGACGTGGTCCGCGAACGGCTCGGGGTGCCCGCCGTGCATGCGGTCGGCTACTGCGTCGCCGGGACCACGCTTGCCGCGACGCTGGCGGTCCTCGCCCGGCGCGGGCAGGCCGACAAAGTGGCGAGCGCGACGTTCCTCACTGCGCAAGTCGATTTCGAGCGCGCGGGCGACCTGAAGCTGTTCGTCGACGACACCCAGCTCGAGCTGATCCGCCAGGCCAGCCAGGGCGGCTATCTCGACGGGCGCTACATGGCCGCGACGTTCAACCTGCTGCGCGGCACCGACCTCATCTGGAACACGGTGATCAACCACTACCTGCTGGGCGAGGACTATCCGGCGTTCGACCTGCTGCACTGGAACGGCGACGTCACCAACCTGCCGGCGAAATGGCACGAGGCGTACTTGCGCGACCTCTACCGCGACAACCGGCTGGTCCAGCCCGACTCGCTCGAGGCCGACGGCACGCCGATCGACTTGCGGCTGGTCGCGACTCCGGCCTACGTCCAGGCCGGGCGCGAGGACCACATCGCGCCGCCCGACAGCGTCCATCGGATGCTGCGCCACCTCGCCGGACCGGTGCGCTTCGTGCTCGCCGGCAGCGGCCACATCGCCGGCGTGGTCAATCCGCCGGCGGCGGGGAAATACCAGTACTGGACCGGCGAGCCCGGCGACACGCTCGCGGCGTTCCTCGCCGGCGCCGAGGAGCATCCGGGAAGCTGGTGGAGCGATTGGGCCGCGTGGCTGCGCGGGATCGACCCGCAGACGGTGCCGGCGCACGGCAACCGCTCGCTGAACTTCCCCGAGGACCTTGCGCTCGAGGATGCGCCGGGGCGCTTTGTCGCAATGCGATAAACTCTGCTGCGCTGCACAAAAACCGCTTGACGATCTCGCTGCGAATGCATATTGTGCATTGCAGCAAAGTCGTGCGCCGGATGGGCGCCAGCAAGCGAGGGATCATGGCCAACGCTCCTGACACGACCGCCGACAGCGCGGAAAAGGCTTATGCCGCGGCAGCCGCCGAGGTGAAGCCGGCGAAGTCGACCGGACCCGAGGTGGCGGCCGCTCCGCAGGAGCCGGCCGCGGCCGCGAAGGCCAAGACGCGCAAAGCCGCTCCGAAGAAGGCGGTTGTGAAGACCCGGGCGGCCACGGCCGCCAAGAAACCGGCGAAGGCCCGTGCCCTCGCCAGCCCGACAGTCAACGAATTGAAGGATAAGATCATGGCCACTGCCAAGACCACCGATTTCGCCAAGCCGATCAACGAAGCGATCGGCGAGTTTCAGTCCCGCGCCAAGGTCGCCTATGAAAAGGGCACCGAGGCGTTCGCCGAGGCGACCGAGTTCGCCAAGGGCAATGTCGAGGCGTTCGTCGAGAGCGGCAAGATCCTTGCCGGCGGCGTGCAGGACCTCGGCAAGACGTACGTCGAGGAAGCCAAGAGCGCCTACGAGACGCTCACCGGCGACCTCAAGGAAATGGCCGCGGTGAAGAGCCCGACCGAGCTGTTCCAGCTCCAGGGCAAGATCGTGCGCCGCAACTTCGACGTCTTCGTGGCCACCGGCTCGAAGAACACCGAAGCGGTGCTCAAGCTCGCCGGCGACGCCTTCGCCCCGATCTCGGGTCGCGTCAACGTCGCGGCCGAGCGGCTGGGCAAGGTCGCCTAAGCGAACCACCGCACATTGATCCGCCGGTATCCTCTCCCATCGGCGGAACGGACGGGCCGGGCAGCGCTGCTGTCCGGCCCGTTTGCGTGCCGCGTCCTTTCGGGGCGCGTTAACCGATGAAATGGCGCGCGCATCTTGCGGCGCTGCGGGGGGATACGATATTTGGGCGCATGCACCGGTTTCCCGACGCCATCGCGCAGCTTGCGGCCGAACCGCGCGCGGCGGCGATCCGCGCCTCCGACGAGGACGGCACCGGGGTGACGGACGGACAGGGCCAGGTCGGCGTCGCCACCCGCACGCGCGCGCGCCCCAAGAAGCCGAGCCAGTACAAGGTGCTGATGCTCAACGACGACTACACGCCGATGGAGTTCGTCGTCATGGTGCTCAAGCGGTTCTTCCGCATGGACCTCGAGCAGGCCACCCGCGTCATGCTCCACGTCCACCAGCGCGGGGTCGGCGTGTGCGGCGTGTTCCCCTACGAGGTCGCCGAGACCAAGGTGAACCAGGTGATGGATTTCGCCCGCGAGAACCAGCACCCGCTGCAGTGCACGCTGGAGAAGGCCTGACGCGTCGCACTCGGCGCATGACCTGCGCCGTGGGACCGGCTATGGCCCCGCGCGAAACTCCCTGACCGCCGAGCCGTTGCGCAAGTCTTGAAACCCTTCACCGCCATCGACCGCTACGTGTTCCGGCTCACGATCGTGCCGATGCTCGGCGTGTTCGTGCTTGCCGCCTCGCTGCTGATGCTCGAGAAGATGCTGCGGCTGATGGAGTTCGTCTCGACCGAGGGCGGCCCGGTGACGATCGTCTTCCGCATGCTGCTCAACCTGATGCCCGAGTATGCCGGGCTGGCGATCCCGCTCGGGCTGATGCTCGGCATCCTGTTCGCCTTCCGCAAGCTGGCCACGACCAGCGAGCTCGACGTGCTGCGCGCGGTCGGCTGGAGCTACACCCGGCTGCTGCGCGTGCCCTACATCCTCACGCTGCTGCTGATGGGGCTCAACTTCGCCATCGTCGGCTACTGGCAGCCGCTCGCGCGTTACGGCTACGAGCAGCTCGACTTCGAGCTCCGCTCGGGCGCGCTCGGCGCGGCGATCAAGGTCGGCGAGTTCACCCAGCTCGAGGATCGCGTCGCGCTGCGCATCGAGGAGAGCCGCGAGGACGGCCGGCGGCTGATGGGCATCTTTGCGCGCATCGCCAACGACAAGGGCCAGGTGCTGTCGATCTCGGCGCGCGAGGGGCGCTTCCTCGCCAACCGCGAGAACCGCAACACCATCATCTTCCGGCTGACCGACGGGACGATCGTGCAGGACATGCCCGGCCAGGTGCCGCGCGTGCTCAGCTTCTCGCAGCACGACCTGCCGATTGACCTGCCGCGGATCGAGGAGTTCCGCAAGCGCGGCGACGAGGCGCGCGAGTACCTGCTGCCCGAGCTGCTCGAGCTCGGCTGGAGCGACGCGGCCTCCCCCGCCACCCGGGTCGAGGGGCAGGCGGCGTTCAACTACCGCATGGTCGAGGTGGTGATGATGCTGATGCTGCCGCTGCTCGCGGTGGCGCTGGCGATCCCGCCCAAGCGCTCGACCTCGGCGCTGGGCGTGTTCGTCTCGATCGTGATGGTGGTCGCCTACCACAAGGTCAACCAGTACGGGCAGGAAGTCGCCGCCATCGGCCGGATCGATCCGCTGCTGGCGCTGTGGGGCCCGTTCGTGCTGGTCGGGGCGCTGATCGGGTGGATGTACTTCCGCGTCGCGTTCGTGCCCGGCGGCCAGGCGATCGGCGCGCTCGAATCCGCCTACGCCAAGCTGATGAAGCGGATCCGCGCGCTGCTGCGCCGCCGCGACCGGGGGCAATTGCGCGAGCCGGCGGCGCTGGAGGAAGCGACCGCCGGTGCTGCTTGATTTCTTCCCCTCGCAGACCCTGACCTGGTACCTCGGCAAGACCTTCGTCGTGCGCATCCTCGCGGTGCTGGTGATGCTCGTGCTGGTGCTGATGATGCTCGACCTGCTCAGCAACACCGCCGATATCCTCGAGTACCCGGGCAACGGCGAGCCCGAGCTGCTCAAGTACGTCTCGCTGCGCATCCCCCAGCTCATCGCCCGCTTCCTGCCGTATTCGGTGCTGCTGGCGACGATCATCACGCTGGCCACGTTCAACCAGAACAGCGAGGTCGTGGCGATGAAGGCCGCGGGCCTCTCGGCGCACCAGATCCTCGCCCCGCTGGTGTTGGCGGCGATGCTCGTGTCGGGCCTGTCGTTCGGCTTCAACGAGCGCATCGTCACCCGCGCGACCGCGACGCTGAAGGCGTGGGAAGCAAGCGACTACGGCCCGATCCCCGACGATCCGACGACGCGCGCCAACATCTACCTCAACGACGGCAAGGACGTGCTGCTGGCCTCCTCGGTCACCGGCACCGGGGCCGGCACGGTGCTGCGCGGGGTCACCTTCTACGAGCGCGACGATGCCGGCATGATCACCCGCCAGCTGCGCGGCCCGGTCGCCCGCTGGGCCGATCCGGGCTGGCGGCTCGAGCAGCCGCAGCTGTTCGAGGTCGGTCCGGCGGCGGGGCGGCCGCTCCCCGCGCCGGTGACCATCGCGCGGGGCATCACGCTCGGCCAGATCGCCTTGCGCAAGGTCGATCCCGACGCCGAGCCGCTGCGGCGCCTGGCGCAGTCGATCGAGGCGCTCGACTCGGCCGGCCGGCGCACCGCCGAGCTCGAAGGCAAATGGTGGCACAAGATCGCCGGGCCGCTGTCGGCCATGCTGATGCCGCTGCTCGGCGCGGTCGCGGGGTTCGGGCTCGCCCGCTCGGGCCACCTGTTCGCCCGCGCCGTGATCGGCATGGCGCTCGGCTTCGCGTTCTTCGTGGTCGACAACGCGGCGCTGGCGATGGGCAGCTTCGGCGGCTATCCGCCGCTGCTCGCGGCGTGGGCGCCGTTCGTGCTGTTCTTCCTGATCGGCGAGACGGTGCTGATCCGCACCGAAGAGTGAGCCGACACACTCCCGCTTGCGCTGCCACATTTTTGCCATTATTTGAGACCGGCTCGCGCCGCTGCGAGTCTGTGGGACCAGTCCCGCTCTAGGAGAAACTGTTATGAAGAAGATTGCTCTGGCTGCCTTCTCGGCCACCGCTCTGCTCGCCCTGTCCGCTTGCGGCGACGCCGCCGACGAGGCTCCGGCCGAGGACACCACCGTGGTCGACGCTGCTCCGGTCGAGCCGGCCCCGGCCGACACCACCGCGGTCGACGCGGCTGCCGACGAAGCCACCGACGCGGCCGACGCCGCTGCCGATTCGGCTGACGCCGCCGCCGACGACGCGGCCGACGCCGCCGACGCCGCCACCGAGTAATCGGACGGGCAGCGCCGGGCGGGAGCTTCTCCGGCCTGGCACGGCTGAAAAACAGGGCGCGCAGGCCGGTTCTCGGTCTGCGCGCCTTGCTGTGTCTGGCCCCTGCCAGACGCTGGCTGCCCCCTCCGGGCGCGCCGTCCCCCTCGTGACCGTGTCGGCCAACCCGGCCTCATCGCCGGTTCATCCCCGGGTTGATAGCGCGCGCGGGCTCACCAGATGGGCCTGCGGCGCCGCAGGTGGCTCCGGCGCGCCGGTTCTGCTACGGCCGGGCGCAAGATTGAAAACGGGAACGATACGAGTGTCGCACAAGGTTGCCGATCCGGCCCGCGAGGCCGATCTGCCGTTCTGGAAGCGGTCGCACTACCTCGACCGGATGAGCTTCCGCGAGCTGGTGGTCGCCTACTTCCAGCACTACACGATTATGACCTACCTCGGGCTCACCGCGCTGTGCCTGATCGTGTTCGCGCTGCGCCCGGCGGGCGCGTGGCAGACGCTCGCCGCGATCGCCGCGGGCATCGCGATTTATCCGCTCGCGTGGCACCTGCTGCATCAGTACGTGCTGCATTCGCGGTGGATGTGGAAGTCGCGCCTGTTGTCGCCGACGTGGAAGCGCATCCACTACGACCATCACCAGGATCCCAACGATCTCTCGGTGCTGTTCGGGGCGCTGTACACCACCCTGCCGACGATAGCGCTGGCGACGATCCCGATCGGCTGGGTGATCGGCGGGGTGGGCGGGGCGGCCGCGGCGTTGGCCACGGGCCTCGTCACCACCTGCTATTACGAGTTCATGCACTGCATCCAGCACCTCGCGTTCAAGCCGAAGTGGAGCTGGGTCCAGCACATGAAGCAGCGCCACATGGAGCACCATTTCTTCGACGAGAACGGCAACTACGGCATCACCAACTACGTGTGGGACCGGGTGCTCGGCACGTACTACGTCAAGAAGGACCGGCCGGCGCGCTCGCCGACGGTGTTCAACCTCGGCTACGACGAGCAAGTCGCCGAGCGCTACCCGTGGGTCAAGGAGCTCTCCGGCGGCATCGCCAGCGGCCATCCGCGCCGCCGGGCGCTCGGCAAGGAAAACACGGCGACCAATTGACGGACCGCCGGGCCGCACAGTAGCGCAGCGCCCTTCGCACACGGAGGGGACGATGTCGGACATCACGGTCGAGCCGGTCGCCGGCAAGCGCGACTTCGACGCGTTCGTCGACCTCGCCTACCGGATCAACCGCGACGACCCCAACTGGGTGCCGCCGCTGCGCGGCGAAGTGGTCGAGCTGCTGACACCGGGCAAGAACCCGTTCCACGAGCACGCCCGGGTCCAGCTGTTCCTCGCCCGCCGGGCCGGCCGGGTCGTCGGGCGCATCTCGGCGCACTACGACGAGCTCGCGCTGGCCCAGCCGCCGGAGCAGGGCATGGGCCCCGGCACCGGCAACTGGGGCCTGTTCGAAGCCGACGACGAAGCGGCCGCCCACGCGCTGATCGCGCGCGCCGAAGCGTGGCTGCGCGAGCAGGGCATGACCCGCGTGCTCGCCCCGATCAGCCTGTCGATCTGGGAGGAGCCCGGCCTGCTGGTCAAGGGCCACGACCATCCGCCGATGGTCATGATGGGCCACAACAAGCCCGAATACGAAGGCTGGATCGAGCGCGCCGGCTACGCCGTCGCCAAGCGCCTGCTGACCTACGACCTGCCGGTGGAGGGGCGCTTCCCGCCGCTGGTCAACAAGATCGTCGAGCTCGGCGAGAAGAACGAGCGCATCGCGATCCGCCGCGTCGACAAGCGCCATTTCGACCGCGATGCAGGGATCATCATCGGCATCCTCAACGATGCCTGGTCGCAGAACTGGGGCTTCGTGCCGTTCACCGAGACCGAAAAGGCCTATGCCGCCAAGAAGCTCGCGCCGCTGATCATCGAAGGCGTCAACATGATCGCCGAGGTCGACGGCGAGCCGGTGGCGTTCATGATGTCGCTGCCCGACGTCAACGCGGTGATCAAGCCGATGGGCGGGCGGCTGTTTCCGTTCAACTGGGTCAGGCTGCTGTGGTGGCTGCGCAAGATGCGCCCGGCCGATTTCCGCGTCCCGCTGATGGGCGTGGTCCGCAAGCTGCAGTCGAGCCGGATGGCCAGCCAGCTGGCCTTCATGATGATCGAGCACATCCGCCGCCACGGCGTCGGCGTGCACGGCGCCAGGCGCGCCGAGGTCGGCTGGATCCTCGAGGACAACCAGGGGATGGTGGCGATCGCCGAGGCCATCGGCAGCCGGGTCAACCGTGAATACCGCATCTACGCCAAGCCGCTGTAAGCTAACGGCCGGGCGGGGAACTGCGACGAATCGCCGCCGTTGACAGCGCGCGGGCGTTTCCCGCCCCGGGGATGTCCATGAGCCGCCGCAATTCCAGGTCCGATGGCAAGAGCCGGCTCGGCCGCGTGCTGGTGGTCGAGGACGATCCGGTGCTGGCGATGGCGATCGAGGCGGCGCTCGAAGACGTCGGCGCGCGCGAGGTCGTCGTCTGCCCGAGCATGGCCTGCACGATGCAGGCGCTCGACGACGGGCCGGCCGAGGCGATCGTTCTCGACGTCCATCTCGCCGACCGCGACGACGGCTGGGCGCTGGCCGAGCTGGTCGACCTGCTCGGCCCGAAGCGCCCGCGGATCGTGTTCTCGACTGGCTCGCCGGAGGACATCCCGCCCGAGATCGCCGAGATGGGGCCGGTGTTCGAGAAGCCGTACGACCCGGCGCAGCTCGCCCAGGTGCTCGCCAGCGGCGAGCGGCGCGGGCTGTTCGCGCGGCTGCGGGGAGCGATTTCGTAAGTTTCCTCCCCGGGACGGGGAGGTGGCGCCGGCCGAAGGTCGGTGACGGAGGGGGCTAGCCTCCAAGGGCAGCGCGTGCGGCGAACCCCCTCCACCATGCTTGGCATGGTCCCCCTCCCCGTGCCGGGGAGGAATAGAAAAAAGGCCTCCGCTCCAATGAGCGGAGGCCTTTCGGGATCGTATCACCAGCCGCTTGGACGGGAGGGGGGGTCTCGGCGGTGACATAGCCTAAATGAGCGGCCCGCCGGGCGGTTCCCATCGACGCAGAAATTTTTTTTCGGGTTTCGCGCGCAATCGGTTTGCCGTCGGCCGATGGACGCGCCATGCAGCACCCGCCGGCGGGGTCGTGCCCCGCCGGAACCAGCGCCGCGAAGGCACGTTGGTAGGGCGAGATTCTTCGGGAAGGGGTTTCCATGTCGATCGGTGCCGAAGTCGCCGCACACCTGCCGTTCCTGCGCCGCTACGCGCGCGCGCTGACCGGATCGCAGAATACCGGCGACGCGTTCGTCAAGGCCACGCTCGAGGCGGCGCTGGCGGATCAGGAGCTGGCCGATTCGCTGCGCGGCGGCCGGGTGCCGCTGTACCGCGCGTTCAACAAGATGTGGTCGAGCGCCTATCTCGAGGTGCGCGAGGAAGCCACGCTGCAGAGCCTGCACGAAACCGCCGCGCAGGACCAGTTGCGCAAGATCACCCCGGTCAACCGCCAGGCGCTGCTGCTGACCACGGTCGAGGACTTCTCGCCCGCCGAGACGGCCAACATCATGGACATGTCGGAAGACGACGTGAACCAGCTGGTCCAGGAAGCGGTCGACGAGATCGAGCGCGAGACCGCCACCAGCGTGCTGATCATCGAGGACGAGCCGCTGATCTCGATGCAGCTCGAGGACCTCGTCCGCTCGCTCGGCCACGAAATCTGCGGCACCGCCGCCACCCGCACCCAGGCGCAGGAGATCGTCGCCGAGAAGACGCCGGGCCTGGTGCTGGCCGACATCCAGCTGGCCGACGGCTCCTCCGGCCTCGACGCGGTCGACGACATCCTCGCCATCGACAGCGTGCCGGTGATCTTCATAACCGCCTATCCCGAGCGGCTGCTGACCGGCGACCGGCCCGAGCCGACGTACCTGATCACCAAGCCTTTCCAGGAAGACACCGTGCGCGCGGCGATCAGCCAGGCGCTGTTCTTCGGTTCCAGCCGGCCGCTGTCGTGAGCTAGAGGGCGGGCGATGGCCCGCCTCAAGCTCAAGCTCCAGCTCTACTGCGGCGACGAGATCGCCATGGGCCCGGGCAAGGCCGACCTGCTCGAGGCGATCGCACGCGAAGGCTCGATTTCGGCCGCGGCGCGCGAACTGGGCATGAGCTACCGCCGCGCATGGCTGCTGGTCGACACGATGAACGGCTGCTTCCGCGAGCCGCTCGTTGAGGCCCGGCCGGGCGGGGGCAGCAACGCCGGAGCGAAGCTGACGGCCGGGGGCGCGGCGGCGCTGGCGGCATTCCGGGCGCTGTCGGCGCAAGTCGAGGGCGGCGCGTCGGGCGCCGATTTCGAGATGCTGGAGAAGGCCATCCGCAAGACGCCGCCCTAGGGCGCGATCAGCACCTTGCACTGGCTCGTGCGGCGCTTGAGGCCTTCGAACACCTCCGGCGTGTTGGCCAGCGCGATGGTGTCGGTCACCAGCCGCCGCGGTTCGATCGCGCCGGCGGCGAGCGCGTCGAGCGAGGCCTGGTATTCGGGCACGGTGAAGAACGCGCTCGTCACCAGCCTCACTTCCTTCGACAGCATGGCGAAGCTGTTGATCGGGTCGGGCCGGGTGCACAGCCCGAGCAGCAGGATGGTGCCGCGGTTGCGGACCTGTTGCACCGCCTGGTCGATCAGCCCGGGGATGCCGACGCATTCGAACACCACGTCGGCCTGGCCGCCCAGCCCGCGCTCGGCGCTGCCGACGGGGTCCTCGGGATCGACCACGAACGCGTCGGCGCCCATGGCGAGCGCGCGCTGCTGCTGGAAGTCGGCGATGTCCTGCACCGCGACGGTGGCGCCGAGCCGGTGGGCCCAGAACGCCACCGCGAGCCCGATCGGGCCGGCGCCGAGCACCAGCGCTCTGTCGCCCGCCTTGAGGCCCGACAGGTTGACCCCGTGCAGCGCCACCGCCAGCGGCTCGACGATCGCGCCGTCGGCGAGGCTGAGCTCGGCGGGAAGGCGGATGCACTGGTTGGGCCGGGTCAGCGCGTATTCGGCGTAGCCGCCGCCCTGCAGCCCGAACTGGCTGCACCACTGCACCTCGCCGCGCCGGCAGTGCTCGCAATGGCCGCAGCTCATCAGCGGGATGACCGAGACGAGGTCCCCGGTCCGCAATCCCTCGACCTCGCGCCCGAGCGCGACCACCTCGCCGGCGAACTCGTGCCCGAGCACGTCGCCGTGCTTGCAGCCGTAGGCGGCGTCCTCGGTCATGTGCAGGTCGCTGCCGCAGATTCCGCACCGGCCGACCTTGACCACGACCTGGCCCGCATCGGGCGTCGGGTCGGCCAAGCTCTCGAACGCGAGCGGGGTGTGCAGGGCCTGGAAGGTGACGGCTTTCATGTTCCCCCCCCAACGGGGGAGGGGGACCATGCGCAGCATGGTGGAGGGGCACGTGCCGAAATTCGGGCCTCTCGCTCAGGCGCGCGTGCCCCTCCACCACCCTGGGGGTGGTCCCCCTCCCCGTTCCGGGGAGGAACTGGTCGCACCTTCCTCATGATAACGGCTTGACCGGCCCCAATTGCATGCCGCCGTCGATCATCACATGCGCGCCGGTCATGTAGCTGCCCGCGTCGCTCGCGAGCAGCAGCGCGAGCGGCTTGATCTGCCAGGTCTCGGCCATGCGTCCGACCGGCACCAGCTCGTCCCACGCGGCCTTGGCGGCGGGGTTCTTCTTGACCCAGCCATCGCCGATGTTGGTCACGAACGGGCCCGGGGCAATGGCGTTGACGCGGATGCCGTGGGCGGCGAGCTCGTAGGCGGCGTGGCGCATGAAGTGCTTCACGCCGGCCTTGGCGGCCATGTAGGGCACGCCGACGATTGCCTCGTTGACCTCGGCGGCGTTCGAGCTGGTGATGACGATCGAGCCGCCGCGCCTTTGCGTATTCGCCTTCATCACCCGCGCCGCCTCGCGCACGGTGTGGAACACGCCCGTGAGGTTGACGGCGATCGACTTGTCCCAGCGCCACTTGTCGTAGACGTCGATCTGCCCGGCCGGATTGCGCCCGCCTTCGGGGGTCCAGAAGCCGTTGCCCACGTCGAGCCCGGCGTTGGCGAAGGCGATGTCGCAGCCGCCGTAGGCCGCGACGTGGTCGTCGAACGCGCGCGCGACCTGGTCGAGGTCGGCCACGTCGCAGACGGCCCAGCGCGCGTCGTAGCCCTCGTCGACCAGCCGCTGCGCCTCGCGCGCCGCGCCTGCGCCATCGATGTCGGCCAGCGTCACCCTGGCGCCGGCCTCGGCCATGCATTCGGCATAAGCGAGCCCGATCCCGCTCGCCGCGCCGGTGACCAGCGCCGAGCGGCCGCGGATGTCGAACTGGTCGAGTGTTGCCGGAACTTCCACTGAGTTCTCCCTATCCGCGAAGCGGGGAATTATCGCGCAAAGACGCAGAGATCGCAGAGACTACAGGCTTTCTCTGCGCCCTCTGCGTCTCTGCGCGAACCAAATTCTGCCCGCCGGCGCGGGCGATACGTCCGCGACCTAGAGATAGAGCTTCGGGTTGATCGGGATGCCGTGCTCTTGGCAGTGGCTCTCGTAGTGGTTCATCATCCACCACACGTCGGCGGTTTCGACCAGCACCGCGTTCTCGTCGTAGAACTCGATCGGGCCTTCCATCCAGCCGAACAGCTTGACCCCGTCGGGATGCTCGGTGACCAGCGTGTGGCTTTCGCCGGGGACCTCGAGGATCAGCCCGCTAGGCGTCGCCACCCAGTCGTACTCGAGGTAGCGGACCGAGCCTTCGAGCACGACCATGGTGATCGTCCCGCGGTGGAAGTGCGTGCCGACCACGCCCGGGCCCTTCACCCACAGGATGTTGGAGAACAGGTTGCGGCGCACGTCGAAGGAAAGGTGCTTGATCGCCGCGGTCGGGCCGAACGGCACCCACGGGCTGTCGTCGTCGCTTTGCGCGTCGATGTAGCGGCCCCCGGGCGAATACTTGCTGACGAGGTCGCGGTAGGCGAACGGGACGTCGACGATCTCCTTCTTGGTCGACGGCGGGGCTTTCATCTGCGTGGCCATGGCTCTCTCTCCATTGGGGCGGTCCGCCGGGCGCGGACTCGGATGTGGGAACAGTGTAGCGCGCTTGCGGCTAGGGCGACACCACCGACACGCTGCCGCGCCGCGCCAGCGCCATCGGCGCGGTCTCGCGCAGCCCCATCGCCACGAACCCGCTGATCACGGCGAGGACCAGCAGCATCCACAGGAAAGTGTCGGCGCCGAACGCGTCGTTGAGCACGCCGGCGAGCGGCGGGCCGAACACCCCGCCGAGGATCTCGCACGCGCCCATCGCGAGACCGAGCACGGTGGCGTGGTGGTGCGCGTCGACCGATTCGGACGGGATCGTCGCCATGAAGATCGGGAAGATGCCGTTGACCGCCCAGCCGACGAAGAAGATCGCCGCCAGCCCCAGCGCGGGCCCGTCGTAGTACATCGCCCCGAGCGGGCCGACGACCGACAGGAACGGCAGCCACACCATCACCGGCTTGCGGCCGATCCGGTCCGACAGGCCGGAGATGGCGAAAGCGTAGATCGCCGCGGCGATGCCGAGCGAGCCCATCAGCCAGCTCATCGTGGTCTCGTCGTAGCCCTTGGTCGTCGCCAGGTAGAGCGGCATGAACGCCCAGGTGATCACGAAGTGGGCGACCATCAGCACGCCGACGACGACGATGATCCAGATGTTGCGGATCCGGATCGCGTCCATCAGCGTCATGCTCGCGGCCGCGCCTTCGGCCGGCGGCAGCTTGACCGGCTCCTTGATCAGGAACCACAGCAGGACTGCGCTGACGATCCCCGGCACGCCGGCGAGGTAGAACGCCTCGCGCCAGCCGAACGCCTCGGCGAACGCCACCAGCACCACCGGCGCGGCGAAGCTGCCGAGGATGTTGGAGCCAAGGTTCTGCGCCACGCCCTGGGCGAGGCCGCGCTTGTTGGGGTCGACCTCGCTCGCGACCATCGCGTGGCTGATCGGCATCACCCCGCCCTCGGCCGCGCCCATCAGCAGCCGCGCGCCGATCAGCAGCGCGAACGTCGAGGCGAGGCCGGTCAGGAACGAGCACAGCGAGAAGGCGATCGTCGCCAGGATCAGCAGCGGCTTGCGGCTGCCGAGATGGTCCGACAGCCGGCCGTAGAAGAACGCCGCGATCGCCCAGGTGAAGCTGAGGCCGCCGGCGATGAGGCCGATCTGCGTCTGCGTCAGGGCGAGCTTGGGCTGGACGAACGGCATCAGCACGTTGAGCGCCTGGCGGTCGAAGAACACGATGCCGAAGTTGAGGCTCAGCAGGAACACCAGCAGGGTCTGGTAGCCCGCCGAGTTGTTCATCCAGTTGCCGTGCGGCGTGGTCGTGCCTGGCTGCATGTCGGTTCTACGCTTTCGTGATCAGAGGAAGGAGCGCACCGGGTCGGCGCCGTCCCAGCCGCGGGAGGCCTCCCAGAAGCGGGTGAAGGTCGCGTCCATGCCGGGGGTCACCGGCAGCAGCTCGAGGAAGCCCCACTGGGCGCCGCCGCCGTTGTCGAGATAGACCACCTCGCCGCCGGTCGGCACCGCGGCGCGGAACGCCTCGTTGTAGCCGCGCGCCTGGTAGGCCGCGCTGTCGGCGTCGACGTCGGCGCAGGCGATGCCGAGGTGGTGGAAGCCGTGGCCGCGCAGCTGGATCGTCTCGCGATAGACCGACGGCTCGTCGTCGAGCGGCTGGATCAGCTCGATCAGCATGTGCCCGGCGAAGCCCATCGCGATGGTGATGTCGGCGCGCGATTCCTCGCCGCGGTAGGTCTGCCCGGGGACGAGGAAATGCGGGAGGACGAAGAACGGCCCGGCGCGCATGTCGGCCACCCAGCGGCCGATCGCCTGGTGCAGGTCGGGGACCACGAACGCGGTCTGCGCGACGCCGCCCATCGGCTGGCCGTAACCGAGCTCGCCCGCCATGCTCTCTCCCCGGTCCGGACTTGGCGCCGGCCTTGCGCACTGGCTCGCCGACGCGCGCGACAAAGTCAATCTGTAGTCGGCCGACATCCACTCCCGATCGGGCACCCTGAACGTGTTCCGGGGGTCCATGCCTCGCCCGGCGCGGAGCCGCCGGTGTGAAACTCGCCGCGCCGCCCGGTCGCGTCGGACGACCGCGCTCCGGGAGGGCGGCGACATGGATGCTGAAACAAGTTCAGCATGACGAGCCGGCGGTTTGGCGGCTATTGCGGGCAATCCGAAGAGTGAGGAGCCCAGCATGGCCACGCAATTGAAGCGCAGCCCCGATTGCAGCGAGGCGGAATGGGCGGCGCGGCAGGACCTCGCCGCGTGCTACCGCATCTTCGACCTGCTCGGGTGGTCGGAATCGATCTACAACCACATCACGCTGCGCGTCCCGGGCGAGGAGTCCTTCCTGATCAACCCGTTCGGGCTGCTGTGGTCGGAAGTGACCGCCAGCAACCTGGTCAAGATCGACAGTGACGGCAACAAGCTGTGCGGCAGTCCTTATCCGGTCAACCTGGCCGGGTTCACCCAGCATGCGGTGTTCCACCAGCGGCTGCCGTGGGCGCACGCGATCGTCCACACGCACACGCCCGACACGATGGCGGTGTGCGCCAGCGAGGACGGGCTGACCCCGACCAACTTCTACTCGTGCTTCTTCGAAGGCGCGGTCGGCTATCACGACTTCGAAGGCATCACCGTGCGGCCGGAGGAGGGCGAGCGGCTGATCCGCAACATCGGCAACAAACGCGTGCTGATGCTGCGCAACCACGGCCCGGTGGTGATGGCCGAGACGCTGCCGGCGATGTTCCTCAGCTATTACATGCTGCAGCGGGCGTGCGAGATCCAGGTCAAGACCAGCGCGCTCGGCAAGCCGATCCGCGTGCCGCCCGAGGTCGTCGAGGTGCACCAGCGCGACCGCGACAAGATGCTCACCGCCGACTTCGGCAAGCTCGACTTCGAGGCGTGGAAGCGCAAGCTCGACGCGGTCGACCGGGGCTGGCGCGAATGAGCAAGTCGTGCCCCAAGTGCGGCGGGCGGATGGACCAGGGCTTCCTGCTCGAGCTGAAGGACGGCAACCAGAAGGCCGTCGGCGAATGGGTCGAGGGCGTGGCCGAAAAGGCCTGGTACGGCCTCAAGATCCGCGGCAAGCGGCGCCTGCCGGTCGAGACGTGGCGGTGCGGGCGCTGCCACTACCTCGAAAGCTACGCTCCCGGCGCATGACCGACCTGACCGTCAACGACCGCCCGGTGCGCTTCGACATCGACCCGCAGACCCCGCTGCTGTGGGCGCTGCGCGACGCGGCCAACCTTACCGGGACCAAGTACGGCTGCGGCGCGGGCGATTGCGGCGCGTGCATGGTGCTGATCGACGGCGCGGCGCTGCGCAGCTGCCTGGTCACCGTCGCCGAAGCCGAAGGGCGCATCGTCACCACCATCGAGGGCCTGTCGCGCGACCGCTCGCACCCGGTGCAGCAGGCGCTGGTCGCCGAGCAGGCGATCCAGTGCGGCTTCTGCACGCCGGGCATCGCCATCGCCGCCGCGGCGCTGCTCGCGCGCAACGCCGACCCGTCGGACGACGAGATCCGCCAGGCGATTCCCAACTTGTGCCGCTGCGGCGTCTATCCGCGGCTGATCCGCGCGATCCGCCGGGCCGGCCGCGTCGCCCGCCGCGCCGAGCGGATCAGCGCCGCGCCGGCGCCGGGGATCGATCCGGCGGACGCGGCGGCGGCTGTTCCGGCGATGAGGACAAGCGAATGAAAGCGACGATCTGGCACAACCCGAACTGCGGCACCTCGCGCACCGTGCTGGCGCGGCTGCAGGAGCGCGAGGACATCGACCTGAGCGTGGTCGAGTACCTCAAGGACCCGCCGAGCCGCGACAAGCTCGCCCAGCTCTACCGCGACGCCGGGATTGCCCCGCGCGAGGGCTTGCGCCTGCGCGGCACCGACGCCGCGGAGCGCGGCCTGACCGCGGCCGACGACGACGCCGTGCTCGCGGCGATGGCGGCGGAGCCCGCCCTGATCGAGCGGCCGCTGGTCGAGACCGACAACGGCGTGCGGCTGTGCCGTCCGGCGGAGAGGGTTGCGGAAATCCTCTGAGCCGCGGCGATCGGTTAACAGCCGCGCTTGCCAACACCGGGCTTATTTGCCAGTCGGGCCGCTCGTCCGCCGGCGCGCAATTCGCGTCGGCGCAGCAGAAGGGACGCGTTCCAACCGATGAATGGCAGCGAGTTGGCCGAGGAGCGCCGCGTCTCCAAGCTGATGCGGCGCGTGTCGCAGGCGTTCGGCCCGGCCGGCATCTTCTTCCAGGGGTTCCTCGAGCATCCGAAGATGGTCGGCTCGATCATCCCGTCGTCGAGCTCGACGATCGACAAGATGCTGGCCCCGGTGAAGTGGGACGAATGCCGGCTGTTCGTCGAGTACGGCCCCGGGGTCGGCACGTTCTGCCGCCCGGTGCTCGACCGGCTCCCGCGCGGCGGCGAGCTGGTGGTGATCGACACCAACCCGCTGTTCGTGGACTACCTGAAGCGGACCATCCGCGACAGCCGCTTCCACGCGGTGCTCGGCTCGGCCGAGGACGTCGAAGAGATCGTCCGTTCGCTCGGCCACGAGCAGGCCGACTACGTGCTCTCCGGGCTGCCGTTCTCGACGCTGCCCGAGGGCGTCGGCCCGGCGATCGCCGCCGCCACCTGGCGCGTCATCCGCGAAGGCGGCGCGTTCCTGACCTACCAGTTCAGCGCCACCGCGCGCGATCTGACGGCGCGCCACTTCGGCCGGGTCGACACCGGCATGACCTGGCTCAACATCCCCCCGTGCCTGCTGGCGTGGGGCTGGAAGGTCTGACCGCTACTCGAACGTCGCCCCGACCGCTTCGGCCGAAGGGCCGGCGAGCTGGCGGTGCACCGCGGCCAGCACGGCGACGAACACTACCGTCGCAGCCGAGCTGATCAGGCCATTGAGGATCGCGCTGACCGTCACCGCCGCCGACTGGCCGATGGCCAGGACCAGCGCGCCAGTCACCATCGCGACGACCACCGAGATGACCACGTAGGCGACGATCAGCAGCAGGTAGAACAGGAACAACCGAAAGCTGTTGCCGCTGGTCAGGCGCCAGCTTCGCGCCAACACGCCGAACGGGTTGAACACCTTCTCGAGGGCGATGACCGGTCCGGACAGCGAGACCTTGACGAACACGTAGACCACGAACGCCATGGCGACGAGCAGGGCGAGCGCGGCCAGCGCGGCAACGCCGCTGACCGCCGCCGCGGCGAGCACCACGCCGACCGCCACGCTCAGCCCGACGGTCAGCACGAGATAAGTTCCGATCGCCGGCAACAGGCCGACCAGCCCGGTCTTCATCGCCTCGCCCACCGTCGGCCGGCTGCTGTCCCGCAGCAGCGCGAGCAGCGCCAGGTAGCCGACCATCGAGGCCACCATCACCAGCGCGAACAGCCAGCCCCATTCGGTGTAGATCGACAGCATCGCCTGTTGCACGTTCTCGGGGTCGGCCAGCATCATCTCCTGCAAATCGCCGACGGCGAAGCCGAGGATCACGCTGGGCAGGAAGAAGAAGATCCCCGCGACGATCAGCAACACTTCGCGGTTGGCGGAGATCATCGTGGTGGCGTCCCGCCAGGCCGCGCTCATGTCGAACTTCATCCGTCGCTCCCCGCCAAAGCCAGTCTCGGGGCTTGATAAGCCGAATTCGAAGCGCCAGCAAACCGGCGCATGGAGCACGAGCCCGATCACGGCGCCGCGGCGATCGAATGGCGGTATGAGCGCGCGCCGGTGCCCTACCGCGCCGCGCTGGCCGAGCAGGAGGCGCGCAACGCGGCGATCGCCGCGGGCGCGGCGCGCGAGCTGGTCTGGCTGCTCGAGCATCCGCCGGTATACACCGCCGGGACCAGCGCGCCGCCCGGCGAGCTGCTCGAGGCGCGGTTCGACGTGGTCGAGACCGGGCGCGGCGGGCGCTATACCTATCACGGCCCCGGCCAGCGCGTCGGCTACGTGCTGCTCGACCTCGGCCGCCGCGGGCGCGACGTGCGCCGTTTCGTCCATGCGCTCGAAGGCTGGGTCATCGGGACGCTGGCGGACATCGGCGTCGCGGCCTGGGCGGTACCGGACCGAATCGGCATCTGGACGCGCGACGTCGACGGCGCCGAGGCCAAGATCGGCGCCATCGGCGTGCGCGTGCGGCGGTGGGTGACGATGCACGGCTTCGCGGTCAACCTCGACCCGGACCTGACGCATTTCTCGGGCATCGTGCCGTGCGGGATCGCCGAATACGGCGTCACCAGCCTGGCGCGGCTCGGCCTTGCGGTCGGGCCGGAGGAATGGGATGGGGCGTTGCGCGCCCGCGCCGGCGAGTTCCTCGCCGCGCTCGACGGACCGGAGTGATCGAAGTGACCGACAAGCGCCTGTTCCTGTGCCTCGCCCCGCTGGCGCTGCTCGCCGCCTGCGGCGAGGAGGCGCCGGCCGACGACAGCCGCTCGGCCTCGGGCACGGTGCTCGAAGGCACGATCAGCGACGCGATGCTGCCGGTGGACACCGTGCGCTCGCAGCCGCCGCTCGAGGATCCCGAGGCCGCCGAGGAGGCCGCCGAAGCCGATACGGCGAGCGCCTCGGCCACGGGCGGCGCACAGGCCGACGCGGCGTCGCCCGACGCAGCCGCAACGCCCGCTCCCGAGCCGACTCCGGAAACCGCCGACTAGCGCGAGCGCTCGAGCAGCCGCCGGGCTTGCTCGAGGTGCGGCTGGTCGATCATCCGTCCGTCGAGCTGCAAGGCGCCTGCGTCGGGGTTGGCGCTGAACGCGTTGACGATCGCCCGCGCGCTGGCGATCTCCTGCTCGCTCGGGGTGAACGCCGCGTTGATCACCGGCACCTGGCTCGGATGGATTGCCAGCATCCCGGTGAAGCCGTCGGAGTAGGATTCCGCGGCGATCCGGGTGAGGCCGTCGATGTCGCGGAACTCGGCGTGGAGCGTGTCCACCGCCATGACCCCGCGGGCGTGCGCGGCGAGCAGGACGTGGGCGCGGACGAAGCGGAAGGTGTCGGTCCACTGGCCGCGCGCGTCGCGCTTGCGCCCGGCGCCGATCGCCGCCGACAGGTCCTCGGCCCCCCACGTCAGCCCGGCGAGGCGCGGCAGCGAGGCGGCGATGTAGCTCGAGATGCCGAGCGCGGCGGCGGGCGTTTCGCTGACCAGCGGCAGGATGCGGGTGGTGCCGGTCTGCACGCCGTTGCGCTGCTCCCTTTCGTAGAGCTCGGCGGCGAGCGCCTGGAGCTGGTCCGGGCCGGAGGCCTTCGGCACCATGATCCCGTCGGGCCGGCCCGGCATCACCGCCGCCAGGTCCTCGCGCCACAGCGGGCCGTCGAGCGGGTTGATGCGCACCCAGCGCGCGAACCCGCCGCCCACGACGACCTGGCGGCCGTGCGCCTCGAGGAAGCTCCTCGCCAGCATCCGCGCACGCGGCTTCGCCGGCGGGGCGACGGCGTCCTCGAGATCGACGATCACCACGTCGGCGCCGTAGCCCGCGACCTTGTCCAGCTTGGGCTGGCTGTCGCCCGGCACGAACAGCCACGATCGCATCGCCATCGGCACGCCTTTCGAGAGGAACCTACACATCACCTATAGCCTCGCGGGCCCGCGGCGCTAGACGGGCGCGATGGAACCGACCGCCCCCTCCGGCCGCGCGCGCGTGCTGCCGCTCGCCGCGCTGCTCGCCGGCAACGTGGCGCTGGCGATGGGGCCGTGGTTCGTGCGGCTGGCCGACACCGGGCCGGTCGCCGCCGGGTTCTGGCGGGTGGCGCTGGCGCTGCCGGTGCTGGCGCTGCTCGCGCGGATGAACCGCCAGCCGCTCGGCGGGGTGCCGCGCGGCGTGGTGCTGGCGGTGCTCGTCGGCGGCGTGCTGTTCGGGCTCGACATCGCCAGCTGGCATGTCGGCATCGGGCTGACGCGACTCGCCAACGCCACGCTGTTCGGCAATGCCGGCAGCCTGATCCTGATGGTGTGGGGCTTCATCGCCTGGCGCCGCCTGCCCAAAGGGCGCGAGTGGCTGGCCGTGTCCGCCGCGCTGGCGGGGGCGGCGATCCTGATGGGCCGCTCGTTCGAGATCTCGCCGCGCACGCTGCTCGGCGACGTGTTCTGCCTCGTCGCCGGGCTGCTCTATGCCGGCTACCTGTTGATCCTGCAGGACGCCCGGCGGGCGCTCGGCAGCTGGAGCCTGTTGACGTGGTCGTGCATGGCGAGCGCCCCGGTGCTGCTGGCCATCGCGCTGGCCAGCGGCGAGACGATCCTGCCCGGCGACTGGCGCCCGGTGGTCGGGCTGGCGATCAGCAGCCAGCTGATCGGGCAGGGGCTGCTGGTCTACGCGCTGCGCCACTTCTCGCCGCTGGTGATCGGCATCGCCTTGCTTTGCCAGCCGGCCGTCGGCGCGCTGTCGGGCTGGCTGTCGTTCGGCGAGGTGCTGTCGCCGGCAGACGTGCTGGGGGTGGCGCTGGTCGCCTCGGCGCTGGTGCTCGCCCGCGTCGCCGGCGAGCCTGAAACCAGCGACCCGCGCTCGCGTTGATCGAGCAGATGCCCATCGACATTTCCGCCCGCTTCGCGTTCTCGCTCGAGCGCCTGTCCGACGTGCTGCTGCAGTTCGAGGCGGCGGCCATTCCCGAGCAGCGCATCCTCGCCCAGCACTGCACGATGAGCCCGGCCGAGCACATCGCCCGCATCGCCGCGCAGGACGCCATCGGCGAACGCATCTGGCTGCAGATCGACGGGCATTTCGAGGTGGCCTATACGGCCACCGTCGAGGTTCGCCGACTGCTCGCCGATATCGCCACGCTCGCCCGGCTCGAGCCGCACGAATTGCCGGCCGAGGCGGTCCAGTACCTGTTCGATTCGCGCTATTGCCCGGCCGATCGGTTCCAGCCGTTCGTCGAGGCGGAGTTCGGCGGCACCGCCGGCGGCGGGCGGATTGCGGCGATTCGCCAGTGGATCGCCGGCAACTTCAGCTACGAGCCGGTCAGCACCACCAGCACGACCGCGCTCGACAGCTTCGTCGAGCGGCGCGGCATCTGCCGCGACTACGCCCACGTCCTGGTCACGCTGGCGCGCGCCTCGGCCATCCCCGCGCGGTACTGCAGCGTCTTCGCACCGGGGGTCGACCCGCCCGACTTCCACGCCGTGGCCGAGGTGTTCCTGGCCGATCCGGCGCTGCCCGGCGGCGGCGCCTGGCACCTGGTCGACGCGACCGGCATGGCCGATCCCGCGCAGACGGTGAAGATCGGCGTCGGCCGCGACGCGGCGGACGTCAGCTTCATGACCGTGTTCGGCGACGCGAAGTTCGAGGATAAGGAAGTTTCGGTACGCGCGGTTTGAGCATTGTTGCAAACATCGGCTATGTCGGCGAAAGGGCAGATGGTAGCGCTACCAGATAACGACGGGCGGGGAACAAGAGAGCGCATGAAGTCCAAGGCTGATACCCTGCTGCTGTTCGGCGCCACCGGCGACCTCGCCCAGCGGATGCTGCTGCCGTCGCTGTGCGCGCTGCATTCCGACGGCCTGCTCGAGCCGGGGCTGCAGATCTTCGGCACCGCGCGCTCGCCGATGAGCGACGCGGAATTCCGCAACTTCGCCCGCAACGCGGTCGAGAAGTACCTCCCGGCCAACCGCCGCGGTGGCATGGCCGATTTCCTCAACCGGCTGCACTACCAGCCGCTCGACGTCGGCCGGCCCGAAGGGTTCGCCGCGCTGGCCGAGCGGCTCGGCGGGCGCTGCGCCGGGCTGGCGACGTTCCTGTCCACCGCGCCGAACCTGTTCGAGACGACGATCAACGGCCTCGCCGAGGCGGGCCTCGCGTGCGAGGGCGCGCGCATCGGGCTCGAGAAGCCGCTCGGGCTCGATCTCGCGACGAGCCGCGAGATCAACGACGCGGTGGCGCGCGCCTTCCCCGAGAGCCGCATCTTCCGCATCGACCACTACCTCGGCAAGGAGACGGTGCAGAACCTGCTGGCGCTGCGCTTCGCCAACGTGATGTTCGAGCCGCTGTGGAACGCCCAGCACATCGAGCACGTGCAGATCACCGTCGCCGAGACGGTCGGGCTGGAACAGCGCGCCGATTTCTACGACCGCACCGGGGCGCTGCGCGACATGGTCCAGAACCACATGCTCCAGCTGCTCTCGCTGGTGGCGATGGAGCCGCCATCGAGCTTCGACGCCACCGCGGTGCGCGACGAGAAGGTCAAGGTGCTGCGCGCGCTGCGGCCGGTGGCCCCGGGGGAGAGCGTGACCGGCCAGTACCGCGGCGGGGCGGTCGGCGGCGCGATCGTCGCCGGCTACGACGAGGAGCTCGGCCGCGACAGCCATACCGAGACGTTCGTCGCGCTCAAGGCGCACGTCGACAACTGGCGCTGGAAGGGCGTGCCGTTCTACTTGCGCACCGGCAAGCGGCTGCACGTGCGGGTGACCGAGATCCTCGTCCAGTTCCGCTGCGTGCCGCATTCGATCTTCGCCGGCGCGCGGAGCAAGCCGAACAAGCTGCTGATCGGCATCCAGCCCGAGGAGAACATCACCCTCTCGCTGATGGCCAAGGTGCCCGGGCTCGACCGCGACGGGATCGCCTTGCGCCAGGTCCCACTCGACATCGCCATGCCCGACGCGTTCTCGGGCAAGGAGCGCCGCATCGCCTACGAGCGGCTGCTGCTCGACCTGATCGAGTGTGACCAGACGCTGTTCGTGCGCCGCGACGAGGTCGAGGCGCAATGGGCGTGGATCGACGCGATCCGTGCGCAGTGGGCCGCCGAGGGCCTCGCGCCCAAGCCGTACAACGCCGGCAGCTGGGGCCCGAGCGCAGCGATCGCGCTGGCCGAGCGCGACGGGGTCAGCTGGCATGAGTAGCCTCCACCCCGCCGTCGCCCGGGTGACCGACCGGATCATCGAGAAATCGCGCGATTCGCGGGCCCGCTACCTCGCGCTGATGGCCGAGGAGGGCGAGCGCCATGCCGACCGCAACGTCGCGCTGCCGTGCTCGAACCTCGCCCACGGGTTCGCCGCGACGGGCGAGGACAAGGCCTCGATCGCCGCGCGCCGCGGCCCCAACATCGGCATCGTCTCGGCCTACAACGACACGATCTCGTCGCACCAGCCGTTCGGGCAGTATCCAGCGCAGATGAAGGTCTGGGCGCGTGAGGTCGGGGCGACCGCGCAAGTGGCCGGCTCGACCCCGGCCATGTGCGACGGCGTCACCCAAGGGACCGACGGCATGGAGCTGTCGCTGTTCAGCCGCGACGTGATCGCGCTGTCGACCGCCGTCGCCCTCAGCCATGCGATGTACGACGGCGTGGCGATGCTCGGGATGTGCGACAAGATCGTCCCCGGCCTGCTGATCGGTGGGCTGCGCTTCGGCTACCTGCCGGCGATCTTCCTCTCGGCCGGGGCGATGCCGACGGGGATCGCCAACAAGGAGAAGCAGCGCGTCCGCCAGCTCTACGCCGAAGGCAAGGCGACCCGCGCCGAGCTGCTCGACAGCGAGGCCGCCAGCTACCACTCGCCGGGCGTGTGCACGTTCTACGGCACCGCCAACTCCAACCTGATGATGCTCGACCTGATGGGCCTGGCGCTGCCCGGCGCGGCATTCATCAATCCCGGCACTCCGCTGCGCCAGGCGCTGACGCGCGCCGCGGTCCATCGGCTGGCGGCGATCACCCGCGACGGCAACGACTATCGCCCGCTGGCGCAGTGCGTCGACGAGAAGGCGGTGGTCAACGCCGCGGTCGGGCTGCTGGCGACGGGCGGATCGACCAACCACGCGATCCACGTTCCCGCGTTCGCGCGCTCGGCGGGGATCACCATCGACTGGACCGACCTGGCCGAGCTGAGCCACGCGGTGCCGCTGATGGCGCGGGTCTATCCGAACGGCGCGGCCGACGTGAACCAGTTCCAGGCCGCCGGCGGCCTCGGCTTCGTGGTCCGTGAGCTGCTCGACGCGGGCCTGATCCACCGCGACATCATGACCGTGTTCGGCGACGACCTCGGCGCCTATGCGCAGGAGCCGTGGCTCGACGGCGAGGACCTCGCCTGGCGCGAGGTCGGCCCCTCGGGGGACGACACCATCCTGCGCCCCGTGGCGAGCCCGTTCATGGCCGACGGCGGGATGCGGCTGGTCGAAGGCAACCTCGGGCGGGCGACGTTCAAGACCAGCGCGGTCGATCCTGACCGGTGGACGATCGAGGCGCCGTGCCGGGTGTTCGAGCGGCAGGAGGACGTGGCGCACGCGTTCGCGGCCGGCGAGCTGGACCGCGACGTCGTCGTCGTTGTCCGCTTCCAGGGCCCGCGCGCGAACGGCATGCCCGAGCTGCACAAGCTGACGCCGGCTCTCGGCGTGCTGCAGGACCGCGGTCACCGGGTCGCGCTGGTCACCGACGGGCGCATGTCGGGCGCCAGCGGCAAGGTGCCGAGCGCGATCCACGTCAGCCCCGAGGCGCTCGGCGGCGGGCCGCTGGCGTACTTGCGCGATGGCGACGTCATCCGCCTGTGCGGCAACGACGGGACGCTCGCGACGACCGCCGACCTCGCCTCGCGCGAGCAGGCGTTGCCCGTGCTGCCGCAGATGGGCACCGGGCGCGAACTGTTCGCCCTGTTCCGCGCCGGGGCGGACGAGGCCGAGCGCGGCGGCTCGGCGATGCTGGCGATCGCCGGGCTGTGACCGATCTCGTGGCCATCGACGTGGGCGGGACCCACGCCCGGTTCGCGCTCGCCTCGATCGGCGCGGACGGAGCGATCTCGCTCGGCGAGCCGGTGACGCTGCGGACCGCCGAGCACGCCGGGCCGGAAGGCGCGTGGCGCGCGTTCGAGCGCCTCAGCGCGGAACCGCTGCCGCGCGCCGCGGCCATCGCCATCGCCGGGCCGGTGACCGGCGACGTGGTGCCGATGACCAACAGTCCGTGGGTCCTGCGGATTTCCGCCTTCACGGCCGACCTCGGGCTCGACGCGGTGACCGTGCTCAACGATTTCGGCGCGGTGGCGCATGCCGTCGCGCGGGCGCCGGAGGACCAGCTGGTCCACATCGCCGGGCCGGAGGGCCCGCTGCCCGGGCTCGGCACGGTCAGCGTCATCGGCCCGGGCACCGGCCTCGGCGTCGCGCATTTCCACCGCTTTCCCGGCGGCTACCACGTCCAGGCGACCGAGGGCGGGCACGTCGGCTTCGCTCCGCAGGACGAGTTCGACGACCGGCTGCTGGCGATCTTGCGCGCCCGGCACGGGCGCGTGGCCACCGAGCGGGTCAACGCCGGGCCGGGAATCGTCGAGATCTACGCCGCGCTCGGCGGGCAAAGCCTCACCGACGACCGGACCATCTGGCAGCAGGGCATCGCCCGCGAGGACGAGCTCGCCGCGCGCGCGGTCGAGCGGTTCAGCGCCTCGCTCGGCAGCGTCGTCGGCGACTACGCGCTGGCGCACGGGTCGGCCGCGGTGGTGCTGGCGGGCGGGATCGGCCTCAAGCTGCGCGAGATCCTCCCGCAATCGCAGTTCGCCGAGCGCTTCCGCGCCAAGCCGCGCTACGAGGCGATGATGGCGGGAATTCCGGTCAAGCTGATCGTCCATCCGCAGCCCGGGCTTTACGGCGCGGTCGCCGCGTTCCAGACGGAGCACTCGAGATGAGCCCGATCGAGCAGATCATGCGCGCCGCGCCGGTCATCCCGGTGCTGGTGATCGACGATGCCCATCAGGCGCGCTCGCTCGCCGAGGCGCTGGTGGCGGGCGGCTTGCGCGTGCTCGAGGTGACGCTGCGCACGCCCGCCGCGTTCGATGCGATCCGCCGCATGAACCTGGTGCCCGGGGCGATCGTCGGCGCCGGCACGGTGGTCAACCAGAGCCAGCTCGACGACGCGCGCGCGGCGGGGGCCGAGTTCATCGTCTCGCCCGGCCTGACCGAGCCGCTGGCGCGCGCGGCGATCCATGCCCGCGTGCCGTTCCTCCCCGGCGTGGCCACGGCGAGCGACATCATGCGTGGGCTCGATCTCGGGCTGAGCCACTTCAAGTTCTTCCCGGCGGAGGCGGCCGGCGGGATTCCGACGCTCAAGGCGCTCGCCGCGCCATTCGCCGGCGCGCGGTTCTGCCCGACCGGGGGGATCACCGCCGAGAGCGCGCCCGAATGGCTGGCGCTCGATCCGGTGCTGTGCGTCGGGGGCAGCTGGATCGTCCCGCGCGGCGCCGATCCGGCGCAAGTCGAGGCGCTTGCCCGTGAGGCGGCGTCGCTCGCCACGCGTTAACGATTGGCCGCCGCGAGTCTCGCAGTGGGACGCGGCGACGACGGGCGTGGCACCGGGTGAAAATTGACGCATTATGCGAAGCATGGGCGAGCTGGTGAAATGGATCGGCGGGACGACCGTGGTCGCGGTGGTACTGCTCGGCTCGGCGGTGATCGCCGGGCACGCGCTCGACGCCGAGGAAACCGCGCCGGTCACCCGCGTCGCGCTGCCGGCCGCAACGCCGTTGCCGGTCGCCGCTTCGCCCGCGCCGGCCGCCGCGCCCGAGCCGTTCGTCATCAAGCGCATCCTGCCGATCGACGGCTCGATCCGCTACGGCGAGTGGCACTGGGACGAAAGCGGCGCGCCGGCCAGCGGTCCGCTGACGATCACCATCGACCTCGAGGCGCGGGTGATGTCGGTGTTCCGCGACGGCTACGAGATCGGCGCCACGGCGGTCCTGCTCGGCACCGACGAGCACCCGACCCCGACCGGGGTGTTCCCGATCCTCAGCAAGGAGCGCCACAACGTCTCCGAGATCTACAACAACGCGCCGATGCCGTGGACCCTGCGGCTGACGCACGACGGCGTCGCCATCCACGGCGGCTCGACCGTCGAGCGCGGCTGGGCCAGCCACGGCTGCATCGGCACGCCCGATGCGTTCGTCTCCAGGCTGTTCGCGATCGCCCGGCCGGGCGACAAGGTGATCATCACGCGGGGCAAGAACGCCGACGTGGGAACGCCGCTGGCGGCGCTCTAGACCTGCCCGGTGCCAGTCCGGGGTGACAAGCTCAGCTATTGCGGCGCGCAGGTTCCGGGCGGAAGACCCACTCGTCGCCCTCGACCGTGACCAGCGCGCCGCCGAGTGAGCCGCTTTCGCCTCGCGCCAGCCGTTCGATCAGCCGGGCAACGTCGCCGCCACGGGGAACATCCCCAAAGTTCGCGATTGCGCGAGAGACGATCCGCCTGGTGATCTCGGCTGGAGTCCCGGGCCGGAAGCGGAGGCAGTCGGGCGGGCCGGTCACACGCTCGGACCATTGCCGGTTGGTCCCCCACTGGAGGGCCTCCTCGGCATCCGCCAGATGGGCGGCGGACTGGGCCAGCGCGGCGACGTCCAGCCACGGGCTCTCGCCGATGGCCTTGCGCAGCCGGGCGCGATCGAAACGGTCATCGACGTTGCCGGGGTCGTGAACCGCTTCGAGCCCGGAAGCCGCGACCACCCCGGCCAGGTCGGCGCGGCGAAATCCCAGCAGCGGGCGGATCACTGGGATCGCGCACCCGGGCATCGCGCCGATCTCGCGCACGCCGGCCAGCCCGGCGACGCCGCTGCCCCTGTTGAGCCGCATCAGCAAGGTCTCGGCCTGGTCGTCGGCATGGTGGGCCGTGGCAAGCGCAGCAAGGCCATGCCGCTCGGCCCAACCCGCCAGCACGCCGTAGCGCGCCGAGCGGGCCCGGGACTGGACGTTGCCCGGCGCGACCGTGGCCTTCAGCACCTCACAGCGGATTCCGCGCGCGGCGCACGCCGATGCGACCATCGCGCACTCGGCGGCGCTCTCGGCGCGCAGCCCGTGATCGACCGTCCCCACTTCGAACTTGCCGGGAATCGCGGCATGGGCGAGCAGCAGCATCGCCATTGAATCCGGCCCGCCCGATACGGCCAGCCCGAGCTTGCCGCCCTCGGGCCACAGCCGCTCCAGCGCTTGCGCGAACCGCGCTACCAGCTCGGGGGGCAGGTCAGCCGGTGCAGCGGACCTTGTTCCGGTCGCGGTCATACTGCTCCTTCAGCCGGCCGGTGGCGAGCGCGGGGTAGGCTTCGCTGAACTCGGCCAGCGCGATGCAGGCGCGGTTGGTGTCGCCGATGGCGACCATCGCCTCGGACAGGAACAGCAGGCTGTCGGCGGCACGGGCGCCGTTCTTGTCCTTCTGGTAGTTCTCCAGCAGGTGCGTCGCCGCCTCGCGCGGCTGGCCGTCGTCGAGGAACGCGCGCCCGAGCAGGTTGCGGCCATAGCTGGCGCGCGCATGGTTCGGGTATTTCTGCAGGAACAGCGACAGCTGCTGGCGGGCCTCGGGGAAGAAGCCGGCCTCCCACAAGCGGTAGCCGTAGGTGTACTCGTCGTCGCCGGGATCGTCGGTCGCCGGCTTGGCGATCGCCTGCACCGCGGCCAGGCGCGCCGTGCTCGGCCCGGCGGCCACCGTGACCGCCGGCGTCGAGACCGAGTTGACGGCGATGCCGGCCGACGCCGGACCGGCCGGAACGGCGATCACGCCGCTTGGCTGCTCGCCGAGCCCTTGCGCCGGCGCATCCGCGGCCGGCGCCGCGAGCGCTTCCTCGAGATCGGCTTCGAGCTGGGCGAGCTGGTTGGCGTTCTCCTCGCCGCGCGCGGTCAGGCGGGCGAGCTGGGCCTCGAGCGCGTCGAGCCGGGCGAGCACGTCGGTCAGCACGGTGCTCGAGCCGGCCCCGGCCGGCGGCGCCTGCGGCGGCGCTTGCGAGGTGTCGACCTCGGGCGTGAAGTAGCGCCCGTCGCCGCCCGGGAACACCGCGCGCTGCAGCGCGCGCAGCTCGGCTTCGATCCGCCGCAGCCGGGTCTCGTCCTGCGCCGCCGCGGCCGACGGCAGCAGCGCGGCGCCGAGGCCGGCGAGCAGCAGCCCGGTGATCGTCTTGCGGGTGGCGTTCCAGCCGCTCGTCATCGCTCGAAATTCCTCCTCAGGTCGTGTCGTGTCGCCATGCTGCCGCCCTCCGGGCGAACCGCGGCTGAACAGGTCCGGCGGCACTGTGCCGTCGCGGGATTCGCTTGTCGAGGCGGGAGCGGCGCTAGGTTGTGGGCGAAGCGGCCGGCGCCCGGCTCCGCGCCAGCAGCGCCTGCGCGGTGACCGGCACGTCGCGCATCACGACATCGTCGTCGGCGAGCCTCGGAATGGCGCGCCCGCCGACGGTGATCGCCAGCGCATCGGGGCGGCCGGTCCACAGCTGCGGGCCCTCGGCGTCGGCCGGGACCGTGTAGCGCTCGCCCCGGGCCATCAGCTTCTGCAGCAGCTGCTCGCCGCGGGCGTCGTAGAACTTGACCCAGATGCCGTCCTCGAGCGCGGTGAACACGACCGGGCCGCTCGCCGCGCCCGCCGGCGAGCCGCGCGGCGCGGCGGCGCGCTGCTGCGCGGCAAGGGCCGCCTGCTCCGCCCGCTCCTGCTCGACCAGCGAGGGCAGCTCGGCCGCCGGGGCGAACAGCGTGCGCATGAAGAAGTAGCCGCCGAGCAGCAGCAGCCCGAGCGCGCCGAGCACGACCCACACCAGGCGCGAGGACGGCACCCGCGCCGGGTCGCCCGGCTCGAACGTCGCCGGCCGCTGGCGCGCCTTGGGCTCCTGCGCGTCGAGCTCGGCGCGGACCAGCTCGGCCACGTCGTCCTCGTTGAGGCCGACCACCTTGGCGTAATTGCGCGAGAAGCCGACTGCATAAGTCCGCGCGGGCAGGGCGGCGAAGTCGCCCGCCTCGATCGTCGCCAGGTGGCGCTGCGGGATGCGCGTCTCGGCGGCGACTTGGACCAGCGTCAGCCCGCGCGCCTCGCGCGCCGCCCGCAGCTGCGCGCCGATCCCGCCGGGCTCCGGCGCCGCCGTGTCGTCGGTGTAGTCGTCGGCCATTCCGGCTCCAGCGTGGCGCTGGTTCTCAGCGAACCCGGGCGATCAGAGAGAAGGCCGCGCGGCGCAAGTCAAGGCGCGTAACCATGACCGCCCCCCTATTCGACCTCGATTTCGTGCTCTTCGGCCCATTTGTGCAAGGCCGCGCGCATGTCGGGCGGCGGGGCGGCGAGCCAGCCGGACATCGCCTTGGCGATCTCGCGCGTGTCGACCTGGCGCACCAGCGCCTTGATCGGCCCGACCCCCGCCGGGGTGATCGACAGGCGGCGAATGCCGAGCCCGAGCAGCGCCAGCGCCTCCAGCCGCCGCCCGCCCATCTCCCCGCACACGCCCAGCTGCACCGGATGGCCGACCGTGGCCGCGACCACCCGCCGCAGGAAGCGCAGGATCGCCGGGCTGAGCCAGTCGTAGCGCTCGGCCAGCTTGGGATTGCCGCGGTCGGCGGCGAACAGGAACTGCGTCAGGTCGTTGGTGCCGATCGAGATGAACGAGACTTGCGGGATCAGCACGTCGAGCATCTCGGCGAGCGAGGGCACCTCGAGCATCACCCCGTAGCGGATCGCTTCTGGCAGCGTCTTCTTGCAATGCTTGAGGAACGCCAGCTGGCCGTCGAACACCGCCTTGGCCGCCTCGAACTCCCACGGCTCGGACACCATCGGGAACATCACGTTGAGGTGGTGGCCCGCCGCCGCCTCGATCAGCGCGCGCGCCTGGACCTTGAGCAGCCCCTCGCGCTCCAGCGCCAGCCGCAGCGCGCGCCAGCCCATCGCCGGGTTCTCGTCCTCGCTTACCTCGCTACGCAAATAGGGCAACGACTTGTCGCCGCCGATGTCGACCGTGCGGAAGATCACCGGCTTGTCGCCCGCCGCCTCGAGCACGTCGCGGTACAGCCGGGTCTGCCGGTCGCGCTGCGGCAGCGCCGCCGAGACGAGGAACTGGAACTCGGTGCGGAACAGCCCGATGCCGTCGGCCCCCGTCAGGCTCAGCATCGGGATGTCGTCGCGCAGCCCGGCGTTCATCATCACCTCGATGCGCTGCCCGTCGCGGCTGAACGGCTCGACGTCGCGCATCAGCGCATATGCCGCCTGCCGCTCGCGGCTGCGGGCGAAGCGCGTCTCGAATGCCGTCAGCACGCCTTGGGCCGGGCGGACGGTCAGCTGCCCGGCGTCGCCGTCGAGCAGCAGCAGGTCGCCTTCGCGGATCAGCCCGCGGGCGTTGCGCACGCGGCCGAGCACCGGCACGCCCATCGCGCGGGCGACGATGACCACGTGCGCGGTGAGCGAGCCTTCCTCGAGCACCACGCCCTTGAGCCGCCGCTTGTCGTACTCGAGCAGCTCGGCCGGGCCGAGGTTCTTGGCGATCAGCACCGAATCCCCGTGCAGGCCCATCGTCGCCGCGGTGCCGAGCTGGCCCGAGACGATCCGCAGCAGGCGGTTCGACAGGTCCTCGAGGTCGTGCATGCGGTCCTGCAGCAGCGGATCCTGGATCTCGCGCATGCGCATGCGGGTGCGCTGCTGGACGCGCTCGATCGCCGCCTCGGCGGTCAGCCCGGAATCGATCGCCTCGTTGATCCGCCGGCCCCAGCCTTCGTCGTAGGCGAACATCTTGTAGGTCTCGAGCACCTGCTGGTGCTCGCCGTCGAGGCCGAACTCGGCCTGGCCGGCCATGTGGTCGATCTGCTCGCGCATCTTGTCGAACGCGAGGTAGACGCGCTGGCGCTCGGCCTCGATGTCCTCGGCCACGGTCTGCTCGATGGTGATGCGCGGCTGGTGGAACACCGCCTGGCCGAGCGCGAGGCCCTTGACCAGCTGCAGCCCGGGGAGCGTCTCCTGGCCCGAATGGGCCGCCTCGGCCGTGGCGGCGCGCTCGTCGTCGACCAGACCGGCGTTGTGGATCATCTCCGCCAGCACCATCGCCACCGTCTGCAGCGCCTCGATCTCGACTTCCTCGTAGCGCCGCGGCTCGACGTGCTGGACGGTGAGCACCCCGATCGAGCGCTCGCGGCGGACGATCGGCACCCCGGCGAACGAGTGGAACTTCTCCTCGCCGGTCTCGGGGCGGTACTGGAACTCGGGATGGGTCGCGGCCTCGGCCAGGTTGAGCGTCTCGATGTTCTGCGCGATGGTGCCGGTGAGGCCTTCGCCGACACCGAGCTTGGTGACGTGGACCGCGGCCTGCTCGAGGCCGCGGGTGGCGAACAGCTCGAGCAGCCCGTCGCGCAGCAGGTAGATCGAGCAGACCTCGCTATCGAGCGCCTCGCCGATGATCTCGACGACCTGGTTGAGCTTGGCCTGCGCGTGCGTGCGCGCCGCCATCACCTCGTGCAGCTGGGTCAGGATCGAGCGGGCTGCAGCGGCGGCGGACATGGCTTCCGCCTATCCGATAAGCATCGGTTTGGAAATGAGGTCCCCTCTCCCCTCCCGCTTGGGGGTTCCCACGAAAGCAATAGTTTCGTGGGGCCCTCGGGAGGGGCCGGGCGAGGGCACGTGGGACGGCCGCAACAGCCCTCCCCTAACCCCTCCCGCAAGCGGGAGGAGAATCGCCGTCAGATGTGCGCGATCGCTTCCTTGATCTTGAGCTTCTGCTTCTTGAGCGACTGGATCATCCAGCTGTCGGGAGCGGGCCGGCTCATCTCTTCCCGGAGCCGCTCCTCCAGCCCTTCGTGCTTCGCTTGAAGGGCGGCGACATGCGAGGAATCCATACGCATTCTCCTTGTCTGTTGGGGATGCCCCCTAACGACCCCTGCTGGCGACTCGCCGGCGAGCGACGCGCCGCCGATTGTCATCAAACCATATTAGTCTTAATGCTTCAAACCCCGGCTGCGGCGAAGCGGTCGCACCGGGCGATGCAGCGCTTTCTGGCAGGGGGACGGGCCGCTGTGACCGAAGAGGAGATGCGCAAGCGGCTGGCGGGCTTGCGGATCGAGCACCGCGACCTCGACGCGGCGATCTCCGCCCTCAGCGCCACCGACAGCAAGGACCAGCTGCAGATCGCCCGGCTCAAGAAGCGCAAGCTGCGCCTCAAGGACCAGATCGCCATCATCGAGGATTACCTGACGCCCGACATCATCGCCTAGCGCCGTCCGGCGGGTTGCCCGTGTCCAATCGGGACAGCCGCCGACGAAGCGCGGAAAACCCGGCGATGGAACTGGCGCAGCGCTCGCCTGTTGGAGTAGCGATGGCTCGCGCAATGGCCGAACCCGCCGACCTCAGCCCGACGATCGTCGAGGCGCTCTACTGCGAGGCGCTGGTCCTCGCCGACGAAGCGCGCGAAGCGTTCGACCTGTCGGGCCGCCTCGCCGGCAAGGGCTACGACGAGGATCTCGCCCGCATCGCGCTGTCGTGCGAGGCCCTGCGCACGACCACGCGGATGATGCACGCGATCGCCTGGCTGCTGAACCAGCGCGCCTACTTCGCCGGCGAGCTGAGCGAGTTCCAGCTCCGCCGCCACGGCCGCCTGCCGCCACCGCAGCCGGACGCCGATCCGGCGCAGCTGGCGCTGCTTTCGCCCGAGCTCGAAAACCTGATCGAGCGCACCCAGCGCTTCCATGCGCGGATCGAGCGGCTCGACGCGGCGTGGCACAACCGCTTCGCGATGCACCCGGCCGCGGTCCACCGGCTGCGCGACCGGCTCGGCCGCGCGGTGGCCAGCCTCTAGACCGACGCCAGCGCCGCGTCCCACGCGGCCACCCGTTGCGCGCGTTCGTCGTCGCTCATCCGCGGGTGGAAATGCCGCCGCGGGCCGATCATCTCCGCGGCCGCGGCTTCGAGCGTGGAGTGCAGGCCGATCCCGACCGCGGCCAGCATCGCCGCGCCGAGCGCGGTCGTCTCGACGAAATGGGGGCGGATCACCTCGAGCCCGGTCACGTCGGCGACGTCCTGCGCCATCCAGTCGTTGGCGGCCATGCCGCCGTCGATCCGCAGCACGCGCCAGGCGGCGCCGTCGGCGGCGAACGCGGCGGCGAGGTCGCGCGTCTGGTGCGCCATCGCCTGCAGCGCGGCGCGCACGATGTGGGCCTTGCCGGTCGCGAAGCTCAGCCCGCGGATCAGGCCGCGCGCCTCGGGCCGCCAGTGCGGCGCGCCCATCCCGGACAGCGCCGGGACCACGACCACGCCGCCGCTATCGGGCACCGAGCGGGCGAGCGCCTCGGTCTCGGCCGAGCTGCCGATCAGCCCGAGCGAATCGCGCAGCCAGTGGACGAAGCTGCCGGCGACGAACACCGAGCCCTCGAGCGCATAGTGGCGCTCGCCGCCGAGCTGGTGCAGCACGGTGCCGAGCAGGCGGTGGTCCGAGCGGGGCAGGGCGGCGCCGCGGTTCGACAGCACGAACGCCCCGGTGCCGTAAGTCGCCTTGGTCTCGCCGGGCGCCAGGCAGCCCTGGCCGATCGTCGCCGCCTGCTGGTCGCCGGCGAGGCCGCAGATCGGTATCGCCGGGCCGAACAGCGTGGTCGTGCCGAGCGCGCCGGCGCTGTCGGTCACCTCGGGCAGCGCCGCGTGCGGCACGCCGAACAGCTCGCACAGGCTCTCGTCCCAGCTCGGCCCGGCGAGCGGCAGCAGCAGCGTGCGGCTGGCGTTGGCCGCATCGCTCACGTGCGCGCCGGTGAGCTTGAAGGTCAGCCAGCTCTCGATCGTGCCGAACGCCAGTCGGCCCGCCGCCGCCGCCTCGGCGACGGCGGGCCGATGGTCGAGCAGCCAGCGCATCTTGGTCGCCGAGAAATAGGGATCGAGCAGCAGCCCGGTCCGCTCGCGCACGCGGTCCTCGTGGCCGGCCTCGCGCAACGCGGCGCAGGCGTCGGCGGTGCGGCGGTCCTGCCACACCAGCGCGCGGGCCAGCGGCGCGCCCGATTGCCGATCCCAGGCGACGACGGTCTCGCGCTGGTTGGTGATGCCGATCGCCGCGATCCGCTCGGCGCCGCCGGCCCGCTCGACCATCTCGCCGGCGCAGCGGAGCGTGCGTTGCCAGATCTCGTCCGCGTCGTGCTCGACCCAGCCGGGGCGCGGATAGTGCTGGGTCAGCTCGGCCTGCGCCACGCCGCGCGGCTCGCCCGCCGCGCTGAACAGCATCGCGCGGGTCGAGGTCGTGCCTTCGTCGAGGACCAGGATCAGCTCGGACATGGCGTCTCCTCCCCCTCCCGCTTGCGGGAGGGGGCCGGGGGGAGGGCTTGTTGAAGGCTCGACATGCCCTCCCCTAACCCCTCCCGCAAGCGGGAGGGGAACATCGGTTCGCACTCACCCGTTCGGCAGGCACATGGACGACCCGCACCTGATCAAGCGCGACAGCAACCTCGACCGGCTGCAGCACCCGCCGCACCGCGAGCGGCCGCTGGCGCGCGTGCAGGCGCTGCCGTGGCTGCTGTTCATCGCCGCGCTGGCGCTCGCCGCGTGGCTCGGCTGGCGCGCGTTCGGGCCGGAGGACAACGGCGACCCGCTGGCGACCAGCCTGGTCGCGTTCGAGAAGCAGAACCGGCTGACGGTGTTCTCGGCGCAGCTGTCGCCGGTCGTCGCCAGCGAGGACAGCCGCCTGTTCGGCGCGATCCGCAGCCGGCAGGTGGCGGTGATCCCGGCGCGGGTCGACTACACGCTCGACTTGTCGCAGATGGACCGCAACCGCCTGCGCTGGGACGAGGCGACGCGCACGCTCGCGGTGCAGCTGCCGCCGCTCAGGGTCGGCAAGCCGAACCTCGACGAGAGCCGCGCGCAGTATTTGCGCCAAGGTATCTGGATCAGCCGCGACGCGCAGGACGACCTGACGCGCGCCAACACCCGCCTCGCCGAGCAGCAGGCGGTCGAGCAGGCGGCCAACCCGGTGCTGATGGGCCTCGCCCGCGCGGCGGCCAAGGACGCCATCCGCCAGAACCTCGCCATCCCGCTCGAGGTCGCCGGCTTCGGCGAGGTCACGGTGAACGTCCGCTTCGACGGCGAGGCCGTCCCGGCCCGCTGACCATTGCCGCCGCCGGGGCAAGTTGGTATCGCTTGCAACGGGTCGCCGGACGGGGGTTCGGTCAATGGCTAGTGTTCCCTTCGCGACGGGCGCGGATCGCGGCGAGGCGCGGTTCTTCTTCACCATGGCGTGCCTGATGGCGGCGACCATCGTCGCCGGCTTCTCGTTCAACCTGGCGACCGGACGCAGCAGCTTCGACATGCCGTGGCTGGTTCACTTCCACGCCTGGGTGATGATGGGCTGGGTGGGCTTGTACGTCGTCCAGAACTCGCTGATCTTCGCCGGCAACGTCGCGCTGCATCGCCGGCTCGGCTGGCTCTCGGTGGCCTGGCTGCCGGCCATCCTGGTGATGGGCCTGCTGATCACGCGCCTGTCGCTCCAGACCGCGGGCGGACCGTTCTTCTTCGACCAGAACGAGTTCCTGATCAGCAACCCGCTGATGCTGGCGCTGTCGGTCGGCCTCGCCGGCTGGGCGGTCGCCGTGCGCGCCAATACCGGGTGGCACCGGCGGCTGATGTTCTGCAGCTTCGCCATCCTCACGGGCCCGGGCATCGGCCGGCTGGCGCCGAACCCGCTGCTGATCCCCTACGCCTGGTGGATCGGCGCCGTCGGCCTGCCGCTGCTGTTCCCGCTGATCGGCATGCTGGCTGACAAGCGCCGCTACGGCGCGGTGCACCCGGCGTGGTTCTGCGGCGTCGGCGGCGTGATCGCGGTCCAGGCGGTGGCCGACCTGATCGCCTACAGTTCGTGGGGATACCGGTTCACCGAGTGGTTCCTCGCCGGCACGCCGGGCGCGGAGCGGTCGATGGCCGCGTTCCTGCCGCCGATGTGAGGTTGTTCGGGCGGGGCCGCGCGCCTATCTCCCTCGTACGATGAGCATCCAGACGAAGCTGCCCGCGGGCGCCGATTTGCGCGCCGAGATCGACCGTCTGCGCCGCGAGCGCAACGCGGTGATCCTGGCGCACTACTACCAGAAGCCCGAGCTGCAGGACCTCGCCGATTTCGTCGGCGATTCGCTCGAGCTGAGCCGCAAGGCGGCCGACACCGACGCCGAGGTGATCGCCTTCTGCGGCGTCAAGTTCATGGCCGACACCGCCAAGATCCTCTCGCCCGACAAGATCGTCGTGCTGCCCGACATGGATGCCGGGTGCAGCCTCGAGGACTCCTGCCCGCCGGAGAAGTTCAAGGCGTTCCGCGAGCAGCACCCTGACCACATCGCGCTGACCTACATCAACTGCTCGACCGAGGTGAAGGCGCTCAGCGACGTGATCGTCACCAGCTCGAGCGCCGAGACGATCCTCAGCCAGATCCCCCAGGACCAGCCGATCATCTTCGGGCCGGACCGGCACCTCGGCGGCTACCTCAACCGCAAGTTCGGCCGCGACATGCTGCTGTGGCCGGGCGTGTGCATCGTCCACGAGGCGTTCTCGGAGCGCGAGCTGCTCAAGCTGATCGAGCAGCACCCCGGCGCGCCCGTGGCCGCGCACCCCGAGTGCCCGCCGCACATCATCGACCACGCCGCGCTGGTCGGCTCGACCAGCGCCATCCTGCAGTACGCCAAGACCTTCACCGGCGACACGCTGATCGTCGCCACCGAGCCGCACATCATCCACCAGATGCGGCTCGCGCTGCCCGAGAAGAATTTCATCGGCGCGCCCGGGGCCGACGGCAACTGCAACTGCAACATCTGCCCGTACATGGCGCTCAACACGATGGAGAAGCTCTACGCCTGCCTGCGCGACCTGACCCCGCGCATCGAGATCGAGGAAGGCCTGCGGCTGGCGGCCAAGCGCAGCCTCGACCGCATGCTCGAGCTGGCCAGCGGCACGATCGGCAAGGGCGACCTCGGGCGGGTCTAGTCGCCCATCGCCTGGGCGACGACGTAGCGCTTGTGCGCGTCGTGGCGATGCTCGACCAGGAACACGCCCTGCCAGCTGCCGAGCATCATCTTGCCGTCGGCCAGCGGGATCGTCAGGCTGTTGCCGGTGAGCATCGACTTGATGTGCGCCGGCATGTCGTCGGGCCCTTCCGCGCTGTGCTCGTAGCCGTGGCCCTCGGGCGCGGCGGACGACAGCCAGCGGATCAGATCGCGCCGCACCGCCGGCGAAGCGTTTTCGCTGATCATCAGCGAGGCCGAGGTGTGCTGGCAGAACAGCGTCACCTGCCCCATGCGGATGTCGGTCGCGCGGATCCAGCTGGTCACGTCGTCGGTGATGTCGTGCAGCCCCTGCCCCGCGGTATCGAACGTGAGGATGGCGAGCGACTGGTGCATCGGACCCCCATATAGGCGAAATGGTAAAGCAAGGTGAACTGTTCGGTGTCCACGCGCCCGCGCTCGTGCCCGGGCTGGTGCAGGTGCTCGAGGCAGTCACGCCGACGGACGAGGCGGCGCTGACGGCGCGCATCGATGCCGCGCCGCTGGCGCCGTTCCAGTTCGGCCAGTGGGAAGGCAAGCGCCTGACGACGCACTACGGCCGCGCCTACGACTTCGCCCGCCACCGGCTCGACGAGGCGCCGCCGATGCCGCCGTGGCTCGCCGCGCTGCGCGACAGGCTCGCCCCGCTCGCCGGCATGGACCCGGCGGCGCTTACCGCCGCGCTGCTCATTCGCTACGACCCCGGCGCGGGCATCGGCTGGCACCGCGACCGCCCGCAATACGGCGAGGTGCTCGGCCTCTCGCTCGGCGCGCCGTGCACCCTGCGCCTGCGCCGCCGCACCGCCACCGGCTTCGAGCGCCGCCACCTCGATCTCCCACCGCGCTCGCTTTACCGGCTGTCGGGCGAGGTCCGCTGGGAGTGGGAGCACTCGATCGTCCCGCTGGCCGACACGCGCCGGTCGGTGACCTTCCGGACGCTGCGCTAGGCGCTTGACGCAATTTGGGTTAGTCTCCGCTCGGGGCGCGCGTGGGGGGACGCGGTGGAGAGCACTGTCTCGCACGAGATCGCGGGCCCGCCCAGGCCGTTGTGGCGCCGGGCGGCGGACGGCGTGCTGATCGCGGCGTTCGCCGTGCTGCTCGCGGCTGCCCTCGCGGGTCCGCTGCTGGCGCTCGTCCGACCGGGAAACGCGACGTTCTTCGATGCCGACGTGATCGCGCAGCAAGCGGCCCTGGCCGGTCTCGATTATGGGCTCTTCTACTGGACCCGCCTGGCCACGACGACGCTGGCGGCTGTCGTCCTCGCCGGCGCGGCAAGCGTGTTGTTCCGCCAGCACCGGCGCCAGCCGGCGGCCGCGCTCTTGGCCTTCTCGCTCCTGCTGCTGGCGATCACCATCTACTGCGCGCAGCTTTACGGTTCGGCAGAGCTGAGTTTTCTCCTCGGCCGGTCCGTGTCCGCGGCGTGGGCCCTGTTCACGATCGCCATGATGATCTTCCCCGACGGCCGCTTCGCACCCGCCTGGATGCGGTGGGTCGCGCTCGGCTTCCTGGTCGTGGCCCTGCTCACCTGGCTCGGGCTCACGCTGCTTCCACCCGCCTTTGTCGGGGTGGCCATCCTGCTGATTGCCGTCGGCGGGTTGATCCTGCGGTATCGGCGGCTGCCGAGTGGAACGGAACGGCAGCAGATTCGCTGGGCCCTGCTGGGCTTTGCCACCGGCGCCCCGCTCACGATCCTCACGGTTTCGCTGCAGACGCTGGTGATCTATGCCGAGGGTACGCCGCCAGCGACCGTGGTTTGGACCGACGCCCTGGTCTTCACCGTCCTGCTGCCGCTGTCGCATCTTCTGATAGCCGGCGGGATGCTGATCTCGCTGCTCAAATACCGCCTCTACGATGCCGACCGGGTCATCACCCGCTCCGTTTCGTTCAGCGCGCTGACGATCATCCTGCTGGCGCTGTTCACCGGCACCGAGAAAGTCATCGAGCTGCTCGGGCACGAGTGGTTCCACCACGAGCTCGGGGTCCTTGCGGGCGGTCTCGGCGCCGCGCTGGCTGCGGCCACTTTCGTGCCGTTGCACCACCGCCTTACCCACTGGGCCGAGCACCGCTTCCAGAAAGAGCTGATCCGCTTGCGCAAGGGCCTGCCCGCACTGATGGGCGACTTGCGCGAGACCGCGCCGCCGGCGCGCATCGCCGCCGCCGCGCTCGACAGGGTTGCGATCGGGGTGCGGGCCAGCCAGGCCGCGCTGGTGATGGACGGGATGCTCGTCGATGCCCGTGGAATCGCCGCGAGCGAGGTCGAGGACTGGCGTGCCGCCTGGCAGCCGGCCGCACGCGACGGTTTCGATATCGACCGGCACGATCCGGTGTTCCCGTTGCGCATCCCGCTCGAGGCCGACGGGCACGGGCGCGTCGGCTGGCTGCTGCTCGGACCGCGGCCGGACGGAAGCTTCTATGGCAAGGACGAACGCGAGACGCTGGCCCAGATCGCCGACCCGGTCGCTCGCGCGCTCGAGATCGCCGCCCGCCGCGAAGCGCGCGAGGCGGCGGAGCGCGAGCTATGGCGGGGCCAGGCCAAGCTCAACGCGCGCCTGCTCAAGACGCTCGGCTCGCTCGACCACAAGCTCGGGCGCCTGCTCCCCCCGGCGGCCGAAGCGGCGGAGTAGGCCGCCGGCACCCCGCTAGGCTTCCCCCGTCTTGCGCGGCGCGGTTTCCTTGAGGAACAGCGCGATCAGGAAACCGAGGACCAGCCCGCCGATCGTGAAGGTGAAGACGTGCTCGATGCCGTAGGCGCCGGCGATCTGGCCGGCGATGCTCGGGGCGACGCCGCCGCCGAAGATCTCGCCCGCGCCGATGACCAGGCCGGCGACCGACGCGACCATGCCGAGCGGCGCGGCTTCCGCGGCAACCGGTCCGGCGAGGATCGCCAGCGCCGAGAAGTTGAACAGCGAGGCGAAGAACAGCAGCCAGAACAGCGTGGACAGGCTGCTCGCGTCGGCGTGGGCGAACAGCCAGGTGAACGCCGCCGCGAGGATGTACGACAGCAGCGTCGCCAGCTTGCGGCCGATGAAGTCGGACACGGTCGGCATCGCGAACTGGCCGAGCGCGCCGCCGAACCCGACGGCCGAGAACACGAAGCCCATGTCCTGGACCGAGAGCTTCAGGTAGTCGGTCAGGTAGCTCGGGGCCATCGCCGCCAGCACGAACACGCCGCCCATCGCGCACATCAGCGTCAGCATCGCCAGCGGCACGTTGCGGTGCCGGAACAGGTCGGCGAAGCTCGGCCGTGCCACGGGCGCGGCCGAAGGCGCGGCGGGCGCCGGCTCGCGCACCAGGAAGAACATCGCTGCCGCCATGATCAGCCCCGGGATGCCGACCAGCAGGAACACGGTGCGCCAGTCGGTCACCAACAGCAGCTGGGTGGCGATGATCGGGCCGATGGCGTTGCCCATCAGCGAGATCATGCACTGGAAGATGCCGTTGTTCATTCCGCGCCGCTTCGGGTGCGAGGCCTCGACCGCCACCGCCACGCCGATCGAGGCGACCGGCCCTTCGGCGAGCCCCATCACCGCGCGGATCACCAGCAGCGCGACCAGCCCTCCGGCCATGCCGGAGAAGGCCGACATCAGCGAGAACACGATCACCGCCGGGATGAGCACCTTGCGGCGGCCGACCCGGTCGGACAGGAAGCCCATCGCGAACGCCGACAGGCCCCAGAACACCGCGAGGATGCCGACCAGGTTGCCGAGGTCCTCGTACGTCAGGCCGAGCTCGCCCATGAAGGCGGGAAACAGCACCGGCAGGATGAAGCGGTCGAGACCGACCAGCCCGAAGGTCAGACTGAGGACGAGGATGATCTTCCACTCGTAGCCGGTATCCCAGCCCTTGGTTTGCTGTTGCATGTCCCCCCCTTTCGATTGTCTCAGGTCACTCCACCGGCAAGCCGAACATCAGCGCGCGGACGTATTTCACCGGCGGCGAACCGTGGCTCAGCACCGCGTCGTTGTAGCGCCGCAAATCGAAGTCCGGCCCCCAGCGCTGCATCGCCTCGCGGCGCAGCGCCAGGTGCTCCTCGTAGCCGGTGAAGTAGCTCAGCAGCTGGACCGACGAGAGGTTGGCGCGGATCCATTTGCCGGCCGCTTCGCGCTCCTGCTGGAACGCGCCGGTCATCATCAGCTCCATCGCCTGGTCGCGGGTCATGCCCTCGGTGTGGATGCCGATGTCGAGCAGCGTGTTGGTGACCGAGCGCAGCCGCATCTTGAGCATGGTGAGCTTGAACAGCCTGCCGTCCTCGGTGCCGTCGCCGCCGAGATAGCCCTGCTCGGCCATCAGCCGCTCCGCATAGACCGCCCAGCCTTCGATGAACGGCCCCGATTGGAGCACCGCGCGCAGCGGGTCCTTGTCGCGCTTGGCATGGTCGAGCTGGAGGTAGTGCCCGGGCATCGCCTCGTGGATCGACAGGTCATGGAGCATGTACAGGTTGTATTCGGTGAGGAAGCTGGTCGCCTGCTCGTCGGTCCACTCGGGCGGGATCGGCGAGACGGCGTAGAAGTTCGGCAGGTCGGCCTCGAGCGCGCCGGGCGGGTCGTCGTAGGCGACCGAGTTGCCCTGGTTGAAGGTCGGCATCGTCACCACCTGCACCGGGCCGGTCGGCATTCCGACGAAGCCCTTGGCCCGGACGAACTCGGTCGCCTCGGCGAGCGTCTCGCGGGCGCGCTGCTCTAGCTGGTCGCGCGGGGAACGGCGCGCGTAGCTCTTGGCGAGCGCGCATTCGATCGCTTCCTGCTGGGTGGCTTTGTCGCAATCGGGGAACGTGCGCGCGAGCCGCTCCATTTCCTCGCGGGCGTCGGCGAACGCCGCTTGCGCCCGGGCCTTGAGCTCGGGCCGGGTCATCGAGCTCATCAGCTCGAAGCCCATCTTGCGGTCGTAAAGCTGCGGGCCGAGGCGGAACTCGCCGGTCGCGTTCGGCACCAGGACCTCGTCGAGCCACCTCTGGTGCTCGGCGAGCGCGGCGCGCAGCGCGGCCGAGGCGGCGTCGAACCGCACGCGCGGCACGCCGCTGCGCGCCACCTCGGGCGCGATGATGGTGTCGACGATCTCGGCGATCCCGGCATTCTGCCGCGCCACGGTCTCGGCGTGGACTTTGGGGACGCGCGCGGGATCGAGCTGCCGCCGCGCCTCGGCGAGGAACGCGGGGAGCTGCTCCATCCGCGTGGTCACCGCCTCGAAGCGCTGCGGCCAAGGCGCGAAGTCGCGCGCGACCAGCGCGTACAGCGCGTTCGACGCGGCGGTGTTGTAGGCTTGCGGGTTCCACGCCCAGGTCTGCAGCGTCTCGAGGTCCCACAAGTCGTACTCGAGGGCGTTCGTCAGCAGCGCGTAGTCGACCTGGTTGTCGCGCGTCAGCCGGGCGGGGTCGACCGCGGCCAGCGCCGCGAGCAGCTCGCGGTCCTTTGCCGCGCGCGCCTGGCGACCGGCTGCATCTATCGCCGGCAGCTCGGCGTCGTGCCGGTGATCCCCGAGCTGGGTCGCCAGGATCGGATCGAGCGCGGTCAGCGCGTCGATGTACTGCCGGCCGATGCGTTCGAACGCCGCGTCGGCGTCCGCTTGCGCGGCCGCGCTGTCGGCCGGTGGCGCCGGGATGGTCGCGCAGCCGGCGAGCGACAGGCCGGCGGCCAGGACGAAGCTGCGCAGGCGCATCGTGGTGTCCCCCCTTGCGCCGAGGGCTACCAGCCCGCAAGCCGCGCGTCGATGCCCGGCGCGGCGGTTACGCTCAGAAGCTGCCCTTGACGACGAAGCTGACGATGCGCCCGACCTCGCGCCGCCGCGCCTCGTGGAACAGCACCGGCGAGCGGTTGCGCGGGCCGGCGTAGACGAACCGGTCGAGCACGGCGTCCTGCTCGAGGATGTTGTTCAGCCGCGCCTGCAGGGTCAGGCCGAACACGTCCTTGTGCTCGACGAAGGCGCCGAACGCGTCGCGCAGGCTGTAGTCGAGGCCGACCTCGGCGAGGCGGTAGTAGGGCTCGAACGCGGTGGTGCGGAAGCTTGCGCCCCACGCCCAGTCGCTGCCCGGCACGTCGTGGCGCAGCGCGACGCTGAGGTTGCGCGGCTGGAAGCGGTCGAACCGGCGCGTGCCGCCGGTCACCGGGTCGAGCAGGCGCGATTCGCGCACTTGCGCGTCGATGTCGAGCTTGGCCCCGCGGAACCCGAGCGGCTCGAGCCGGACGGTGCTGTTGAGCGACAGGCCGTACGACCGGGCGCTGGCGATGTTGCCGACCGCCTCGCCGCCGCGCGGCAGCGGGACGATGGCGACGTAGTCCTCGATCCCGTCGTAGAACAGGTTGGCGGTCACCCGGCCCCACGGGCCGAGGCTCTTGCCGATCTCGAGGTCGAACTCCCAGCTTTGCTGCGGCCGCAGCTCGTTGTTGCTCTCGTTGGTGTTGTTGTTCGACAGGTTCACGTCGGCGAGGAAATCGCCGAAGTTGAGCTGGCCGACCTTGCGCGCGCCCTTGAGCGACACGTCGAGCCCGTCGAGCGGCGCCCAGGCGAGCGAGAACGAGCCCTTCGGGCGCTTGAAGCTGCGCGACAGCGCGTCGGCCCCGGTCTGCGCCAGCTTCGAGTACTCGCCGCCGATGCTGAGCTGCAGCGACAGGTTCGCGGCGAGCGGGCGGCCGAACGACAGGATCGTCTCGTAGCGGTCCTCGGTGACGCCGCCGCTGCCCGACGGGAACGGGATCGCCACGAACTCGCCCGACGGCCGCAGCAGCGCGAGGCCGGCGACGTTGCCGAGGCGGTTGAAGGCGGCCTCGCCCGAAAGCTGGACATCGCCGCCGAGCATCTTCCAGCGGTATTCGCCGCGCCCGATCCGCTCGCCCGAGTCGCTCGCCTGGGTGAAGCGGCTGCCGGTGCGCGGTGCGCCGCTGTCGGGATCGACGGTCAGCTCGGTCGAGAACGCCGAAGTGCGGAAGCTTTCGAGCCCGATCAGCTTGAGTCGGCCGGGGCCCAGCGCGAACTCGAAGTCGCCGCCGATTTCGTAGTTGTGGCCGCTCGAATGCGACCGCAGCGCCTCGACCAGCGCCGGCGCGCCGGGCGCCGCGATCACGCGCTCGTCCTCGGTCGAATCGGACCAGCTCCATTGCCACGATGCGCTGAGGTTGGCGACCGAGCTGCCCGGTCCATCGATCCGCAGCTGGGTGCCGATCTTCGGCGCGTGCGATACGTTCCACGTCTCGCTGAAGCGTTCCTCGACGGCGCCGAAGCGGTCGGTGATCCGGTTCGGCCCGCCGGTGCCGCCGTAGAACGGGTTGTTGTCGACCGCGAAGGTGAAGGCGACCGGCCCGCGCGTGCCGGTGAGCGAGGCGCGCGCGCCGGCCCAGCGGAAGCCGGCGAAGTCGGTCGGCAGCTGCGGGCTCCACTCGAACTGGCCGCGGACGCCGGCGGCTTCCTTGCCGGTGATGATGTTGGCGACGCGGCCCGAGAGGCCGGGAATGTCGAGCGTCGCGCCGTCGACGAACTCGATGCGGATCACGTTCGCGGCGGCGATGCGGCTCAGCCGCTGGGTGACCGAGTCCGACTTGCTCGAGACCCGCTCGCCGTTGAGCAGGACGTTGCCGGTCGCCTCGCCGAGCCCGCGCCCCTGGCCGAAGCTCTCCTGGATGTTGAACCCGGGAACCTGCTGCAGCATGTCGAGCGCGCTGCGCGGGGCGTACTGCGCGAAATCGAGCGGCGTGTAGACGATTTTCTGCTCGGTGGCGGCGGCGGGCGTGCCGTCGGCCGGCGGCGGCACCACGGCCGGCGTCGGGGGCGCCGCGTCGCCGGTGTCCTGCGCGAGCGCCGGCGCGGCGACGCCCAGCGCCAGCGCACAGCAGCCGAGATGGAGCGCAAGGCGCCGCACGCAGGTCCCCCAGATTTTTTCGGATCGTTGACTAAGTCCGGCCCGATAGGGGGAATCGCCGCTTGATACAACCTAGTTCGTGTACGCGATTGTATCGCTCCACTTGTCGAACCCGGGCTCGGGCAACGCCGCGCTGCGGGCGCGCTCGTACGCCGCGCCGGCCTGCAGCACGCCGGCGTCGGCCCATTTCGCGCCCATGATCGACAGCCCGACGGGCAAGCCTTCGACCGCGCCCATCGGCACCGAGAGGTGCGGATAGCCGGCGATGGCCGCCAGGCTGCCGGCGCCGATCGAGCCGTCATAATGGTCGCCGTTGACAAGGTCCGTAGTCCACGCCGGTCCGACGGTCGGCGCGACGAGCACCGTCACGCGGTGTCCGGCGAGCAGCTTGTCGATGCCCTCGGCGCCCGCCAGCCGCAGCGAGTTGGCCCGCGCCGCCTCGTAGGCCGCGCGGTCGGTGGCCTTCTCGGCCATCAGGAAAATCTCCTGCCCGAACCAGCGCATCTCCTCCGCCGCGTGGGCGTCGTTGAAGGCGATCACCTCGGCCAGCGTGCGCACCGGGAGGTCGGCCGGCGAGCCGGCGAGATAGGCGTTGAGATCCGCGCGCAGCTCGTGCTGCAGCACCAGGAACTCGTCCTCGCCCATCTTCGGATCGGGTTCGTAGTCGATCTCGACCAGCACCGCGCCGGCGCTCCTGAGGTCGGCCAGCGCCTGCTCGAACACGCGCGCCACGTCGGGATGGCCGCCGACGGCCTTGCGCAGCACGCCGATCCGGACGCCCGCCAGCGAGGCGCTCGCCAGCCCCTGGGTGTAGTCGGTCTTGCGCGCATCGGCCTCGGCGGTCGCCGCGTCGGCCGGGTCGCTGCCGGCGATGGCGTTGAGCAGCAGCGCCGCGTCGGCCACCGAGCGCGCCATCGGCCCGGCGGTGTCCTGGCTGTGGCTGATCGGCACGACGTGCGTGCGGCTGACGAGCCCGACGGTCGGCTTGAAGCCGACGATGCCGTTGACGCTCGCCGGGCAGGTGATCGAGCCGTCGGTCTCGGTGCCGAGCGCCGCCCACGCCAGCCCCGCCGCCACCGCCGCGCCGCTGCCCGAGGACGAGCCGCAGGCATTGCGCTCGGTGGCGTGCGGATTGCGCGTCAGCCCGCCGACCGCGCTCCACCCGCTGCTGCTGCGGGTCGAGCGGATGTTGGCCCATTCGGAGAGGTTGGTCTTGCCGAGCACGATGCCGCCCGCCGCGCGCAGCCGCGCAATCAGCGGCGCGTCGCGGCCGGTCAGGTTGTCCTTGAGCGCCAGGCTGCCGGCGGTGGTCGGCCACTCGCGCGTCTCGATGTTGTCCTTGACCAGCACCGTGCGCCCGCCGAGCGGCAGTCCGGCCGCGAGGGCCGCCTCGGCCTCGGCCGCGGCGTGCCGGGTGTCGGCGACCACGATCACCGCATTGAGCGCGGGCCCGGCATCGTCGAGCGCGGCGATGCGGGCGAGATGGGCGGCGGCGTCGTCGCCCGAGCTGGCGAGCGCGGGGGACGACAGGGCGAGCAGCGCGGCGAGCGCGGTGGGAGTCCTCATGCCGCGCAGCTTGCCACCGCGCGGCGCGGACGCAAGCGCTAGAAGCTGCCGCGCACCGTCAGGCGATAGATCGTCGAGACGTCGTTGCGGCGACGTTCGTGAAACTCGATCGGGGTTCGGTCGCGCAGGCCGGTCCACACCGTGCGGTCGAAGATGCTCTGCCCGCCGCTGAGGTTGAACACGTTGAGGTTCACCGTCAGCCCGAACACGTCCTTGTTTTCGATGAAGCCGAAGCTGTAGACCGGCCCCTCGTACTCCTGGCCGACCTCGAACAGCCGCACGTAAGGCCGGTTGATGCTCCAGTTGACCCCGCCGCCGAGCGCCCAGTCGCTGTCGGGCACGTCGTAGCGCAGGCTGAACTCGCCGCCGGTGTAGTTGTGGCTGCTGAACGGCCGCCCGAGCCCGGTGAGCGGGTCGGCCAGGTTCGAATCCTCGATGCGGCCGTTGGCGTTGATCTTGGCGCCCTTCCAGCCGAGCGGGTCGAGGTTGATCGTGGCGTTGAGCGAGGCCCCGTAGAGCTTGGCATCGCCGACGATGTTGCCGCGCGATTCGCCGCCGGCGACGGGAATGATGTCGATGTAGTCCTCGATCAGCCGGCCGTAGAGCCGCAGCGTCGCCGAGCCCCACGCCTGGAGGTTCTTCTTGGCCTCGAAGTCCGCCTCCCACGCCTGCTGCGGCACCAGCTGGACGTTGCCGGCGTTGCCGGTGTCCTGCGCGAGGTTGACGCTCGCGAGGAAGTCCCCGAACGACAGCTGGCCGACGGTGCGGGCGAGCTTGAGCGACAGGTCGAGACCCTGCACCGGAGTCCACGCCAGCGTCGCCGAGCCTTTCGGCCGCCAGAACGTGCGCACCAGCCCGCCGGGGCCGGTCTGCGCCAGCTTCGAGTACTCGCCGCCGGCGCCGAACTGCAGGCTGAGGCCCTTGCCCAGCGTGCGGTTGTGATTGAGGATCACCTCGTAGCGGTCCTCGGTCACTCCGCCGGTGCCGCTCGGGAAGGGGATCGGCACGAACTCGCCCGAGGTGTCGAGGAACGACAGGCCGGAAACCTGGCTGTAGCGGTTGAACGCGGCCTCGGCGTCGAGCTGCCAGCTGCCGCCGAGCATGTTCCAGCGGTACTCGCCGCGGCCGATGTGCTCGCCGTTCTCGCGGACCTGGTCGAAGCGGCTGCCGGTCGGGGGCGAACCGTCGGCCGGGATCAGCAGCGAGATGGCCGGGCCGGAGAAGCGGCCATAGCTCTCGAGCCCGATCAGCTTCAGCCGACCGGGGCCCACGGGGAACTCGACGTCGCCGCCGAATTCGTAGGAATAGCCGTCGTCGTCGTTGTCGAAGTCGCGGAAGACATCGACGTCGGCGACCAGGTCGCGCGTCTCGTCGTTGCTGAAGTCGGTGTAGGTGCGGCTGTGGTTGGCGTTGAAATTGGCCACCAGGCTGCCCGGGCCGTCCCACTTGACGCGGGTCGACAGGCGCGGGAACTCGCCGACGAACTGGATCAGGTTGTCCCGGTGCTCGAGCACGTTGCCGAACCCGTCGGTGATGATCGCGCCCTCGCCGCCGCCGGCCCCGCCGCGTCCGGTGCCGTGGGTGTAGGCGGCGCTCCATTCGAGCCGCGAGGTGGCGCCGCTGACCGAGATCTCGCCGCCGCCGAAGCTCGTCTTGGCGTAGCGCGGGCGCCAGATGGCGCGGTATTCGAAGCGCCCGCTGATGTCGCCCGCCTTGGTGACGATGTTGGCCACCTGGCCCGACAGGCCGGGGATGCCGAGCGAGGCGCCGTCGACGATCTCGATCCGCTCGACCCGGCCCGAGGTAATGCGGTTGAGCTGGTCGATGACGCTTTCGGATTTGCTGGCGATGCGCTCGCCGTTGATCAGCACGTTCTCATTGGCCTGGCCGAGCCCGCGGCCCTGGTCGGCCGAGATGATCGTGAAGCCGGGCACCTGGCGCAGCATGTCGAGCGCGTTCTTGGGGGCGAACCGGGCGAAATCGGCCGGCACGTAGGTATCGCGCGCGGGCTCGCCGGCTGCTTCCTCGGTCGCCACCGGCGGCGGGGCGTCGCCGCTGTCCTGCGCCCAGGCAGGCAGCGGCGCGGCGGCCAGCACCGCGAGCGCGGCAGACGTCGATCGCAGTCCCTTCATTCCCCACCGCTGATTACGCTTGTAGTTTGGAGCGTGCCCTAACCGATCGGCCGGGCATTGGCAGCGCGCATCGACCGATGCCGAATGCCGCCCGACGAAAGGCTTGGCGGGGGGCGCACGAACGGCCTTGAACAAGCGGACGCCACACGCGACATAGGCGCTCCGAAAGAGGAGAGGCATTTTTCATGATCGATGTGTTCGGCGGTATCGGCGGTGGCTTTGGCGCCCAGGGCAAGTTCCATACCGATCCGGTGACCGGGGCGCTGGTCCCGGTCGTCGTCGAAAGCACCAGCCGCGGCGAGCGCAGCTTCGACATCTTCAGCCGCCTGCTGCGCGAGCGGATCGTGTTCATCACCGGCGAGGTCGAGGACCACATGGCCTCGCTGATCGTCGCCCAGCTGCTGTTCCTCGAGAGCGAGAACTCGCAGGACATCTCGATGTACATCAACTCGCCGGGCGGCGTGGTTACCGCCGGCATGGCGATCCACGACACCATGCAGTACATCAAGCCCAAGGTCCGCACCGTGTGCGTCGGCCAGGCGGCGTCGATGGGCAGCTTCCTGCTCGCCGCCGGCGAGCCGGGCATGCGCGTGGCGCTGCCCAACGCGCGGATCATGGTCCACCAGCCCTCGGGCGGGGCGCGGGGCATGGCCTCGGACATCGAGATCCAGGCGCGCGAGATCCTGCGCATCCGCCAGCGGATGAACGACCTCTACGTCAAGTACACCGGCCAGAGCCTGACCGACATCGAGAAGGCGCTCGACCGCGACACTTTCCTCGAGGCCGAGGAAGCGCTCAAGTTCGGCATCGTCGACAAGGTCTTCGCCCACCGGCCGAAGGACGAGGAAGGCGGCGAGGCGAGCGGCTCGGGCGGCGCGCCGGAGTAAGCCCGGCCGCCGCGGCCTTGCTCGCGGCGAGTGTAGCATTTTGGCAACCTTGCCCCTTCAGGCTGGAGCAAGCCGGGCGTATTAAGGTTGACGCAATTGATATTGCATCCTTCCGGGCTACATTCCCGGGGGCGAATCCCCTGACGGCCGAATCTTCGGCGCGGTCCGGGCCATGGACGAGAGCATGACCAAACTGAGCGGATCCGACAGCAAGAGCACCCTTTACTGCAGCTTCTGCGGCAAGTCGCAGCACGAGGTGCGCAAGCTGATCGCCGGGCCGACGGTGTTCATCTGCGATGAATGCGTCGAGCTGTGCAACGACATCATCCGCGAGGAGACCAAGGGCGGCATCGCCGGCAAGAAGGACGGCGGCATCGCCACGCCGCAGGAAATCTGCGCGACGCTGAACGACTACGTGATCGGCCAGGACCGCGCCAAGCGGGTGCTCTCGGTGGCGGTCCACAACCACTACAAGCGCCTCAAGCACAGCGGCAAGGCGGGCGACGTCGAGCTCGCCAAGTCCAACATCCTGCTCGTCGGCCCGACCGGCAGCGGCAAGACGCTGCTCGCCCAGACGCTCGCGCGCACGTTCGACGTGCCGTTCACGATGGCCGACGCGACCACGCTGACCGAAGCCGGTTATGTGGGCGAAGATGTCGAAAATATCATCCTCAAGCTGCTCCAGTCCTCCGACTACAACGTCGAGAAGGCGCAGCACGGGATCGTCTACATCGACGAGATCGACAAGATCACCCGCAAGGCGGAAAATCCCTCGATCACCCGCGACGTCTCGGGCGAAGGCGTGCAGCAGGCGCTGCTCAAGCTGATGGAAGGCACCACTGCTTCGGTCCCCCCGCAAGGCGGGCGCAAGCATCCCCAGCAGGAGTTCCTCCAGGTCGACACGACCAACATCCTGTTCATCTGCGGTGGCGCCTTCGCGGGCCTCGAGAAGATCATCGGCGATCGGCTGCAGAAGCGCTCGATCGGCTTCGGAGCCAACATCGCCGATCCCGAGCAGGGCCGCATCGGCGAGACGCTCGAGAAGTGCGAGCCGGAGGACCTGCTCAAGTTCGGCCTGATCCCCGAGTTCGTCGGCCGCCTGCCGGTGATCGCCACGCTGCACGATCTCGACGTCGCGGCGCTGGTGCAGATCCTCAAGGAGCCGAAGAACGCGCTGGTCAAGCAGTACCACAAGCTGTTCGAGCTCGAAGACGTCGAGCTGACCTTCACCGAGGACGCGCTCGAGGCGATCGCCAGGAAGGCGATCAAGCGCAAGACCGGCGCCCGCGGGCTGCGCTCGATCGTCGAGGCGATCCTGCTCGACACGATGTTCGACCTGCCGAGCATGGACGGGGTCACCGAAGTCGTCGTCGACAAGGACGTCGTCGACGGCCGCAAGGACCCCGTGCGGGTGGTCACCGGCGACGGGAAGAAGAAGGAAGCCGCGGCCTAGCGTCGCCGCGCCCTCCTGCTCACGTCAACTGCAGTCGGCGCAGGGCTCGTCCGCGCCCGTCTCGACCTGCACCGTCGCGTGGCCGATGCGGAAGCGATGGTCGAGCTCGCGGGCGACGTCGCGCAGGAACGCGCCGCCGGGGTAGCCGGCCGGCATCACGAGATGCGCGGTGAGCGCGGTCTCGGTGGTGCTCATCGGCCAGATGTGCAAGTCGTGGACGGCGACGACACCGGGCAGGCCTGAGAGGTATTCGCGCACCGCGCCCTCGTCGATGCCGTCGGGCACCGCCAGCAGGCCCATCTTGACGCTGTCGCGCAGCAGGCCCCACGTGCCGAGGCCGATCACGCAGACGATGACCAGGCTGGTCAGCGGGTCGATCCACAGCTCGCCGGTCAGCAGGATCGCGACCCCCGCGGCGACCACCCCGACCGAGACCAGCGCATCGGCTGCCATGTGCAGGAACGCGCCGCGGATGTTGATGTCGTGCTTGCGCCCGCCGGCGAACAGCAGCGCGGTGGCGCCGTTGACGACGATGCCGACGCCGGCGACGACGATCATCGTCAGGCCCTCGACCGGGGCCGGGGCGAACAGCCGGTCGACCGTCTCGATCAGGATTGCGCCGAGCGCCACCAGCAGCAGCCCGGCGTTGGCCAGGGCGGCGAGGATCGAGCTCGACTTGTAGCCGTAGGTGAACTTGGGGTTGGCCGGCCGCGCGCTCATGTAGGCCGCGCCCCAGGCGATCAGCAGGCTGAGCACGTCGGACAGGTTGTGCCCGGCGTCGGCGACCAGCGCCATCGAGCCCGACCACAGACCGAACCCCGCTTCGATCAGCACGAACGCCGAGTTGAGCAGCACCCCGAGCGCGAAGGCGGGGCCATAGTCCTTCGGCGCATGCGGGCGGGCATGACGGTGCGCGTGCGCGTGCCCGTGCCCGTGCGAGTGATTGTCCCCCATCGTCAGGGAAACTCGGTCCGCATGACATTCCAGTCAACCCGTCCCTCGATGCCGTCGAGGCGGCGGAAGTTGGAGGCCTGCCACACGGCCCACGGGCGGGCGCCGAAGTCGGGCTCGAGCACCAGCGAGCGCAGCCACAGCGGCCGGTCGAAGCGGGCGCTGATGCGATGGGCGCGGTCGAACTCCTCGGTCAGGTAGAGCACCGCCCGGCGGTCGTAATGCGCCTCGACCGGCCCGAGGAACGCCGCCAGCTCGCCTGCGACGTCGGAGATGCGCGGCCGCTGCGTGCAATTGCCGGTGTATTCGAGGTCGACGGCGGGCGGCAGCCCCCGGTCGTCGCGCGGCACGGTGGCGATGAAATGGGCCGCTTGCTCGGCTCCCGGGCGGCACAGCGTGAAGAAGTGGTAGGCCCCGCGACGGATGCCCGCCCGCGCCGCCGCGCGCCAGTTGGCGGCGAACGCGCGATCGACGTGATCGCCGCCCTCGGTGGCCTTGATGTAGGCGAAATCGACGCCTTGGGCGGGCAGCGCGGCCCAGCCGATCGCGCCCTGGTGGTGCGACACGTCGATGCCCTGGCGAGGATAGCGCGCGTCGCTCGGATGCCACGCCTTGGCCGACAGCGCGGCGTATCCCGCGAGCACCGCCAGCGGCGCGATCAGGATGCCGCAGCCTATCTGGCCCCGCCGGCGAACGGGCCGGGCCCCCGCAGCGGGCGCGCCCGGCAGCTCAACCATAGATGCAGGCGTCGAGCCCGTCGCGGCGGACGACCCCGATCCGCGCCTCGATGGTGTTGCCGTAGCGGCGGGTGAACCCGGTCGGATCGACCACTGGCCGCTCCTTCGGCAGCGGCAGCGCCGCCGCCATCCGCGAGGCCTCGTCGCGGCTCAGCCGGGCGGCGGAATGGTCGAAATAGCGCTCGGCCCCGGCCTCGACGCCATACGTGCCGATGCCGGTCTCGGCGACGTTGAGGTAGACTTCCATGATCCGCCGCTTGCCCCAGATCTGCTCGATCAGCAGCGTGAACCAGGCCTCCAGCCCCTTGCGGAAGTAGCCGCCGCCCTGCCACAGGAACACGTTCTTGGCGGTCTGCTGGCTGATCGTCGAGCCGCCGCGGATGCGTCCGCCCTGCTGGTTGCGGCGGATGGCCTGCTCGATCGCCTCGCGGTCGAACCCGTCGTGCTCGCAGAACTTGCCGTCCTCGCCGGCGATCACCGCGGAGACCATGTTGCGGTCGATGCGGCTGAGCGGCTCCCAGTCCTTGGTTACGCCGTTCTCGTCCATCAGCATCGTCGCCGTCACCGGCACGGGCACGAAGCGGAACAGGATCACCAGCGCGAAGCTCAGGCCGACGAACCAGATCACCGCCCAGACGAGGAAGCGCAGCACGCGGAGCATCCGCTGCCCCTAACCGCGCCCGACTCGTGGCGCAATCGGCGGGACTCGACGGCGTGGGCTGCATGAGGCAGCTTCGGCGATCATCGCATGGGAGTCGGAGCAATGCCGCAATTCGTCATCGAACGGGAAATGCCCGGCGTGGGCGGAGCCTCGCCGCAGGACCTCAAGGGCGCCTCGCAGACCAGCTGCAACGTGCTGCGCGACCTCGGGCCGGAGATCCAGTGGGTGCACAGCTACGTCACCGACGACAAGATCTACTGCATCTACCGCGCGCCGAACGCCGCGATGATCCGCGAGCACGCCGAGAAGGGCGGCTTCCCGGCCAACTCGATCCAGCAAGTGCGCACGATGATCGATCCGACGACGGCGGAGTGAGCCGGGAGGCAGTAGTCAGCAGGCAGTAGGCAGTCGGCATTAGGCAGCAGGGGGGGGCAGGGCACAACGGCAATAGCCGTCAAGCAGTACCCTTCACCCTATTGCCTACTGCCTTACTGCCTCACCTCACCCCGCCGGCAGCAGCCGCTCGCCGGCGATGCGCTGCATCGCCTTCTGCAGCTTCTCGAACGCGCGCACCTCGATCTGGCGGATGCGCTCCCGGCTGACGTCGTAGACCTGGCTCAGCTCCTCGAGCGTCTGCGGGTTGTCGGTCAGACGCCGCTCGGTGAGGATGTGGCGCTCGCGCTCGTTGAGGCTGTCCATCGCTTCGGTCAGCATCTCGTGGCGGACGTGGGCTTCCTCGGCCTCGGCGACGGTCTCGTCCTGCAGCGGACGGTCGTCGGTCAGCCAGTCCTGCCATTGGCCGGCGCCTTCCTCGTCGCCGCGCAGGCTGACGTTGAGCGACGCGTCGCCGCCCATCATCATCCGCCGGTTCATGTTGATCACTTCCTGCTCGGGCACGCCGAGGTCGGTCGCGATCTTGGTCACGTCGTCGGGATGGAGGTCGGAATCCTCGTAGGCCTCGAGCTGCTTCTTCATCCGCCTCAGGTTGAAGAACAGCTTCTTCTGCGCCGCGGTGGTGCCCATCTTCACCAGGCTCCACGAGCGCAGGATGAATTCCTGGATCGAGGCCTTGATCCACCACATGGCATACGTCGCGAGGCGGAAGCCGCGGTCGGGCTCGAACTTCTTGACGCCCTGCATCAGCCCGACGTTGCCCTCGGAGATGAGGTCGCTGACCGGCAGGCCGTAGCCGCGGTAGCCCATGGCGATCTTGGCCACGAGCCGCAGGTGGCTGGTGACCAGCTGCGCCGCCGCCTCGGGGTCCTCGTGCTCGGCATAGCGCTTGGCGAGCATGTATTCCTGCTCGGCCGTCAGCACCGGGAACTTCTTGATCTCGGCCAGGTAGCGGTTGAGGCTCTGCTCCCCGCCGAGCGCAGGCACGCTCAAGGTCCTGGTAGTCGTCTTGCTCACTTTATTCCCAAACCTTTCCAGTCGACCGCCGGTTCACGGAACCCCGGATGGGCATCCCGCAGGGCGCGGCCACCAACTTGCCCCCTATATAAACGAAAATGTCGCCGGTCGGCGCGCAATTCATCGATTGGAATGACCGGTTTCGTCGATAAGTTCCTTCATGTCGCACGGCAGGTCGCTGGCGAAGCGCAGTTTGCCGCCGGTTACCGGATGGTCGAAGCCGAGCACCGCGGCGTGGAGCGCCTGGCGGTGGAAATTCAACCGCTTGAGCACGTCGCGCACCCGCGGGTTCGGCCGACCGTATAGCGGATCCCCCAATAGCGCATGGCCGATGGACGAAAGGTGAACGCGGACCTGGTGCGTGCGCCCGGTCTCGAGCCGGCATTCAACCAGCGCGCAGCCATCGAGTTCCCGCAGCAGCTTGTAGTGGGTCACCGCCCGCTTGCCGCGCGCGGAATCGGCGCGCAGGACCGCCATCTTCTTGCGGTTGGCGTCCGAGCGGCCGATGCGCCCGCTGATCGTCCCCGCCGGCGGCCGCGGATGGCCGTTGCACACCGCAAGATAGGCGCGCTCGAGCGAGTGGTCGGCGAACTGGCGCGAGAGGCCCTCGTGGGCGGCGTCGGACTTCGCGACGACCAGCAGGCCGGAAGTGTCCTTGTCGATCCGGTGGACGATCCCCGGCCGCGCCACCCCGCCGATCCCCGAGAGCCGGCCGCGGCAGTGATGCAGCAGCGCGTTGACGAGCGTGCCGGCCGGGTTGCCGGCCGCGGGGTGCACGACCATTCCGGCCGGCTTGTCGACCACGATCAGGTGCTCGTCCTCGAACACGACGGCGAGGGGGATGGCCTCGGGCGCGGCGGCGGCCGGCGCCGCCGCGGGCACGTCGATGCGGAACCGGGCACCCTCTGGCGCCTTCGCGCTCGCCTGGGTCGCGGGGGCGCCATCGAGCGAGACGCGCCCGTCGGCGATCAGCGCCTTGATGCGTTCGCGCGACAGCTCGCTGGCCTGCGCGAGCGCCTTGTCGAGCCGCTCGCCGCCGGAAAGGACGCCCGCGATGACTTCCCCATCCCCCATGCTAGATAAATGGGAATGGGAATGCGCGTCTCAAGGGCGGTTTTCGAGCGCCTGCTGGCCGAGGCGGCCCGCCATGCGCCCGCGGAGTGCTGCGGCATCCTGCTCGGCGCTGACGAACTGATCGAGGAGGCGCGACCCGCGGCCAATGTCGCGGCCGATCCGCGCCGCCGGTTCGAGATCGATCCGCAAGCGCTGGTCGATGCGTTTCGCGCGGCGCGCGGCGCCGGGGCGCCGGTCCTGGGATTTTACCACTCCCACCCCGCCGGTCCGTCACAGCCCTCGGCGACCGACCGCGCCGAGGCGGCGCACGACGGGCGCGTGTGGGCAATCGTCGGCGCGGACGGCGTGACGTTCTGGCGCGACGAGGAACGGGGATTCGTCCCGCTTTCCTATGCCGTCGTGGACCGCTAAGCCCGGGCGCGATGACCTCCTCGACCGATCTCGCCGCGCTGCTCTGCTCGCGCCTGTGCCACGACATGCTCAGCCCCGTCGGCGCGCTCAGCAACGGGCTCGAGCTGCTGGCCGACGAGAAGGATCCGGAGATGCGCAAGCGCTGCTTCGAGCTGCTCGAGCAGAGCGCCAGGATCAGCACCGACAAGCTCAAGTTCTTCCGCCTCGCCTACGGCGCCGCCGGCGGTTTCGGCGACGAGGTCCCGGCCGACGAGCCGCGCGAGCTGATCGGCGCGCTCGTTTCCGCGAACGAGCGCATTGCGCTGCAGTGGGGCGTGGCCGATGCGACGCTGCCCAAGCCCGCGGTCAAGGTGCTGCTCAATCTGGCGGCGATCGCCATCGACGCGCTGGTCCGCGGCGGCACGCTCGAGGTCGGCGCCGAACGGCGAGACGGAGCGACCGAGATCGCGGTGCGCGCCGCCGGCCCGCGGGTCGCCTTCGACGGGGCCATCGGCAAGGCGCTAGACGGCTCGCTGGCCACGGGCGAGCTGACCGGCCGCACCGCCCCCGCGCACCTCATCCGCCTGCTCGCCGAGGAGCTCGGCGGCGGGCTGCAGTTCGCGCTCAGCGGCGAGGCGCTGGTGATGGGGGCGGTGCTGCCGGACCCGGCGCCCTGATGGACGAGCTCGTCCACCGCGAGCTCCCGTCGCCCAACTGGGACGAGCGGGCGCTGCCGGTGACGATGGTCGTGCTGCACTATACCGAGATGGAGCGCGCCGCGGCGCTCGAGCGGCTGACCGATCCCGCGGCCAAGGTCAGCGCGCATTACTTCATCGGCGAGGACGGGGAGGTCGTCCGGCTGGTCGACGAGGACAAGCGCGCCTGGCACGCCGGGGCGAGCTACTGGCGCGGGCACAAGGACGTCAACTCCGCCAGCATCGGCATCGAGCTCGACCATCCTGGCCACGCGCTCGGCTACCGCGCGTTCGCCGAGGCGCAGATCGACGCGCTCGTCCCGCTGCTCCATCGCATCGTCAAACTGCACGACATCCCGCGCGCCAATGTGGTCGGCCATTCCGACGTCGCCCCGGCGCGCAAGACCGATCCCGGCGAGCTGTTCCCGTGGGACCGATTGGCCAAGTACAGGCTGTGCCTGCCGCGCCCGCGCAAGCTCGAGCTCGGCGACCCGTTCACCAACGACGGCGCGTTCTACCTCGCGCTCGAGCGGTTTGGCTACGACATCACCGAGGGGCGCAAGGCGGTCGAGGCGTTCCAGCGCCGCTGGCGGCCCGAACGGATCGACGGGCGCATCGACGGCGAGGTGCGCGCGATCCTGTTCCACTTGCTCTTGGATCGCGACCGGGGACGCACTAGATAGGCCGCGCCAGGGGGCCGGGCAGCCGCGCCTGTCCCCGCGAAAGCGGGGATCAGTCGAGGAAAGTCCGGGCTCCGCGAAACGAGGGTGGCGGGTAACGCCCGCCGGGCTCCGCAAGGGGCTCAGGGAAAGTGCCACAGAGAGTATACCGCCGTCCTTCGGCAGGCTCAGGATGAGCGGGTTGAAGAAGGCAAGGGTGAAAGGGTGCGGTAAGAGCGCACCGGGGCCGTGGTAACACGGTCCGCATGGCAAACCCCACCCGGAGCAAGACCGAATAGGGGTCTCGCGCCCATTCGTGGGCAGGGGAGTTTCGCCCCGAGAGGCCCGGGTTGGTTGCTGGAGCGGCGGAGCGATCCGTCGCCGAGATGAATGGCTGCCTCCGTGGGCCCGTCCGCAAGGATACCGCCCGTGGGACAGAACCCGGCTTACAGGCCCCCTGGCACTTCCTCAGGCCGCAAGCGGCGCGACCGCCACCGCCCCGTCGGCGCCCTCGGCCGCCTCGATGTAGCGCCTTTGGGTGCCCTCGAGCACCAGCGCGGTGAGCCGCCCGGTCATGAACGCGCCGGTGTCGATGCCGATGCGGTTGCCGCAATCCTCGGGCCCCTCGCAGATCGTGTGCCCGTGGACGACGACCGCGCCGTGCGGCTCGGCGTGCGACAGGAACGGCTCGCGAATCCACCTGAGGTCATGGCGCTTCTGCTCGGCGAGCGGCACCCGCGGATCGATGCCGGCGTGGACGAACAGGTAGTCGCCCATGGCGATCATGTCCTCGAACCCTTCGAGGAAGGCGATGTCCGCCTCCGGCACCGCGGCGCGCATCAACTGCTGCGCTTCCTCCAGCGTCGCGCGCAGGAAGCTGCCGCGGTCGATACCGTAGCTCAGCGCGGTCTCGCGCCCGCCGTGGCGCAGGAAGTGGCGGAACATCTCGATGTCGCTCAGGCTGCGGAGGAACATCTCCTCGTGGTTGCCGGCGAGGATGCGCACCGTGCGCCGGCGCTGCCATTCGCGGGCGAGCGCGACGACCCCGGCGCTGTCGGGCCCGCGATCGACCAGGTCGCCGAGCAGGATGACGGTCGTCTCAGCCGGAGCGGCCGCCGCGTCGTCGGCGTCGATCGCCGCGACGAGCGCTTCGAACAGGTCGAGCCGCCCGTGGACGTCGCCCACGGCATAGACGCGCTGGCCGGCGGGCAGCGCCGGCGCCGGCGCGCCGTCGGAGCGGGCGAACATCTGTCGGAGGGCCTGGAACATCGAACTCGAACGCTCTCCTAACGGCAACGGGCCGAGGTGCAAGATGGCGCGCCGGGTTGCGCCGACAACCCTGTCGCCCGCGTTAATGTGACGCGAAAGGCACACAAGCGGGCCCAATCTCGCAGGCGGGCGGCGACGCCCCTTGTGCAATGCAGCATGAGGATGCAGGTAATCCGCATCCGGACGGACACCGCTCCACCCACGAGAGCAGGCCGGCGGATGCAGGTGGGACGAAGGCAACAGTATTCACCCCGAGGAAAGGGAACTGCCCATGCTTACGTCCGTCCGCAGCCTCACGGCTGCCACTCTCCTGGCCAGCTCGGCCTTCGCCGCGGCGCCGGCTTTCGCGCAAGACGAGGCCCTCGGCTCGACCGCCGGCGTGACCGTGTCGGCCAACGTCGCGGTGGTCACCGATTACCGCTTCCGCGGCGTCTCGCTGTCGGGCGGCGATGCCGCGATCCAGGGCGGCATCGACCTCAAGCACGACAGCGGCTTCTACGCCGGCACCTGGGGATCCTCGATCCAGGGCGGCACCGCCTACGGCGACATGGAGCTCGACCTCTATGCCGGCTGGACCGGCAATGTGTCCGAGGCCGTCACTGTCGACGTCGGGCTGCTCTACTACCTCTATCCGTCGGGCGACGACGCGGCCTTCCCCGGCGTCGACACTGACTACTTCGAGCCATACGCTTCGATCGCGACGACAATCGGGCCGGTCGGCGCCACCGCCGGCGTCGCCTATGCGTGGGACCAGGCCGGTCTCGGCGGCAACGACAACCTCTACCTCTACACCGATTTCACGCTCGGCGTGCCGACCACGCCGGTCACGGTCAACGCCCACCTGGGCTACACCGACGGCGTGCTTGCGCCGCCGTTCCTCACCGGCACCGCCGACGACACCGGGCTCGACTGGTCGCTCGGCGCCACCGCCACGGTGTGGAACGGGCTTAGCGTCGGGGTCAGCTACGTCGGGGTCGACGGGCCGAGCGTCGACGGGTTCACCGACGACACCGTGGTCGGGACGCTGTCGTTCGCGATCTAGGCCCGGCCACCGGCCGTCGCGGGAGGGCCCGCTCCGCCTCGGCGGGGCGGGCCTTCGCCGTTCTAGCGCAAGTAGAAATCGACGGTGGTGACCACGCGCACCCGCTTGAACGGCGTGTCGGCCACGCCCCAGCCGCCGCCGTCGCCGTCGCGCCCGGTGATCTCGAAGTAGCCTTGCGTCGCCTGCTTGATGCCGCCGACGCCGGTGTCGCTGTCCTTGGCGAACTGCTCGGCGGCGGCGCGCGCGTCCTTGGTCGCCGCGGCGACCATCTGGGGCTTGATCGCGTTGAGCTTGGTGAAGGTGTAGGCCATGCCCGAGCCTTCCTCGAGCAGCACCCCGCGGCGGACGAGGTCGAACTGCCGCCGCACCGCGCGCTGGGCGCGGTCGATATCAGTCGAGCGCAAGGTCATCCGCTGGCGCACGGTGAAGGTCGGGTAGCCGTCCTGCATGAAGCTCGAGACGTTGACCCCGGTCGGCTGCAGCGCGTCGTCGGGGAAGCCGAGCTCCTTGAAGAACGCGCGGATGGCGGCGGTGTCGCGGTCGACGCTGGCCTGCGCGCTGGCCATGTCGCCGGCCGAGGCGGAGTAGGCGATCGTCCACGTCGCGAGGTCGGCCATGACGTCCTTCTCGGCGAGGCCGCGCACCGTGACCGAGCGGTCGGCGGCGCGGGCGCGTGTGAGCCCGTCGCCGAGCAGGTAGCCGCCGACGATCAGCCCGACGGCGAGGATGGCGGACGCGGCGAGCGCGGCCTGGGCGGCGGGCCGCCGCCAGAAAGCGGTGGCGGCAGGGGGGTCCTCTTGGCTAACGTCGGACATGAGCGGCTTCCTGTGAAGGCGGTGCGGCAACCCAGCGGCTCATTGCAGTGTCTGCGATGAACCGTGCTTGAATAGCGATGAACGGAGTCCCGGTCGAGATGATAAAATACCTCCACAGCATGATCCGGATTAGCGATCCCGAAGCGACGCTCGCGTTCTTCAAGCTGCTCGGGCTCGAGGAAGTGCGCCGGATGGAGAACGAGAAGGGCCGCTTCACGCTGTTCTTCCTCGCCGCGCCTGGGCAGCAGGATGTCGCCGAAGTCGAGCTGACCTACAACTGGCCGCCCGAGGACGGCAGCCCGGCCGAGGAATACGGCGGCGGACGCAACTTCGGCCACCTCGCGTATCGGGTCGAGAACATCTACGACACCTGCCAGCGGTTGATGGACGCCGGCGTGACCATCAACCGCCCGCCGCGCGACGGCCACATGGCCTTCGTCAGGACGCCCGACGGGATCTCGATCGAGCTGCTTCAGGACGGCCACCTGCCGCCGCAGGAGCCATGGGCGAGCATGGCCAACGTGGGGAGCTGGTAAGCGCTTCATCCTCCCCGCTCGCGGGGAGGTGGCAGCCGTGCAGCGGCTGACGGAGGGGGCTCTCCGCAAGCGCGGCGCCAGACGGCCAGCCCCCTCCACCACCCTGCGGGTGGTCCCCCTCCCCGTCCCGGGGAGGATTGGCTTGCCAACCGCGCCGCCAGCCGCCACCTGCGCCGCATGGCCCGTGACCTGCCCCAAGTCGTGATCATCGGCCGGCCGAACGTCGGCAAGTCGACCCTGTTCAACCGGCTGGTCGGCAAGAAGCTGGCGCTGGTCGACGACCAGCCCGGCGTCACCCGCGACCGGCGCTTCGGCCATGCGGGCCTGCTCGGGCTCGAGTTCGAGGCGGTCGACACCGCCGGGTGGGAGGACGAGGACGCGGCGACCCTGCCCGGGCGGATGCGCGCGCAGACCGAGGTCTCGCTCAAGGGCGCCGACGCGGCGCTGTTCGTGATCGACGCGCGCGCCGGGCTGACCCCGCTCGACGAGGAGATCGGCCGCTGGCTGCGCGAGCAGGAGGTGCCGGTGGTGCTGGTGGCCAACAAGGCCGAAGGCAACGCCGGGCAGGGGGGCATCCTCGAGAGCTACTCGCTCGGGCTCGGCGAGCCGGTGCCGGTCTCGGCCGAGCACGGCGAAGGCGTCGCCGACCTCTACGAGGCGCTGCTGCCGCTGATCGCCGACAAGCAGCCGGAAGCGCACCCAGCCGCTGAGGACGACGAAGAAGATCCGTCGCGCCCGCTGTCGCTGGCCATCGTCGGCCGGCCCAATGCCGGCAAGTCGACGCTGATCAACCGCCTGCTCGGCGAGGACCGCCTGCTGACGGGGCCCGAGGCCGGCATCACCCGCGATTCGATCGCGGTCGAATGGCGCTGGAGCGACCCCGCGAGCGGCGAGGGGCGGGCGATCAAGCTGATCGACACCGCCGGGATGCGCAAGAAGGCCAAGGTCGACGACAAGCTCGAGAAGCTCGCTGTGCTGGACGCGCGCCGCGCGGTCGACTTCGCCGAGGTCGTCGTGCTGCTGCTCGACGCCACGCGCGGGCTCGAGGTGCAGGACCTCAAGATCGCCAACCTCGTGCTCGAGGAAGGCCGCGCGCTGATGGTGGCGATCAACAAGTGGGACGTCGCCGAGGACGCCAGCAGCCTGTTCAACGGCGTGCGCGCCGCGCTCGACGAGGGCCTCGCCCAGATCAAAGGGGTGCCGCTGCTGGCGGTCTCGGCGATGACCGGCAAGGGCCTCGATCAATTGCTCGCCGCGGCGTTCGAGCTGCGCGAGCAGTGGAGCCGGCGCGTGCCGACCGCGGCGCTCAACCGCTGGTTCGACCACGCCCTCGAAGCCAACCCGCCGCCGGCCCCGGGCGGGCGGCGGATCAAGCTGCGCTACGTCACCCAGATCAAGACCCGCCCGCCGAGCTTCGTGGTGTTCGGCACGCGGCTCGACGACCTGCCGGCGAGCTACGAGCGCTACCTCGTCAACGGCATCCGCAAGGACCTCGGTTTCGGCGCGGTGCCGGTGCGGCTGACCTTCCGCAGCCCGCGGAACCCGTTCGCGACGGAGTGACCGGCCGGGCCGATTGACTGGCGGCGCGGCGCGGCTAACCCTCGGCGCGGGTTGCTCCGGGGGGAAGGCGCCAGCATGAACCAACCGTGTCGCTGGGTCACGTTGCACTGGCTGCGCTTCCCCGGGATCCCTGCCCGCGCCACGCTCGACTTGTCGCGACGGCCGGCCGGCGCCGCGTGCTGGAAGATCGGCGCCGACGGCGCGGCCGCGCCCGACGGCTCGCGGCTGCCGAGCGAGGTGTGGTGCGCTGTCGGTCTCTATCCCGGGCGGGCCGATGCCGAGGCGGCGTTTGCCGATCCGGGCGCGTTCATGCCGTTCGTGGGCGCGACGACGGAGGCGTGGCACGCGCTGCTGCTGCCGGTCGCGCACCGCGGCGAATGCAACCATCTCGACCGCGATGCCCCGGGGGAGCTGCTCCAGCCCCACGACGAGGATCCCGGCGGCCCGCTGATCGTCATGACGACCGCCGGCTTCGTCCTCGGTCCGGCCCTCGACATGGCCCGCGTGGTCGAGTTCCGCCGCCAGGTCGACCGCGTGCGCGCGGTCGCGGCCGCCGCCGACGGCAACCTCGCGCGCCAGGTCTTCTCCCCGCATACCCCCGGCGACGATGGCGTGACGCTGACCGTATGGCGCGACGATGCGGCGATGAGCGCCTTTGCCTACCGCCCCGGCGACCACCGCGCCCAGGTCGAGCGCTACAAGCGCGAGCAGACCGCCGACCGCACCTCGTTCACCCGGCTGCGCGCGGTGCGCACGAGCGGGAGCTGGGAAGGCCGCGATCCGGTCGTCGCCGCGGCCCGAGTGTAACCCTTCGCGCCACACAAATCGGGCTTTTTTCGACCATTTCTGTCACCCATGGCCGTCGCTCCGCCGGGTGAGCCGATCGCAGCGGGCCAGCAGCCGCAAGAGCGCGGAATTGTCGGGTTTCCGCCGCGACCGGATGTACTTGCCGCCGCGGAACATCGGCTTCACGAGGCCGTGATGAGCGAGGAAATGCAGGTCGTCGATTGTCACCTTTCGCACCGGCATTCCCAGCGCCGCGTCCCACGCCGCGGCGAAGCTTTCCGCAACGCGCTTCTTGCGCAGCTTGTAGGCGCTGTTGCGGCTCAGCCCGACGCGCGCGCAGGCGGCCGAGACCGAGCCGGTCTCGGCCAACCAGCCGAGGAAGTTCGCCTGGCGTTCGATCGTCCAGCCGGTGCCGGTCTGACGCAGCGGCACGGGGTAGAACGCGGGCACGCGCGGCAAGCGCCGGCGCGGGCAACGCGGCAACGGGTTCAGGCTGGTCGATGGGGGCGATTCGCGGCTCATCGGACAGGATAAGCCCTGATTCGGCGGCTGTAGGACAGCGTTTTCTTGGCCCGCCGTGGCAGGACGTGGCCGCGCCGCCGGAAGGCGCGAGGCTTTACTCGCCGTCGCGGCGGTGCTGAAACCGCGGCGTCACAGGGGAGGACACGGGGATGGAGTGGATCGGGATCGGGCTGCTGGTGCTGGGGCTCGTGTGGACGGCCGGGTTCGGCTACGCGCACTTTCGCGCGGCCGGCAAGGCCAAGGCCTCGGAAAGCTGGCCGAGCGCGATGGGCAAGGTCTCCGGGTGCGAGGTGGTCGAGGAGAAAAGCCGCGACCGCGAGGGCCATACCACCACCTGGTACAACCCCGTGGTCAGCTACGCCTACAGCGTCGGCGGCAGCGAGTACCGCAGCGAGCGGCTGCGCTTCGGCAACTACCGCTGCTCGACGCGCCAGAAGGCCGAGGCGATGCTGGCGCCTTATCCGGTCGGCGCGACCCCGGCGGTGCGCTACAATCCGGAGCGGCCCGAAGAGAGCGTGCTCGAGACGCGCAAGCCGGGGCCGGTGTACCTGGTCATGGCGGTGTTCGGCCTGATCTTCGTCGGCTTCGGCCTCGCCTGGGGCGCGATGGCCGGCTGAGCTAACCGCCGAAACGAATGTCTCGCAGCCCGGCGGCGTCGCCCGGCAGCGCCTCGCCGGCGCGGAAGCCGTTGGCCTCGAGCAGGTAGGCGAGCACCGCGAGGTAATCGCCTTCCGGCAACGAGCCGGCGGCGCCCGGCGGCATCGTCCGCACTTTGGCGTGCAGCTCGGCCAGCGTGCGCCCGCGCCAGTTGGCGAGGAACGCCTCGCCCTTGAGCGGCGGCGAGCCCGGGGCCGGCTCGAACCCGGCTCCGTGGCAGGCGGCGCAGCTGCGCGCGTAGACCGCCCGCCCGGCCGCCGCCTGCGCCGCCGAGAACACGCCGTCGCTCACCTGGCGCGCCGCCGGGCGGCTGGCGTCCGCCGGATCGACCGAGGTCAGCTGACTGGCCGGGGTGACCGGCGGCCTGACCGGCCCGCGGTGGCCGATGCCGGCCTCGGGCAGGGCGAACACGTAAAGCGTGTTCTGGCGGCCGTGGACCAGCTCGGGGGTGAAGCTGTCGGCGAGCCAGAAGCCGGTCGAGACGGCGACGTACTGGTGCCCGTCGACGTCGAACGTCGCCGGGTAGCCGGTCACCGGCGAGCCGAGGTTGATCTCCCACAGCACCTTGCCGTCGCGCTGGTCGAGCGCGCGGAAGCGGCCGTGGCTGTCGCCCGCGAACAGCAGGCCGCCGCCGGTGGTCATCAGCGACTGCATCCCGGCGCGCTGCGCGAACGACCATTCGCTGCGCCCGGTGACCGCGTTGATGGCGTTGATCACGCCGAGGTTGTCGCCGGCGTTGGGGGCCAGCTGGTTGCGCGCGGCCATGCCGTAGATCCCCGGGCCGCCGGGCGCGGTCTGCACCGCCGAGACCATCGAGCAGGTCTGCTGCGCCGGGAAGTACATCGTCTTCGTCAGCGGGCTGTAGGCGCCCGCCTGGTAGTTCGCCCCGCCCGAGGCCGACGGGCACACCAGCGCCGCCTTGCCGTATTCGGTGAACACCGTCTCGGGGTTGACGGTGACGCGCCCGCTCGCCCCGTCGATGTCGCCGACGACGTTCTGGAAGATCGTCGGCCGGGCCCACAGGAACGCGCCGGTGATGCGGTCGAGCGTGTAGACCACGCCGGTCTTGCCGGGAACGCCGGTCAGCACCTTGTAGCGCGCGCCGTGCCGGATGTTGGGGTTGATCCAGCTCACCTCCGACGGATCGGGCGCGACCTGCTCGTCGATCAGCATGCGCGGGAACGGGTGGTCGAGATCCCAGTGGTCGACGATGTGCTGGTAGTGCCAGACGATCTTGCCGGTGCGCACGTCGAGCGCCAGCGTGGAGTTGTGGTACAGGTAGTCGTGCTCGTTGCCGGCGAGCGACAGCTTCGGCGCCGGTGCGGTCACCGACGTGCCCATGTAGACCAGCTTGAGCTCGGGATCGTAGCTGGCGATCATCCACGCGCCGACCTGCTGGCGCCGCTCGAGCGGCAAGCCGCCCCAAGTCGCGTCGTTGGGATCGTCGCCGCGCGCGATCGTGCTGGTGCGCCACACCTCGCGCCCGGTCCTGGCGTCGTGCGCGGTGATGACGCAGGCGTCGGGGCCACCCTCGGGCTCGCACGAGCGCCCGGTGATGGCCAGCCCGTCGGCGATGATCGGGCCCGACGACTGCTTGGCGCCGTGCCGGTAATCCATGATCGTGGTGTCCCACGCCAGCTCGCCGGTCTCGGCGTCGAGCGCGTAGATGTGATCGTCCGAGCCGCGGGCGATGATCAGGTTGCCGTACAGCGCGAGATTGCGGTTGGTCTGCCAGAACGGGAGGAAGTCGCCGATGTCGGCGGGCACCTCGCGCTGGTGCTGCCACAGCACCTCGCCCGATTGCGCGTCGATCGCCTGGACGTTGTCGCCCGGCCCGGGGAAGTACAGCACCCCGTTGTGGACCAGCGGCGTGCCTTCGTTGTGGCCCTCGGGCAGCGGCCGGGTCCACACCAGCCGCAGCCGATCGACGTTGCCGCGGTCGATCTCGTCGAGCGGTGAATATCCCCACGAATCGAGCGTGCGGCGCCAGCTCAGCCAGTCCTTCGGGTCGGGCTGCTGGATCATCGCGTCGGTGACCGGCTCGAACGGCGCGGACTGCGCGATCGCCTGCGTCACCGCCAGCGAGGCCAGCGCGGCGCCGGCCGCGATCCTCCCGAACAGACCCGTCATCTCCGCTTCCCCCTCAACGCTCCGGCGCACGGTCTAGCGGCATCTGCGCCCGGCCGCCAATATCGGGATTCAGTCCGCGCCCGTCGCGACGGGCCTTTTTCAGGCAAACCTCACAACCTGCTCATGATGCTCATGCCCGCCCGGGGCAGGAAGGCCTCGCCGATGCGCCGCCGAGGCGCGCGAAAGGGAGGTCCCACCGATGATCACGAAATGCCTCGCCGCCGCCTTGCTGGTGACCGCAACGGCCGGAGCGGCCGCCGCCGCCGCGCCCGCCGCCGCGCAGCCGGCCGACCTCGCGGTGGAGGCCGAGGCCATCCTCACGGCCGCCTACGGCGCGGACGGGCCCGGCGCCGCGGCGATCGTCACCAGGGGCGGGCAGGTGCTCTACAGCGGCGGGCGCGGGCTGGCCGACCTCGAGACGGGCCGGGCGATCACGCCGGCGACGGTGTTCCGCACCGGCTCGATCACCAAGCAGTTCGTCGCCGCGACCGTGCTGACGCTGGTCGCCGAGGGCCGGCTGTCGCTCGACGACCCGCTGGCGAAGTTCTTCCCCGACTGGCCCGCGCCCGGCGCCGGCGCCACCGTGCGCCAGCTGCTCAACCACAGCTCGGGCATCTTCGACTACACCAAGATCCCCGGCTACATGCTGAGCGAGCCGACGCTGCGGCCGAACACCACCGCCGACCTGCTGGCGGTGATCCGCAGCCAGCCGTCGCGCGCCGCGCCGGGCGCGGCGTGGGAGTACAACAACGGCGGCTACGTCATCCTCGCGGCGATCGTCGAGCAGCTCACCGGCCGGCCATGGCACGCGGCGGTGATCGAGCGCATCGCCAGGCCGCTCGGCCTGACCACGCTGCGTTACGCGGTCGACGCCGAGGGCGAGCCGGCGACCGCGCGCTTCTACGGTGCCGAGGACGGCCGGCCGGTGCCGGCGCGCGGGGTGCACATGAGCGTCGCCCACGGCGCCGGCGGGCTCGTCGCCAGCGTCGAGGACATGGCCAGATGGGCGCAGGCGCTGCATCACGGCGAGGTCGTCGGGCCCGAGCTGTACCACGAGATGACCAGCCGCGCGCAACTGAGCGACGGCTCGAGCCGGCCATACGGCTTCGGCTTGCGGCTGCTGCAAGTGCGCGGCCGCCCGGCGCTGGTCCACGGCGGGGCGGGGCGCGGGGTCGACACCGGGAGCGTCTACATCCCCGCCGACGACGTGTTCGTGGCGGTGTTCGCCAACAGCGACGAGCTGGCGACCGATGCCAGCATGGTCGTCCAGCGGCTCGCCGCGCTGGCGGTGGGCCAGCCGATCCCGTCGTTCACCCCGGCCGCGGTGCCGATGGCCGAGATCGAGCCGCTGCTCGGCGCCTACCAGGTCGACGGCGGGCCGCGACTGAGCTTCTTCGCCCGCGACGGCAAACTCTACTTCGGCGACGGCGACGACGAGCGCCCGGTGCTCGCCGCCGGCGGCGACCGGTTCTTCTTCGCCGACGGCGGGCTGATGTGGCTGGCCATCGAACGCGACGAGGGCGGGGCCCACGTGATGAAGCTCGACCCGCCCGACGAGGCGCAGCCGATCCGCGCGGTGCGCAGCGGCCCGGTGCCAGCGCCGTTCACCGTCGTGCCCGAGGTGCTGCAGTCCTACCTCGGCAGTTACGCCACCGAAGGCCCGGTGCTGATCGTGGGGCGGGGCGCCAACGGCTGGCTGACCATCGCCCCGGCGGGCGACGAGCCGATCGCGCTGCGCCCGGTGTCGGACACCGAGTTCCGCGCCGACACCGGCGGCTTCCGCGTGGTGTTCCATCCCGAAGGCGGCCGGGCCGAGCGGCTGACGCTCCACCGCGGCGCCCGCGAGCTGCATGGCAAGCGTACCGGGGGCTAAGGCGCACGCCGCGCCCGGAGATCAATCCGCCTCGGCCGCCTCGCTCTGCAGCTGGATGTAGTTCTGCAATCCCATGCGGGCGATCAGGTCGAACTGGGTCTCGAGGAAGTCGACGTGGCTCTCCTCGCTCTCGAGGATGCGCTCGAACACCTCACGGCTGACATAATCGCGCACTTCCTCGCAGTGGCGGATGGCGTCCTTGAGAAGCGGCAGGGCCTCCAGCTCGAGCGCCAGGTCGGCCTTGAGGATCTCCTCGACGTTCTCGCCGACCTTGAGCTTGTGCAGCGCCTGGAAGTTGGGCAGCCCGTCGAGGAACAGGATGCGATCGGCCAGCGTGTCGGCGTGCTTCATCTCGTCGATCGATTCGCCGCGCTCGTACTCGGCGAGCTTCGCGATCCCCCAGTTCTTCAGCACGCGGTAGTGCAGCCAGTACTGGTTGATCGCGGTCAGCTCGTTGGTGAGCGCCTTGTTGAGGAAGTCGATGACCTGCGGATCGCCTTGCATGGTGCTTCTCCTGACGCGTGCGCCTATGCCCCCGCCGGCACCGGCATGGCAAGCGCGAAACGTGAAAAAACGGCAGAAATCCTAGGGTTTGCGAATGATAATCAGGAGCGGGGCGGGGGTGGCGGAAGCGCTATGCGGCGGCGCTAAAGCTGCTATCATCGGCGCATGGACACGAGAGCTTCCGAGCTCGAATTCGTGATGATCAAGCCGTCGCATTACGACGACGACGGCTATCCGATCGTGTGGTGGAAATCGCTCATCCCGTCGAACTCGCTGGCGGCGCTGCACGGGATCGCCCGCGACTGCGCCCGGCGCGAGGTGCTCGGGCCCGGCGTCGGCATCCGTCTGACCACCATCGACGAGACCAATTGCCACGTCGTCCCCGAGCGGATCGTGCGCGACTTGCGCCGGCGGCGGGCGAAGGCGGTGATCGGGCTCGTCGGGGTCCAGTCGAACCAGTTCAACCACGCGCTCGACCTCGCCCGCGAGTTTCGCCGGGCGGGACTGCCGGTGGTGATCGGCGGGTTCCACGTGTCCGGCTGCCTGGCGATGCTCGAGGACACCCCGCCCGAGCTGCAGGAAGCGCTCGACATCGGCTGCTCGCTGTTCGCCGGCGAGTGCGAGGACGGGCGGCTCGACGAGGTGCTGCGCGATGCGTGGAACGGCACGCTGAAGCCGCTGTACAACTATCTCGCCGACCTGCCCAACCTCGCCGGGGCGCCGGTGCCGGTGCTGCCGGTCGATGCGCTGCGCCGCAACTCGCAGAACTGGTCGAGCTTCGACCTCGGCCGCGGCTGCCCGTTCCAGTGCAGCTTCTGCACGATCATCAACGTCCAGGGGCGCAAGAGCCGCTTCCGCACCGCCGACGACCTCGAGGCGATCGTCCGCGAGAACCTCGCGCAGGGCATCAAGGCGTTCTTCATCACCGACGACAACCTCGCGCGCAACCGCCACTGGGAGGAGTTCTTCGACCGCCTGATCCACTTGCGCGAGAACGAGGGGCTGAAGGCCAACTTCACCATCCAGGTCGACACGCTGTGCCACCGCATCCCTAACTTCATCGACAAGGCCAAGCGCGCGGGGACGATGCGGGTGTTCATCGGGCTCGAGAACATCAACCCGGACAACCTGCTCGCGGCCAACAAGCGCCAGAACAAGATCACCGAATACCGCCACATGCTGCAGCAATGGCACGAGCGCGGGGTGTTCACCTTCGCCGGCTATATCCTCGGCTTTCCGGCCGACACCAAGGAATCCATCCTGCGGGACATCGAGATCATCAAGCGCGAGCTGCCGCTCGACGTGCTCGAGTTCTTCATGCTCACGCCGCTGCCCGGCTCCGAGGACCATCGCCGGATGCACGCGGCGGGCGAGTGGATGGATCCCGACCTCAACAAGTACAATCTCCACCACCGCGTCAGCCGGCATCCGCGCATGTCGGACGCCGAATGGGACGAGGCCTACAAGGCGGCGTGGGACGCCTACTTCACGTGGGACCACATGGAGACGGTGGCCCGGCGCCACGCGCGGCTGCCGGCCAACCGGCCGAAGAAGGCGCTGCAGTACCTCAACGAGTTCCGCATGCTGTACAAGATCGAAGGGCTGCAGGTGCTCGAGGGCGGCATCCTGCGGCGCAAGCGGCGGCGCTCGCGGCGGCCCGAGCTGCGCCGCGAGCCGGCGCTGCTGTTCTATCCGCGCTATGCCGCCGAAACGGCCGCCAAGGTGGCGCGCTATCTGCTCGGCTACGGCCGGCAGGCCTGGGTGATCAGGCGGATCCTCGCCGACCCGGCGCGCTACGACTACACCGACTTGTCGCTCCAGCCGCCCAGCGCCGAGGAGTTCGACACACTCGGGCTCTACCGCGAGACCGACGGCGGGAGCGCCGCGGTCGCCAAGCAGGCGCGGCAGGCGGCGATCGTCGAGGGGGCGAGGGTCGGGCTGCGCGCGACGGCGTGAGGCGCGGCGCGCCGCTCAGGCTGCGACGAGGACCGGCTTGCGGTTCAGCGCGCGCTCCTCGGCAAGCAGCAGCTCGGCGTCCTCGAGGCACTGGCCGCACTGGGGCTGCTTGCCGAGCGCGGCATAGACGCTCTCGGCGTCCCCGGTCACGCGACGCGCCGCGCGGCGGAATTCGCATTCGCGGATGGCATTGCACACGCAGACGTACATCGACGACGACTCTCCGGCTTCGTTGGAGAGTTGTTAATGCGAATAGCTTGCAATAGCAAGCGCTACGATCAGCCCGACTGGCGGCGGCGCAGCGGGAACAGCCGGCCGTAGGTCAGGCAGCGCCACAGCCACTCAAGCGGCCCGTAGCGGTAACGCGCCAGCCACGGCTTCGACCACGCCAGCATCAGCACCCAGGCGACCACCACGAACAGCGCCAGCTCGGGGCGGTGGAAGCGGCCGTAGAGCCCGCCGGCCCAGCCCTGGAACACCAGCATCATCACCAGCGAGGTGCCGAGGTAGTTGCTGAACGCCATCCGCCCGGCGGCGACGAAGCGGCTGCCGAGCCAGGTCCTCGCCGCGCTCGGCGCCCACAGCGCCAGCAGCGCGGCGAGGCCGAGCACCATTGGCAAGTGGAGGAACTGCACTGGGCCGTTGAAGGCGAACTGGGTCAGCATCAGCGGGAAGCCGGCGCTCAGGGTCCACCAGGCGATCGGCAGCGTCAGCAGCGCCCCGCCGATCAGGCCGAACCAACCCCAGCGCCGCATCTTCGCGGGATCGAAGCGGCGCTCGAACAGGCCCATGCGATAGAGCGCCATGCCGACCAGCATCAGCGGGATCGTCTCCATCAGCGCGAAGAACACCGACTGGCCGAACACGCCGGTCTCCTCCGCCAGGCGGTAGGCGACGACATCGCCATAGCTGCCTTCGGCCGAAGCGGCGGCTTCCTTGTCCGCCCGCGCGATCATCTCGGCGCGCGCCTTCTTGACCTGCTCGTACTGCGCGGGCGCCTGCTGCTGGACCCGCGGCACGCCCTCCATCGCGGCCTGCCCGCCGAGGATCACCGTCAGCGCTAGCGACCCGGCGAAAAACCACGCCAAGCCGACCCGCAACTGGGTCCGCGGGGCCCACTTGACCATCGCCAGCGCGCCGAGGCCGGACAGCGCGTAAAGAAACAAGATGTCGCCGGTCCACACGAGGAAGAAATGCGCCAGGCCGAACGCGGCGAGCCACAGCAGCCGCCGCGCCTGCAGCCAGCGCGTCGCGCCGCGCGCCCACGCCCGCTCCATGAACAGCATCATGCTGGCACCGAACAGCAGCGTGAACAGCCCGCGGAACTTGCCGTCGATCAGCACCAGCTGGACCAGCCAGAAGCCCTTGTCGGCATCGGTCGCGCCGCCGGGCAGCCCGAGCGGCCAGAAATAGGCCAGCACCGGGTTGGCGTAGGCGACGATGTTGGGGAACAGGATGCCGAGCACGGCGACGCCGCGGACGAAATCGAGCGCGACGATGCGCTCGCCTGCGTCGACCGGCTGGTCGGGCGTGGCGCCGGCGAGCGCCAGATCGGTATCGTCGCCGGCAACCTGAGTGGCGTTCATGACCCGGTCCCCCCGGGACCAGTCATACGCCCGATCAGCGCTGCGTCACAAGGCAGTCCTGGCCCGATTGCTTGAGCGAGCTGCAAGCGGCGTCGGCCGCCGAGCGCGAGGCGAACCCGCCCGCCTGGAGCTTGGTCACCCGCCCGGCGGGAACCATCAGCCGCTGCTTGCCGGCGAGCTCGGAACGGCCGCGCAGGCGGTTCCACAGGCTCTCGGCGTTGCCGGCGACCGAGAACGCGCCGAGCTGGACCCGCCACGGGCCGCTGGCGGCGGCGGGGGCGGGCGTCTCGGCGCGGGCGACGGGGGGCGGCGTATCGGTGCGGGCCGGGCGTTGCGCCGGGACCGGCGGCGGCGAGGCGGCGACGGCGACGGCCGGGCCCGGCCGGGCGAAGCTGGCGCCGGCTTCGCCCGGGTTCTCGGTGCCGGTGGCGCGCCTCGCCTCGGCGACGGCGGCGCGCGCGGCGGCGATCGACGGCGAGACCGCAACGGTGGCGATCGGGCGCGGCACGCGCCCACTCGGCGCAGCGGCGGGCGGAGCGGCCGGCGCCGGCCGCGCGGCGAGGTCGGCCGCGGCGAGCTCGGTCGCCCGGGCGGCTTCGGCCTCGCTGCGCAGCTGGACGGCGAGTCCGGCGGCCTGCTGGCGCTGGGCGAGTGGGATGTGCGCGTCCATCTCGGCGATCGCCGGCGCCGCCTGCGGCAGTCCCGCACCGTTGGCGAGGATCAGCAGCGCGTAGGCGCGGACCCAGTCCTTGTCGACGATGTCGCCGTTGAAGTGGGCGATGCCGAGCAGGTATTGCGAGCGCGGGTCGCCGCGGCTGGCGGCGTCGCGGACATACGGCAGCGCGGCCTCGCGGCGACCGTCCTGGAACAGCATCAGGCCGTAAGTGTCGGCCGCCTGCACGTGCCCCGCGGCGGCGGCGCGGGCATAGAGCGATTCGGCGCGCTTGAGGTCGGTCGGCACCCCGCGGCCCAGGCGATAGGCCTGGCCGAGGTTGAACATCGCGTCGGGGTCGCCGGCCGCGGCCGGGCCTTCCCATTCCTTCACGGCGGCGGCGTAGTCGCCACGGCTCCACGCGTCGACGCCCGCCTTGACGTCGGCCAGCGCCGGCGCGGCCGCCAGCATCGCCAGCAGCAGCGCCGTTCCGGCCGCCCGTCGATTCCAGTGCTGCAGCATCGACCCCTCTTCGGCTGCGTCGGTTCGCGAAGCTGCCATAGTAAATGGGCGCTTAGCAAAGTCTTTATGCCGTGCGATTTTATTGCCGATGGGGCCGGAACCCGGATCGGCCTTCGCGCCCGGCGATTTCGCGGCGCATCGGCCGCTTCCCCATTAACCTAAAATTTAGGGTGTTCTGCGATCCCGCTTCGGCGAAGGGCTGGAAATAGCGTGTATCCGGCCGGAATCAGGGGGAACAGGCCTTGCGCGTTTTGGCATTGGCTTCTCAGAAGGGCGGGTCGGGCAAGACCACGCTTTCGGGACATCTGGCGGTCCAGGCCCAGCGCGCCAGCGCCGGCCCGGTCGTGCTCATCGACATCGACCCGCAGGGGTCGCTCGCCGACTGGTGGAACGAGCGCGAGGCAGAGTATCCGGCGTTCGCCCAGACCACCGTCGCGCGGCTCGCCAACGACCTGGCGATTCTGCGCCAGCAAGGCTTCAAGCTGGCGGTGATCGACACACCGCCGGCGATCACCATGGCGATCCAGTCGGTCATCTCGGTGGCCGAGCTGATTGTCGTGCCGACTCGGCCGAGCCCGCACGACTTGCGTGCGGTGGGCGCCACCGTCGACTTGTGCGAGCGCGCCGGCAAGCCGCTGATCTTCGTCGTCAACGCGGCCACGCCCAAAGCCAAGATCACCTCCGAGGCCGCCGTCGCGCTGAGCCAGCACGGCACCGTCGCCCCGATCACGCTGCACCACCGCACCGACTACGCCGCCTCGATGATCGACGGCCGCACGGTGATGGAGGTCGAGCCGGAAGGGCGCAGCGCGCAGGAAGTGATCGCGCTGTGGCACTACATCGCCGACCGGCTCGAGAAGAACTTCCGCCGCACCATCTTCGCCGCCCCCGGAACGGTCTCGCAGGTTCCCGGCGCCAACCGCCCGCAGGGCGGCTTCGGCCGCCGCATCGCCCAGTAAGGCGGAGGCGGCGCCCGATGAACGAACCGAAATCCTTCGCCTCGCTCGGGCCCACGCTGCTCGCGCGCAAAGGCGGCGCCAAGCCGGCGATGCGCCCGCAGCTGCCGATGGCCGGAATGAGCGGGCCGCAAGCCGCGCAGGCGATCGCCCACGACCTCGAGGACCTCGGCTGGAACGACATGGGCGAGCAGGACCTGCCGGCGGATCACACCGCCGAGGTTCTCCAGCTGACCCCGGCCCCGGCCAATCCCGAGGCCGAAGCGAGGACCGACGAAGGCTCGCCGCCGCCGGTCGTGCGCAGCATGCACGAGGAGCTGGCCGAGCGGTTGGGCGAGAACGCGCCCGAGTACCTGGTCGAGCGGGCCACGTCGCCGGTCAAGCAGAGCGCTCCGCCAGTCGCCCGGCCGGCCGCCGCGCCTGCGGCCAAGCCGGCCACCGCCAAGCCGGTCGCCGTCAATGCCGGCTCGGCGCGCGCCGCGCTCGAGCAGGCCAGCCGCCGAGCCGCCTTCACGCTGCGCCTCGACGCCAAGCGCCACCTCAAGCTGCGGCTTGCGAGCACGGTCAAGAACCGCAGCGCGCAGCAGCTGGTGACGATGGCGCTCGACAAGTTCCTCTCCGAGATTCCGGAGATCGAAGCTCTCGCCGCGCAAGTGAAGCGCGACTGAGCGACCAAGAAGGGGTCAGACAAGCCATGAACCGCATCGCCAACAGCAATCGGGTGTTCGGCCCCAGGCTCGTGTGGGCCGCCACCACCGCCATGTCCGCGGCCTTGCTGACCGGCTGCACGACCAACGTCGCCGCGCCGGCGACCGTCTCCGCCAGCCGCGCCGAAGCCGCGCTCGCCCGGGGCAAGTCCGAGCAGGCGATCACGCACGCCGAGGCGGCCGTGCTCGCCGACCCGCGCAACGCCGCCTACCGCGCGACGCTCGGCTCGGCCTACCTCGACGCCGGCCGCTTCGCCTCGGCGGCGACTTCGTTCGACGATGCCATGCAGCTCGGCGACCATTCGCCGCGCACCGCGCTGAGCCTGGCGCTGTCGCTGATGGGCGCCGGCAAGCACGCCGAAGCTGCGGCGCTGCTCAACGACCGTGAAGGCGACATCGCCACCGCCGATCTCGGCCTCGCGCTGGCGCTCGCCGGGCAGCCGGAGCGCGGCATCCACGTGATGGGCAACGCCATCCGCGGCGGCGAGAACACCGCCAAGATGCGCCAGAACCTCGCTTATGCTTACGCGCTCGCCGGGCGCTGGCGCGAGGCGCGGCTGATGGCCGAGCAGGACGTGCCGGCCGACAAGGTCTCCGACCGCATCCAGGAATGGGCCCTGATGGCCCAGCCGCAGGCGTGGCAGCACCGGGTCGCGGCGCTGCTGTCGGTTCCCGTCGGCGCGGCCGATGCCGGCCAGCCGGTCGAGCTGGCGCTGGCCAACAACCCGAGCATCGACCAGCTCGGCGCCGAGGCGACCGGCTTCGCCGCCGCCGACAGCGCTGCCGAGCTTCCCCCGCTCGCCGAAATCGCCGCCCCGGCGCAGCCGGCCGAGCTGCCGCCGCTCGAGCCGGTCGCCGCGCCCGCCTACGCGGCGCCGGCGACCGAGCGTGCGAGCAATTTCCAGACCGCTTTCGCGACGCCCGCCCCGGCGGCGCCGTCGCTCGCCCAGGTGTCGCAGGACGCGGCGCGCTTCGTCCAGTCGCCGGTGGTGCAGGCCCTGCCGGCTCGCCGCGCGGTGGTCGCCGCGCCGGCGCCGTCCGCGGGGCAGGCGGCCGACGGCACCCACCTAGTGCAGCTCGGCAGCTTCGCCAGCGAGCAGGGCGCCAAGCGCGCCTGGGGCATCTACGTCAGCCGCTACCCCGAGCTCGCCGGTCACCAGATGGTGATCTCCGAGGCGGTGGTGCGCGGCAAGCGCTACTGGCGCGTTTCCGCCGCCGGCTTCGGCCGCTCGACTTCGAGCGCGATGTGCGGCCTGGTCAAGGCGCGCGGCGAGGGCTGCTTCGCCTATGCCGAAGGCCGCCCGCTGCCGGGCGCCGTCGACACCGGGGTGCGGTTGGCCCGCCGCGACTGAATTTCAGCGCAAGTTCGAACACGAGAGCCCCTCCCTGCGCGGGAGGGGCTTTTTCGTTGGGCGGCGCGGATGGGCGCCGAGCGTTACTCGCAGGCGATCCCGTCGCCGTCGCGGTCGAGATGGCGTCCGTAGCCCGGCTCGCCTCGCCGCAGGGGGGGCGCCCGAACGGTCCGGACGGCGGCGCAGCTGGGGTAGTGGACCTGGCCGCCGAGCAGCTTGCTGGTCCGCGCGATCGCGGCGTTGGGTCCCAGCGGGCGCCTCGCCGCCCGCGCATTGGGGCCTTCGTTCGGCCGGATCTCGGCCGCGCCGGTGTTCGGCTGGGCCGCGGCCGGCGCCGACGCCAGCGCCGCCAGGAGGGCGAGGAATGCAGTCGATCGCATAAGGCTACAGCTAGCGGCTCAATCGCCGATCGCCACCCCGCCTTTCCATAGCCCGACCACGCGGCCCTCGACCGGCTGGCGGTCGAACGGGGTGTTGCCGGCGCTGGCGGCCATCCGGCTCGAATCGACGATCCACGGCCTGGCCGGGTCGATCAGCGCGATGTCGGCCTCGGCCCCGGCGCGCAGCTCGCCCGCGGCGACTCCGAGCAGCCGGGCGGGATGGCGCGCGACGAGGTCGAACGCCCGCTCGGTCGCGACCACGCCGTCGCGCACCAGCGTCAGCACCATCGCCAGCAGCGTCTCGGCCCCGGCCATGCCGGGCGCCGCGTCGGCGAACGGCAGGCGCTTGTCTTCCGGCCCGCGCGGGTCGTGGCCCGAGGCGACGACGTCGATCGTGCCGTCGCCGAGCGCCTCGAGCACCGCCCGGCGGTCGGCTTCCTCGCGCAACGGCGGCGAGAGGCGGGCGAAGGTGCGGAACCCGGCCAGCGCCAGGTCCGACAGCATGAAGTGCGCCGGGGTGACGCCCGCGGTGACCGCGACCCCGCGGCGCTTGGCCGCGCGGACCAGGTCGAGCGCGGCGCCGGTGGTGACTTGCCGCACGTGCAGCCGCGCGCCGGTCATCTCGGCGAGCGCGATGTCGCGGGCGATCGCCAGCGCCTCGGCTTCGGCGGGCGCGCTCGGCAGGCCGAGCCGCGTGGCCATCTCGCTCGCGGTGGCGACCGCGTGGCCGGAGAGCCCGGCGTCCTCGGCGTGGCTGACGACCACCAGGTCGAGCATCGCCGCGTACTGCAGCAGCCGGTGCATCACTCCGCTGTCGGCGATCCACCGCCTGCCGGTGGCGATGGCCCGCGCGCCGGCGTCGCGCATCAGCGCGATCTCGGCGAGCTGCGCGCCGTCGAGCCCGAGCGTGGCGGCGGCCAGCGGATGGACCCACAAGTCGGGCTTGCCGCTGGCGGCGGCGAAACGGGCTCGCGCCGGATGATCGAGCGGGGGCGACTGGTCGGGCATCAGCGCGGCGCGGGTGATGCCGCCGAAGTGGAACGCCGGCTTGTCGATCGCGAACACCCCGAAATCGACGAGGCCGGGAACAACCAGTAGGCCGCGGGCATCGACGACTTGGTCGCCTTCCTGCGGCTGAACGTCACCGGCCGCCTCGATCCGGCCATCGACGCAGCGGACCGCTCCCGGCCGCACGCCGTCCGACATGACGAGCCGGCCGCCGGTGATGGTCAGGGGCCGCGCCTGTTTCATCGCCACACCGTCCGTTCGTGTCGAGCGACGTCGAGATACGCTTGCGCCGCGCCCGCGCCTCTCGCCTTCGCTCGCGGCGAACGGAGGTTGGACAGGATGGTCATGCCCAGCCTTCCACCCCGCGCGCCCGGCGAGTCAGCACGTCGAGGCAGGCCATGCGGATGGCGACGCCCATCTCCACCTGGCCGGTGATGATCGAGCGTCCGGGCATGTCGGCGACGGTGCTGTCGATCTCGACGCCGCGGTTCATCGGCCCGGGGTGCATGACGATGGCGTCCGGCGCGGCGCGCGCGAGGCGCTCGGGAGTGAGGCCGTAGAGCCGGCGGTACTCGCGCGCCGAGGGCACGAACTGGCCTTCCATGCGCTCGTTCTGCAGCCGCAGCATCATCACCACTTCGGCGCCGGCGAGCGCGGCGTCGAAGTCGTGGAACGGGGTGACCCCGAGCCTCTCGACTTGCGCCGGCATCAGCGCCGGCGGCGCGCACACCCGCACCACCGCGCCCAAAGCCTGCAGGCACAGCAGGTTCGAGCGCGCGACCCGGCTGTGGAGGATGTCGCCGCAAATCGTCACGACCAGGCCGTTGAGCTCGTTCCTGCCCCGCGCTCGCAGCGTGTGGCGCAGCGCGAGCGCGTCGAGCAGCGCCTGGGTCGGGTGCTCGTGCTGGCCGTCGCCGGCGTTGAGCACCGGGCAGGCGACCTTGTCGGCGATCAGCTGCACCGCGCCCGAGCTGCCGTGGCGGATCACGATCGCGTCGACCTGCATCGCGTTCAAGGTCATCGCGGTGTCGATCAGCGTCTCGCCCTTCTTCACGCTCGACTGCGCGGCGTGCATGTTGACCACGTCGGCGCCGAGCCGCTTGCCGGCGATCTCGAAGCTCAGCAGCGTGCGGGTCGAGTTCTCGAAGAAGGCGTTGATGATCGTCAGCCCGGCGAGCCTGTCGGTGTGCTTGTGCGGCCGGCGGTTGAGCTCGACCCACTGCTCGGCCTCGTCGAGCAGGAACAGGATCTCGTGGGTCTCGAGCTGGCCGATCGCCAGCAGGCTGCGATGCGGGAACGCCAGCGCGCCGGCCGGATAGCGGCCCGCTGCGGGGGTGGTCGTCGCCGATGTCATTAAAGCCGGGCCCATAGGCCGGCCCGCGTCGCTCCGCAAGGAGCGCGCTTCGACGAACCGCCCACGCGCTCGGGCCAAAGCGGGTGGCACATCCGCCGGCCCGCCGGTAAGGGTCTGGCGGGTACGGGGGTTGCGAGGGCACGGGAATGGGTTTCGCAGGCAAGGTCTGGCGGCTGCTGGTCGGCATCAAGGACGCGCTCGCGCTGCTGTTCCTGCTGCTGTTCTTCAGCACCCTGTTCATGATCCTCGGCAGCCGCGCCAGCCCCGGCGCGGTGCGCGAGGGCGCCTTGCTGCTCGAGCTCGACGGCACGGTGGTCGAGGAAGTCTCGCCGATCGATCCGCTCAACGCGCTGCTATCGTCGGCCATCCCGACCCAGGAATACGCCGCGCGCGATCTCGTCCGGGCGATCGACGCCGCGGCCGACGACGACCGCATCGAAGCGATCGCGCTCGACCTCTCGACCTTCCTCGGCGGCGGCCACGTGCACATGCAGGAGATCGGCGAGGCGCTCGACCGGTTCCGCGCGACGAAGAAGCCGGTGCTCGCCTACGCGGTCGCCTACAGCGACGATTCGATGATGCTGGCGGCGCACGCCAGCGAGGTGTGGGTCGACCCGATGGGCGGCGCCGCGATAGCCGGGCCGGGCGGCGAGCGGCTGTACTACGCCGGACTGCTCGACCGCCTCAAGGTCACCGCGCACGTGTTCCGCGTCGGCACCTACAAGAGCGCGGTCGAGCCCTACACGCTGAACGAGATGTCGCCCGAGGCGCGCGAGAACTACCGGCAGCTCTACGGGTCGCTGTGGCAGGAATGGCAGGCCAACGTCCGCCGCGCGCGGCCCCAGGCGAACATCCGCCGGGCGACCGCCGACATCTCCGGATGGCTCGAGGCGAGCGGGGGCGACCTCGCCAAGGCCGCGATCGCCGCCGGCCTCGCCGACCGCGCCGGCACCCGCGTGGAATGGGGCGAGCGCGTCGCCCAGATCGCCGGCGAGGACGATTGGGACGAGGCCCCGGGCGCGTTCGCGCACTCGGAGCTCGACGCGTGGCTCGAGGAGACCAAGCCCGACGAGCCGGGCAAGGCGATCGGGGTGATCACCATCGCCGGTGAGATCAGCGACGGCATGGCCGGCCCCGGCGAGGCGGGCGCCGAGCGGATCGGCGAGCTGCTCGACGACGCGCTCGAGGACGACCTCGCGGCGCTGGTCGTGCGGGTCGATTCCCCCGGCGGCACCGTCACCGGCTCGGAAGCGATCCGCCGCGCGATCCTGCGCCACAAGGCCAAGGGGGTGCCGGTGGTCGTGTCGATGGCCAACGTCGCGGCGAGCGGCGGCTACTGGGTCTCGACCCCGGCCGACCGCATCTTCGCCGAGCCCGAGACGATCACCGGCTCGATCGGCATCTTCGGCGTGCTGCCGACGTTCGAGAACGCGCTGGCCGACTGGGGCGTGACCACCGACGGGGTCAAGACCACGCCGCTGTCCGGCCAGCCGGACCTGTTCGCCGGGCTCACGCCGGAGACCGAGGCGGTGCTTCAGGCGACCGTCGAGTCCGGCTACGAGCGATTCCTCGCGCTGGTCGCGCAATCGCGGCGGATGACGCGCGAGCGGGCCGACGAGCTCGGCCAGGGCCGCGTGTGGGACGGCGGCTCGGCGCGCCAGCTCGGCCTCGTCGACCAGTTCGGCGGCCTCGACGCGGCGCTCGCCTTCGCCGCGCAGCAGGCCAAGCTGGGCGAGGGCAAGTGGCACGCCGAGTACCTCGGCGCCGACACCGACCGCTACGCCCCGCTGATCCGGCGGATCTGGGGCAGCGACGACGGCGAGGCGCGCGGCGGCGACATGTTCGCCCTGTTCGCCCGCCGCGAGAGCGAGCTGACCGCGCGCATCGTGGCCGACCTCGACGGGCTGCTGCGCGTGCGCGGCGCGCAGGCGCGGTGCCTCGAATGCCCGGCGCCCGCGGCGCCGCGCCGAGCCGCCGCCGCGGACGGCGGATCGCCGCTGCAAATGCTCATCAGGCTGCTGCTCGACTGACTTGCCAGCGGGCGACGCCCATGGCAAAGGCGCGCCCCTGCCGCCGCTCGGCGGGCGCGTAGCTCAGTGGTAGAGCACACCCTTCACACGGGTGGGGTCGCAGGTTCAATCCCTGCCGCGCCCACCATTGCCGGCGTGGCGCGGACCGCTGCGCCCTCGCAGCGGGTCGATGACGCGCCCGACGCTTAGAAGTCGACCTGGGCACGAAAGCCCAGCGTATCGGCCTGATAGCTCGGGTCGATTCCGGCGAGCACCGCGGCGTCGTCGATCCACAGGTGGCCGTAGTTCGCCAGGAAGCGGATGTATTCGGTCGGGATCCAGATGACCGACAGGCCGGCGGTCTGCTGCGTTCCGCCCACGATCGCGCCGTCCGTCAGGTCGAGATAGTCGTAGCGGGCATTGACCTGGATCGCGCCGATGCCGCCAGCGGTGATCGGACGGGCCGGGCGGATGCGATCGAAGGCGCCGTTGCGATAGGCGGTCCTGTCGCCGGGCGTCAGGAGCATGCCGACCTCGGCGTAGCCGCCGCGGAAGGTCGGGTCGGGCAGGCCGGGACGGTCAGCGCTCATCTGGTGGCCTTCCAGCGTCGCGTGGAACGGGCCATCGATGTAGGCCAGCTCAACACCGAAGTTGCGCTCGCCGACGGCGCTGAAGGCGCGGGTGTCGACCAGCCGCAGATCGGTCGTGTGGAGGAACGGCCGCGCCCGGTAGCGCACCGTCGCCGACGCGTCGTTGAGATCGCGGACGTGCGCCGAGCCGGCGATGTGCCATTGCCCGCGGCCCAGCTTCGGCGCGAACACCACGCGCCCGTCGAGGCTGAAGCTGTCGTTGCTGTCGGCGTTGAGGTCGGCCGCGTTGTCGGTGAAGACCCCAAGCTGAGCGATCACCTTGTCGCCAACGTAAGTGCCGCTGAATCCGACCCGCCGCTCGAACCCGAACGCCGAGTTGAACGCGGCGCGCTCCATGAACGGCAGGAACACGTCGCTGGTGAGCTCGTCGAGGCCGCCGAAGGGCTTGTGCTGGCCCAGCGTGAGCGTCATCCCCTGCGACGCCTTGTAGGCCAGGTACACGTCGGTCAGCTCGACCGATGAGCCGGCGATGTCGGCCTCCATGCGATAGGCGAACCCGCCCGGCATCGCGCCTTCGAAACCGATGTAGGCGCGGCGGAACTCCGTGGCGCTGCCGAGGCTCTGGCCGGCGATGCCGTCCGGCGCGTCGATCACCGCGGTGTCGACCTGGACCCTCCCGCGCGGCTTGAACGACCAGCCGCCTGCGCCGGTGATTTCGGGTGCGCCTTTCCAGGCGATGGCGGCGGCGGGAGCCGACGGCGGCGGTGGTGGCGGCGGCGGCGGCGGGGCGGCCGCCTCGCGAGCGTCCTCGCGCGCTTGCAGCTCGGCGACCTGCGCGGTCAGCCGCGCGATCTCGGCCTGCATCTCCGCCAGCTGCTCCTGCACCGCGTTGATGTCGATGGCCTGAGCGGAAGCCTCGACCGGTGCCGCCACGGCGCTGCCGGCGAGGAGAACGGCAAGAATCGAACGCATGGTCAGCCTTCGGGCTCGGGTTGCTGACCGGCGTATGGCACTCGTGTGACAGGGGTGAGACCACCTGTGTCGTTATCCACAGCCGGAATTGCCGGACGCTGCGGGCATCGGTCAGCGGCTCGATCTCTAGCCCGCGGCGATCGCGCGGCCTTCGAGCGAGACGCCGTAGGCGTCGACGTAATCGCCGAGCTCGTCGAGCACCCGGCCAGGGCTGAGGCCGAACTGCTCGAGGCTGTAGCAATGCGGCCGGCGTTTGAGCGCGGCGGCGCGGCGCTGGTAGGCTTCCATCGCCGGCAGCGCAGGCGCGAGCTCCAGTCCGAGGAAGCGATAGACCCGCGCCATCGTCGCCCGCCAGTCGCGGTCCATGTCCTCGTAGTGCACGTCGATCTGGCGCTGCGCCGGGATGCTCCGGCGGGCGCGCCGCATGCGCTCGAGCTGGACGCGCGTCTTGCGCAGCCATTCCCGGCCGATGCGCGCGGGATCGGCGTGGTCCGAGTAGATGATCGTCTGGTTCCACGCGAGCGAGGCGGCGCTGCCGACCACCGCCAGCGGGTCGCGATGGGTGAATATCAGCCGCGCGTCGGGGAACATCTGCATCAGCACCGGCAGGTCGAACAGGTGCTGCGGCGTCTTGAGCACCCACGGCCGCAGCGACGAGGCCTGCTGCGACCACCCGATCAACTTGAGCAGCCGGACCATCTGCCGGTAGGCCGGCGCCGGGTCGTGCGCCTCGCACCAGCGGCCGTAGCTCGGCACCCACCACTGCGCGTCGTGCTTGGTGCTCCAGAAGCTGTTGACCAGCAGGCCCAGCTCCTCCTCGGCCTCCATCGGGCCGGTCGGGTGGATGGTCAGCGTGCGCGGGTTGGCGAGGCGGGCGAGGCGGGCGATCCGCGCGGCGAGGGTCACGCGGAAGTCGGGCCCGCCGTGGATGAACTCGGGGCGCGGCACCGGGCTGATCGTCTCGAAGCTGCGCATGTGGGTGAAGCGGCGGTCGGCCGCAAGCAGGCGGTGCATCCGGGTGGTCCCCGAGCGCATCGGACCGACGACGATCACCGGGTGCGGCAGCGGGCGCGCGAGGATCTCGGGATGGCGCGCGAACCAGCGCTCGGCCCACGCCCGATCGGCGAGCACCTTGACGATCTGCTTCGCCGCCGTCCATTCGCCGGCGGCGTTGAGCCGGGCCTCGTCGTTGAGCGCCTCGAGCAGCACGCTGAGCGGGCGCTCGAACCACGGGTCTCCGAAGTCGTCGAGGCCGGTGATCTCGCGGGCGCGGGCGAGCAACGCCTCCTTCTCGAGCACCGGCCGGTCGGCGAGGCCGGACCGGCGGCCCAGTGCCATGGCGGTGTTGACGATGGCGATGAAGCGGGTGCGCCGCGGCGGGCTCGGGGTGCTGTCGGTCAAGTCATCTATCCCGCCGCAATGGCTTGCCGGAGTTGGGAAACTACCCCCGACGCGCGATCCGGTTCCGTGGCGCTGGACAATCGCGCGACGGTGCGGGCATAGCGCGCGGCCATGCACGACTTGCGCGCCATCCGCGAGGACCCCACGGGTTTCGACGCCGGCCTCGCCCGGCGCGGAGTGGAGAGCGTTGCCGCAACGATCCTCGGCCTCGACGAGCGCCGCCGCTCGGTCACCACGCGCGTCCAGGAAGCGCAGGCGCGCCGCAACGAGGCGTCGAAGGCGATCGGCGCGGCGATGGGCAGGGGCGATACCGCGACCGCCGAGGCCCTGAAGGCCGAAGTCGCGGCGCTCAAGGACGCGCTGCCCGCGCTCGAGGAGCAGGAGGGCGCGCTCGGCGCCGAGCTCGACGCGCTGATAGCGGCGCTGCCGAACGTTCCGGCCGACGACGTGCCGGAGGGCGCCGACGAGAGCGGCAACCAGGAAATTGCGCGCTGGGGCGAGCAGCGAAACTTCGCGTTCGACCCCAAGGAACATGCCGACCTCGGCCCGCCGCTCGGGCTCGATTTCGAGACCGCCGCGGCGATGTCGGGCGCGCGCTTCGCGTTCCTGCGCGGGCCGATGGCGCGGCTGCACCGGGCGTTGGCGCAATTCATGCTCGACTTCCAGACCGGGCAGCGCGGCTACGTCGAGTGCAATCCCCCGCTGCTGGTGCGCGACGAGGCGGTGTTCGGCACCGGGCAGCTGCCCAAGTTCGCCGACGACCTGTTCCGCACCAACGACGGCCGCTGGCTGATCCCGACCGCCGAGGTCAGCCTGACCAACTCGGTGCGCGAGCAGATCCTCGACGTTCTCGCGCAACCGATCCGGCTGACCGCGCTGACGCCGTGCTTCCGCTCGGAGGCGGGCGCGGCGGGCAAGGACACCCGCGGCTTCATCCGCCAGCACCAGTTCGAGAAGGTCGAGCTGGTGACGGTGTGCCGTCCCGAGGACTGGCCCGCCGAGCACGAGCACATGGTCCGCTCGGCCGAGCTGGTGCTCGACGCGCTCGAGCTGCCCTATCGCCGCATGTTGCTGTGCGCCGGCGACATGGGCGCGACCGCCAGGAAGACCTTCGACCTCGAGGTGTGGCTGCCGGGCCAGGGCGCGTGGCGCGAGATCAGCTCGGTCTCGTGGTGCGGCGACTACCAGGCGCGGCGGATGAACGCGCGCTATCGCCCCGAAGGCCACAAGGGGACCGCGTTCGTCCACACGCTCAACGGCTCGGGCCTCGCGGTCGGGCGCACGCTGGTGGCGGTGCTCGAGAACTACCAGCAGGCGGACGGCTCGGTCGCGGCGCCGGCGGCGCTGGCGCCGTACATGGGCGGGATCGAACGGCTGGTCCCGACCGGCTGACAGAATGCTCCGTCTCCACTCCTTCCTTTCTCGTCATGCTGAGCTTGTTTCAGCATCCATCTTGCCGCCTGCACCGTCCGCGCGTGATGAGAAATGGACCCTGAAACAAGTTCAGGGTGACGGGCTTTGGTGAATTGATGCGCATCCTGCTGACCAACGACGACGGCATCCATGCGCCCGGCCTCACGGTGCTGGAGGAGATCGCCGGCGAGCTCAGCGACGACGTGTGGGTCTGCGCGCCGGCCGAGGAGCAGTCGGGCGCCGGGCATTCGCTGACGCTGCACATGCCGGTGCGGCTGGTCGAGCATGGCGAGCGGCGCTTCGCGGTCACCGGCACGCCGACCGACGCGGTCAACCTCGCGCTCAAGAAGCTGTTTGCCGACCGGCCGCCCGACCTCGTCATATCGGGCGTCAACGGCGGCGAGAACCTCGGCGACGACGTGACCTACTCGGGCACCATCTCGGCGGCGGTCGAGGCCGCGCTGGCGGGCATTCCCGCGGTGGCGATGAGCCAGGCGATGCGCGACGCCGGGCACGGCTTCGCGGCGGCGCGGTTCTGGGCCGGCAAGGTGCTCGCCCCGCTGCTCGACCTGCAGATGGCCCGGCGCACGCTGATCAACGTCAACTTCCCGGCGCTGCCGGCCGACCGGGTCAAGGGCATCCGCGTCGTGCGCCAAGGCTTCCACGACTATGCGCGCGGCTCGCTGGTCGAGGCGGTCGATCCGCGCGGGCGGCCGTACTTCTGGTTCGGGCTCGAGGACATCGAGCACACGCTCGACCACGGCACCGACCTCGAGGCGGTGGCGGAGGGCTACGTCGCGGTCACCCCGCTGCAGCTCGACCTGACGCACCACGCCTCGCTCGGCGCGCTGGCGGGGCGCTACGCCGCGTGAGGAGCCGCTAGCCATGGCGGGCCCCACCCGCTGGCAGCGCCACGCGCAGGCGGTCCGGGCCCGCAGCTTCACCCCGCTGCGGCGCGCGTTGCGGGTTCCGGTGTGGGCCGACGCCGGGCTCCGGCTGATGGCGGCGCTGCTGCTGATCGCCATCGTCGTGGCGGTGCACTGGGCCGGCCGCGAGGGCCTCGCCGACCACCACGACGGCGACGTGAGCTTCCTCGACGTGGTCTATTTCACGATGATCTCGATCACGACCACGGGGTATGGCGACATCACCCCGGTCAGCGACCAGGCCCGCCTCGTCGAATCGCTGATCGTCACCCCGGTTCGCGTGCTGGTGCTGCTCATCTTCATCGGCGCGGCCTATACGTTCGTGATCAAGCGCGGTTGGGAGAAATGGCGCATGGCCCGCATCCAGGAACAGCTCTCCGGACACATCGTCGTGCTCGGCTGCGGCATCTCGGGCTTCGAGGCCGTCGCCGAGCTGATCGCGCGCGGCACCGACCCGCGCTGCATCGTGGTGATGGACACCGACCCCGAGCGGCTCGCCGCCGCCGAGGAGGTCGGCTGCAACGTGATCGAGGCCGACGCCACCCGCGACGAGCACCTGATGGCGGTGCGGATCGACCGCGCCAAGACCGTGCTCGTCTCGGCCGGGCGCGACGACAGCTCGATCCTGATCGTGCTGACGGTGCAGCACCTCGCCCCCAACGTGCCGATCAGCGTGGTCATCCGCGCCGCCGACAACGAGCTGCTGGCGCATCAGGCGGGGGCCGACAACGTCATCAACCCGGTGCGCTTCACCGGCCTGCTGCTCGCCGGCAGCGCGCAAGGGGCGCACATCGCCGACTACCTCGCCGACCTCGCCTCGGTCGGCGGCAAGGTCCAGCTGGTCGAGCGGGCGGTGCTGCCCGACGAGGTCGGCAGGTCGCTCGACGAGCTCGCCACCGGCGGCCGCGGCCTGCGGCTCTACCGCGACGGGCACCCGCGCGGCTTCTGGGAACCCGAGGCGAAGTCGCTCCAGGCGGGCGACATCGTCGTCGAGATCGCGCCGACCGACGCGACCGAGCACGACTCCGCGAGCTAGTCGAGCAGCGCGAACACCCCGCCGAGCGCGGCCATGCCGGCGATGAAGTGGCCGGCATCGATCAGCCACAGCTTGAGCGGTTTGCGAAGGTACAGATAACTGATGCCAAGCGCCGGGGCCATGATCCCCGCCGCCAGCCCCACGGCGAGCATCATCTTCGAGCGGTCGTCCGGCTCGAGGTAGTCGAACATGTGGCCCACCGTCAGCGCGACCACCAGCTCGAGCAGCAGGCAGGTGCCGAAGATCAGCGGCATGTTGGCGCCGTCCTTCAGTTGCGCGTCGCTGAGGCCGGTCGCGCGCTGCCACGCCTTGCCGAACAGCACCGTGTACCAGACCGCCCCGACGGCGAAGAACGCCACCGCGCCGAGCACGACGCCGAGCCAATTGATGCCTTCCATCTGTCCCTCCCTGCGCGTCCCCCGCGCCTCACTAGCGCATTCGCCGCTTTCGGTGTAGGGGCGCCGCCATCGTGACAGTCCAGACCCCTGAAGCTCGCTCCATCCCGGAGGCGAAGAAGATCGGCATGGTCAGCCTCGGCTGCCCCAAGGCGCTGGTCGATTCCGAGCGCATCCTCACTCGTTTGCGCGCCGACGGCTACGCGATGAGCCCCGATTACGCCGGCGCCGACGTGGTCGTGGTCAACACCTGCGGCTTCCTCGACAGCGCCAAGGAGGAGAGTCTCGAAGCGATCGGCGAGGCGATCGCCGAGAACGGCCGGGTGATCGTCACCGGGTGCATGGGCGAGGAAGCCGCGACCATCCGCGCCCGCTTCCCCGAGGTCCTCGCGGTCACCGGCGCCCACCAGTACGAGCAGGTCGTAGAGGCGGTCCACGAGGCCGCGCCGCCGACGCAGGGCCCGTTCGTCGACCTGATCCCGCAGCCGGACGTGAAGCTGACCCCGCGGCACTACAGCTACCTCAAGATCTCCGAGGGCTGCAATCACTCGTGCGCCTTCTGCATCATCCCGTCCTTGCGCGGGAAGCTGCAGAGCCGCCGGGTCGACGCGGTACTGCGCGAGGCCGAGAAGCTCGTCGCCGCGGGGACCAGGGAGCTGCTGGTGATCAGCCAGGACACCAGCGCCTACGGCGTCGACATTCGCCATCAGGAGCAGATGTGGAAGGGTCACCCGGTCCGCGCCCACATGACCGACCTCGCGCGCGAGCTCGGCCGGCTGCGCACGCCCGAGGGCCAGGTGCCGTGGGTCCGGCTGCACTACGTCTATCCCTATCCCCACGTCGACGCGGTGATCCCGCTGATGGCCGAGGGGCTGCTGACGCCGTACCTCGACATTCCGTTCCAGCACGCCAGCCCCAAAGTGCTGCGCGCGATGCGCCGCCCGGCCAACGAGGCCCGGGTGCTCGAGCGCATCCAGTCATGGCGCGCCGTGGTCCCCGACCTGACCATCCGCTCGAGCTTCGTGGTCGGCTTCCCCGGCGAGACCGAGGACGACTTCCGGTACCTGCTCGACTGGCTCGAGCAGGCCCAGCTCGACCGCGTCGGCGCGTTCCACTTCGAGCCGGTCGCCGGCGCCGCCGCCAATGCCTTGCCCGACCCGGTGCCCGAGGCGGTCAAGGAAGAGCGCTACGCCCGGATCATGGAACTGACCGAGCGCATCAGCGCCGCCAAGCTCGCCGCCAAGGTCGGCCGCACGCTGCCGGTCATCATCGACGAGGTCGGCGAGGCGGACGCGGACGGCGACATCGGCGCCACCGGCCGGAGCCAGGCCGACGCCCCCGAGATCGACGGCCAGGTGTTCCTGCGCAACGTGCCGGCGAGCCTGAAGCCGGGCGACATCGTGCCGGTCAGGGTCGAGGACGCCGACGCGCACGACCTGTACGGGGCGATCGCCTGACCCACGCCCCGACCCCTCCCGTGAGAACCTGTTTTGACCCTTGGAAACGGCGGATTCCTGCGGGTCTGCGCGTGGAGGCACAGACAAAAGCTGTAGCCCAGGTGAGAACCGGTCAGGCCCGGACCGCCGTTTCGGCTCATCGGGCCGGTTGCGCCGGATCGCGTGTGCCTCCTCGGGACGGCGGCCGCCCCCGCCGCCCGACGGCCGCTAGTCGCGGCGGATCTGGCCGACCCCGTGGCGGAACACCAGTTCGCCGCCTTTCCACCCGCTGAACAGCAGGATCAGCGCCGCCGCGCCCGACAGGACGATGCCGATCGAGCCGGCGACGGCCGGGTCGGGCAGCCGCAGGATCAGGTTCACGCCTTCGACCAGCACCACGGTCAGGTTGGCGAACAGGTGCAGCCAGGCATCGCGGAACTCGCGGATGCGCGCGTTGCCGGCGAAGTCGATGAACCCGGCCGTCGCCGCCAGCGCCGCGCCGGCGAGGCCGCCGCCGAGCAGCCAGCGCGAGGCCTCGGCCCAGCCGTCCGAACCGTCGGCGACGAACGCGATGTCGCTCGCCAGCGCGCACACGAACAGCGCGATCGGAATCGGCACCAGCAGCGGGTGGAGTGGGTGCCCGTTGATGGCGAAAGTGCTGCGCAAGTCGGTCATTGTCCGGCGTCCTCCTGTTGGCGGGCCAGCGCGACGGCGGCGAGGCGCTCGACCGCGGGACCGTGGAGCACCGCGCCGTCGGCGGCGAAGCGCGAGCCGTGGCACGAGCAGTCCCACGTGCGGTCGACCGGGTTCCACCCGAGCGCACAGCCCATGTGCGTGCACACCGCCGAGACCGCGCGCAGCGCGCCGTCGTCGCCGCGATGGAGCCCGGCGGCCTTACCGTCGATCTCGACGATGTCGCCCTCGGCCGAGGCGGCCGACGGCGCGGGGTGGGCGCGCAAATGGCCGCCGACGAGGTCGCCGGTCACTTGCGCGGCGGTCTTGAGCAGGCGGCCGACCCCGGTGAGCGAGTGGCGCGAGGCGTCGAAGCAGGCGGCCCAGCGGTTGTCGCGGCCTTCGGCGAGGTCGGCGAGGATCGTCGCCGCGGCGGCGCCGTTGCTGAGGCCCCAGGCGTCGAACCCGGTGGCGACGAGCGGCGATTCGCCGTCCGGGCCGGCCCAGCCGACGTAAGGCAGCCCGTCGCGCGGGGAATAGTCCTCGTTGCTCCAGCGCCAGCCGCCGCCGGCATGGCCGAAGTGCTCGGCGGCGAACGATGAGAGCTGGTGGAAGCCGTCGCGCTCGGCGGCGGCGTCGCCGTGCTTGAAGGTCGGGCCGGTGAGGATCAGCACCGTTTCGCCGTTGGCCGTGCGGTGGCGGCGCAGCGAGCGCTTGGGCGGGTCCGCGCTAATGAACATCCCCGCCGGCGCCCGGCCGGGCGCGACCGGCACCGCCATGACCGCGTGCATGTGCGGCTGGTTGTGGGCGTGAAACTGGCCGACCTGGCCGAGCGGCAGGTGCGTCGCCATGATCACCCGGCGGGCGGCGATCGCGCCCTGCGCGGTGGCGACGGTCGATTCGCTCCACTCGGTCGCCCGGCTCGTCTCGTAGACCTGGGACCCGTCGCCGGGGATCGTCGCGGCCAGGCGGGCGACGAACTCGACCGGATGGAACTGGCTCTGGCCGGGGAGCCGCAGCGCCCCGGTGACCGGGAAGGGCAGCTCGGTCTCTCCGACGAGCTCCATCGGCAGCCCGGCGCGCGCGGCGGCGGCGCGCTCGCTCTCGAGCTGCTCGGCGCCGTCGGCCGTGGTCGCGTAGACCCAGCTGTCGGCCCGCTCGAAGTCGCACGCGAGGCCGTGGCGCGCGACCAGCTCCCCGATCAGCGCGACGCCGGCGAGATTGGCCTCGGCGTAAGCCCGCGCCGCGTCATCGCCGTGCTGCTGCGCGATGCGCTGCAGGAACAGCGCGTGCTGCGCGGTGACCTTGGCGGTCGAGCGCCCGGTCACCCCGCGGCCGACGCGCTCGGCCTCGACCAGCGCGACGGTGAGGCCGCGGTCCTTGAGCAGCCGCGCGGCGATCACGCCGACGATGCCGCCGCCGATGATCGCGACGTCGGCGGTGGCCTCGCCGTCGAGCGGCGCGAAGCCGGTCGGCGCCGCCGTCTGGGTCCAGTAGCAATGATCGAGCGGTGCGGCCGCCATGAGCGCCCTCCAGGCCATCCGACCTGGAGGAAACGGAGCGGGCGACGGTTGTGTTCCGCGCGCCGCTGCTCCGCCGGCTCGAGCAGCGCCCGGCGCGCCGGCGCTGCGGGCGGCCGTCGGCCCTAGCCTACTTTTTGGCCGGGGCCTTCTTGGCGGCGGCCTTCTTCGGCGCGGCGACCTTGGCCGGCTTTTCGGCCGGGGGAGCGGCCTTCTTGGCGGCCGGCTTGGCGGTCTTCCCAGGGGCCGCCTTCTTGGCAGCGGCCTTCCCGGCGGGGGCTTCCTCGGCGTCGGCGGCCGGCTTCTCGCTCTTGGGCGAAGCCGTCTTCTTGCCGCCTGCCTTCTTGGCCGGCGGCGGGGGTGTGCTTTCCTCGGCCTCGATCGCCGCCTCGAGCTCCTCGCGGGTCACCTGGCGCTCGCTCACCTCGGCCTTGTCGAACAGGAAATCGACGACCTTGTCCTCGTAGAGCGGGGCGCGCAGTTGCGCCTGGGCCATCGCGTCCTGGCGGACGTACTCGACGAACCGCTCGCGGCTGTCGGGGCTGTACTGCTGCGCGGCCTGCTGGATCAGCATGCCCATCTCCTGCGCGGTGACCTCGACGCCGTTCTTCTGGCCAATCTCCGACAGCAGCAGGCCGAGGCGCACGCGGCGCTCGGCGATGCGGCGGTAGTCGTCCTTTTCGGCCTCGATCTCGGCGAGGCCGGCGGCCGGGTCCTCCTCCTTGGCGATCTCGGCCTGGAGCTGCTGCCAGATCTGCTCGAACTCGGCGTCGACCATCGTCTGCGGCACTTCGAAGTCATGCTCCGAGGCGAGCCGGTCGAGCAGCTGGCGCTTCATCTGGGTGCGCGTCAGGCCGGCCGATTCCTGCTCCAGCTGGGTCTTGAGCAGGCCCTTGAGCTGGTCGAGCCCCTCGAGCCCGAGCGACTTGGCGAAGTCCTCGTCGACGCGGGTCTCGCCTTCGACCTGGACCTTCTTGACGGTGACGTCGAACTCGGCTTCGCGGCCCTTCAGCTCGGGCGCCTGGTAGTCCGCCGGGAAGGTCACCGTGATGGTCTTGCTGTCGCCCGCCTTGAGCCCGGCGAGCTGCTCCTCGAAGCCGGGGATGAAGCGGTTGGCGCCGATCACCAGCGGCGTGTCCTCGGCCTTGCCGCCTTCGAACTCGCGTCCGTCCACGCGGCCGACGAAGTCGATGATCAGCTGGTCGCCGGCGGCGGCCTTGCGGCCCTTCGGCGCGTCGGCGTAGCTCTTCTGGTTGGCGGCCATCCGCTGCAGCGCGGCGTCGAGCGCCTCGTCCGACACCGCCACGGTCAGCTTCTCGAGCTTGATGCCGTCGAGCGACGGCGCCTCGATCTCGGGCAGGACCTCGACCTCGACCTTGAGCTCGGCGTCCTTCCCTTCGGCGTAGCCCTCGTCGAGGTCGACCTTGGGCTGCAGCGCCGGGCGCAGCTGCTTCTCGCGCATCAGCGTGTCGATCGATTCGCGCACGCTGGCGTTGAACGCGTCCGAATGCAGCGCTGCGCCGTGCATCTTGCGGATCAGGTTGGCCGGCACCTTGCCCGGGCGGAACCCCGGCATGCGCACTTGCGGGGCGACCTTCTTCACCTCGGCATCGATCCGCGCCTCGATCTCCTTGGCCGGGATCCTGACGGTGTAGGCGCGCTTGAGCCCCTTGTTGGTGGTTTCGACGATCTGCATTGCAAAGCCTTCCAGACAAACCTCACGAGGCCCAGCGCCGAGGGGAACTGGTGCGGGCGAAGGGACTCGAACCCCCACATCTTGCGATACTGGAACCTAAATCCAGCGCGTCTACCAGTTCCGCCACGCCCGCGGCCCGACGAATGCGTGCAGGCCGCGGCCTGCGAATTGAAGCAGCGCCCTTAGGGTCGCGGGGCGAAAAGGGCAAGCGGCACGGCGGCCCGATCGCGCCGGCGGAACGGGCACCGGCGGCAAGGCGTTCCATCAGCCGAGAAAGGATCCGTTCGATGGACCGCAGCGACTACACCGATGCCGACTACCGCCAGCCGCACGTGCCGCCGACGACCCCGCCGGTGATCGATTCGAACGCCTCGGCGGGCGACGCCGCGACGCTGGCCCTGGCCGACGGCGACAGCGACGCGCCCGGCTCGCAGCCGGCCCATTTCAATCGGGGGCGCGAGGACGAGACGCTGTTCGACCACGGCAACGCAGGGCACCTGCAGTCAGGCGGCGGCGACAGGGATTTCCCCGGCGAGCAGCCCGACGAGATCGTCCCCGGCCAGGGCGACGACGACTGGCCGGAGCGGACCCCCGACGAGGTCGCGCCCGGCCAGGGCGACTTCGACCGGCCCGACAGCGCGCCGCAGGAGCTGCCGCCGCAGCCCGACACCGCGCCGGTCGAGACGCCGCCCGCGGATTGATTTTCGCCGCGCCCCGTGGCTAAGCCGCGCCGCATGAGCGAAGAGCAACCCGAGCAGCCGGCGGCCGAAGCGAAATCGGCCGCGCCCGACGTCCCACCCGATCACCTGGCGATCGATCCGTCGAGCCCGCATTTCGACGCCGACAAGCTGCAGCGCGGCGTCGGCATCCGCTTCAAGGGCGTCGAGCGCAGCAACATCGAGGAGTACTGCATCTCCGAGGGCTGGGTGCGAGTCCAGGCGGGCAAGACGATGGACCGCCGCGGCAAGCCGCTGACGCTCAAGCTGACCGGCCCGGTCGAGGCGTGGTACCAGGACCTCGGCGACGACGCGCCGGTGGCTAGGAAAGCCTAGCCGGCCGCGCCAGCCGCAGAATCGCGAACCCGAGCACCGCCGAGACGAGCGAGCCGGCGAGCACGCCGAGCTTGGCCTCCTCGACCAGCTCGGGCGCGCCCGGGAACGCCAGCGCGCCGATGAACAGGCTCATCGTGAAGCCGATCCCGCACAGCACGGCGGTGCCCCAGATCTGCGGCCAGCTCGATTCCTCCGGCCGGCGCGCGAAGCCGAGCCTGTCGGCCGCGACGATGCTGCCGAAGATGCCGGCCTGCTTGCCGAGCACCAGCCCGGCGCCGATCGCCAGCGGCAGCGGGTCGAGCAGCGCCCCCGGCCCGAGCCCGCCGAGCGCCAACCCCGCGTTGGCGAAACCGAACAGGGGGACGATCAGGTAGGCGTTCCAGCCGACCAGCGAATGCTCGAAGTCCTCGAGCAGCGGTCGCCCGCCGCGGGCCGCCATCGGGATCGCCATCGCCGCGACGACTCCGGCGACGGTCGGGTGGATGCCCGAGTGCAGCATGCACCACCACAGCAGCGCCGCGCCGAGCGCATAGGGCAGCTTGCGGCCGATCCCGCGCCGGTTGAGCGCCATCAGCGCGGCGAACGCCAGCAGCGCGGCGAGCAGCCAGCCAAAGGCGATGTCCTCGGTATAGAACAGCGCGATGACCAGCACCGCGCCGATGTCGTCGACGATCGCCACCGTCAGCAGGAACAGCCGCAGCGGCCCGGGCACGCGGCGGCCGAGCAGGCCGATCACGCCCATGGCGAAGGCGATGTCGGTCGCCGCCGGGATCGCCCAGCCGCGCCGGAGCAGCGGCTCGCCGCCGGCGATCGCCAGGTAGAGCAGCGCCGGCGCGGCCATCCCGGCGGCGGCGGCGAGCACCGGCAGGCGGCGGCTGGCGGCGTCGGCGAGGTGGCCAGCGATCATCTCGCGCTTCACCTCGAGCCCGACGACGAAGAAGAACACCGCCATCAGGGCGTCGTTGATCCACGCGTGGAGCGTCCCGAGCCCGGCGACCGGGGTCCACGCCAGCCGGTGGTGGAACAGCGCGTGGTAGGCGGCGGCGAACGGCGAGTTGGCGGCCGCCACCGCCAGCACCGCGACCGCGATCAGCAGCACCCCGGCGAAGGCGTCGGCGGCGAACAGCGCCTTGAACGGGCGCGCGGCGGCGGTGAGCAGGCGGGGCTGGGCCATCGGCGCACCTTCCGGAATTGGCCGCGGCTGGCAAGCCGCGATGAAGGGTTTGCCTTTTCCGGGCGAAGGTTTACGCCAGACATCAACGCAATAGGGGGTTTCCCCTAGGGGGTTGGCGTGGGGCAGTGGACGCCGCTCGAGTGGCTGGCGCTCGTCGAGCACGAGCTGCTGCTGTTCGCCGCCGTGTTCTTCCTGATCGGCGCGCTCGACGAGCTGGCGGTGGACGCCGGCTGGGCCTGGCTCAAGCTCACCGGACGCGCGAGGACATGGCGCATCCGCCGCTCCGAGGCGCGCGAGCGGCCGCTTTCCGGCGCGGCCGCGGTGCTGATCCCGGCGTGGCACGAGGCGCCGGTGATCGAGTTCACCATCGCCCACGCGCTGGCCGCCTGGCCGCAAGCCGAACTGCGGCTCTACGTCGGCTGCTACTGCAACGATCCGGCGACGCTCGAGGCGGTGATGCGCGGCTCGGGAGGCGATCCGCGGGTGCGGGCGGTGGTTCACGGCCGCCACGGGCCGACCACCAAGGCCGATTGCCTCAACCGGCTCTACGCGGCGCTCGAGGACGACGAGCGGCGCAGCGGCCGCGCGGTGCGCCTGGTGGTCCTGCACGACGCCGAGGACATGGTCGACCCAGCGGCGCTGGCGCTGCTCGACGGCGCGCTGGCCGAGGCCGACTTCGTCCAGCTGCCGGTCCTCCCCGACGCGCAACGCTACTCGCGCTGGGTCGGCAGCCATTACTGCGAGGAGTTCGCCGAAGCGCACGGCAAGGCGATGGTGGTGCGCGAGGCGCTCGGGGCGGCAATGCCGTCGGCCGGGGTCGGCTGCGGCCTCGCCCGCGGCCTGCTCGGCGCGATGGTCCAGGAGAGCGGCGCGGCCGGGCCGTTCTCGGTCGAATCGCTGACCGAGGACTACGAGCTGGGCTTGCGGGTCAAGGCCGCCGGCGGCCGCTCGCGGTTCCTGCGCGTGCGCGGCGAGGACGGGCAGCTGGTCGCGACGCGCGCCTGCTTCCCGGCGCGGATCGACCACGCGGTGCGGCAGAAGGCGCGCTGGGTCCACGGCATCGCGCTGCAGGGCTGGGACCGGCTCGGCTGGAGCGGTGGCCTCGGCGAATGGTGGATGCGACTGCGCGACCGGCGCGGGCCGCTGACCGCGCTGGTGCTGTTCGCCGGCTACGCGATGTTCGCGCTGGGCCTGGTGCTGGTCGCGGCGCACGCGCTCGGCCTGGCGCGCCCGTGGCGGATGGACCCTTGGCTCGAGGTGCTGATCGCCATCAATGTCGCGGCGTTCGCGTGGCGGGCGGCCATGCGCTTCGCCTTCACCGCGCGCGAGTACGGCTGGCGCGAGGGCGTATGGGCGGTGATGCGCCTTCCGGTGGCCAACGTGATCGCGATCATGGCCGGGCGCCGGGCGCTGGCCGCTTACGTCGGCAGCTTGCGCGGCGCGCGGCCGCAGTGGGACAAGACCTTCCACCACGCGCATCCGGCGGCGATGGCGCTGGGCCGCGCGGGATGAGCGGCGCGGCCGCCTTCCGCGGACAGCCGCTGCTGCTGCTCGGCGCGCTGTTGGCGGCGTGGCTCGGCTTGCGCGTGGCGCTGTGGCAACCGCCGTTCGAGGATGGGGCGGCCATCGCTCGGCTGGCCGAGGCCGCGCCGAGCCGGGCGATTGCACCTGCAGTGCGCTCGCCGGCCCCGGACCGGGGGGAGGTCGCCGCCGCGTCACCGCTGCCCGTGCCGTTGTCCGCGACGGTGGTTCCTTGGCCCGAGCCTCCCGCGCCCGAACCCCTGCCGGCGTGGTCGGCCGTGACCGTCGCGCCGGAGCCGGCCGCGCCGCTGCTATCGCCCCCCGAGCCCGCGATCGAGGTGCCGCGCGCGGCGCCGCGCTTCGCCGTCGGGCACAACCTGCTGCTGGCCGCGGGCCTCGCGCAGATGGAGGTCCCGCCGGTCCTGCTCGCCTACCTGCAGGCGGCGCGGCCAACGCCGGGCGTTCCCGCCGCCGCGCCGGCGCTCGCCGCGCTGCCGCCGCGCGCCCCATCCGCGCTGTCGCGCTGGTCGGCCGACGGCTGGCTGCTGCTGCGCCGCGACACCGCCTCGCCGCTGCTGTCGGGCCGTCCGAGCTACGGCCGCAGCCAGGCCGGCGCGGTGGTCCGTTTCGCGCTGGCGCCGTCAAGCCCGCTGGGCCCGCAAGCCCACGTGCGCGCCAGCTCGGCGCTGGCCGGCGCGCGCGAGCGCGAGCTGGCCGCGGGCCTGTCGTTCCGCCCCGTGGCGCCGGTGCCGGTGCGGCTGGTCGCCGAAGCGCGCGCCAGCGAGACCGCGCGCGGCACCGAGCTGCGGCCGGCGGCCTACGCGGTCACGGAATTCGCCCCGCTCGACCTGCCGCTCGGCATGCGCGGCGAGGCTTACGCTCAGGCCGGCTACGTCGGCGGCGCCTTCGCCACGCCGTTCGCCGACGGCCAGGCGCGGATCGAGCGCCCGCTTGGGCGCCTCGCCGCGGCGGAGCTCCGCGCCGGCGCGGGGGCGTGGGGCGGGGCGCAGAAGGGCTCGGCGCGGCTCGACGTCGGACCGACCGCGGCCGTGACTTTCCGGCTGGGAGACGCGCGCGGGCGGGTGGCCGCGGACTACCGCTTCCGCGTCGCCGGCGACGCCGAGCCCGCCAGCGGCCCGGCGCTGACGCTTTCTGCGGGTTTCTAGGGCGCTCACCTTCAATACAGCACCCGCTTGCGATAGGGCGGGGCATGGACGTCTACCTCCCCATTGCCAACCTGGCGGTCAACGGGCTGGTCATCGTCCTGCTCGGCGCCGCGACCGGCATCCTGTCGGGCATTTTCGGGGTCGGCGGCGGCTTCCTGACCACCCCGCTGCTGATCTTCTACGGCGTCCCGCCGACGGTCGCCGCCGCCTCGTCGGCCAGCCAGGTGACCGGCGCCAGCGTCTCGGGCGTGTTCGCCCACACCCGCCGCGGCGGGGTCGACTACCAGCTCGGCGCGGTCACCGTGGCCGGCGGGGTGATCGGCGCGACCATCGGCGCGCTGCTGTTCCGCCTGCTGCAATCGATCGGCCAGATCGATACCGTGATCAACATCCTCTACGTGCTGCTGCTCGGCACGATCGGCGCGCTGATGGCCCGCGAGAGCCTCGAGGCGCTCAAGGCCAGCCGCGGCGAGCGGCCGCGCGCGGCCAAGCGGCGGCATCACCCGCTGGTCGCCAGCCTGCCGCTGCGCTGGCGGTTCTACCGCTCGGGGCTATACATCTCGCCGCTGGCGCCGCTGCTGCTCGGCTTCGTCACCGGCGTGCTGACGATGCTGATGGGGGTCGGCGGCGGGTTCATCCTGGTTCCGGCGATGCTCTACATCCTCGGGATGAGCGCCAACGTCGTCGTCGGCACCTCGCTGTTCCAGATCCTGTTCGTGACGATGGCGGCGACGATGATGCATTCGCTGACCACCAAGGCGGTCGACATCGTGCTCGCCGGGCTGCTGCTGCTCGGCTCGGTCACCGGCGCGCAGATCGGCAGCCGCATCGCCGTCTCGGTCAAGCCGGAGATCCTGCGCCTGACGCTGGCGGCGATCGTGCTGGTGGTGGCGCTGCGCATGGCCTTCGGCCTCGGCGTGCGGCCCGACGAGGTCTATACCGTGGTGCCGCTGTGATCCGCGTGCTGCTGGCGCTGGTCGCGTTCGCCGCGCTCACCGCGCAGCGCGACCCGATCCTCGTGCCCGAGGTGTCGCAGCACGAGATCCAGGTGCGCCAGGGCTTCACCGGCACCGAGCTGCTGCTGTTCGGCGCGGTGCTCGATCCGCAGGGCCGCCGGGCGAGCGAGCGCTACGACATCGTCGTCGTGCTCAAGGGGCCGACCGCGCCGATCCTGCTGCGCGAGAAGGACAAGAAGCTCGGGGTATGGATCAACGCCGACAGCACCGCGTTCCGCTCGGCGCCGTCGTTCTTCGCGGTCGCCAGCTCGCGCCCGATCGGCGAGATCGTCGACGAGCGCACTGCGGCGATCTACGAGCTCGGGCTCGATTTCCTGCAGCTGTCGCCCTCGGGGGCGATCGATCCCGAGGAGCAGGCGCGGTTCACCGCCGGGCTGGTCGACTTGCGCCGGCGCGAGGGACTCTACCGCGAGGACGGCATGGGCGTGACGATCAGCAACGGCGTGCTCTACCAGGCGCGCATCCCGGTGCCGTCGAACGTCGCCACCGGGCGCTACACGGCCGAGACGTTCGCCATCACCCGCGGCCGGGTGATCGCCTCGGCGATCGCCGACGTCGAAGTGCGCAAGCTCGGCTTCGAGCGCTTCGTGGCCGAGGAGGCGGAGGATTCGTCGTTCCTCTACGGACTGTTCGCGGTCGGGCTGTCGCTGCTGATGGGGTGGCTGGCGGGCCGCGTGTTCGCGCTCGTCTGAGCGCGCTTTTCGGGCCGATTTTGACGCGATCTTAACCCCGTTAACGATAGGTCGGCGGCGACCCGCAACAGCGAGCGAACCCGCATGACCGAAATGCCCAAGCAGCCGTTCCAGACGTTCAATCCGGCCGACGAGCCCGGCGCGGTCGCCGCGCGCGCGACGCCGGCCGGAGCGGGCGCCAAGCTGTCGAGCTTCGACAACGCCAACCAGCCGATCGGCATCGTGCTCGAGATCGCCGGCTCGGGCTCGCAGATCGCGCTCGACCTGCAGCGGCTCAACGAGTGCATGGACGACGACGACCCGTCGATCGCGCTCGCCGGCCAGGTCGGCAGCCAGGTCAAGATCAAGACCGCCGACGGCTGGCTGCTCGCCAGCGTGCGCAACCAGCGGCAGGACCGGCGCACGGACGGCGGCATTCTCGCCAACATCGACTTCATGGGCGAAGGCCGCGAGGAGAAGCTGACCGGCAAGATCCACAGCTTCCGCCGCGGCGTGACCCGCTACCCGATCCCCGGGGCGATGGTCTATCCGGCGACGACCGAGGACTTGCGCCAGATCTACGCCTCCGACGGGCGCAGCGCGGTGCAGATCGGCACCGTCTACCCGACGAGCGACATCCGCGCCGGCGTGTACATCGACGCGATGCTCGGCAAGCACTTCGCGCTGCTCGGCTCGACCGGCACCGGCAAGTCGACCAGCGCGGCGCTGATCCTGCACAAGATCTGCGAGAGCGCGCCCGAAGGCCACATCGTGATGATCGACCCGCACGGCGAGTATTCGGCGGCGTTCCGCAACACCGGGATCATCTTCGACGTCGGCAACCTGCAGATGCCGTACTGGCTGATGAACTTTGAGGAGCACTGCGAGGTGTTCCTGACCACCACCGGCAACGACCGGCAGGAGGACGCCGACATCCTCGCTAAGTGCCTGCTCAAGTCGCGCAGCAAGAACCGGCTGGCCGAGAGCCTCGGCAAGATCACCGTCGATTCGCCGATTCCCTACCTGCTGAGCGACCTGACCAACACCATCCAGGACGAGGCCGGCAAGCTCGACAAGGCGACCTCGAGCGCGCCGTACATGCGGCTCAAGACCAAGATCGAGGAGATCAAGGGCGATCCGCGCTACCAGTTCATGTTCTCGGGCATGCTCGTCGGCGACACGATGGCCGAGTTCATCTCCAAGATCTTCCGCATGCCGAGCGCCGGCAAGCCGATCTCGATCATCGACGTCTCGGGCGTGCCCTCGGACATCACCTCGACGGTGGTCGCGGTGCTCAGCCGGATGGTGTTCGACTTCGCCATCTGGGGCCGCGAGGAGAACACCAGCCCGATCCTGCTGGTGTGCGAGGAAGCCCACCGCTACGTGCCCAACGAGAAGAACGCCGACGGCTCCTCGGTCGGGCGCATCCTCAGCCGCATCGCCAAGGAAGGCCGCAAGTACGGCATCAGCCTCGGCCTGATCACCCAGCGCCCCTCCGACCTCGCCGAAGGCGTGCTGTCGCAGTGCGGCACGATCATCTCGATGCGCCTCAACAACGACCGCGACCAGGCGTTCGTCAAGGCGGCGATGCCCGAAGGCGCGCGCGGGTTCCTCGATTCGATCCCGGCGCTGCGCAACCGCGAGTGCATCATCTGCGGCGAGGGCGTGGCGATCCCGATCCGCGTGGCGTTCGACAACCTCGAGGAAGCCAAGCGCCCGGCCTCGGAGGACCCCAGCTTCACCGACTTGTGGCGCAAGAGCGGCGGCGAGGAGGAGCGCGTCGTCCGCACCGTCCAGCGCTGGCGCGCGCAGGGCAAGTAAGCTCGCCTCACACGTCCGGCACCATCCGCCCGGCGGGCTCGCCGTCGGCCTGGGCCTGCTCGCGCGCTTCCTCCGGCGCTTCGGCCAGGGCGTGGCGGCGCCATCCGGAGAAGCGGTAGAACCACCAGCCGAGCGCCAGCCCGGCGATCGCGCCGACGGTGAACGACCACCAGATGGCATCGGCGCCGAGCCAGCGGTAGGTCAGGAAGTAGAACCCCAGCCGCACCGGGTAGAGCGCGACGGTGATGATCATCAGCGGCACCCACACCGCGCCGCCGGCGCGCATCGTCGCGGTGAACACCATCGTCACGCCGAACAGCATGAAGCTCCACACCGCGAGCAGCGCGATGTGCCGGGCGAGCCCGACCGCCGGGCTGTCGGGCCCGAGGAACAGCACCAGCGCCGCGCGGTCGAACACCAGCAGCAGCGCAGTGAGCAGCCCGGTCAGGGCGAAGTTGATCAGCACGCCGGCGCGGGTGATGTGGTCGAGCCGGTCCCACTTCCTCGCGCCGATGAACTGCGCCGCCATCGCGCTGACCGCGCCGCCGACGGCCATCGCCGGCATCTGGATGTAGGTGAACAGCTGCATCGCCGCGGCGTAGGCGGCGGTCATCAGCAGCCCCTCGCGGTTGACCAGCCCGACGACGATCACCCCCGACGCGCTCATCACCAGCATCTGCGCGCCCATCGGGATGCCCTTGGTGACGATGTAGTGCAGCTCGTCGCGCCGCGGGCGGAGGTAGCCGAGCTCGGCGCCGCGCAGCCGCAGCGGCAGGTCGCGGGCGTAGACGTAGACCAGCATCGCCGCGAACGACGCCAGGCTGGCGACGATCGTCGAGGTCGCCGAGCCGGCGATGCCCATCGCCGGGAACGGGCCGAAGCCGGCGATCAGCATCGGGTTGAGGACGATGTCGATGACCACCGTCACCGCCATGAAGATCAGCGGCGTGCGCGCGTCGCCGGTGCCGCGCAGGCCCATCGTCAGGATCACCGAGACCATCATGAACGGCATCGAGACGAACATCAGCCGCAAGTAGGTCAGCGCCAGCCCGTAGGCGTTGCCGGGGGTCTCGAGCGCGGCGAGCAGCGCCGGCGCGCCGAGCCAGCCAGCCACCGCGATCGCCAGCATCAGCAGCGCCGAGAAGCCGACCGCGGTGCCGAACGTGCGCCGCGCGCCGTCGATGTCGCGCGCGCCGAAGCGCTGGCCGATCTTGACCGTGCCGGCCATGCCGAAGCCGAACGCGGCGCCGGCGACGAGGAACATGATGATGTTGGCGTTGGCGGTGGCGGCGAGCGCATCCTCGCCGATCAGCCGGCCGACCCAGATCGAGTTGACCGTGCCGCTGAGCGACTGGAGCATGTTGCTGAGCAGCATCGGCACGCTGAACACCATCAGCGTGCGCAGCACCGGGCCTTCGGTCAGGTCGCCGCGCAGGGCAGGCTTCGCGCTCATCACGTCCCCCGCGTGTCGCCGTAGAGCTCGATGTGCAATCGCCGGGACAACGTCAAGTTGTGCGCGAGGCACAGCTCGGCCAGCCAGCGATCGCGAGCGGCCAGGGTGGCGGCGTCGGTTCCCTCGGCCATCAGGTAGATGCGCTCGGACGGGATGGCGTAGCGCTCGCGAAGGGCGATGACCTCGTCGACGTCGGCCGGCTCGGCGACGACGAACTTGAAGCAGGCGCGCGGCTCGGCGGCCCACCCGGCGAGGCGCTCGGGGATCAGCGCCAGTGCGGCCGGGTTGCCCGAATGGGCCAGCTTGGGGCTGACGTTGTACTGGTGGACCAGCGCATCGAGCACCGGCGGCGGGGCGACGGTGCCGTTGGTCTCGATCTCGACCAAATGTGAATCCCAGCGCAGGCTGGGACCTCGTTCGGCAGGCGTCGAGCTCGCGGCCTGAGGCCCCAGCCTTCGCTGGGGCGCACGGGGGTGTTTTTCGCGTAGGATTGCCAGCATCCGCGCCAGCGCTGCGGCCTGGAGCAGCGGCTCGCCGCCGGTGACAACCAGCCGCGGCTTGCCGAGCGCGGCGATGCGGGCGGCCGCGTCGTCCTCGCTCAGCGTCACCTGGTTGGCGGCGCGCGCGTAAGTCTCGCCCGAGCGATGCGGCCGCTCGTCGCCCTCGAAGCGCCAGGTGTAGGCGGTGTCGCACCACACGCAGGCGAGGTGGCAGCGCGACAGCCGCACGAACGCGCAGGGCTTGCCGGCCGAGGGCCCTTCGCCCTGCAGCGAGGCGAAGATTTCTGGCTCCGCCAGAGCTTCGCTGCCCGGCTGGCCGGGCGCGGTGGTGGCGAGGACTAGCGGCATCGTGTGTTGGATTCGGGCGACAAAGGCGACAAAGGCGACACCGTGTCGCCTGAACGATGAGTGCCTATCTTATTGAAGTAACGCGACAAATGCCGAAAAGCGGCGGGCGACACTTTTCCTACAAGAACGAGGTTCGGGCTCGACTCGACCATGGTCCGACCGTGGCAGGGAGAGCGGTGTGTAGGACAGCGAAAAATGCCTCGCCGGCACGGGAAGGGGAGCCAGGCCAAGCATGGTGGAGTGGCGGGCGGGCAAACCTGGCGTCGAGCGCCGGGTTCTCCGCCCGTGCCCGCCACTTACCCCGCGGGTGGTCCCCGGAGGACTTAGCCCAGCCGCGCCAGCGCGGCTTCGAGACGTTCGGCTTCGGCGGCGTGGTGGGCGTGGTCGGCGCGGGCTTTCTCGACCGCCTCGGGCTTGGCCTTCTCGACGAACGCGGGGTTGTCGAGCCGCTTGGCGAGGGAATCGCGTTCCTTGAGCGCCGCGTCGCGGGCCTTGGCGAGGCGGGCTTGCTCGGCGTCGATGTCGATGAACTGCATGAGAAACAACGAATACTCGGAGCCTCCAACGGAAAATTGGATTCCCCTATTTTCAACGAGGCTCTTGTCTGTGTCCTGCTGCGACCTGTGCTCAGTTTCGAAGCCAGAGATCAGTACGCGCCCCAGTCTGATGACTTGGTTCTTGAAGCGCATCAATTGATCGCTGTGGTGCATTCCTGTCCCAAGCTCGACCAACGGGACGACAGAACCCGGAGGCACATTATATTCGCTTCTCAAGGATCGAATCTGACTGATGAGACTAATCAGCCACTCGACTTCCGCCTTCGCGTCGGCATCGACTGCCGCCTCCGGCTCCGGCCATTTCGCCACGATCAGCGCGTACGGCCGCTCGCCTTGCGCGTGCCACAGCTCTTCGGTGACGAACGGCATGAACGGGTGCAGCATGACCAGGATCTGGTCGAGCGCCCAGCCGGCGACGGCCCGGGTCTCGTCGTCGATCTGACCTTTGATCAGCTCGAGGTACCAGTCGCAGAAGGTGCCCCAGGCGAACTGGTAGATCGCGTTCGCCGCCGCGTCGAAGCGCAGCTCGGCCATCGCCTTGTCGAGCGCGGCCAGCGTCGCGACGACTTCGCCGACGATCCAGCGGTTGACCGCCGATGTCGCCGGCGGCGCGGCAACCGACCGGCTCGCCCCGATCCCGTTGGCCTGGCAGAACCGGGTCGCGTTCCACAGCTTGGTGGCGAAGTTGCGGTAACCCTCGACGCGGCTCTCATCCATCTTCACGTCGCGGCCGTGGCTTTCCATCGCCGCCATGAAGAACCGCAGCGCGTCGGCGCCGAACTTGTCGATCAGCCCGAGCGGGTCGACCACGTTGCCCTTGGACTTGGACATCTTCTGCCCGTCCGCGGCGCGGACCAGGCCGTGCAGGTAGAGCCGCCGCCACGGCACGTCGCCCATGAACTTCATCCCCTGCATCGCCATCCGCGCGTCCCAGAAAAACAGGATGTCGGTGCCGGAGATCAGCAGGTCGTTGGGGTAGTGGCGGGCGAGGAGGTTGGTTTCCTCCCCGGGACGGGGAGGGGGACCATGCGAAGCATGGTGGAGGGGGCTATCGTCCTGGTGCGGCGCCGGAGAGGATGCGCGAGGCGGCGAACCCCCTCCGTCAGCGCTTCGCGCTGCCACCTCCCCGTGCCGGGGAGGAACTTCGGCCTCAGGCCACCCCAGCGTCGCAAACGGCCACAGGGCGCTCGAGAACCAGGTGTCGAGCACGTCGGGGTCGCGCTCGAGCTTGACCATCAGGCCGTGCTGGGTCTCGGCGAGGCCGAGGGCCTCGTCCTCGGTCTCGGCGACGAACACGTTGCCGTCGGCGTCGTACCACGCCGGGATCCGGTGCCCCCACCAGAGCTGGCGGCTGACGCACCACGGCTGGATGTTCTCCATCCAGTTGAAGAAGGTCTTCTCCAGCCCCTTGGGGACGATCTCGATCCGCCCGTCGCGCACCGCCTGCATCGGCGCCCGGGCGAGCTTCTCGGCGTCGACGTACCACTGGTCGGTCAGCCAGGGCTCGATCACCACCCCGCCGCGGTCGCCGAACGGGGTGGCGATGACGCGATCCTCGACTGTCTCGAGCAGGCCCTCGGCCTCGAGCATTTCAACCACGCGCCGGCGCGCCTCGAACCGGTCGAGGCCGACCAGCTCGGCCGGGATCAGGCCGTCTGCGGTCTGCACGACGCGGCCCTCGGCGTCGAGCATGTTGAGCATTTCCGCGGGCTTGAAGCCGGCTCTTTTGCCGACTTCGAAGTCGTTGAAGTCATGCCCCGGGGTGATCTTGACCGCGCCCGAGCCGAGCTCGGGATCGGCATGCTCGTCGGGGATGATCGGCACCTCGCGCCCGGTCAGCGGCAGCCGCACCTTCGCGCCCGATGCCACCAGCGCGGCGTAACGCTCGTCCGAGGGATGCACCGCCACGGCCATGTCGGCGAGCATCGTCTCGGGCCGCGTGGTGGCCACCGAAACGTGGCCGTTCCCAGAAGCTAAAGGGTACTTGAGGTGCCAGAAATGGCCTTGGATTTCATGGGTTTCGACCTCGAGGTCGCTGATCGCTGTCTTGAGCTTGGGGTCCCAGTTGACCAGCCGCTTGTCGCGGTAGATCAGCCCCTGGTTGTAGAGGTCGACGAACACCTTCACCACCGCGCGGGTGAAGTGCGGGTCCATCGTGAACTGCTCGCGGGACCAGTCCATCGAGCAGCCGAGGCGGCGGAGCTGGCGGGTGATCTGCCCGCCGCTCTCGGCCTTCCATTCCCACACCTTGGCGACGAAATCCTCGCGGCTGTAGTTGGTGCGCTTGTCCTGGCGCTGCTCGAGCTGGCGCTCGACGACCATCTGCGTGGCGATGCCGGCGTGGTCGGTGCCGACCACCCACAGCGCATCCTTGCCGCGCAGCCGCTCGTAGCGCACGACCACGTCCTGCAGCGTGTTGTCGAGCGCGTGGCCGATGTGCAAGGACCCGGTGACGTTGGGCGGCGGGTTGACGATGGTGAACGGCGGCGCCGCGGGCCGCGCCGGACGGAACAGCCCGCCGGCCTCCCAATGCGCGTACCACTTCGCCTCGATGGCGGCCGGATCGAAAGTCTTGGCGAGCGGGCTGGTCATGTCCGGGGCGCCTTTGCCAGCCTCGCCGGGCGAGGGCAACGGCTTGCCGCGCCGCCAATTTGACCGCATAGCTGCGCGCCATGCGCGAATGGGCCGATTTCACCGTGCAGGAAGCGGGCGGCCGCGCCACCGTGGTGCTGCAGGGCCCGCTGCTGGTCTCGACCATCGGCCTGCTCGACCGCAAGCTGCGCGAGCACACCGACCCGGTGCAGCACGTCGACCTGTCGGGCGCGGGCGAGATCGACACCATCGGCGCGTGGACCGTGTGGCGCTTCGCCGACGAGCACAACGCCCGCATCACCGGCGCCAGCGAGCAGGCCGGCAAGCTGATCGCGACCGTCCGCGAGAGCGCCAGCACCGCGCCGTACGAGCCCGAGCGGCTGCCGCTGGCCGAGCGGGTCCTCGCCGGGCGCGGCGAGGCGGTGATTCGCTTCGGCCGCAACGTCGTCAACTTCGTCGGCTTCCTCGGCGCGACGCTGATCGCGCTCGGCGCGATCGTCCGCCATCCGCGGCGCTTCCCCTATCGCGCGCTGGTCCGCCAGTTCGAGCTGGTCGGAGTGTCCGCGCTGCCGATCATCGGCCTGATGAGCTTCCTCATCGGCATCGTCATCGCCCAGCAGGGCGCGGCGCAGCTGCGGCAGTTCGGGGCCGAGATCTACACCATCAACCTGACCGGGCGGCTGGCCTTGCGCGAGCTCGGCGTGCTGATGACCGCGATCATGGTCGCCGGGCGCTCGGGCTCGGCCTTCGCCGCCCAGCTCGGCACGATGAAGCTGACCGAGGAGATCGACGCGATGCGCACGATCGGGGTCTCGCCGATCGAGGCGCTGGTCGTGCCGCGCATCCTCGCCAACGTGCTGATGATGCCCCTGCTCGGGTTCTTCTCGGCGGTGATCGCGATCATCGGCGGGGCGGTGATCGCCGACCTGACGCTCGGCATCCCGTTCCTCACCTTCCTCGCCCGGATCAAGGAGGTGGTGCCGCTCTACGACGTGTGGGTCGGGCTGATCAAGGCGCCGGTGTTCGGCCTGATCGTGGCCCTCGCGGGGTGCTACCAGGGGATGCAGGTCAAAGGCGATTCCGAGCAGGTCGGCCTGCGCACGACGATGGCGGTGGTGCAGGGCATCTTCATGGTCATCGTGCTCGACGCGTTCTTCGCGGTGTTCTTCACCGAAATCGGCTGGGCATGAGCGCGGACGACGACGAGCTGCGCGAGGAAGTGCTCGACGAGGCGCGGTCCGACGTCGTCGAGGCGTTCGACGGCCGCTATCCGATCGAGATCGCCGGCCTCAAGAACACCTTCGGCGACCAGGTCGTGCACGAGGACCTCTCGCTCAAGGTCGAGCGCGGCGAGATCCTCGGCGTGGTCGGCGGCTCGGGCACCGGCAAGTCGGTGCTGATGCGCTCGATCATCGGGCTGCAGATCCCCGACGCGGGGGAGATCCGCGTGTTCGGCAAGAACACCATCGGCGCCGAGCCCGACGAGGAATCGGCGGTGCGCAGCCGCTGGGGCGTGCTGTTCCAGGGCGGCGCGCTGTTCTCGACGCTGACCGTGGCCGAGAACGTCGAGGTGCCGCTCAAGCAGTTCTATCCCGAGCTCGATCCGCAGCTGCGGCACGAGATCGCCCGCTACAAGGTCATCATGACCGGCCTGCCCGAGGAAGCGGCGGCGAAGTATCCGTCGGAGCTGTCGGGCGGGATGCGCAAGCGCGCCGGGCTGGCGCGCGCGCTGGCGCTCGATCCGGAGCTGCTGTTCCTCGACGAGCCGACCGCCGGGCTCGACCCGATCGGCGCCGCCGCGTTCGACGAGCTGACGCGCAACCTGCAGAACACGCTCGGCCTGACGGTCTTCCTGATCACCCACGACCTGGACACGCTCTACGCCATCTGCGACCGGGTGGCGGTGCTCGCCGACGGCCAGGTGATCGCGGTCGGCACGATCCCCGAGCTGCTCAAGCTCGACCATCCGTGGATCCAGGAATACTTCAACGGCCCGCGCAGCCGCGCGGCGCAAGTCAGCCTGGCGCGCGGGGCGGGGAAAGCCATGGACAAGAGCGGCGGCGGAAAGGCATAGGGCGGGGCGGATGGAAACGCGGGCCAACTATGTCTGGGTGGGGGCCGTCTCCCTGCTGCTGCTCGCGCTGCTGGCGGCGTTCATCGTCTGGCTGGCGCAGCTCGGCACGCAAGACCGCAAGGACTACGACATCTTCTTCGAGCAGTCGGTCGGCGGCCTCGCCAAGGGCTCGGAAGTGACCTTCCAGGGCGTGCCGGCCGGGCAGGTGCAGGAGATCGAGCTGTGGCGGCAGGACCCGGGCTTCGTCCGCGTGCGCGTCTCGCTCGACGAGGACATCCCGGTCCTCCAGGGCACCACCGCGTCGATCTCGGCCAGCTTCACCGGCGTCTCGACGATCTCGCTCGGCGGCGCGGTGCGTGGCGCGCCGGCGATCACCGAGCCGGGCCCCGAAGGCGCGCCGGTCATTCCCGCCGAGCCGGGCGGCCTCGGCGAGATCCTCGCCAGCGCGCCGCTGCTGCTCGAGCGCCTGGCCACGTTGACCGACCGGCTCACGCGGCTGCTGTCGGACGAGAACCAGGCCTCGATCACCGGCATCCTCGCCAATACCGACCGGATGAGCGCCCAGTTCGCCGACATGGCACCCGAGATGGAGGCGACACTGGTCGAGCTGCGCCGCACGCTGGCGCAGTCGACCGAGACGCTCGACGCGTTCGAGAGCACGCTGCGCTCGACCGACAGCCTGCTCAACGACGAAGGCCGCAGCCTGGCGCAGGAGCTGCGCGCGACGCTGCGCTCGGCGCAGCAGGCGGCGACCACGCTCGAGGCGACGATGGAGGACGTCCGGCCCGGCGCGCGCGAGATGGCGCAGACCACGCTGCCGCTGGCCAATGCCACGCTGCAGGACTTGCGCCGGACCAGCGAGGCGCTGCGCCAGATGACCGAAAAGATCCAGACCGACGGCGCCGGCGCCCTCGTCGGCGGCAACAAGCTGCCCGACTACGAGCCGTGAGGGACCATTCGATGCTGAAACAGGCACTGCTTCCCGTGCTGCTGGCGCTCCCGCTGGCCGGCTGCGTCAGCCTCGGCGGGAAGACCCCCGAGCAGTTGCTGACGCTGACCCCGGCGCGCGCGGCGCCGGCCGGGGCGGGGACGACGGCGCAGGCCGAATCGGCGCTGGCGGTGATCGAGCCCGACGCCGAGCAGCGGCTCAACGTCACCCGGGTGCCGGTGCAGGTGAGCGAATCGAGCGTCGCCTACCTGCAGGACGCGGTGTGGGTCGAGAAGCCCGCGCGGCTGTTCCAGGCGCTCGTCGCCGAGACGATCCGCGCCAAGGGCTCGCGGCTGGTGGTCGGCGGCGACCTCGGCTACGCCGCGGTGACCAAGCTCTCGGGCCGCCTGCTCGACATGGGCTACGACGTCGCCAGCGGCAGCGCTGTGGTGCGCTACGACGCGGTGCTGCAGATGCCCGACGGCCGCGTGCTCACCCGCCGCTTCGAAAGCCGCGTGCCCGGGGTGGCGGCCGAGGCCGCGGCGGTCGGCCCGGCGCTCAACCAGGCCGCCAACCAGGTCGCCGATCAGGTGGCCGAGTGGGTCGGCTGAGCTCGAGTCTGCCCTTTTCGACCTGAAGCAATCAGGCGGCGAAGGGGTTTCCAACTAATCGACATCGCCGGAGCCGCGCGCCAGCTGGGCGAATCGAGCCGCCGCCTCGAACGCGGCCAGCCGCCTCGCGCGGTCGCGTTCGGCCTCGTGTTCCCAGCCCCACAGCTCGGCCTGCCAGTCCTGCTCGCAGTTGGCGGCTTCGAACAGGGCGGGGACGTCGTAGCCGGGCTCGAGCGCGATCAGCGCCACCGTCAGCGAAGCGGCGAGCGGCGCCAGCGCGTGGAGCGCCGAGAGGGTGAAATCGTCCTGCCCCGCCAGGAACGCGCGCAGGCGGGCGAGCGTATCGGGCGGCTGCGGGCGGTGGACGACGCCGTGGACGCGCTCGAAGCGCACCGCGTGCCGCTGCTCGATCAGCGCCAGCATCGGCTCCCACATCGCCTGTTGCCGGCTGTAGAGCGGCTCGTCGGGATCGGCGCGGTAGCACAGCGTGTCGGTCTCGGCGTAAGCCAGCAGCCTGGCGATCGTCGCCGCGCGGTCCGTGCGCACGTGGTCGATCGCGTAATCGGCGAGGTCGCGCAGCGGAAAGGCCGCCGGATCGACCTCCTCGCCCTGGCCGCGCCACTCGGCGGCCATGGCCTCGGCCAGCGCGCGCGTGGGCACGACTTGCGCCGCGCCGCCCTGGGTGCGGATCGGCCGCCCGTCGAGCACGACGCGGAAGCCGCCGTCCGCCGCCTCGACCGCGACCGCCTTCCAGAAGCGCTTCACCGATCGGGCGTCCGCCACTTGCGGGCGAGCCAGGTCGGCACGAAGAACACGTCGGCCAGCCCGAGCGCGAGGACCAGGTAGCCCGACCACTGCGGGGCGGGGATGTTGCCGTTGGCGATCAGCAGCCCGACCACGACCATCGCCCCGCCGCCGATGCGCAGCGCCTGGATCGCGAGCCAGCGCCCGCGGGCTTCGTCGTCACGCCGTTGCCGCTCATCCATCGAGCATCTCCCCCAGTTGTTCGGGCGTCTCGGCGACCGCTTCGGCCCCGGCGGCGAGCAGCTCGTCGGACGCATGATACCCCCAGGCGACGCCGATCGCGCGGCAGCCCGCGGCGCGGGCCATCGACACGTCGTACACCGTGTCGCCGATGACCACGGTATCGGCCGGGGCGGCGCCGGCCTCGGCCATCGCGGCCTCGAGCATCGCCGGGTGCGGCTTGGACGGATGGCGGTCGGCGGTCTGCAGCGTGACGAACAAGTCGAAGAGGCCGTGGCTGACGAGGCAACCCTCGAGCCCGCGGTCGGACTTGCCGGTGGCGACCCCGAGCATCCAGCCCGCGCGATGGAGCCGGCCGAGCAGGGCGGCGATGCCGTCATACAGCGGCTCGCGCAGCGTGCCCTGCTGGCGGGCGGCGAAGAACGCCCGCTTGTAGGCGCCGACCGCCTGCTCTTGCGCCGCGGGCGCGGCGTCGGGGGCGAGGCGGGCGACCGCGTGCGGCAGGCTCAGCCCGACGATCCGGCGCACCGCGTGCGGGTCGGGTGCGGGCAGCCCGGCCTCGGCGAAGCCCGCCGCCATCGCCGCGCAGATCGCCGCCTGCCCGTCGCTGAGCGTGCCGTCGCAGTCGAACACCGCGAGGCGGATCACGCGATCCTCCCCGGCACGGGGAGGGGGACCACCCACAGGGTGGTGGAGGGGCACGCGCGGTGAACCGGACATCGCGAGGTCAGGACCACTCGCCCGTGCCCCTCCACCATGCTGCGCATGGTCCCCCTCCCCCGTCGGGGGAGGATCCCAGCCCCCCTCATCGGTTGGCCCCCCGCCCGCGGCGCTCGCCGCGCCGGGCCTTGCGGAACTGCTTGGCGTGAGCCTTGGCGGCCTGCTTCTTGACCGCCCGCGAAGGCGGGGGCGGGCCTTTTTCCGGCTCCGCCTCGCTCAGCGCCGGATCGAAGCCGAGCTGCGCCATGCTGGCGGCGAAGTGCTCGGGCAGCTCGGCGGTGACGTCGAGCGTGCCGCCGCCGCCGTCAGCGCCCTTGGGCGCGTCGATCACCAGGCGCCGGGCGTGCAAGTGCATCTTGCGGCTGATCGAGCCGGTCAGGAACGCGTCCTGCCCGCCGTACTTGCCGTCGCCGACGATCGGGTGGCCGATCGCCGCCATGTGCACGCGCAGCTGGTGCGTGCGCCCGGTGAGCGGCTGGAGCTCGACCCACGCCGCGCGGTTGCCGGCGCGGTCGACCACGCGGTAGCGCGTCCGCGCGGGCTGGCCGTTGGCCTCGTCGACGTGCATCTTCTCGCCGCCGGTGCCGGGCTGCTTGGCCAGCGGGGCGTCGATCGTGCCGTCGGCGACCTCGGGCACGCCGACCACCAGCGCCCAGTAGATCTTCTTCGCCGAGCGGCCCGAGAAGCGCTTCGAGAAGAACGCCGCGCTGCCCGGCGTGCGGGCGATGAGGAGGACGCCCGAGGTGTCCTTGTCGAGCCGGTGGACCAGCCGCGGACGCGGCTCGTCGTCGCCGTGGTAGGCGTCGAGCAGGCCATCGACGTGGTTGAACGTGCCGGTACCGCCTTGGGTGGCGAGGCCCGGCGGCTTGTTGAGCACCAGCGCCGCCTCGCTCCGCGCGATGACCATCGCCGCCGCTTGCGCCCGATGCTCGTCGGTCAGCTCGCGGCGCCGGGGCGTCGGGCGCTCGCTATCCCCACCCGGCGGCACGCGCACGACCTGGCCCGCGGCAAGACGGTCCTCCGGCCGGGCGCGCTTGCCGTCGACGCGGATCTGCCCGGTGCGCGCCCAGCGCGACACAGTGGCGAAGCCGATCTGCGGCAAGTGGCGCTTGAACCAGCGGTCGAGCCGGGTGCCGTCGTCGTCGGCGGCGACGGTGAACTGGCGGACGGCTTGGCTCACCCGGCGACCCGCATCGCCACCAGGCCGAGATAGAGCGCGCTAAGCCCGGCGAGGACCGAGACCGCGGCATAGACGAACGCCTGCGGCGCCTGGCCGCGCTCGATCAGCAGCATCAGCTCGAGGCTGAAGGCGGAAAAGGTGGTGAAGCCGCCGAGCACCCCGACGCCGACGAACAGCCGCCACGGCTCGCCGCCGGACCCATGCCGGGCGAGGAACCCCGCGAGCAGTCCCATCGCCAGGCTGCCGGCGACGTTGACCGCCAGCGTCGCCCACGGAAACGCGGTCACCGCGGCAGGGCCGAGCCAGTGGGTCATCGCCCGCCCGGCCTGGTAGCGCAGCACCGCGCCGATCGCGCCGCCGAGCGCGACGTGCAGCGAGGCGACGAACGGGGAGGGGGCGTTCATTCGCGCGGCCTTAGCCGCGACACCCCTCGTCCGCAAATCCTTGCCAATCCCGCGCGTTTCACTTATGCGCCCGCCGTTCGAGCCGGTCCGGTGCGGATTCGGCGCGCATTTCATTTGCTTCAGAAGGTGCATCCCGCGCCGATCACGCGGGCTCTCGCCGGTTCGAAATTAAGAGGTGGCTTAGGTTTATGCAGATCATCGTCCGCGACAACAATGTCGAGCAGGCCCTGCGCGCGCTCAAGAAGAAGCTGCAGCGCGAAGGCGTCTATCGCGAGATGAAGCTGCGCCGCCACTACGAGAAGCCGAGCGAGAAGCGCGCCCGCGAGAAGGCGGCCGCGATCCGCCGCGCCCGCAAGCTCGAGCGCAAGCGCGCGGAGCGCGACGGCGCCAAGTGAGCGGCTCGCCGGCCATCCCCGCGCCGGCGGGGATCTCGTGCCGCCAGCCTCCTTGCCACCCCCTCACAGCTAAGCCAAAAGCGGCGCGACGGGCCTGACCCTCGCGCCTCTTTTCTTGTCCAGGAACACCGCCATGGCCGAAGCAACCCGCGTACCCCTGCAGCCGATCTCGCGGGGGTCGCTGCTGATGCTGATCCTCGGCATCGCCATCGGCGTCGCCCTGTCCGCCGCCTACGCCTGGTGGACGGTGCCGCGGGTGAGCGTCGACACCGTCACCGCCGGCACCGGCGAGCACCCCAAGCCGACCGACGTGGTGTTCGTGCGCTATACCGGCAAGCTCGACGACGGCACGGTGTTCGATAAGTCGCAGGACATCGCGCTGCCGATCAAGGGCGTGCTGCCCGAAGGCACGCCGCTGCCGCTCGAGAACATGCTGCCGGGCTTCCGCGATGCGGTGGTCAAGATGCAGAAGGGCGGCAAGTACGTCGCCGAGATCCCCGCCGCGATGGCCTACGGCGCCAACCCGCCGCAAGGCTCGCCGATCCCGCCCAACGCCGACCTGACGTTCGACATCGAGCTGGTCGACTTCATGCCGATGGCCGAGGCCGAGGCGAAGTTCCAGCAGCTGCAGCAGATGATGCTGCAGCAGCAGCAACAGCAGGCCGCGCCGGGCGGGGAGGCCCCGCAGTCCGCCCCGACGCCGCAGCCGGCGCCGTAGGCGAGCGCCGGTTCCGACGGTTTCGCGCGCTTTTCAGCGAAACCTCACGAATTGCTCATGCATCGCCGGGGGTTTCCCGGCATGCTGGCGCCCACCATCACGGAGGGATGTCGGCATGAGCGACGACGCGACGCAGCACGACGGCGAGCCGGACTTTTCGGTCGCGCAACCCGAGGCGGCGCCCGAATGGCCGCTCAGGCCGTGGCTGCTGGCCGGGCTGCTCGGCCTGGCCGGGCTGCTGATCCATCTCGTCACCGGCGGCAACGACGACGTGCCGTGGCAGATGGCGACGGCCGCGTTCCTGTTCTTCGGCGCGATCGCCGCCGCCTTCACGCTCGAGCACGGGCGCTGGAAGGAGCCGGCGCTGTTCGCGCTCGCCGCCGGCCTGGTGATGGCCGGGCTCGCCTGGCGCGCGGTGCAGTACGGCGAATACCTGCCCGACGAGGAATACGGCTTCATGGCCGGTGTGGTGGCGACCGCGCTGGCGCTGCCGCTGTTCCAGGCGGGGTTCCACCGCCGCCGCTTCGCCACGCCTTACGCCGAGATCTACGGCCACGTGTGGACCGACGCGATCAGCGCCGCCGCGGCGCTCGCCTTCACCGGCCTGTCGTGGATCGTGCTGGTGCTGATGAGCGAGCTGTTCCACCTGCTCCGCATCGACCTGCTGCGCGACCTGATGGACGACGGCTGGTTCGGCTGGACGTTCTCCGGCCTCGCCGCCGGCGCCGCGCTCGGCACGGTGCGCAACCAGCTCAAGGTGCTGGCGACGATGCAGACGGTGGTGCTGCTGGTCGCCTCGCTGCTCGCCGTACCGCTGGCCCTCGGGCTGGTGGTGTTCCTGCTGGCGACGGTCGTGTCCGGTCCGCAAGTGCTGTGGGACGCGACGCGCAGCGCCACGCCGCTGCTGCTCGCTTGCGCCGCCGGGGCGTTCGTGCTGGCCAACGCCATCGCCCGCCACGGCGACGAGGCGATGACCGGCAGCCGCGCGATGCGCATCGCCGGCTGGGTGCTGGCGGCGGTGATCCTGCCGCTGGCGCTGTTCGCCGCGGTGTCGATGGGCTTGCGCATAGGCCAGTACGGCCTCGCCCCGGAGCGGCTGTGGGGCCTCGTCGCGATCGTCGTCGCGTGCGTCTGCGGCGTGGCCTACTGGGCGGCGCTGATCCGCGGGCGCAACGCCGGCTGGGCCGGGCACTTGCGCAAGGCCACCTTCCATCTCGGCCTGGTGGTGTGCGGCCTGGCGATCCTGCTGGCGCTGCCGATCCTCGACTTCGGGGCGATCTCGGCGCGCAACCAGGTCTCGCGGCTGGAAAACGGCCGGGTGACGCCCGAGCAGTTCGACTTCACCGCGCTGCGGTGGGATTTCGGGTCGTCGGGCCGCAAGGCGCTCGAGCGCCTGTCGCGCAGCGGCAACGCCAAGGTCGCCGAGCTGGCGCAGGCGGCGCTGACCCAGAGCGAGCGCGTCTATGCGACGTTCGACGAGACCAACAAGACCCGCGCCGACTTCAAGCTGCGCGTGCAGCCCGACGACGGCGAGGTGCGCGAGCGGGTGCTCGATTACCTGGTCGTCAACCCCTACCTGTGCTCCGAACGCTGCGTCGCGCTAGACCTCGGCGAAGCCAGGGACGGCGGGCAGCGGATCGCCATCGTCCAGGGCGGCAGTTACCAGGTGATCGTGGCCAGGCCGGGCATGACGCCGGTGCAGGAACCGGTCGCCGGCGGGTTCAAGCCGCTGCGCGCGGATTCGGTGGTCGAGGTCAGCGAAGCGCGCGTGATTCGCATCGACGGCGACGTCATCGGATCACCGATCCCCGACGACTAGACGGCGGCGGGGGCCGCCGCTAACGCGCGGCCCATGTCAGTGACCCGCGAGACCGTGGCGAAGATCGCCAGCCTGGCGCGCATCCGCATGGGCGAGGACGCGCTCGACCGGATGGTGCCCGAATTGAACGCGATCCTCGGCTGGGTCGAGCAGCTCGGCGAGGTCGACGTCGCCGGCGTCGAGCCGATGACCGCGGTGATCCCGCAAGCGCTGCGCCTGCGCGACGACGTGGTCGACGCCGATCCGCTGACCGGCGGCGGCGTGCGCGACGCGGTGCTGGCGAACGCGCCGGCCGCCGAGCACGGCTTCTACGGCGTGCCGAAGGTGATCGAATGATGGGCTGGGCACATCATTCGATCATCCCCGCGAAGGCGGGGATCTCGTGCGTCCGGACATCGCGCTTGCGGCCCGAGGTCCGTGCCTGCGCAGGGACTCACAGTTCATACAAGGCCAGCGCATGACCGACCTCACCGAGTTCGGCGTCAAGGCGATCCGCGACGGGGTCGCCGCGGGCGACTTCACCGCGCGCGAGGTGGCCGAGGCGTTCAACGCCAACGTCGCCGCCGCGGGCGCGCTCAACGCGTTCATCGTGGCCACGCCCGAGCGCGCGCTCGAAGCCGCCGACAAGGTCGATGCCGACCGCGCGGGCGGCCAGCCGCTCGGCAAGATGGCCGGCGTGCCGATCGGCATGAAGGACCTGTTCGCCACCCGCGGCGTGCAGACCACCGCGGGCAGCCACATCCTCGAAGGCTTCGTCCCCGAGTACGAGAGCACCGTCAGCCGCAAGCTGTGGGACGCTGGCGCGGGCATGCTCGGCAAGCTCAACATGGACCAGTTCGCGATGGGCTCGTCGAACGAGACCAGCCATTTCGGCAACGTGGTCAGCCCGTGGCGCCAGCAGGGCGGCGGCAATGCCGACCTCGCGCCCGGCGGTTCGTCGGGCGGTTCCAGCGCGGCGGTTTCCGCGCGGCTCGCCCCGGCGGCGACCGGCACCGATACCGGCGGCTCGATCCGCCAACCGGCCGCGCTGACCGGCATCTGCGGGATCAAGCCGACTTACGGCCGCTGCAGCCGCTGGGGCATCGTCGCGTTCGCCAGCTCGCTCGACCAGGCCGGCGCGATGGCGCGCAGCGTCGAGGACTGCGCGATCATGCTCGAGGCGATGGCCGGGTTCGATCCCAAGGATTCGACCAGCCTCGACCTGCCGGTGCCCGAATGGGCGAGCTCGCTCGACGCCAATCTCAAGGGCAAGACGGTCGGCATCCCCAAGGAATACCGGATGGAGGGCACCGACTCGGAAATCCTCCAGTCGTGGGACACCGGGATCGCCTGGCTCAGGGACGCGGGGGCCGAAGTGGTCGAGATAAGCCTGCCGCACACCCAGTACGCGCTGCCGGCGTACTACATCATCGCCCCGGCCGAGGCCTCATCCAACCTCGCCCGCTACGACGGCGTGCGCTACGGGCTGCGCGAGCTGCCGCACGGCGCCAACCTGCAGGACATGTACGCCGCGACCCGCGCCGCCGGCTTCGGCGACGAGGTCAAGCGCCGCATCCTGATCGGCACGTACGTGCTCTCGGCGGGCTTCTACGACGCGTATTTCACCCAAGCCTCGAAAGTCCGCACGCTGATCGCGCGCGACTTCGAGAAGGCCTGGGCGCGGTGCGACGTGATCCTCGCCCCGACCACGCCCAATGCCGCCTTCGCGCTCGGCGACAAGCTCGACGACCCGCTGGCGATGTACCTCAACGACGTGTTCTCGGTCCCCGCCAGCCTCGCCGGCTTGCCGGCGATGAGCGTGCCCGCCGGGCTCAATTCCGACGGCCTGCCGCTCGGCCTGCAGGTGATCGGCAAGCCGTTCGACGAGCAGGGCGTGTTGAATGCCGGGCTGGCGATCGAGCAGCGGGCGCAGTTCGCGGCGCGGCCGGAGCAGTGGTGGTGATTTCCCGCGATCCGTTCGTCTCGAGCGAAGTCGAGAGACGCGGGGGCGCGGCGCAACGTGTCGCTCGACACGAACGGTGAAGGCTTATGATTGAGAGTTCCTACCGCATCCATGGCGCCACCGGCGAATGGGAGGTCGTCATCGGCCTCGAGGTCCATGCCCAGGTCACCAGCAAGGCCAAGCTGTTCTCGGGCGCCTCGACCGCGTTCGGCGCCGAGCCGAACAGCCAGGTCAGCCTGGTCGACGCGGCGATGCCGGGCATGCTGCCGGTGCCGAACCGCGAATGCATCCGCCAGGCGGTGCGCACCGGCATGGCGATCGAGGCGCGGATCAACAAGTGGAGCCGGTTCGACCGCAAGAACTACTTCTATGCCGACCTGCCGCAGGGCTACCAGATCAGCCAGCTCTACCACCCGCTGGTCGGCGAAGGCGCGCTGACGATCGAGGCCGACGACAAGGCCGGCATCGCCGAGGACAAGCGCATCGGCATAGAGCGCATCCACGTCGAGCAGGACGCCGGCAAGCTGATGCACGACCAGCACCCGACGATGAGCTACGTCGACCTGAACCGCTCGGGCGTGGCGCTGATGGAGATCGTCAGCCGGCCCGACATGCGCTCGCCGGCCGAGGCCGGGGCTTATGTCCGCAAGCTGCGCTCGATCCTGCGCTACGTCGGCTCGTGCGACGGCAACATGGAGGAAGGCTCGATGCGCGCCGACGTCAATGTCAGCGTGCGCAAGCCGGGCGCCGAATTCGGCACGCGGACCGAGACCAAGAACGTCAACTCGGTGCGCTTCGTCATGCAGACCATCGAGCACGAGGCGCGGCGCCAGGTCGAGCTGCTCGAGGAGGGCGGCACGATCGTCCAGGAAACCCGGCTGTTCGATCCCGGCACCGGGACGACGCGCTCGATGCGCTCCAAGGAGGACGCGCACGATTACCGCTACTTCCCCGACCCGGACCTGCTCCCGCTCGAATTGGACGACGGGTTCCTCGCGGAATGCCGCGCGAGCCTGCCCGAGCTGCCCGACGCCAAGCGGCGGCGCTACATCGAGGACCTCGGGCTGTCGGCCTACAACGCGCACGTGCTGACTGCCGAAGTCGAGACCGCGCGGTGGTTCGAGGCGCTTCTGAGCGAGACGGCCAGCGCACAGGGCAAGCCGGAGGCCGCGGTCGCCAAGCAGGCCGCCAACTGGCTGATCTCCGAGTTCTTCGGCGCGCTCAACAAGGCCGGGCACGAGCTGGCCGACTCGCCCGTCGGCCACGCGCAGGCGGCCGAGCTGCTGGCGCTGGTGGGCAACGGCACGATCTCGGGCTCGATCGCCAAGCAGGTGCTCGAGACGATGCTCGCCACCGGCGACGGCGCGGCCGCCATCGTCGAGCGCGACGGCCTCAAGCAGGAATCCGACAGCGGCGCGATCGAGGCCGCGGTCGACCGGATCCTCGCCGCCAACGCCGACAAGGTCGCGCAGTTCAAGGCCGGCAAGGAGGCGCTGTTCGGGTTCTTCGTCGGCCAGACGATGAAGGCCATGCAGGGCAAGGCCAACCCGCAAGTGGTCAACGAGGTGCTGCGGGCGAAGCTCGGCTAGGGGAGCCGGCGCGGCTTCACGGCAGCGACTGGACGTAGACCAGCCCGTCCGCCCAGATCAGCACGTCGTCCGGCCGCTGCTGGCCGCGCCGCACCAGTGGCCCGTAAAGGCCGGCGGCGAAAACCTTCTCGCGCTTCTTGTCGGCCAGCGCGTTCACGTCCGCATGGCTCAGCCCGAGCGCGTACGGGATCAGCTGCTCGAGCTGGGCGAAGGCCCGGGCCAGCGCCGTCCGCGCGAGCGCGCCGTCGTTGGCGCTCCACCGGGCGACGTTGTCGCGGTGCTCGTACGACCGCTCGCTCAGCTGGACGATGCTGGCGAGGTGCTGCTCGTAGAACGGCGCGATCTCGCGGTTGCGACCCGGCTTTCGCGCGAGCGAGAGGTCGGCATAGACGCGGATCTGGGTGAAATCGGGCGACAGGTCGTAGCGATAGCTGACGAACGCCAGGTGATCGGCCGGCGAGGACGCAATGAACGCCCTCAGCGCCGCCGGCGAGCCGTCGTTCGAGGCGGTGACCTCGCGCGGGCTGAACCACGTCGCCTGGGCCAGAGCCGAGCGGGTGGTCGCCAGCGCCAGCGCGTCGACGTCGAAGCCCTGTAGCGCTTCGCGCAACGGCAGTGCTGCCGCCTCGGCCCGTTGCCAGGCCGAGTTGCTGAGCACCTGCCGCTTGTTGTCCATCGAGGCGATGATCAGCGAATCGAGCAGGCCGCCGCCGAAGTTGGCCGCCACGCGGCCGACGTCGAAGCTGGTTTCGATCTCGCGCTGGGCCAGCGTCACCCGCACGTCGCGTCCGCCCGCAGCCTCGCGGTCCGCGGCAGCCAGCGCGCGCGGCGGGTCCGCGGCCAGCGCTGCGGGCGGGACGAGCGAGCAGGCGAGGACGATGGCGGCGAGAATCCTCATGGATGATCCTTGAAGCTTGAAGTGCAGGCGCGGGTGGAGGCGACGGGCCCTACCGGCGCCTCCAGTCGGCCATGATGGCTCAATCGAGGTTCGCGGCGAACTCGAGGAAGTTCTTGGTGAAGGCGTTGCGCAAGTCGGTCTCGGCCGCCTCGGTCTCGTCGGTCGTCTGCGGCGGGAAGAATTCCAGCCCGTTGCCGCCGCGGCCCTTGACCAGCTTGGTCTCGCTGCGGCCGGTGCGGAAGTCCTTGAAGATGAAGCGGTTGTTGAGCGAGCGGCCGTAGATCGCCCGCTTCTGGTAGAAGTTCTGCGTGACGATCAGCTCGGCGTAGCATGGCGCCGTCGAGGAGGTCAGCCGGGTCTTCGCCTTGGTAGTGATGCCGCGGTCGGCGATCGGCGTCTCGTAGACGATCCGCGACGGCGGCAGGTTGAGCTCGGCGACGAGGTCGATCGTCTGCAGCGCCGCGACCTGGAACTGCGGGCCGAGCGCTTCCTTGAGGTATTCGGCCTCGCTGATGTTGCGGTCCTTGTTGGCGGCCGCCTCGGCGATCGCGCCGACCGCGCCGAAGCCCGACAGCCAGCCGGTGGTCATCGCCTGGCCCTCCAGCGTCGGGAAAACGTGCAGCTCGCACGCCGGCTCGGTCGCCGAAGCCTGGGCCTGGGCCTGCGTCGCGGCCATCAACGCGGTCGCCGCAAGCGCCGCCATAGTCACTTTCTTCATGCTCGATCCCTCCAGTCCAGAATCACGAATTCAAAGCTGAGGCCGGTTGGTCTTCCGGGCCCGGTTCGCCGCGCGGCGGAACCGGCGGCGGCTCGGCGCCGACGACGAAGGCGATCGCCTCGCCGGTGCGCGCCTTGAGTTCGCGCCCGGCGGGGATGCCGCCCTTGCCGCCCCGGATCAGGCCGGCGAACACGCCGACGACGAAGTAGGTCGCGGCGCTCTCGGCGTTGCGGCTCGTGCCTTCCTCGCGGTAGCGCCCGTCGAGCTTGACCGCGCGGTCGCCGAGCTCGAGCTCGCGCAAGGTGATGCCGAGGATTCCCGGCTTGCCGAAGCCGCCGCGATTGGTAACGAACGTGACCTCGCCCCAGCCTTCGGCGCCGGCGGGGATCACCACGGTCCCTTCGGCGACGACGTCCTGGGCCACGGCGACCTCGAATCGCTGGCCGATCTCGGCAGTCGCGGTCGACAGGTCCTGTTGCAGCACGACGTAGACCGGCGAGCCCGCCGGCAGCACCGACCGGGCGACCGACGGCGCCGCCGCGGGCACGCCAACGGATTGCGGCTCGTCGGCGAGCGCGCCCACGGGCAACAGCAAAAGGCCGCAAGCGGCGACCCGTGCAAGTATCAAAGAGACCCCCCAGTCCCCGATTTGAAGGCGAATGCTACTGGGCGGCCGCGCGATTGTCCATTCCGCAGTGTGCCGAAAGTGACGCTTTCCTAACCACTTGAACCGTCCGGATCACAAGTCCTCGGCCTTCAGGTACTCGATCTCCATGCCCAGCGACGCCAGCTGGTCGTCGATCTGCGCGCGGTCGCCGACGACGACGATCGCCAGGTTCTCGGGCGCGAGGTACTGGCGCGCGGCGGCGTCGATCGCGGCGGCGTCGATGCCGCGGTAGATCGTCGGCAGCATGGCCTGGTAGTTGTCCGGCCGGCCGAACTGCTGGTTGGCCAGCAGCGCGCCGAGCACCTGGCTGTTGGTCTGGAAGCTGTTGGGCAGGCCGCGGATGTTGCCGTCGGTGACGCGCTGCAGCTCGGTCTCGTCGACCCCCTTGGCGGTGGCGAAGGCGCGCATGTCGTCGAGGATCAGGCGGATCGAATCGGCGGTCCTGTCGGACTGGACCGGGGTGAACACGGTCAGCGCGCGCGGCCCGGCGACGCTCTCGAGCGAGCTGCGGATGCCGTAAGTCCAGCCCTTGTCCTCGCGCAAGTCCATGTTGAGCCGCGAGAGGAAGCCGTTGCCGATCACTTCATTGGCGAGCTCGAGCGGCTCCATCCCCTGCTGCATCCCGGTGAGCGGCAGCACGCGGGCGAGCAGCAGCACCGATTGCGGCGAGTTGGGGCGGTCGATCACCACCAGCCGCGGCGTCGCCGCCGGGGTGGCGACGGCGAGGTTCTTGCGCGGCGGGGCGGAGGCGGGAGCGCTCCAGTCGCCGAACGCTTCCTCGAGCGCCGGCAGCAGCTCGGCCATCGTCACGTCGCCGACCACGGTCACGCGGGCGGTGTCGGGCCGCAGCCAGCGGGAGTGCTCCCGCGACAGGACCGCCGGCGTCAGCCCCTCGATCACCGCCGCCTTGCCGGTCCCGCCGACCGAGCCGTATGGATGCGTCTCGCCGTAGATCAGCGGGCCGAGCGCGCGGTAGGCGAGCCCGCTCGGGTCGGCCTGCTCCTGGGCGATCTCGGCCAGGCGTTGGTCCTTGACCCGGGCGACCTCGGCCGGAGCGAACGCCGGATTGCGCGTCACGTCGGCCATCAGCTCGAGCGACGGACGCAAGTTGGCGACGAGCGCGGTCATCGACACCGTGCTGGCGTCGGTCGAGGTGCCGGTGCCGATCGAGGCGCCGAGCCGCTCCTGCTCGATGGCGATCTGCTCGGCGGTCCGGGTGCGCGTGCCTTCCTGCAGCAGCTCCATCATCAGCGACTGGGTGCCGGCCCGCGCGCCGCCGTCGGCGGCATCGCCGGCGTCGAAGGTCAGCGCCAGGCTGACCTTGGGGATCGCCGTGCGCCGCGCCAGCGCCACCTCGATGCCGTTCGACAGCCGGGCATGCTCGACCGTCGGGAAGGTCAGCTCGCCGACCGGCGCGACCGGCGGGAATGCGCGCTCGGGCCCGGTCGCCAGCGGCGGTGGCGGCGCCTTGGCGTCGGGCGCCGGCGCGGGAACGGTGCCCTCGTCGCCCCACCCGCCCATCAGCGCGCCGTCCTCGGTGCGCTCGCCGGGGACCACCGCCAGCGTGTACGGCGGGCGCGTCAGCCAGCGCTGCAGCGCCGCCTGCACGTCGGCCGGGGTCAGCCGCGCCATCTGCTCGAGGTCGCGCTTGTACTGCGCCGGGTCCCCGGCATAGAGCAGCCCTTCGGCCAGCGTCGCGCCTTTGCCCGAGAAGCCGCCGACCTGCTCTAGCGCGCCGATTTGCGCGGAGACCATCTGCGTCGCGGCGCGCTTGAGCTCGTCCTCGGTCGGGCCTTCGGCGACCAGCCTGGCGATGACCTCGTCGAAGCGCCGCTCGGCCTGGGCGCGCTCGACGCCCGGCTTCACGTCCATCGTCGCCTGGAGGAAGGCGAGCTGCTCGTGCTGCTGGGCGCTGGCGGTGACGCTGACCGCGAGCTGCTCGCCGCGCACCAGCGTGTTGTCGAGCCGCGAGCTGTCGAGCCCGCCGAGCACGTGCATGCCGAGCGCCAGCGCGACCGCGTCGCGGTCGGTCAGCGCGGGGCCGGTCCACACCCGGTAGATGCGCGTAACCGGGACCTGGTCGGCCATCTCCTCGCGCACCGGCGCGGCGAGGGTGACCGGGCCGGTGGCGAGCTGCCGCACCTCGGGCCCGCGCGGGATGTCGCCGAACCACCGCTCGACCACCGGCCGCGCGGTCGCCGCGTCGATGTCGCCGGCGAGCGCCAGCACCACGTTGTTGGGCGCGTAGTTGTCGGTGAACCACTGGCGCACGTCGGCCAGGCTGGCCGCGTCGAGGTCGGCCATCGAGCCGATCGTCGAGTGGCGGTAGGGATGGCCGACCGGCAGCAGCGCGTCGCCGAGCTTGTACTCGACGAGGCCGTAGGGCTGGTTGTCGCCCTGGCGCTTCTCGTTCTGGACCACGCCGCGCTGCTTATCGAGCTTGTCCTGGGTGACCGCGCCGAGCAGGTGGCCCATGCGGTCGCTTTCCATGAACAGCGCCAGGTCGAGCGCGCCGACCGGCACCGTCTCGATGTAGTTGGTGCGGTCGTACCAGGTCGAGCCGTTGGTGCTCGTCGAGCCGGCGCCTTCGAGCGGGATGTCGAAGTTCTCGACGTTCTCGCTGCCGCCGAACATCAGGTGCTCGAACAAGTGCGCGAACCCGGTGCGCCCGCGCGGCTCGTGCTTCGAGCCGACCCGGTAGTAGATCGTCACCCCGACGATCGGCGACTTGCGATCGGTGTGGACGATCGTGGTCAGGCCGTTGGGCAAGGTGAAGGTCTCGTAGGGAATATCGACCTCGGCGACGAGCGCCGACAGCGGCGCGGGCTCGGCGGCAACCGCGACCGGGGCCGGCGCGGCGGCGGTGGCGAGCGGCTCGGCCGGCGCGGTGGCGCAGGCGGCGATGGCGAGCGGAAGGGCGGCGGCGAGAGCGCGGTCGAGCAGTTTCATCCCCCACCGATTAGCACGCGGGCGAGGCGATGCCAGCGCGCTAAGCGTCGTTGGTCGATGCCCGTCGGCGTTTTGCCCATCGCCCGCGCGGCGCGCGCTTTCCCCTTGCGCGCGGAAGCGGTCACACCATCTGTCAGCCAAGGAACTTGAGGGGCAGCAGATGAATCTCGAGAAGTTCACCGACCGCGCCAAGGGCTTCCTGCAATCGGCGCAGACCGTGGCCATCCGCCTCAACCACCAGCGCATCACCCCCGAGCACCTGCTCAAGGCGCTGCTCGAGGACAGCGAGGGCATGGCCGCGGGGCTGATCGAGCGCGCCGGCGGGCGGCCGAAGCAGGCGGTCGAGGCGGTCGACGCGGCGCTGGCCAAGATCGCCGCGGTCTCGGGCAGCGGGGCGCAGCAGCCGCCGGGCCTCGACAACGACACCGTGCGCGTGCTCGACCAGGCTGAGACCATCGCCGAGAAGGCTGGCGACAGCTACGTCACCGTCGAGCGGCTGCTGCTGGCGCTGGCGCTCGCCACCACGACCGCGGCAGGCCAGGCGCTCAAGGCGGCGGGCGTCGGCGCGGAAGCGCTCAACGGCGCGATCGAGGCGCTGCGCGGCGGCCGCCAGGCGCATTCGTCGGGCGCCGAGAACGCCTACGACGCGATGAAGAAATACGCCCGCGACCTGACCCAGGCGGCGCGCGACGGCAAGCTCGACCCGGTCATCGGCCGCGACGAGGAGATCCGCCGCACGATCCAGATCCTCGCCCGGCGCACGAAGAACAACCCGGTGCTGATCGGCGAGCCGGGCACCGGAAAGACCGCGGTGGTCGAAGGCCTCGCCCTGCGCATCGCCAACGGCGACGTGCCCGACAGCCTCAAGGGCCGCGCGCTGATGAGCCTCGACATGGGCAGCCTGATCGCCGGGGCGAAATACCGCGGCGAGTTCGAGGAGCGGCTCAAGGCGGTGCTCGACGAGGTCCGCGGCGGCGAGGGGGAAATCATCCTGTTCATCGACGAGATGCACACGCTGATCGGCGCCGGCGCCTCGGAGGGCTCGATGGACGCCTCCAACCTGCTCAAGCCCGCGCTCGCCCGCGGCGAGCTGCATTGCATCGGCGCGACCACGCTCGACGAGTACCAGAAGTACGTCGAGAAGGACGCCGCGCTGCAGCGGCGTTTCCAGCCGGTGATGGTCGACGAGCCGAGCGTCGAGGACACGATCAGCATCCTGCGCGGGCTCAAGGAGAAGTACGAGCTGCACCACGGCGTGCGCATCACCGACGGCGCGCTGGTCGCCGCGGCGCAGCTCTCCAACCGCTACATCACCGAGCGCTTCCTGCCCGACAAGGCGATCGACCTGATGGACGAGGCGGCCAGCCGGATCCGCATGGAGGTCGAGAGCAAGCCCGAGGAGATCGAGGTCCTCGACCGGCGCATCATCCAGCTCAAGATCGAGGAATCGGCGCTCGGCAAGGAGAAGGACCAGGCCTCCAAGGACCGCCTCGCCGCCTTGCGCGAGGAGCTCGCCGGGCTCGAGGAGCGCTCGGCCGAGCTGACCACGCGCTGGCAGGGCGAGCGCGACAAGATCGCCGCCGAGGGCAAGCTCAAGGAGCAGCTCGACCACGCCCGGCTCGAGCTCGACCAGGCGCAGCGCGAGGGCGACCTCGCCCGCGCCGGCGAGCTCAGCTACGGCAGGATTCCCCAGCTCGAGAAGCAGCTCGCCGAGGCCCAGGGCCAGGCCGCCAACGCGCTGCTGCGCGAGGAAGTCAACGAGGACGACATCGCCGCCGTGGTGAGCCGCTGGACCGGCGTGCCGGTCGACCGGATGATGCAGGGCGAACGCGACAAGCTGCTGCGGATGGAACAAGCGATCGGCAAGCGGGTGATCGGCCAGGCCGATGCGGTCGAGGCCGTGTCGAAGGCGGTGCGCCGCGCCCGCGCCGGATTGCAGGATCCCAACCGGCCGCTCGGCTCGTTCCTGTTCCTCGGGCCGACGGGCGTCGGCAAGACCGAGCTGACCAAGGCGCTCGCCGAGTTCCTGTTCGACGACGACACCGCGATGGTCCGCATCGACATGAGCGAGTTCATGGAGAAGCACGCCGTGGCGCGGCTGATCGGCGCGCCGCCCGGCTATGTCGGCTACGAGGAAGGCGGCGTGCTGACCGAGGCGGTGCGGCGGCGGCCCTACCAGGTGGTGCTGTTCGACGAGGTCGAGAAAGCCCATTCGGACGTGTTCAACGTGCTGCTGCAAGTGCTCGACGACGGCCGCCTGACAGACGGGCAGGGCCGGGTGGTCAATTTCGCGAACACGCTGATCATCCTCACCAGCAACCTCGGCAGCCAGTACCTGTCGAACCTCGAGGAAGGGCAGAAGGTCGAGGACGTCGAGCCGCAGGTGATGGAAGTGGTCCGCGCGCATTTCCGCCCGGAGTTCCTCAACCGGCTCGACGAGGTGATCCTGTTCCATCGGCTGAGCCAGGAGCACATGGCGCCGATCGTCGACATCCAGGTCGAGCGCGTCCAGCGGCTGCTCAAGGACCGCAAGATCGTGCTCGACCTGACCGACGCGGCGCGGCGCTGGCTCGGCCGCGTCGGTTACGACCCGGTCTACGGCGCGCGGCCGCTGAAGCGCGCGGTGCAGCGCTACCTGCAGGACCCCCTCGCCGAGAAGCTGCTCGCCGGCGAGGTCCCCGACGGGAGCACCGTCAAGGTCGACGAAGGCGACGGCGAGCTGAGCATCGCCATCGCCTGAGCCAGGCCCCGGCGCGGCCGGCGCGCTAGTTGAACGTGTTGTTGTTCGTGTTTCCGATCAGGAGGTTGCCGCCCAGATCGTTGACGTTCGAGCTGCCGCCCGGGTTCACCCCGACGTTGTTGCCGGTGATCGTCGTCCGGGCCACCCGGACCCGCACGTTGGCTCCGTTGCCGAGAATTCCGTTGGTGGTGTTGTTGAACACGAGCGAATCGGTGATCATCGCGGTCGCGGCGGTGCCGCCGACAGGGGTGAAGAAGTGGATTCCGTTCGAGCTTCCGGAGAAGGTGCTGTCGCGGACGACCACAGTGACGCCAGCGGCGTTCGAACCCCCGGTCGTGTCGACATGAAGGGCATTGTTGGCATTGTTGGCAAGGGTCACTCGGTTCAGCAGCACGCGAGCGCTGCCCCCGGCCCCGGTCGGCTGGACGAGAATCCCGCCGCCGGTGGCGCCACTGCCGTTGCTTTCGATGGTCGTGTCGACGATCGTCACCCTGGTAGCCGTGCTCGGAGTGATCCGGATTCCCAGACCGCTTGAGGCGTTGAACCGGCGGATCACGCTATCCTGAAGATGGACCGAGCCGCCGGCAAGAATCCTGAGGCCGTTGGTGGCGGTCGTCGCCCCGTGAAAATCGATGCCGCGCAGGAAGACCGAGTCGGTCGTCCCGGCGTTGACGGTGATGCCGTTGACGCCGGCGCCGGCGACGAGCGACCCGCCTTCGGTATAAGTGCAAACGATCGAGATTGACTTGTTGATGGTTAGCCCGCCGTAGCCGCCCGGATCGAGGCAATTGATCTCGCCGCCCGGGGCGGTCTTGTTGAAAGCCCCGGCGAAGGTCCGGCACGGTGCGGTGCGGCTGCACGGGTCCGCGTCATTACCGACGCCCGAGACGAACGTGCGGGTTGCTTGAGCCTGGGCCGGTGCTGCGCTAACCGCCAGCGAAGCGACTGCCAAGAACCCTGCTAGCCCCGACAAGGCCACGAACCTGGTTATCTTCATCGCTCGTCTCCCCTCGAACCCGATCGGGAGCCCCCAGTCGGGGGGGCGCTTACCCTGCGATCTGATTCAACCGATCAAAAGTTCGTGACTGGGATGCAGGGTCGGCCAGCAAGGAATAGAGCAGCATGCGACCGCCGGCAATGGAACTGATGGGGCCGTTCGGCGGCGAGTTCCCGCCGGCCAAGTGAACAAGAGGCGGCATCGGCGAGCGCTCTGGTCCAACCCCGGCGAAGCGTCTAAGCCGCGCCGCTGGATCGTGCCGTCCGCAAGGAGACAGACGTGAAGATCGACAGTTCCATCGCCGCCGTCGTCACCGGCGGCGCCTCCGGGCTCGGCGAGGCGAGCGCGCGAGCGCTGGCGGCGAAGGGAGCCCGGGTGGCCGTCTTCGACCTCAATGCGGAACGCGGGCAAGCGGTCGCCAGCGAGATCGGCGGCACGTTCTGCCGCGTCGACGTGGCGGATGAAGCCTCGGTCGACGCCGGCTTCGAGCAGGCCCGCGCGGCGCACGGGCAGGAGCGCGTGCTGGTGTGCTGCGCCGGGATCGGCACGATCGGCAAGACCGTCAAGCGCGACCGCGAGACGGGCGCGATCAGCCACCTGCCGGTCGAGCTGTTCATGAAGACGATCGGGGTCAACCTGCTCGGCACCTTCCAGTGCGTCGCCAAGTCGGCCGCCGGGATGATGGCCGTCGAGCCGCTCGACGAATTCGGCGAGCGCGGGGCGATGGTCGTGACCTCCAGCGTGGCCGCCGAGGACGGGCAGATCGGCCAGGTCGCCTATGCCGCGTCGAAGGCCGCGGTGATGGGCATGACGCTGCCGATCGCGCGCGACTTCATGCAGGAAGGCATCCGCATCAACGCGATCCAGCCGGGCATCTTCGCCACCCCGCTGCTCGCCGGCCTGCCCGAGAAAGCCCAGGAATCGCTCGCCGCGGCGGTGCCGTTCCCCAAGCGGCTCGGCCGGCCCGAGGAATACGCCAGCCTGGTGGTGACGATGGTCGAGACCGGATACTTCAACGGCGCCAGCGTGCGGCTCGACGGCGCCATCCGCATGCCGCCGAAGTAGCGCCGCCGCGCATGGACGGCTGGCACATCGGGGTGATCGGCGGGTCGGGGCTGTACGAGGCCGGCGCGCTCGACGAGGAGCAGCAGATCCCGGTCGCCAGCGGCTTCGGCGAGCCGTCGGGCCCGGTGACCATGGGCACCCTCGAAGGCGTCCGCTTCACCTTCATCGCGCGGCACGGCGCGGGGCACCGGCTGTCGCCGTCGGAGGTCAACTACCGCGCCAACATCGACGTGCTCAAGCGCTGCGGCGTGACCGACTTGCTCGCCCTGTCTGCGATCGGCTCGCTGCGCGAGGCGCTGGCGCCGGGCGAGTTCGTCGCCGTCGACCAGTTCATCGACCGCACGCACGGGCGCGCGGGAAGCTTCTTCGGCAACGGGGTCACGGCCCATGTCGCGCTGGCCGACCCGGTTTGCCCGCGGCTGTCGGGCCTGGCAGCCGCGGCCGCGGAAGCGGCCGGCGCACGGGTCCATCGCGGGGGCTGCTACCTCGCCATCGACGGACCGCAGTTCTCGACCCGCGCGGAAAGCGAGCTGTACCGCCAGTGGGGCGGCGACGTGATCGGCATGACGGCGATGCCCGAGGCGCGGCTCGCCCGCGAGGCCGAGCTGCCCTACGCGCTGCTCGGCATGGTCACCGACTACGATTGCTGGCGGGCGGGCGAGGAGTCGGTCGAGGCCTCGGCGATTCTCGCGGTGATGCGGGCCAACGCCGAGCGCGCGCGCGATGCCTTGCGCCACCTCGCCCGCGCGCTGCCGGCAACGCGCGAGCCGAGCCCGATCGACCGCGCGCTCGACGCCGCCGTGGTCACCGCGCGCGAGCACTGGCCGACGCACACCGAGGCGCGGCTCGGGGCGGTCGCCGGGCGCTACCTGCGGTCCGCGCCCAACGGCTAGCGTCGACCGTTGATCGGCCGGGAACTTGCAATGCGCGCCGCGCTGGAACAAAGTTGTCGGTGATGACCGAGAGCGCGCGCCTCAACGATTTCCTGCCGTACCTGCTGTCGATCACCTCGAACGCGGTCAGTGGCCGCATCGCGCTCGAATATCGCCAGCGCTTCGGGCTCAGCGTGCCCGAATGGCGCGTGATGGCGGTGCTCGGCGATTCCGGCCCGCGCACCCAGCGCGCGCTGACCCGGCTGACGGTGATGGACAAGGTCGCCGTCAATCGCGCCTGCAAGGTGCTCGAGGAACGCGGCCTGGCGTCACGCCGGCCCAATGCCCACGACGGCCGTTCGCACCTGCTAGAGCTGACCGACACCGGCGTGCGGATGCACGACGAGATCATGCCGCTGGCGCTGGAGATGGAGCGGCGGCTGTTCGCCAACTTCAAGCCCGACGAGATCGCCCAGTTCCGCCATCTGCTCGACCGCGTGCGCGGCGAGGTCGACGACCTCGACGCCGACGACATCGACAGCGGCAACTTCGGCGTCGAATGACAACGGCCCCGCAGCGTTAGCTGCGGAGCCGCTGCTTTCTCCCCCTCAGGAAAAAGTCGGTTAGCTGGCGCCGCCCGGGCCATCGCCGGAGAAGGCGTCCGAGATGGAGCACGCCGCCGGGCCGAGGATGACGATGAACAGCACCGGCAGGATGAACAGGATCAGCGGCACGGTCATGATCGCCGGCAGCCGCGCCGCCTTCTCTTCGGCGCGCATCATGCGCTCGTTGCGGAACTCGGCCGAGAGCACGCGCAAGGCCGAGGCCAGCGGCGTGCCGTAGCGCTCGGTCTGGATCATCGTCGTGACCACGCCGCGCACCGCGTCGAGGTCGACGCGGTAGGCGAAGTTCTCGAACGCCTGCCGCCGCTCGGTCAGGAACGACAGCTCGATGGCGGTCAGCGCGAACTCGTCGCCGAGCTCGGGATAGGCGCGGCCGAGCTCCTTGGCGACGCGGTTGAAGGCGGCATCGACCGTGAGGCCGGCCTCGGCGCAGATGACCAGCAGGTCGAGCGCGTCGGGCAGGCCCTTGCGGACCGCGTCGGTGCGCTTCTTGGCCTTGTTCTTGAGGAACAGCTCGGGACCCTTGTAGCCGGCGACGACGAGCAGCGCGAAGGCCATGAAGCGCTTGAAGCTGCCCCATTCGGGGAAGAACTCGACCCAGTAGAGCACGACCACGCCGATGAAGCCGAACACGATCGGCAGCACCATCCGCGCGAAGATGACCATCACGGCCAGCTCCTTGTTGCGGTATCCGGCCTGGGCCAGCTTCTGCTGGATGATCTTGACCTGGCTTTCCTGGAGGACCTTCATGCCCTCCAGCTTCTCCTTCATCTTGTCGGTCGTCTCCGACCGCCGGACGAGGCTCTGCCGCTTGCGGCCGCTCGCCTTGATGATGCCCGACTTGAGCTCCTCGCGCCGCGCGTTGAGCGATTTGACGCGCTTGGCCATCGGATCGCGCACGGTCACCGCGTTGTAGATCGCATAGACCATCGCCGCGGCGGCGATGCCGGCGAGCACCGAGCCGACGAGGATGACGTCGACGCCGAGGAGGGTAGGTCCGGACGGGCTGATCATGGCTGTGTTCCGTTCCCGCTCAGATCTCGAAGCTGACCATCTTGGCCATGATGAAGGCGCCGATGCTCATCCACACCAGCCCGCCGAGGCCGGTGACGATCAGCCGCTCGTCGACGAAGAAGTCGCCGATGTAGCTCGGGTTGATCCACCAGATCATCGAGAAGACGATGAACGGCAGGGCGCCGACGATGTAGGCCGAGGCCTTCGATTCCGAGCTCATCGCGCGGATCTTGAGCTTCATCTGCGCGCGCTTGCGCAGCACGTCGGACAAGTTCGACAGCGTCTCGGCGAGGTTGCCGCCGGTCTCGCGCTGGATCGCCAGGGTGATGACGAAGAACTGGAACTCGGGCGTGCCGAGCTTGTCGGCGGTGACCTGGAGCGATTCCTCCATCGACCGGCCGATCTTCATGCGTTCGACCACCGCCTTGAATTCCTCGCCCACCGGCCCGGGGACTTCGGTCGCGACGACGCCGAGCGTCTCGGCCACCGGCAGGCCCGAGCGCAGGCCGCGCACGAGCAGCTCGATGCCGTCGGGAAACTTCGAGGTGAAGTTGTTCGAGCGCTTCTTGATGAAGTAGTTGACCAGCAGATGCGGGATGCCGGCGCCGGCGAGCACGCCGATGCCGAGCGACAGCAGCGCGGCGCCGCTGCGCAAGTACATGATAGCGGTGACGGCCAGCGCGATGCCGAGCGAGACGTAGAAGTACTGCGTCAGCGTCCAGCCCTTGCCGGTCCGCTGCAGGCGCACCGCCAGCGCCTCGCTGCGCGAGCCCGAGCCGGCCACGCGGTGCAGCTTGGGCTTGCGCGCGGCGATCGCCTTCTTGAGCTGCGATTCGACCTTGTCGACGGTGCTTTCGGAGTGGCGATAGCGGATGCCCTGCAGGCGGCGCTGGCTTTCCTTGCCGGGCGACTTGCCGCTCAGCGCCAGGTAGCCGAGGACCATCAGCCCCATCAGGCCGCCACCCACTAGCAGTAGCTGGATGATGCTCATGATCCGCGTTCGCCTGTCCCGATTTCAGTTCACGAAGGCGGGTGGCGCCGCGACGCCACCGCGCCCGAAGCTTATTCCGCCGGCTCGGCCTGGGGAGCGCGGCTCTTTTCCTTCTTGGCGAGCAGCGACTTGAGGTCGAACTTGCCGAGCAGGGAGGTCGAGGTGCTCGACTTGGCCAGCTCCGCGCCGTCGTCGTCGCCGACCCCGACGATCGCCTTGGCGACTTCGCGGATGGCGATGCCGGCCTTGGCCGAACGGTTGGCGTCGGCGAAGGTCTGGCCGAGCTTGGCGGCGTTGGCCGCGGCCTTCTGGTCGAACGGGATCGTGTAGTTGATCTTGCGCTCGATCGAGGCCTCGAAGTCCGCCTTGCTGATCTCGGCCGCGCCCGTCTGGAGCTTGTTCGCCACGATCAGCGGCTGAGCCTGCGGCGCGTTGGTCTTGAGCCACGAGAGGATGCGGATGGTGTCGCGGGCCGAGGCCAGCGTCATCTCCGTCACCAGCGCGACCACGTTCACTTCCGCCAGCAGGTGCGGGAAGTTGATCAGCATGTTGCGCGGCAAATCGATGACGGTCATCTCGAACGCCTGGCGGAACTCCTCCTCCAGCTGGACGAACGCGGACCCGTCGGTCATCAGCGGCGAGCTGATCGGCGCCTCGGCCGAGAGGATCGCCAGGTGGTCATTGGCGCGAATCATCGCGCGCTCGATGAACAGGCCGTCGATGCGGCTCGGGTTCTCGATCGCGTCGGTCAGGCCACGGCCGGGCTCGAGGTCGAGCGCCAGCGCGCCTGTGCCGAAGTGCACGTCGAGGTCGAGCAGCGCCGTCGGCAGCTTGTGATCGGCGCTGAACAGCCAGGCGAGCGAGGTCGCCAGGGTCGAGGCGCCGACGCCGCCGCGGGTGCCGACCACCGCGGTGGCGACATGCTTCTTGACCACGTCGCCCTCGGCGTTGCGCGGGTTCGCGAACACCGCCTGGGCCTGCGCCAGCGCGTCGCGCAGCTGACCGGCGGAGAGCGGCTTGAGCAGGTAGTCGTGAATCCCGCTCGACAGCAGGTCGCGGTAGAGGCGGACGTCGTTGACCTGGCCGACGGCGACCACCACAGTGCCGGGCTCGCACACCTCGGCCAGGGCGTTGATGTCGTTCAGCGGGTCGCCGCTCTCCGACAGGTCGACCATCAGGATCGCCGGGCTGGCGGAGATCGACAGGGACTGCACCGCGTTGCGCAGGCCGCCCTTGTTGCACTTCTCCGGCTGCCAGCCCATCTCGATGATCACCGGGCGCAGCACGTCGAGCGCCGACTCATCGCAGATGAACGCGGCGAACGGGTCGCGATTGCCCAGCGGGCCGGGTTTCCAGGGCGCGTTCATCGGTTAATTACCTCCACCAGATTGCGAGCTGACTTCGGGCAGGCCGGCCTTGCCGGTCGGCTCCGCCGCACGATAGGTCTCGATGGCCTTGGTCGAGCTCATCACCACCGTCTCGCCGCTGCCCGCGGCCCCCGCGAGCAGGTGCTCGGGATCGGCCACCATCGCGGCGATGTTGCTGTTCACGGCGCAGCCGTAGTCGTCGCTCGTCGCGTTGCGCAGGTTGCTGGCGACCTGGTCGGACCAGTCGGGGCAGCCCGGCACATAGGCGCGCGAGCGGGTCACCACCACGCGGACCATGCCGGGGTCGACATAGCCCGGCGTGACCGGCGCGCCCTCGCTCAGCAGAATCCCGTGGCGCGAGGCGATGGCGGCGATGTCGTCGCGCGCGGCGGCGCTGGCGACGGTGCCGTCGATCGCCACGCGATCGCCGTAGGCGAGGTCCATCGTCTCGAACCAGTCGGCCAGCCGCTGCTGCTCGGGGATGGCCAGCCCGCCCGCGCCGGCGGCGAGGTCGAGCGTGTAGTTGTGGCGTTCGACGACCGGCTGCTTGGTGCTGTAGAGCGAACGGTTGTTGGGGCTGTCGCCGCAGGCCGAGAGCGCCAGGCCGAGCGAGAGGGCGATGGCCGCGGCGACCGCGGACTGGGTGCGAATGGGCATCGTGATCACCTTTCTCACTTACAGGCTGAAGCCGGGCGTGGCCGCTTCGGCGGCGGGTTCGCCGTCCTCGGGACGGCGGCGGTTGTCGGCGGCCAGCTCGGGGCCGGCCTGATCGATCAGGCCGACCGCCGGCGGCGGCGCCTCATCGGCGGCGCGCGGCATCGGCCGGGTCCCGGTGCTGAGCCCGTCGTGCGCCTTGTTCATCAGGAACTGCTCGGCCATCGGCGCCGCGCGGAAGCCGTCGGTCGGCAGCACGATGTCGCTGTCGTCGACCGGGCGCACCAGGTACGGGGTGACGACGATCACCAGCTCGGTCTGGCCCTTGCGGAACTCGGTCGAGCGGAACAGGTTGCCGAGGATCGGGATGTCCCCCGCGCCCGGCGCCTTGTCGATGGTGTTCTGCGCGTTGTTGCTCAGCAGGCCGGCGATCATGAAGCTCTGGCCGGAGCCGAGCTCGACGGTCGTCTCCGCCCGACGCACGGTCAGCGCCGGAATGGTGAAGCCGCCGACGTTGACCGCGCCCTGGCTCGACAGCTCGGACACTTCCGGGCGCACCCGGATCGAGATGCGGCCGTTGGCCAGCACCGTCGGGGTGTAGGCCAGGCTGACGCCGTACTTCTTGTATTCGATCGTCGTCGTGCCGAGGCCCTGGCTGAGCGGGATCGGGAACTCGCCGCCGGCGAGGAACTCGGCGGTCTCGCCCGACAGCGCGGTGAGGTTGGGCTCGGACAGCGTGGTCACGAGGCCGTCCTGCTCGGCGAGGTCGAGCGCGCTGCCGATGTCGAGCCCGAGCAGCCGGCCGAACGCGCCGAGGGTGGTGCCCGAGGCGAGGTTGGTGACCACGTTGCTCGAGTCCGGACCCTCGGTGCGGCCGACGCCGACCGGCGGGTAGATGCGCTGGCCGGTCACCGGATCGATCGCCGACGGGGTGAACTGCGGAATGCCCTCGGTGCGGCCCTGGCCGATGCCGAAGCGGAAGCCGCTGGTCGAATCGACCGTCGTCAGGTTGACGCCGATCTGGCGCACCAGCGAGCGGCTGACCTCGGCGAAGCGGACGCGCAGGTTGACCTGCAGCGGCGTTGCCATGCGCAGGCGCGAGACGACGTTGGCCTCCTCGCCGACGAACGCAGCGACCAGGCGCTCGGCCTCGGCGGCGTCCTCGGGGGCGGCCACGGTGCCGGTCAGCAGAACCGTGTTGGTGCCCATCGTGGCGACCTGGATGTTGGCCTCGGGCATCGCCAGCGTCAGCATCTGGTCGATGCTGTCGAGGTTCGAGCCGACGCGGATGTTGGCCGACCAGATGATGTCGCCCGAGGGGCTGCTGGCGTAGACGGTGGTTTCCCCGCCGGCCTTGCCGAAAACGTAGAGCTGCCGCTGCGACTTGACCTGGACGTCGGCGATCGCCTCGTTGGCGACGAAGATGTCGGCCATGTTGCCGGGCACGGTCACCAGCTGGCCGCGGCCGATCGACAAGACGATGTCCTGCGACGGGCTGATCACGGCCTGGGCCTGCGCCGGCCCCGCCGGGACCGCGGCCAGCGGCGCGAGCGCGCAAGCGGCGGACAGCAGTGTCTTGGTAAGACGGCTCTTCATCTTATTGCCCCTCGAATTGAATTCGCTTGCCTTCGCGGTGTGGCGATCGATGGCCGGAGAGCGGGCCATCGCGTTCAACGCAGTGTGCTCAGCGCCGACGGCAGGACCGCCCCGGCCGCGCCGACACCGGCCGCCTGGCGGTCGAGCAACGCGCCCGCCCCGCGGCCAACGGGCTCGACGGTGGTGGTCTTGCCGCGGGTCACGCGGATGGTCGGACCGGTCGGCCCGGCGGGCACGGCGGCCACGCCGTTGGCGGTCATCTGCAGCGGGGCCTCGGTCTTGGTCCGCGGCATCGTGCTGCGCTGAAAGCGCGACACGTCGCCGCCTGTGACGTAGGTCGAGGCGCCGTCCTGCGGACGGGCCATGGCCGAGCGCAGCAGCTTCTCCTCGTCTTCCTTCGAGGCGTTGTCGGGCAGGTCGATCTCCCCGGACGCGATGGCGCGCTCGAGCTCGGACTGGTTGTCGGCGATCGAACGCAGCGACAGGCTGAGCGTGCCGATGGTCTGCGCGACCGAGATCTTCTCGGCGATCCGGGGGGTGACTTCGAGCGTCACGGTGCGGAACGCGCGGACGATGGTCTTGCCGTCCTGCGTGGTGGTGGACTCGGTCGACTGGTCGGTGGCGAGCACGCGCAGGTTGCGCAGGATCGTCTCGGTGGTCTTGAGCGCGGCCCCTTCGTCGCCCGACACGGTCTGGGTCAGCATCATGTCGACATGGTCGCCGGGGAACACGAACCCGCCGACGCCGGTCTTGGCCGACACCGGCACGGTGATCGCGCGCATGCCCGGCCCGAGCGCCGCCGCCAGGAAGCCGCGGTCCCCCGGGGCGACGAGGCCGCCGCGGGTGACCGGCTCGCCGGCCGTGATCGGATGGCGCACGACGGTGCCGAGCAGCTTGGTCATGTCGGCTTCGCCGTCGATGAAATAGGCGTCCTGGACCATTTCCTGCGGCCACAGCTGGTAGCCGACCGCGTCGGCGGTGATGATCGTGCCGACCGGCAGGGCGCGCTTGGCGACCAGCACTTTCGGCCCCTGCGGCTCGACCGGGGCGGCCTGCACTTCGGGCGTGGCCGCGCCGGCGAACATGCTCCGGGCCGCCAGCGCGGTGCCGATCGCGACGATCAGCGCCCCCAGCAGCAGAACCAGCTTCTTCCTGTCCATGGTGCGTCAAGCCCCCTAAATGGTCTCAAGCGAATGATTGCAGTCGCTTAAGGCTTAATTGGTTAAAATCGGGTTCACCCCAGTCCTCCGGCGGACGACGGGGGCAGATAATGGGTGCCGAGCACCCACAGGCCGGCGAGCGAGATCGCCACGCCGTAGGGAATGGACAGCCTGTCGCGCTGGCGGCGCATGATGTGCCAGCCGCCGAACGCGATCGTCAGCACGCCGCCGAGCAGCGCCATCATGATGATCAGCTTGAGGAACATCGCCGGCGCGATCCACAGCGCCAGCGCGGTGAGCAGCTTGACGTCGCCGCCGCCCATCGCGCGGATCGCGAACAGCACTGCGAGCACCGCGAACGTCGCCAGGGCGACGCCGAGCTGCAGCACGACATCGGGCCACAGAGCGAGGCCGGTGGCCCACCAGAACAGCGGGGCGGCCAGCGCGATCGCGCCGTTCAGCCAGTTGCCGATCTGCCGGTGGCGCAAGTCGGTGAACGCCGCGACCAGCAGCGCGATTGCCAACATGGCGAGCAGACCATACTTGAAAGGTTCGTCCAGCATCGAGACCCCGTCATCCCCGGTGCCCCGTGCTAGCGCGCATCACTTACCAAATAGTAACCAACGCAAGGAGGGCGGAATTAGCCAAGCGTTTGACCGCCGCGCCATTCCGCCCGGCGCGAGGGAGAGCCGCTGGGCCGCGCCCGACGGGCACGCGATCCGCCGGCTCGACTGCGACGTGCCCGACGGCCCGGCGCGCGGCTCGCTGCTGTTCATGCCCGGGCGCGGCGACGCCTACGAGAAATACCTCGAGACGCTCGAGCACTGGCGCCGGCAGCGCTGGCGGGTGACCGCGGCCGACTGGCGCGGCCAGGCGGGCTCGGGCCGGCTCGGCCTCGACGCGGTGACCGGGCACGTAAACGACTTCGCGCTGTGGGTCGGCGACCTCGCCGCGTTCTGGCAGGGCTGGGCGGGCGAGAGCGGCGGCCCGCGTGTCCTCGTCGGCCATTCGATGGGCGGGCACCTGGCGCTGCGAGCGGTCGCCGAGCGGGCGCTCGAGCCGCCGCCCGACGCGCTGGTGCTGTCGGCGCCGATGCTCGACGTGCTGCCCGAGCGGGTGCCGCGCGCCTGGCGCCAGGCGCTGGCCCGGGCGATGTGCGCCGTCGGCGACCCGCGCCGCCCGGCGTGGAAGTGGAGCGAGCGGCCGGGCGAGGTTCCGGCGTTCCGCCAGGCGCTGCTGACCCACGACGCCGACCGCTACGCCGACGAGCTGTGGTGGCGAAGAGAGCGCCCCGAGCTGACGATGGGGCCGGGCAGCTGGGGCTGGGTCAAGGGCGCGCTCGCCTCGATCGGCGCGCTCGCCAGGCCGGACGTGCTCGAGGCCATTGAGCTGCCGGTGTTCGTCGTCGCCACGGGCGCCGACCGGCTGGTCGGCGTGGCGGCCATCCGCCGGGCGGCGGCGCGTCTGCCCGACGCCGAGACGCTGTGGTTCGGCCGCGAGGCGGCGCACGAGATCCTGCGCGAGGCGGACCCGGTGCGCGAGCGGGCGCTCGCCGCGATCGACGCATTCCTCGCGCGGGTCCCGCCCCGATGAGCGCGAGTTACGACATCGCGGTCATCGGCGCGGGCATGGCCGGTGCGAGCATCGCCGCCGAGCTCGCGCCGCACGCCCGGGTGCTCGTGGCCGAGGCCGAAGCCGTGCCGGGGTACCACACCACCGGCCGCTCGGCCGCGTTCTGGGAGGAATGCTACGGCGGCCCGGCGGTGGTGCCGCTGACGCTGGCCTCGGGGCGCTACTTGCGCGCCCACGGGATGCTCTCGCCGCGCGGCGCGCTCTATCTGGCGCGCGCCGAGGACGAGCCGGCGATCGATGCCTTCATCGCCCGCTTCGCCGGCAGCGGCGTGCATATCGAGCGGCTCGGCCGCGCCGCGCTCGAGCAGCGGCTGCCGGGCCTGCGCGCCGAATGGACGCTGGCCATCGCCGAGCCGGCCTGCGCCGACATCGACGTCGCCGCGCTGCACCAGCATTACCTGGCGCTGGCGAAACGGGCCGGCGCCGAGCTGCGCACCCGGGCGCGGCTCGATACCGCCGAGCGCGAGGGCGGCGGCTGGCGCCTGGCGTTCGGCCCGGCGGGCGAGGCGCGCGCGCGCGTGCTGGTCGATGCCGCCGGCGCGTGGGCCGACGGGGTCGCCGCTCTCGCCGGCGCGCGCCCGCTCGGCATCGCGCCGCTCCGGCGCACGATCGTCCAGCTGCGCACCGAGCCGGCGCCGCCGCCCGACCTCCCGCTCGTGCTCGACATCAACGGCCGGTTCTATTTCAAGCCCGAGAACGGCAAGCTGTGGCTCAGCCCGCACGAGGAGACGCCGACCCCGGCGTGCGACGCCGCCCCCGAGGAGCTCGACGTGGCCATCGCCATCGACCGCTTCGAGCATGTCGTCGACTGGCAGGTCGCCGCGGTCGAGCGCAAGTGGGCCGGGCTGCGCAGCTTCGCGCCCGACCGGCTGCCGGTCTACGGCTTCGATCCGGCGCGCGAGGGGTTCTTCTGGTTCGCCGGGCAAGGCGGCTTCGGCATTCAGACCGCCCCCGCCGCGGCGCGGCTGGCGGCGCAGCTGCTGCTCGGGCGGCCGCGCGACGGGATGACCGAGGCGCTCGACGCGGCGCTCTACGCCCCGGCTCGCTTTCAGCCGCGCTGAGCGTCGGCCGCGGCGCAGGCGAGCTGGTCGACCCGCTCGTTCTCCGGGTGACCGTCGTGGCCCTTGACCCACTGCCACGCGATCCGGTGCGGCGCGGCCGCCTCGATCAGCTCGTGCCACAGGTCCTCGTTGCGCACTGGCTTCTTGCTGGCGCTGATCCAGCCCTTCTTCTGCCACCCGTGGATCCACTTGGTCATCCCGTCGATGACGTAGCGGCTGTCGGAATGGAGCGTCACCTCACACGGCTCGATCAGCGCCTTGAGGCCGCGGATCACCGCGGTCATCTCCATCCGGTTGTTGGTTGTGTGCGGCTCGCCGCCGCTCAGTTCCTTCTCGTGCCTGCCCAGCCGCAGCAGCGCCGCCCAGCCGCCCGGGCCGGGGTTGCCCTTGCACGCGCCGTCGGTGAAAATGTCCACGCGTTTCATGCGCTTGTCCTGGCTCAAGCCGGGCGCGCGGAAAAGGCCTTTGCGCCGTCCGTCACATAGAAGGACAGCCGGCGGGCGAATTGGAGCGGGTCCTTGCGGGTGACCAGCGCGTCGGCCGGCGTGTGCAGCCAGTCGTAGGCGCGCGTGGCGAGGAAGCGCAGCGCCGCGCCGCGCGCCAGCACCGGCAGCGCGTGCCGCTCGGCAGCGGACAGCGCCCGCCGCGAGACGTAGCCGGCAATCAGCGCCTCGCCGATCTCCGGCCGGAACGAGCCGTCCTTGTCAAAGCACCACGCGCTGTGGGTCACGGCGAGATCGTAGGCGGTGAGGTCGGTGCAGGCGAAGTAGAAGTCGATCAGGCCGGTGACCGTGTCGCCGAGCAGCAGGACGTTGTCCGGGAACAGGTCGGCATGGATGACCGAGCGTGGCAAGTGCGCGGGCCAGTTCGCGGTCAGGAAGTCGAGCTCGCCGGCGACCAGCGCCGGCAGCGCCGGATCGATCGCACGCAGCCCGTCTTCGCCGCAGCCGTCGAACAGCTTGCGCCACTGCGGCAGGGCCATCGCGTTGGGGCGCTCGCCGGGGAAATCGGCCGCGTCGACATGGATATGGGCCAGCGCCTCGCCCACCGCATGGGCCTGCGCCGGGCTGGCCCGGTCGACCGAGACGCCGGGCAGGAACTCGATCAGCGCCACCGCCTTTCCGCGGACCATGCGGAACGCCGCGCCGTCGCGGTCATGGATCGTGCGCGGCACGGGGCTGCCCTTGCCGGCGAGATGGTCGAGCAGGCCGAGGAAGAACGGCAGGTCGCCCGCCGCCACGCGCGCCTCGTACATCGTCAGGATGTAGCGCCCGGCGGTGGTCTCGACGATCCAGTTCGAGTTCGACACGCCTTCGGCGATGCCCTTGGCCGAGACGAGCTCACCGACGTCGTACTCGCCGATCAACGCGGCGAGATCGGCCGCCGACAGCGGGGTGTAGACCGCCATCGGCAGTCAGTCGGTCAGCTGGCGCGGCAGCTTGAAGATCATCTTCTCCTCGGCGGTGACGAGCGTGTGCTCCTCGACCGCGCGCCACTCGCCGAGCCGCTCGACGACTTCGCGGACCAGCTTCTCGGGCGCCGAGGCGCCGGCGGTGAGGCCGACGGTGGCCACCCCTTCGAGCCACGCCGGATCGATGTCCGAAGCGCGCTGGATCAGCCGGGCGGCGGTGCCCATGCGCTCGGCGACCTCGACGAGGCGCACCGAGTTTGACGAGTTGGGCGCGCCGATCACCAGCACCAGATCGCTGTCGGCGGCGATCTGCTTGACCGCCGCCTGGCGGTTGGAGGTGGCGTAGCAGATGTCCTCCGCCTTGGGCCCGACGACGTGCGGATAGCGGGCGCGCAGCGCGGCGACAATCTGCGCGGTGTCGTCGACCGACAGCGTGGTTTGCGTCAGGAACGCGAGCGGCGCATCCGACGCGAACGCCAGCTCGGCGACGTCGGCGACCGTCTCGATCACCGTCATCGCCCCTTCGGGCACCTGGCCGTAAGTGCCGATCGCCTCGGGGTGGCCGCGGTGGCCGATGAAGACGATGTGCCGGCCAGCCTCGATCTGCCGCTCGGCCTGGCGATGGACCTTGCTGACCAGCGGGCAGGTGGCGTCGAGGTAGCCGAGCCCGCGGCGCTGCGCCTCGGCGGGGACCGCCTTGGGCACGCCGTGGGCGCTGAACACCACCGGGAACCCGTCGGGCACCTCGTCGAGCTCCTCGACGAACACCGCCCCCTTAGCCTTGAGGCTGTCGACGACGTAGCGGTTGTGGACGATCTCGTGGCGCACGTAGACCGGCGGGCCGTAGCGCTCGAGCGCCCGCTCGACGATCTCGATCGCCCGGTCGACGCCGGCGCAGAACCCGCGCGGCGCGGCGATCAGCACCGTCAGCGGCGGCTTGACGGCGGTCGAAGCGGCGGTCTGAAAGGGGGCGTTCATCGGCGCCGCTCTAGCGGTTGTGAGGTCGCAACGAAAGGGCTAGGGCCTGCGGCTCCACTTGGACAAGGGATGAAGATGACCGCTCGCAAAGCGCTGCTTGCCGCAACCGTCGCCGCCGCCGCGCTGGCCGGCTGCGCCCGGTCGGGCGAAATCGTCGTCGAGCAGGGCGTCGGGATCACCGCGTTGCGCACCGTGTGCCCGGCGGTCGGCGTGCCGGACTACACCGGCGACGTGACGCTGTTCTCGCCCGCCGGGGCGCGGACGCTCGAGGCGCTCGACCTGTCGGCGGCGATCACCAACGTCCGCAGCCAGTGCAACGACAGCGGCGACCAGGTCTACGCCACCGCGACGTTCGACGTGATCGCCCAGCGGCGCGACTGGCGCGGGGCGCGCTCGGTCACCTTGCCGTACTACTCCACGGTCGTGCGCGGCGGCAGCTCGGTCGTCGCCAAGCGGCTCGGCTCGGTCACGATCAATTTCGCCGACGGGCAGGACCGGGCGTACGCCAGCGGCACCGCCGGGGCCTACATCGACCGCGCCGCGGCGACGCTGCCCGACGACATCCGCGAGCGGATCACCCGCCGGCGCAAGGTCGGCGACGAGGAAGCGGCGATCGACCCGCTCACCGAGCCCGACGTCCGCGCCGCGGTCGCCCGCGCCAGCTTCGAGCTGCTGATCGGGTTCCAGCTGACCGACGAGCAGCTGGCCTACAACGCCACGCGGTAGTTTCGCGGCGTCCGCAAACCGGCTAACGGGCCGGCGCATGGACCAGCCCGAGACCCTTTACGCCGCCTTCGCCGGCAAGATCGACGCCGCGCTCGCCGCCCTCGAGCGCGAGGCGGTGCTGCCGGCCGGCACGCCGCGCGATGCGGTCAGCGTCGAGCCGCCGCGCGACCCGGCGCACGGCGATCTCGCGACCAACGCGGCGATGGTCCTCGCCAAGCCGGCGAAGGCCAATCCGCGCGCGCTTGCCGAGCGCATCGTCGCACAGCTCGCCGCCGACCCCAGTGTCGACAGCGCCGAGATTGCCGGCCCCGGCTTCATCAACTTGCGCCTCGGCTCCGCCGTGTGGCTCGCCGAGCTGCGCGCGATCGCCGCGCTCGGCGCCGACTACGGCCGGTCGGCGATGGGCGCGGGGCGGACGGTCAACGTCGAGTACGTCTCGGCTAACCCGACCGGACCGATGCACATGGGCCACTGCCGTGGCGCGGTCGTCGGCGACGCGCTCGCCGCGCTGCTCGAGTTCGCCGGGCACGCGGTAGTCCGCGAGTACTACGTCAACGATGCCGGGGCGCAGGTGCAGACGCTCGCCCGCTCGGCGCACTTGCGCTACCGCGAGGCCCTCGGCGAGGAGATCGGCGAGATTCCCGAGGGGTACTACCCGGGCGATTACCTCGTACCGGTCGGCCAGGCGCTGGCGGCCGAGTTCGGCGAGCGCTACGCCGCCGCGCCCGAGAGCGACTGGCTCGACCTGTTCCGCGAGAAGGCCGTGGCGGCGATGATGGAGATGATCCGCTGCGACCTGGCGCTTCTCGGCATCCATCACGACGTGTTCTCCTCCGAGGCCACGCTGCAGGCCGAGCGCAAGCCCGAGGCGGCCGAGTCGTGGATGCGCGAGCACGGCCTGGTGTTCGACGGCATGCTCGAGGCGCCCAAGGGCAAGACCCCCGAGGACTGGGAGGCCGTCGAGCTGCCGCTGTTCCGCTCAACCCGCTTCGGCGACGACCAGGACCGGCCGATCCGCAAGAGCGACGGCAGCTGGACCTATTTCGGCGCGGATCTCGCCTACCACATGCAGAAGGCCGCCGCGGCCGACGAGCTGATCGACATCTGGGGCGCCGACCATGCCGGGACCGTCAAGCGCATCAAGGCGGCGGTCGCGGCGCTTTCGGAAGGGCAGGGCAAGCCGATCCCGTTCGATGTCAAGCTGGTGCAGATGGTCCAGCTGCTGCGCGGCGGCGAGCCGGTCAAGATGTCGAAGCGCGCGGGTACGTTCGTGACGCTGGCCGACGTCGTCGGCGAGGTCGGCAAGGACGTCGTCCGCTTCACCATGCTGACGCGCAAGCCCGAGGCGCAGATGGACTTCGACTTCGCCAAGGTGGTCGAGGCGTCGAAGGATAATCCCGTCTTCTACGTCCAGTACGCGCACGCCCGCATCCATTCGACGCTGCGCAAGGCCGAGGTCGCGCCGTCCGACGCCGCGCTCGACCGGCTCGGGCCCGACGAGCTGGCGCTGGTCAAGCTCGCCGCGCAGTTTCCGCGCGAGGTCGAGGCGGCGGCCAAGGCGCGCGAGCCGCACCGCATCGCCTTCTACCTCCACGACCTGGCGAGCGCGTTCCACGCGTTCTGGAACATGGGTAATGACGATCCGGCCAAGCGCATCATCGTGGCACACGACGGCGAGCTGACCGCCGGCCGGCTTTTCCTCGCCAGCCAAATCGGGCAGGTAATTCGTAACGGCCTTGCGATATTGGGGGTGCAGGCAGTCGAGGAGCTGTAGCGATGCCGGGGGACGACGACGAGCTGGAGGCGGAGGAGCAGCTGGCGCTGGCGGGCGGCGACGAGCGCCTGCCGTGGCTCGAATCCGACGACGACTACGAGCAGCCGGGCGTGGATACCGGTCGTATCATGGCGTTCGCCGCGGTCGGCTTGCTGGCGGTGGTCCTGGTCGTCGGGGCGCTGTGGTGGTTCACCCGCGACAGCCGCGATGTCGAGCTGGTCGCCGACGGCAGCACGATCGAGGCGCCCGACGAGCCCTACCGCACCCGCCCGGACGATCCCGGCGGCCGCCAGGTCGAAGGCACCGGCCAGACCAGCTTCGAGGTCGCCGAGGGCGAGCAGGTCGAAGGCCGCATCGCCGCCGGCAGCATCCCGGCGCCGAGCATCGACCGCGAGCAGGCGCAGGCGGGCGGCGCGGCAACTGCGCCCGCGCCATCGGGCGGCATCGGCGTCCAGGTCGGCGCCTATTCGACGCGCGAGGCCGCCGAAGCGGGCTGGTCGCAGCTCGCCGGCCGGTTCGAGCCGCTGCAGGGCCGCAGCCACCGCGTGGTCGAAGGCACGGTCGACGGCGGGCGCATCTACCGCCTGCAGGCGGTGGCCGGCACCGCCGCCGAGGCCGATACGCTGTGCGGCGCGATCAAGTCCGCCGGCGGGGACTGCCAGGTCAAGCGCTGACGGCCGCTCGCGGCCGGCTGGCTATCGCAGCCCCACCCGCGCGCTACGGAGTGGTTACTGTCCACACCGCTCGCCGGGGGCAAACTTGCCCGGCCGCGGCTTTCCTGCGAATCTCCGCGGCATGACGCCCGCGATCTTCGGCCTGGCCGGTCATGCGCTGACCGACGACGAACGCGCATTCTTCCGCGACGCCGACCCGGCGGGATACATCCTGTTCGGCCGCAATGTGCAGGACCGGGCGCAGCTCAGGGCGCTGACCGACGAACTACGCGCGATCCACGGGCGCGACCGGCTGCTGGTCTCGATCGACCAGGAAGGCGGCCGCGTGGCGCGGATGAAGCCGCCCGAATGGGACGCGTTTCCTCCGGGCGAGGCGTTCGCGAGGCTGTGGCAGGTCGCCCCGGCGAGCGCGATCGAGGCGGCGCGGGCGAATGCCGAGGCGTTAGGCCACGATCTCGCCGAGGTCGGGATAACGGTCGACTACCTGCCGCTGCTCGACGTGCGCCAGCCGGGCGCGCACGACGTGATCGGCGACCGCGCGCTCGGCAGCGAGCCGATGCAGGTCGCCGCGCTCGGGCGCGCGGTGCTCGACGGGCTGGCGCGCGGCGGGGTCACCGGCTGCGTCAAGCACATGCCCGGCCACGGCCGCGCCGGGGCCGACAGCCACAAGGAGCTGCCGACCGTCGAGGCGAGCGAGGCCGAGCTCGAGCGCGACCTCGAGCCGTTCCGCACGCTGCGCGATGCGCCGATCGGGATGACCGCGCACGTGCGCTACACGGCGTGGGACGCGGACAATCCGGGCACCCTGTCGCCGGTCGTAGTGAACGCGGTGATCCGCGGCCGGATCGGCTTTTCCGGACTGCTGCTGACCGACGACATCGACATGGCCGCGCTCGACGGCTCGGTGCCCGAGCGGGCCGAGCGAGCGATCGCGGCGGGTTGCGACATTGTCCTCAATTGCTGGGCGAGGATGGACGACATGATCGGCATCGCCGAGCGGTTGCCGGCCCTGGGGGAGGCCGGGGCGGGACGGCTCGAGCGCGCGCTGGCGGCGAGCGGCGAGGCGGTGGCGGCCGACCGCGCGCAGCTCGTCGCCAAGCGCGACGCGCTGCTCGACCTGGCGAGGAACCTCGCATGACCGACACCGACGGCCTCTTGTTCGAGCCCGCCGGCGCCGACGCCGACGACTGGGACGGTCCCGGCGCGAGCCCGACGCGCGTCGCGGCGCTCTACCTCGAGCTCGACGGCTGGGAGGGCCCGCTCGACCTGCTGCTCGACCTTGCCCGGCGGCAGAAGGTCGATCTCAAGGCGATCTCGATCCTCGCGCTGGTCGACCAGTACATCGCCTACATCGAGCGGGCCGAGGCATTGCGGCTGGAGATCGCCGCCGATTACCTGGTGATGGCCGCGTGGCTCGCCTACCTCAAGTCGGCGATGCTCCTGCCGAAGGACGAGCAGGAGGACCCGAGCCCGGAGGAGCTCGCGCTGCGCTTGCAGCTGCGGCTGCAACGGCTGGGCGCGATGCGCGAGGCGGCGGCGCGGCTGCTGGCGCGCGACCGGGTTGGGCGCGACGTGTTCGTGCGTGGCGTTCCCGAAGGTCTGCGGATAGACCGCAAGAACTTGTGGCAGTGCGATTGGTACTCGCTCGTCTCGGCCTACGCGGTGGTCAAGGCGCGCAGCGAGCCGGTGGTCCACATGGTCCGCGATCGCCTGGTGATGACGCTCGATTCGGCGATCGACCGCGTCTCGGCGATGCTCGGCGTGAGGCTCGACTGGATGGAGCTGCGCGACTTCCTGCCGGCCAACGTCGATCCGCGGCTCAAGCGTTCCGCGCTCGCCTCGAGCTTCGTCGCCGCGCTCGAGCTGGCGCGGCTTGGCAAGGCCGAGCTCCGCCAGGAGGAAGTGTTCGGGCCGATGCACTTGCGCAGGGTGCCGGCATGACCGCTTTCCGTCGTCATCGCGAGGGGCCGAAGGTCCCGCGGCGATCCAGGGCGGTAATGGGTGACGCTCTGGATTGCTTCGCTCCGGTCGCAAAGACGCAGGAGGGGGCACAATGATGGAATGCCCCGACGAGCTGGTCCGCGCGGTCGAGGCGACGCTGTTCGCCGCCGAGGAGCCGATGACCGCCGAGGCGCTCGCCGCCCATCTCGCCGGGGCCGAAGTGCGGCCCGCGCTGCTCGAGCTCGAGGCGCATTACCGCGGGCGCGGCGTGCGCCTGGTCGAGCGCGGCGGACGCTGGCAGTTCCAGACCGCGCCCGACCTCGCCCACCTGCTGCGGCGCGAGCGCGAGCAGGTCCGCAAGCTCAGCCGGGCGGCCACCGAGGTGCTGGCGATCGTCGCCTATCACGAGCCGGTCAGCCGCGCCGAGATCGAGGCGATCCGCGGGGTGCAGACCAGCCCCGGCACGCTCGACGTGCTGATGGAGGCCGGGTGGGTGCGCGTCGCCGGGCGGCGCGAGGTGCCGGGGCGGCCGGTGATCTATGCCACTACTCCCGAATTCCTGAGCCATTTCGGCCTCGCCAGCCGCAGGGACCTGCCGGGCATCGACGAGCTCAAGGCCGCCGGGCTGCTCGACCCGGTCGACGAGGCCTACGACGAGCTGGCTCGCGCCGAACCGGAAGCGGACGAGCCCGAAGCCGCCGCGCTGGAAAACCCCGAGGAAAGCGCCTAGACCGGAGTTCAAGCATTCGGAGAGTTGCAGTGAAACCCGGTCTGTTCCAGATCCTGATCATCGCCATGCTGATCCTCGTGTTCTTCGGGCGCGGCAAGATCAGCGAGATGATGGGCGATTTCGGCAAGGGCATCAAAAGCTTCAAGCGCGGGCTCGACGAAGGCGACGCCCCCGCCGCTGCGGCGCGCCTCGAAGGGCCGGGCCCGGCGGCCCAGCCCGTGACCGAAGCCGCCGCCGATGCGCGTCCGGCCGCCGACTAACCCCTAGCCGGGGGCGCCGCCCATGTTCGATGTCGGCCCGACCGAGCTGCTGCTCATCGTCATCGTGGCGGTGATCGTCATCGGCCCCAAGGACCTGCCGCTGGCGCTGCGCACCGCGGGCAAGTGGATCGGCAAGATGCGCAAGATCTCCGGCCATTTCCGCGCCGGGCTCGACACGATGATCCGCGAGGCCGAGATGGAGGAGCTCGAGGCCAAGTGGAAGGCGCAGAACGAGAAGATCATGCGCGAGCATCCGGCGGGCGGCCCGGTCGAGATGGAGCCGACCGGCGCTTATCCGCCACCTCCGGCGGCGGCCGCCGAAGCCCGCGCCGCCGAGCCGCTCCCGAACGAACCGGCGCCGGACGCGCCGCCGCCGGCGCCGGGCGCGGCGCCGCCGCAGTAGGTTCGCCATGGCCCTCAAGCTCAAGGACATCGACGACACGCAGACGCCGCTGCTCGACCACCTGATCGAGCTGCGCGGCCGGCTGGTCCGCTGCGTGCTGGCGCTGGCGGTGGCGTTCGCCGGGTGCCTCTATTTCGCCAAGCCTATCTTCGCGATCCTCGTCCGCCCGCTGGCGGACGCCTTCCCCCCCGGCGAAGGCAAGCTCGTCTATACCAAGCTCTACGAGGCGTTCTTCGTCGAGATCAAGGTGGCGCTGTTCGCGGCGTTCCTGGTCAGCTTCCCGATCATCGCCAACCAGCTTTGGGCGTTCGTCGCGCCCGGACTCTACGCGCGCGAGAAGAAGGCCTTCCTGCCATTCCTTTTCGCCACCCCGGTGCTGTTCGCCGCCGGTGCCTCGTTGGCCTATTTCGTGGTCATGCCGACCGCATTCACCTGGTTCCTCGGCTTCGAGGGCGAGACCGCCGGGCTCGAGCAGGAAGCGCTGCCGGCGATGGGCGAGTATCTCGACCTGGTGATGCACTTCATCCTCGCCTTCGGGATCAGCTTCCTGCTGCCGGTGCTGCTGCTGCTACTCAACCGCGCCGGGCTGGTGACGCGCGAGCAGCTGGCGAAGTCGCGGCGCTACGTCATCGTGGGCATCTTCATCGTCGCCGCGCTAGCCACGCCGCCCGACGTGATCTCGCAATTGATCCTGGCGATCCCGCTGATGATCCTGTTCGAGGGCTCGCTGCTGCTGATGAAGCCCGCGGCGAAGATCGCCGACGAGGCCAAGGCGGCGGGCGACTCCGCGGAAACGCCGCCGGCCGCGTCCTAGCGCCCCGGCGCGTCGGCCGCGCGCTCGCTGCGCGGCACCGCTTCGTACACGCGCTGCCCGCCGATCCACGTCTCCAGCACGCGGATGCGGCGCAAGTCCTCGGGGCTGGCCTCGAGCGGGTCGGCGTCGAGCACGACGAAGTCGGCCCGCTCGCCGGGCGCGAGCCGCCCGAAGCGGCCTTCGGCGAAGCCGGCGTAAGCGGCGACCGCGGTGTAGCCGGCCAGCGCCTGGCCGATCGTCACCGTCTCCTCCGGATGCCAGCCGCCGGGCGGCTGCCCCGCGGCGTCCTCGCGGCTGATCGCCACGGCCATGCCGGCGAACGCGTCGGGCGCCTCGACCGGCGCGTCGGAGCCGAACGCCAGCGCCGCGCCGGTCGCGCGGATCGAACGCCAGGCGTAAGCGCCCGCCTGCCGCTCGGGCCCGAGCCGCGCCTCCGCCATCAGCCGGTCGGACGTCTGGTGGACCGGCTGCATCGAGGCGACGATCCCATGCTGCCCGAAGCGGGGAATGTCGACCGGATCGACGACTTGCGCGTGCTCGATGCGCCAGCGCCGGTCGCCCGAATAGTCGGCCGAGAGCTCCTCGATCGCGGCGAGGATCTCGGCGTTGGCGGCATCGCCGATCGCGTGCACGGCGACCTGGTAGTTCTCCATCGCCGCGCGGCTCATCAGGTTCCGCAGCTGGGTGCCGCTGATGATCGCGAGCCCGCGATTGGCCGGATCGTCGGCATAAGGCGCCTTGAGCAGCGCCCCGCGCGAGCCGAGCGCACCGTCGAGGTAGAGCTTGATGCCGTTCAGCCGCAGCCGGTCGTCGTAAAGCCATGGCGTCGGGCCGCTGCCGCCGATCAGCGTCATCGCCTCGACGCTCGCGGCGTAGGCCATGATGCGGATGCGCAGGCGGCCCGTATCGCCGGCGCGGCGGAAGGTCATCCAGTCCTCGATGCTGGTGCCCATGTCGGCGACGGCGGTGACGCCCTTGGCGACGAGCAGCTGCTGCGCTTCGTAGAGCGCCACGTCGCGGTCGTTGGCGCGCGGCGGGGGGACCTTGGCGTCGACCAGCGCCATCGCCGCGTCGACCAGCACGCCGGCGGGCGCGCGGCCGCCGGCGACCCGCTCGATGCGCCCGCCTGGCGGATCGGCGCTGTCGGCGGTGACCCCGGCGGAGGCGAGCGCGAGGCTGTTGGCCCAGCCGGCGTGGCCGTCGACCCGCTCGAGCCACGCCGGGCGGTCGCCGACGACGGCGTCGAGCTCGGCCGCGGTGGGAAACCGGCCGAGGCCCCACAGCTCCTGGTTCCACCCGCGCCCGACGATCCACGGGCGCTCGGGATTGGCCGCGGCATAGGCGGCGATCTTGCGCTGCGCCTCGGCCAGCGAACGGGTGTCCGACAAGTCGACGACCAGCTGGCCGAGGCCGAGCGCCATCACGTGGAGGTGGGCGTCGATGATCCCGGGGATGACCGTCCGCCCGCGCCCGTTCTCGCGGAACTCGGTGCGCGGCGGCCGCTCGCCGCGCTCGACCAGCCGGGCGACCTTGCCCTCGTCGTCGATCACCATCGCGCCGAAGCGGGTGACGGTGCCGTTGCGGTCGACCGAGATGCCGTTGACGTTGTCGACCAGCGTGTCGGCGACGAGCGGCGCGGGCAGCAGCAGCGCGGCGGCGGCGAGCAGGCGGGCGATCACGCGTGGACCTCCGGCAGGTGGCGGATCAGCGCGCTGGTGTCCTGCCGCCGGCCTCCCATCGCCTGGACCTGGGCATAGAGCCGGTCGATTGTCTCGGTGACCGGCAGCGCCAGCCTGCGGCGCTGCGCTGCGGCGAGGGCGATGGCGAGGTCCTTGCGCATCCAGTCTATGGCGAAGCCGAAGTCGAACTCGCCGGCGGCCATCGTCCGCCAGCGGTTGTCCATCTGCCAGCTCTGCGCCGCGCCGCCCGACACGGCCTCGAGCACCTTGTCCATGTCGAGCCCGGAAGCCTGGGCGAAGCGCACGGCTTCGGACAGCCCGGCGAGGGTGCCGGCGATGCAGATCTGGTTGACCGCCTTGGTCGCCTGCCCGGACCCCGCGCCGCCCACATGGACGATTCGCGCGGCGTAGCTGGCGAGGACCGGGCGCGCGCCGTCCATCGCCTCGGGCGAGCCGCCGCACATGATCGCCAGCTTGCCGTTCTCGGCCCCGGCCTGGCCGCCCGAGACCGGCGCGTCGAGCGCGAGCACGCCGCACCGCTCGGCCTCGGCGGCGATGCGCCGGGCGATGTCGGGCGAGACGGTGGTGTGGTCGACGAACAGCGCTCCCGCCTCCATCGCGGCGAGCGCGCCCTGCTCACCCAGCACGACCTCGGCGAGGTCGCCGTCGTTGCCGACGCAAGTCAACACCGCGTGCTGGCCGCGGGCGGCCTCGGCCGGCGTGACCGCCCTGGCCACGTCGAGCCCGGCATGGCGCGCGATCCATTCCTCGGCCCGGGCGGCGGTGCGGTTGTACACGGTGACCCGGTGCCCGGCGCGGGCGAGATGTCCGGCCATCGGCGCGCCCATCACGCCGAGGCCGAGGAAGGCGATGCGTTTGCTGTCGTCCATGGCCGTTCACCTGCCGCCTTGCGGCGCGCAAAGCAATCGTTGCCGCCGCCGGGTTTCCCTTGGCGCGGAATTTCGGTTACGGCCCGCCGCCATGACCGGGACGGGACTCCTCGAAGCCACGCTGACGCTGGCCGACGTCGAAGCTGCGGCGAAGCGCATCGCCGGGGCGGTGGTGCGCACCCCGACGATGTACAGCAAGACTCTGTCGCGCATCGCCGGGGCAGAGATCTGGCTCAAGTTCGAGAACCAGCAGTTCACCGCCGCCTACAAGGAGCGCGGCGCGCTCAACGCGCTGCTGCTGATGGACGAAGCGCAGCGCCAGCGTGGCGTGATCGCCGCTTCGGCCGGCAATCATTCGCAGGGCTTGTCGTACCACGGCACCCGGCTCGGCGTGCCGGTGACGATCGTCATGCCCAAGACCACCCCGACGGTGAAAGTCATGCAGACCGAGAGCGTCGGCGGCAGGGTCGTGCTCGAAGGCGAAACGTTCGACGAGGCCAACGCCTACGCGCTGAGCATGGAGAAGCAGCTTGGCCTGACTTTCGTCCACCCGTTCGACGATCCGGACGTGGCGGCCGGGCAGGGCACGGTGGCGCTCGAGCTGCTCGAGGAGGCACCCGAGATCGAGACGATTGTGGTCCCGATCGGCGGCGGCGGGCTGATCTCGGGCATGGGCACGGTGGCCAAGGCGCACCGGCCGCCGATCGAGGTGATCGGCGTCCAGGCAGAGCTCTATCCGTCGGCCTACGCCAAGTACAAGGGCGAGGACCTGCCGTGCGGCGGCGACACGCTGGCCGAGGGCATTGCGGTCAAGGAGCCGGGGGTGTTCACCAGCCGGGTGATCCGCGAGGTGGTCGACGACATCGTGCTGGTCGGCGAGGCCGATCTCGAGATGGCCGTGTCGCTGCTGCTGCAGATCGAGAAGACCGTGGTCGAAGGCGCCGGCGCCGCGGGGCTCGCCGCGGTGCTCGCCCATCGCGAGCGCTTCGCCGGCAAGAAGGTCGGCCTGGTGCTGTGCGGCGGCAACATCGACACACGCCTGCTGGCCAACGTGCTGCTGCGCGACCTCGCCCGCTCGGGCCGGCTGGCGCGGTTGCGGATCACGCTGCAGGACCGCCCCGGCGCGCTCTACAAGGTGATGCGCGAGTTCCAGGAGCACAACGTCAACATCCTCGAGATCTATCACCAGCGCATCTTCACCAACCTCCCGGCGAAAGGCCTGGTGACCGACATCGAGTGCGAGGCCCGCGACCGCGAGCAGATCGAGAAGCTGGTCGGCGCGCTCCGAGCGCGCGGCTATTCGGTTAGCCAGGTCGAGCTGAACTGACCCGTATCGGGGCGGGTTAACGCCCTGGCGGGCGCGAATGTCGAAAATATCGCTCCTATCCACGGAAATTGTGGTTAATACAGTTCCCCGCGGGCACCCGGGGGACCTAGTCTCGTTACGGTAGCGCCCGCCCGTTCAAACGCCTGTGAGAGGACCGCCTGCGACGTGACGGCTCCGGTTCGGTTTCCCCGCTTCTTCGTCACGAGCCCGGCGCCGTGCCCGTACCTTGCGGGGCGGACCGAGCGGAAGGTGTTCACCGAGCTCAAGGGCCCGCACGCCGAGGCGCTCAACGACGCGCTCGGCCGGATCGGCTTCCGCCGCAGCCAGACCGTCGCCTACCGCCCGAGCTGCATCGATTGCCGCGCCTGCGTGTCGGTGCGCGTCGTCGCGCAGGAGTTCGCCCCGTCGAGCGGGCAGAAGAAGAACCTGCGCCTCAACGGCGATCTCGTCGTCGCCGAATGCCGCCCGTGGGCGACCGCCGAGCAGTTCGAGCTGCTGCAGCGCTACCTCGCCCATCGTCATCCGGGCGGCGGCATGGCCGCGATGGACGAGATCGATTACGCCGACATGGTGGAACACACCGCGGTTTCGAGCTTTGTGCTTGAATACAGGGAGCCTTCTGCGGATGGTGCGCCGGGCCGGCTTGTCGGCGCCTGTCTCACCGACCGCCAGGGGGACGGGTTGTCGATGATCTACAGCTTCTACGACCCGGAACATGAGGCGCGGACGGGGCTTGGGAATTTCATTATTCTCGATCACATTCGGCGGGCTGCCGAGGCGCAGCTCCCTTACGTGTATCTCGGCTACTGGGTCGAAGGCTCGCAGCGGATGCAGTACAAGATCCGCTACCGCCCGCTCGAGCGGCTCGGCCCCGCCGGCTGGCAGCGGCTGTCCAACGCCGAGCAGACCACGCTCATTGCCTCCGTGTCCGCTGCCCGCCGCGAGGATGCCGACCTCGTCGAAGGGGTCGGCAAGGACGGCGGGCAGAAGCAGTATAAGCTCGCCTGATTTTCGCAGGTCGCTGGCCGCGCTGGCGGCTTCCGCTTCGCTTATCTGCTCGCCGGTGGCGGCGCAGGACAGCTCGGCCGAGCCGACGCTCGAGGAGCTGATCCCCGACGCCGCCGTCGCCGACCCCGAGGCATGGGCGCAGCAGGGCGTGTCGCCCGAGGCCGCGGCGGCCGAGGAGGCGCCGGGCGAGCTCGATCCCGCCTCGCCGCTCGCCGAGTTGCCCGGCGTCGACGTGCCGTGGCCCGAGGACACCGAGCTGCCGCAGCTCGCGCCGCTCGAGCCCGAGGAGGACATCCAGTTCGCCGATTTCGACGACGAGCCGCCGCGCGTGGCGATGGGCGAGGAGGAACGCATCTCCGACGAGCTGGTGCTGGTGTTCCCGAGCGAGCGGGCGCTGTTCCCCCACCACGACGAGTTCATCGAACGCTTCAAGTCGCTGTCGACGATCGAGGAGCTCGACGACGATGACAATGCCGCGCGTCTCGCCGCCCAGGCGAGGGCGGACGAAGCGCTGCTCAACCGCATGCTGCGCGTCTACGGCTACTACGACGCGCTGGTGTTCCGCTCGGTCGGCGGCATCGCCCCGGGCGAGGAAGCGGTCGACGGCCAGCCGACGGTGCGTTTCGACATTATTCCGGGCGAGCAATATCGCTTCGGCGCGGTCGACCTCGGCAGCCTGCCCGCGGCCGGGCCCGATTTCGAGACCTTGCGCCAGGCGTTCGAGATCACCCGCGGCGATCCGTTGCTGCAGGACAAGATCGTCGAGGAACGCTACGATCTCGACGAGGCGCTCGGCGAGAGCGGCTACCCGTTCGCCGCCATCGCCGAGCCCGACCTGCTCGTCGACCACGCGCGCGAGGAAGGCGACCTGACGATGGCGGTGACGCCGGGCGGCAAGTACCGCTTCGGCCGGGTGACCAGCAACCTGCCCGACTTCCTCTCGGGCGACCACCTCGCCGACATCGCCCGGTTCGAGCCCGGCGACATCTACCAGCGCAGCCTAGAGCTCGATCTGCGGCGGGCGATCCTCGCCACCGGGCTCGTCGCCAGCGTGACGATGACTCCGGTCGAGGCCGAGCCGCCGGCGAACGGCGAGCCGGGCACGGTCGACGTCAACGTCGAGATGAGCAAGGCCAAGCTGCGGACGATCGCCGGCCGCATCGGCTACGGCACCGGCGAGGGCTTCAAGGTCGAGGGCAGCTGGGAGCACCGCAACCTGTTCCCGCCCGAAGGCATGCTGCGCGTGCGCGGCATCGCCGGCACCGCCGAGCAGCTGTTCGGGGTGACCTTCCGCAAGAACAATTTCGGCGGGCGCGACAAGATCCTCACGGTCGATGCCTTCGCCAGCACGATCGACTACGACGCCTACGACGCGCGCACGGTGTCGCTGATCGGCACGTTCGAGCGGGTCAGCACCGTGCTGTTCCAGAAGCCGTTCAGCTATTCGGCCGGGCTCGAGCTGGTCGCCACCGGCGAGCGGGCGCGCGACGCCAACGGCGTGCTCGGCCCGCGGCAGACCTTCTTCGTCGGCGCGGTCCCGCTGTTCGCCCAGCTCGACACCTCGGACGACCTGCTCGATCCGACCCGCGGCTTCCGCCTCGGCGCACGCATCTCGCCCGAAGTGTCGCGCACCAACAACGCCGAGAGCGTCTACCTGCGCGGCCAGGTCGACGCGACCTACTACAAGCAGTTCGGCGAGAACGTGGTCATCGCCGGGCGCGCCCGCTTCGCCAGCATCACCGGCGCGCCGCTCGGGGCGATCGCGCCGTCGCGCCGGCTCTACGCCGGCGGCGGCGGCTCGGTGCGCGGCTACGAGTACAAGGGCATCGGTCCGCGCGACAGCGCCGGCGACCCGACCGGCGGCCGCTCGCTGACCGAGTTCTCGCTCGAGGCGCGCATCCGCACCGGCATGTTCGGCGGCGCGCTCGGCATCGTCCCGTTCGTCGATGCCGGCACCGTCGGCGCCAGCTCGACGCCCGGATTCGACGAAATCAAGCTCGGCGCCGGGATCGGCGCGCGCTACCACACCGGCTTCGGCCCGTTGCGGCTCGACATCGCCGTGCCGCTCAATCGCGGGCCGGGCGATCCCCGGGTCGGCGTCTACGTGGCGCTCGGGCAGGCGTTCTGATGGCCGACGACGAGGTCATCGAGACCGCGGGCCCGGACGCGCCGGAGCCCGAGCGTCGCCGCTCGACGGCGCGCAAGGTGTTGCGCGGGCTCGGCTTCGTCATGCTGGCGCTGGTGCTGCTCGTTGGCGTGGCGATCGCCTGGCTGCATACCGGGTCGGGCCGACAGTTCGTGGTCGACCAGATCGCCGACGTGGCGCCGGCTTCGGGCCTGACCGTCGAGGTCGGGCGGATCGAAGGCTCGGTGCTGTGGAGCGCGACGCTGTTCGACGTCAAGCTGCGCGACGCCAAGGGAAAGCTGTTCCTCGAGGTGCCCGAGGTGGACCTCAACTGGCGGCCGCTCAAGTTCTTCGTCACCGGGCTCGACGTGCGCCACTTGGTGCTCCACGGGGGCACGTTCTACGCCGCCCCGGAGCTGCTGCCGGGGGATCCCGACGCGCCGATCCTGCCCGATTTCGACATCCGCGTGGACCGTTTCGTGGTCGACGACTTGCACATCGCCGAAGGGCTGCTCGGCGACGAGCGGGTGGTCGATTTTCGCGCCAAGGCCGACATCCGCGACGGTCGCGTGCTGCTCGACGCGCGCGGCGATTTCGGCGGCGGCGACCGCCTCGTCGCCCGGATCGACGCCGAGCCCGACGGCAACCGCTTCGACATGGACGTCGATTACCGCGCCCCGGCGGGCGGCCTGCTGGCGATGCTGGTCGGCGCGGAGGACGACTTGCGCGCCCGCCTCGTCGGCGAGGGGACCTGGCAGAAGTGGGACGGCGCGTTCGTGGTCAACCAAGGCGGCGCGGCGATCGGCGCCTTCAAGGTCTACAACCGCGGCGGGCGCTACAAGATCGTCGGCCAGGCGCGGCCGGAGGACTATCTCACCGGGCTGCCGGCCCAGGCGCTCGGCGAGGTCGTCTCGCTGGCGGCGATCGGCACGCTCGAGGACAGCGTGCTCGACGGCTCGATCGCCCTGCGCGGGCGCGGCGTGGCGCTCGACGGCGCCGGCGCGATCGATCTCGCCGACAACGCCTTCGAAGGAGTCGAGACGCGGCTGGTGCTGCTCGATTCCGAGCTGTTCGGCCCCGGCCTCAGCTTCCGCGATTTCGTCGCCCGGGCGACTTTCGACGGGCCCTTCCGCGGCTTCACCGCGCCGCTCGAGCTCAGCATCGGCCGCGCCGACTTCGGCGGCACGGTGTTCGCCAATCTCGTCCAGCGCGGCACGCTGTCGTACGACGGCAAGCGCTGGCGCCTACCGCTCGACGCGGCGGTGGACCGCGTGACCAGCGGCAACGCGCTGATCGACCCGCGGCTGGTCAACGGGCGGCTGCGCGGGCTGGTCACGCTGGCCGACAGCGAGCTGCGCTCCGACGACCTCGAGCTGCGTTTCCCGGGACTGCAGGCGGACCTGACGCTGCGCGGCGACATCGAGCGCGGCGGCTACGCGCTCGCCGGCCCGGTCGAGATGCGCGGCCTGGCGCTCGAGAACCTGGGGACGGTCGACGCCGGGGCCAAGATCCTGTTCACGATCGGCAGCGGCGTGCCGTGGACCTTGCAGGCCAACTTCACCGGGCGCATGCCGCGGGTAACCAACGCCACGCTGGCCAACCTCGCTGGCAGCAACATCCGCTTCAACGGCGGCGTCACGCTCGGCGCGGCGCGGCCGATCGCGTTCGACGACTTGCGGGTCACCGCCAGCAAGCTCAGCCTGCTGGTCGACGGGCGGGTCGAGAACGGCCGCACCACGCTCGCGGGCAGCGGCCGGCACGCCGACTACGGCCCGTTCACGGTCGAGGCGGCGCTGGCGGGCGACGGCCCCCGCGCGACGCTGGTGTTCGCCAACCCTTACCCCGCGGCGGGCCTCAGCAACGTGCGCGTGGCGCTGGCGCCGACGCGCGACGGCTTCCGCATCGACGCCGAAGGCCAGTCGCTGCTCGGCCCGTTCGACGGCCTGCTGGACCTGACGATGCCGGCGGGCGGGCCGACGCAGATCGCCATCCGCCGGCTCGACGTGTGGCGCACCTCGGTGACCGGCACGCTGACCCTGGCCGAGGGCGGCGCGGCGGGAACGCTGGCGCTGGCCGGCGGCGGGGTCAACGGCACCATACGCCTCGCGCCGCGCAACGGCGGGCAAGGCTTCGACGTCGCCTTGACCGCCAACAACGCCCGCTTCGCCGGGCCGACGCCGCTGGCGATCAACCAGGCGACGGTCAACGTCAGCGGCTACTTCGGCCAGGGCAACTCGACCATCGAGGGCACGGTGCGCGCGGCCGGGATCAACTACGGCACACTGTTCATCGGCCGGATGGCGGCGAACGCGCAAGTCGTCAACGGCCGCGGCACCTTCCAGGCCTCGCTCGCCGGGCGGCGCGGGAGCCGCTTCAACGTCCAGCTCGCCGGCGACGTCGCGCCCGAGCGGATCGCCGTCGCGGCGCGCGGCGACTACGCCGGCCGCGAGATCGTCATGCCGCGGCGGGCGGTGCTGCTGAAAACCGCCGATGGCGGCTGGGCGCTGCAGAAGACCCAGCTCAGCTTCGGCAACGGCTTCGCCATCGCCGAAGGCCGTTTCGGCGGCAGCCAGCCGGCCCAGGGCAAGCTGAGCCTGGCAAGCATGCCGCTGTCGCTGCTCGACGCGTTCGCCGGCGACATCGGCCTCGGCGGCACGATCTCCGGGGTCATCGACGTCGGCGCCGGCCCCAATGGCGTGCCGACCGGCGAGGCGCGGGTGATGGTCGACAACCTGACCCGCTCGGGCCTGGTGCTGTCGTCGCGGCCGATCGACCTGGCGCTCGTCGCCCGCCTCTCGCCGAGCCAGCTGCAGGCGCGCGCCGTGCTGCAGGACGAAGGCCAGACCAAGGGCCGGCTGCAGGCGCGCATCTCCGGCCTGCCGGCTGCGGGCGCGCTGGCCGACCGGCTCTATGCCGGCGACTTGTTCGCGCAGCTGCGCTTCGAGGGGCCGGCCGACGCGCTGTGGCGGCTGTCGACGATCGAGCTGATCGACGTCACCGGCACGATGCGCGTCGCCGCCGACGTGACCGGGACGCTGCGCAACCCGCGGGTGCGCGGCTCGCTCGCCGGCGACGCGCTGAGGGTGCAGAGCGCGGTGACCGGCAGCGACATCCGCGAGGTTCGCGCGCGCGGCACGTTCTCGGGCTCGCGGCTCAACCTGACGAGCTTTGCCGGGACCTCGCCCAACGGCGGCCGGGTCACCGGCAGCGGCTTCGTCGACTTGTCCGACATGACGCGCGAGCGCGGCCCGCGCATCGACCTGCGCTTGGCGATGCGCGACGCCGAGGTGATGGATCTGGCCAACATGGGCGCGACGGTGACCGGGCCGATGCGCATCGTCTCGAGCGGCGTCGGCGGCACGATCGCCGGGCGGCTGCAGGTCAACGAGGCGCGCTGGCAGCTCGGCGCGGCGGCGGCCACGCAGCGGCTGCCCAACATCCGTACCCGCGAGGTCAACCTGCCGCCCGACATCCAGCAGGCCGCCGCCCCCGGCGCGCCGTGGCGCTACCTGATCGACGCCGCCGCGCCGGGCGGCATCGAGGTCGACGGCATGGGCCTCGACAGCGAATGGAGCGCCGAGATCCGCCTGCGCGGCACGACCGAGAACCCGCGCATCGGCGGCGAGGCGCGGGTGGTGCCGCGCCAGGGGTTCTACAACTTCGCCGGCACGCGGTTCGAGATCACCCGCGGGGTGATCGACTTCGACGAGAGCTCGCCGCCCGATCCGCGGCTCAACATCCGCGCCGAGACCGAGGTGCAGGACCTGTCGGTGGCGGTGACCGTCACCGGCAACTCGAGCCGGCCGTTGATCGACTTCACCTCGGTCCCGGCGCTGCCCGAGGAGGAGCTGCTGGCGCGCATCCTGTTCGGCGATTCGATCACCAGCCTGTCCGCCACGGACGCGCTCCAGCTCGGCGCAGCGGTGGCCTCGTTGCGCGGCGGCGGGGGGATGGACCCGATCAACCGCCTGCGCACCGCGATCGGGCTCGACCGGCTGCGCATCGTGCCCGCCGACGCCGCGCTCGACCGCGGCACGGCGATCGCGCTGGGCAAGAACTTCGGCCGCCGGTTCTACGTCGAGATCGTCACCGACGGCAAAGGCTACAACGCCACCGAGCTGGAGTTCCGCGTGACCAGCTGGCTGTCGCTGCTGGCGAGCGTCAACACCATCGGCCGCCACAGCGTGGCGGCGGAGTACAGCCGCGATTATTGAGCGGCGGCGCCCGGCGCCCCGCTGGTCGCCTTGAGCAGCCCGTCGAGCGGGATCGCCACGCCGTTGCTGGCGCGCAGCGGCTCGCCGGTGAGCCGCGCGGTGGCGCCGTCCTCGGCGGTCGCCGTGATCGCCTCGGCGGTGCCGGAGAACGTCACCGTGTGGTTGCCCATCGTCTTCATGTGGACCTTGCCGTCGTCGTCTAGCTCGATCGCCTTGGCGATGTCGGCCGGGGTGAAGTAGCCGGGCACGATGTGGTCGCGCAGGATCGCGACCATCGCCGGCCGCTGCTCGGGCGTGCGCAAGTCCGCGCTCGCCTCGCCGAGCTTGTCGAACGCGGCATCCTGCGGGGCGAGGATGGTGTAGGCCGCCGCGCCGTCGAACACCTGGGCCAGCCCGGCGTCGCTGAGCGCGCTCGAGACCACCGACAGGTCGCCGTCGCCGGCGACGAGGGTCGCCAGCGTGGCGTCGCTGACCTCCGTCGACTCTCCGGTTCCTTCTTCCGCCTCGTTGCTGCAAGCCGCGAGCGCCAGCAGCGTTGCCGCCGCGGCCACGAGCGCGTGGCGGCGCCCCAGACCGGTCATTTCCATCACGCTCTCCTAGGTTGCGAGGAGCTCGATCGCGGCGGCGATCAGCCGGGTTTCCGGATCGACCTGGTAAACGTAGCCGTCGCTGTAGCGGTACAGCGCATCGGGCGTGTCGTAGTACTGGTCGCGATAGCCGTAGGGCACGTTGTACACGTCGTAGCCGAGCGG